>JACPVJ010000102.1 GCA_016191785.1 Myxococcales bacterium | reverse complement strand
TAGGTCATGGTGCCGGCCACGTTCACTCCCGGCGACTCGAAGTTGCCGACCATGCGCGCCGTTTCCATCCCGTTCAAGAAGGGGAACTGCTGGCGCGCCGCATCGCTCAGCGGTTGCGCGCGCAGGTCGAAGCCGGCGACCACCGGCGCGCCCGGCGTCTTCAAGAGCTCCTCGAACCACTCCGGGAGCTGCTTCCGCACCCGCCCCTCTTTGATCCGGTCGAGCGCCCGGCGGATCCCGGTCTCGTTGCCGAGCAGCACGGTCTTCGAGGTCAGCACCACGAACCCGAGGTTGTGCGACGTGTAGAGCGTGCGCCCGGCGTAGGTCGACTTCACCACCGGCGTGCCGATTGGCGTCTTCTGCGTGCCGTCGGCGGCCCGCTCGATCGCCGCCTTGTCGAAGCGCCCGCTCAGCACCGACACCGAGTCCGCGCCCTGCATCGAGTAGAGCCCGACGAATGCGTGGTCCAGATCGCGGTCGGGCAGAAACCCGGCGCTGGGCGGCACGGGCGTGCGGGCGCGGGCGATGGCCAGCACCTTCTGGCCGAACTGCGACGCGAAGAGCTTCTTGGTGTCGATCGAGAACAGGCCGATGGCGCCGCTGGGCATGAGCGCCGCCGGCTCTCGGTCGATCTCGGCGTCGGTCAGGCCCTTGTCCTCGCCCGCCGCCACGATCTTGTCCGGCTTCTTCGGGCAGCCCGTGACCAGACCGAGGCAGAGCGAGCCGACCAGGGCCGCCTGCACCCAAACTCCGCGCTTCATGCGGCGCGAGCGTACACGAGCGCGCGCCGCTCGGCGATGGGCGTCGTCAGCGCTCGGTCGGAAACGAGCCCAGCACCTTGAGGTACTTGGTCCCGCGCTTGACGGCCTCGAGCGCAGTCACCACCGGGCGATCGGTCACGTGCCCGGACACCTCACCGTAGAACACGTAGTCCCAGCCCCGGCCGCTCACCGGGCGGGACTGCAGCTTCTTCAGGTTCACCCCGCGCTCGGCGAAGTGTCGCAAGACGTCGAACAGCGCGCCGGGCGAGTCGTCGACGCTGAAGAGCAGGCAGGTGGTGTCCCGGCCCGTACGCGGCGCGGGGCGCAGGCCGGCGATCCCGAAACGGAAGCTCAGGTCGGAGGTGTCGCCGACGTTGGCGCGCACGGTCTCTAGCTCGACCTCGCGGCCGCAAGCCGCCGGCGCCACCGCAGCGCTGCCGTGATCGCCCGCGGCCAGCTCGGCCGCCACGACCGGCGAGCGCACGTCGATCACCGTCGCCTTGGGCAGATCGCGCTCCAGAAAGCGCTCGCACGCGGCGTGCGCCGCCGCGGTCGCGTAGATCTTCTCGATGTCCGCCATGTTCGCGGTGCGGCTCATCAGGTCGTAGGCCGCCGTCGTGGTGCGCTCGGCGACCAGCACCAGGTCGGTCGCTTCGAGGGTGGCGATGTTCGAGACCACCAGCCCGTCGGTGGACGACTCGTAGGGGAACACCGCGTACAGCGCGCGACCGCGCTCCACCTCTTCGAAGGCCTCGGCCAGCGTGGCGCACTCGGCGTACACGCCGCTCGAGCCGAAATGCCGCTTCGCGGTGGCGTGACAGAAGCTGCCTTCGGGGCCCAAGTAGGCGACGCGCGCGGCCTCTTCGAGCGCCCGGGCCGAGGCGCGAATCTGCTGAAAGAGCGTGCGCAGATCGTCGACCGGCAGGTCTCCGCTGGCGACCTTTTCGAGCCCCGCCAGCCACTCGCGCTCGCTCAGGTCGGTGGTGGGGACCTCGCCCTCGCTGAGCTTGTGGATCTTGCGGCTGAGCCGCGCACGCTCTTCGAGCTTGGCGAGCAACGCGCGGTCGACCGCCGCGATCTCTCGGCGCACGTCGTCGACTTCGTGCTTCGTGTCGGCCATACGCCACGAGCTTAGCGGCGTTCAGGAATCAGTGCTCGTCTTCGTGGGCGCGGCGGGCGCTGCCGGAGCCGGCTCGGACTTGGTCGTCGCGGGGGTCGAAGGCGTGGTCGAGGGCTTCGCGGCCTCCGACGTGCCCGGCTTCTTCGAGCCGTAGCCGTCGGCATACCAGCCACCGCCGCGCAGAATGAACCCCGTGCCTCCCGACACCTGCCGCTTGGCCGCTTCCGCCTTGCAGCTCGGGCACGTGGTGAGCGCAGGCTCACTCATCGATTGCTCCGCTTCCCACTCGTGGGCGCAGGCGGTGCAGACGTACTCGTAGGTCATGGCGGCCAAATGCGACTGTGCGCAGGGTCTGTCAATCTTTCCCGAGGAATGGGGGCGTGCACGGTTTTTCCCTTGAACCTGATCGGAAGGTCGCCTATCAAATGTGCAGTACCTGGCGTGACCCTACATGACGTGCGGTTACCTTAGGTTTAGGGCGCCCTTTCGGGCGTCCGGCAACACCTCCGAAACGCCCCACACGCCGGCGACCCGGCGGGGCGAAGCGCAGGCTTCCCAAGGCTGCTAGCCTCGGGAGACCAGGCCGAGAAGGACGTCACCGATGCACATCAAGAGGCTGGAGATCGCGGGGTTCAAGTCCTTCGTCGACCGGACCGTGATCCACTTCGACCACGACATCATCGGTGTCGTGGGTCCCAACGGCTGCGGCAAGTCCAACATCGTGGACGCCATCCGTTGGTGCATGGGCGAGCAGAGCGCGCGGCACCTCCGTGGCCGCGCGATGGAAGACGTGATCTTCAATGGCTCCGAGTCCCGGGGCCCCCACGGCCTGGCCGAAGTCACCATCACCTTCGACAACTCCGACCCGGCCTACGCCGAGACGATTCCGCCCGAGTACCAGGCGTACCCCGAGATCGCGATCACCCGGCGCCTGTACCGCGACGGCACCAGCGAGTACCTGATCAACAAGACTCAGGTCCGCTTGCGTGACATCACCGAGCTGTTCCTGGGCACCGGCGTCGGCACCAAGGCGTACTCGATCGTCGAGCAGGGTCGCATCGGTCAGATCGTCAGCTCGCGCCCGGAGGACCGCCGCCTGTTCATCGAAGAGGCCGCGGGCATCACCAAGTACAAGCAGCGCCGCAAGCAGGCCGAGCGCAAGATGGAGCTGACGCGCCAGAACCTCTTGCGCATCACCGACATCGTCACCGAGATCGATCGCACGCGCGCCGCGCTCAAGCGCCAGGTGGCCAAGGCCGAGCGCTACGTCCAGTATCGCGCCGAGCTCGAAGACCTGGTGCTGCACGACGCCTCGCACAAGCTGCTCGAGCACATCGTGACCGAGCAGGTCGAGCGCGCGGCTCACGCGGAGGCGTCGAGCGGCGTCGAGCGCGCCCGCGAGACCCTGAGCGCCTCCGAGGCAGAGCTCGATCAGGCCCGGCAAGAGGCCCTGACCATCGAACAACGGGCGGAAAAGGCCAGCACTTCGGCCTTCGAGGCGGACAACGAGGTGACCGCCCTGGGGGCCGAGATCGAGCGCGCGCGGGACCGCATGACTCACCTGGTCGAGCGCCAGCGCTCCGCCGAGGTGGAGCAAGAAGAGATCGGTCGCCGCCTGGGCGAGCTCACCGCCGAGCGCGAATCGCTCACCGACCGCCTGACCGATCTCGCCCGAGACGAGTCCGAGCGTGTGGCCGACGCCGAGCGCGAAGACGTCGCCCTCGCCGAGCTGCGCACCGAAGAGGCCCACGCCAACGAGGCGCTGCAGGGCGTGCGCGCCAGGCTGGGCGAGACCAGCGCGCAGGCCGCCGCCGCAGAGGCGCGCGTCGAAGCCCACGCCCACCACATCGCCGAGCTCGACGGGCGCCGCGACAAGCTGAGCGCCGAGCGCGACGGCATCGCCGACGAGCTAGCCGAGCTCGACGCCAAGAAGCACGCGCTCGAGCGCAGCGTGGCCGAGTTGGCCGAAGGCAAGCGCCTGACGGTGGCCGAGCGCGAGGCGCTCGAAGCCGAGATCGTCGAGCTGCGCGCCAAGCAGCTGGACAGCGAGCGTCGGGTGGACGCCGCGAAGAACGAGCTCGGGCTCAAGAAGAACCGACTCAAGGCCCTGGACGAGCTGCACCGCCGGCTCGAGGGCGTGGGCGCGGGCGCGCGCGCCCTGGTCAGCGGCTCGCACGCCGGCGTGCTGGGGCTGGTCGCCGATCGGATCGAGGCACCCGAAGAGCTGACGGCCGCCTTCGCGGGTCTCTTGGGCGAGCGCCTGCAGTACGTGGTGGTCGAGGACCTGCCGCGGGGGCTCGACCTCCTTTCCGAGCTCGCCAAGAGCGAGCGGGGCCGGGCGAACATCGTGGCACAGCGCCCTCCCTACGTGGCCGGCGCCGCACGCTCGAGCGCGCTCTCGGAGCCCGGCGTGATCGGTCGCCTGGTCGATCGCCTGGTGTTCGACCCCGCGGACGAGGCCTTGGTGCGCGCGCTGGTCGGCGACGCGCTCTTGGTCGAGACGGCCGAGCAAGCGTTGGCAGTGGCCGAGCGCCACGCCGGCGCCACCGTGGTCTCGCTGGACGGCACGGTCGCGCGCCCCGACGGCGTGATCAGCGGCGGCAGCGGGGACGAGGCCGCGGCCGGCATGGTCGAACAGAAGCGCGAGCTGCGCGTTCTGGCGAAAGAGGTCGAGCGCCTCGGCGAGCAGTACACGCGCGTGCACGACGAGCACACCGCGCTGCGCGCTCGCTTGAGCGAGGTCGGCACCAGCCTGGACCGGGCCCGACAAGAGGCCCACGCCGGCGAGCTGGCCCACGTCACCGCCGAGAAGGACCTGGCGCGGACCGCCGGCGAGATCGAGCGCGGCACCGTGCGCAAGGCTAGCATCGCGGCCGAGACCTCGGAGCTCGAGGCCAAGCTGGCCGACGCCGTCGCCGCCCAGAGCGCGACCCGCACCGAGCTCGAGACGGCCCGCGTCTCTCTCGAGCACCTGCGTCACGATCTGGCGAAGGCCGAGGCCCAGGCCACCTCGTGGAACGAGCGGGTGAACGCCCAGGCCACCCTCGTGACCGAGCGCAAGGTCCGTTTGGCGCAGGTCCGCGAGCAGGTCGAGGCCGCGAAGAGCTCCCTCGAGCGCGTCCTGGCCGCGATCACCGACTTCGAGACCCGCGACCAGCGGCTCTCGGACGACCTGCTCGAGACCGCCCGCGCCTCCGGCGAGACGGCGGCCCAGATCATGGTCGCGCGAGAGGCCCGGGTAGGGGCCGTCGAGACCGCTCGCGTGGCCCACACCGAGCTCGACTCGGCCCGCGCCCTGCTCGAGCAGGTGCGCTTCGCCCTGGGCACCCGCGAGGCCGAGCTCAAGACGCTGCGGGACGAGGTGCAGCAGCTCGACGACTCGGTGCGCCGCGCCGAGATGGCGCTGCAGCGCATCGAGCTCGAGCGCGACCACCTCTTGGCCAACGTGCGCGACCGCTTCCGCGGCCTCGACCTCCGGCGCGTGGTCGGCAGCTATCACGCACGCCCGCTGCCCGACGACGAGCAGCGTCGCCGGATCGACGAGCTCACGCAGCTCATCGATCGCATGGGCCCGGTCAACCTCGACGCCGGCCGAGAGTGGCAGGACGCCGAGAAGCGCTTCTCGGATCTGTCGACCCAGAAGATCGACATCGAGAAGGCGCTGGAAGACCTCGACCGCGCCATCCGGCACATGAACAAGGAGTCCCGCCGGCGCTTCCGCGAGACCTTCGACGCGGTCAACGAGCTGTTCAAGAAGACCTTCACCCGCATGTTCCGCGGCGGCCGCGCCGAGCTCGGGCTGACCAACCCCGACGACATGCTCGAGACCGGCGTCGAGATCATCGCCCAGCCGCCCGGCAAGAAGCTGGGCAACATCGAGCTGATGAGCGGTGGCGAGAAGGCGCTGACGGCCGTCAGCCTGATCTTCAGCATCTTCCAGTACCGCCCCTCGCCCTTCTGCGTGCTCGACGAGGTCGACGCGCCGCTCGACGAGGCCAACGTGGCCCGTTACAACGAGGCCATTCGCTCGATGACGGCGAGCTCGCAGTTCATCCTGATCACCCACGTGCGCAAGACCATGCAGAGCGTGGACGTCCTGTACGGCGTGACCATGGGTGAGCCCGGCGTGTCCCGCATCGTGAGCGTGAAGGTCAACGACCAGGCCGTGGCCCGCAGCGAGAACCGCGGCACGCTCTCCAGCCCGCCTCCGGTGGCCGAGGTCGACGAGTCGGTGGCGGTGGCGTGAGCCGCCGCCGACCGGCTCAGTGAAAATCCCGCGACTGCCGGCCGAGCTTCGAGTCCGGCCTGTCGAGCCGCTCGAGGTGCTCGACGATCACGTGCACGATGGGCACCTCGGAGCGGGTCGACTCGCGATCGCGCTCGACCTTGCCCGAGGCCAGCATCAGGCGTGAGTGGCGCGCCACCAGGCGCAGGCGCTCGTAGACCCGCTGCCAGAGGATCAGGTTCACGAACCCGGTCTCGTCTTCGAGCGTGACGAACACCACGCCGCTGGCGGTGGCCGGTTGCTGGCGCGTGAGCACCAGCCCCGCCACGCTGATCGCGCGCCCCTGCTTCTGCTGCGGAAGCTCGGCCGCGGTGATCACCCCCCTCGCCTCGAGCCGCGCGCGCAAGTGTCGCATCGGATGATCGACGATGCTGAGCCCCTTGCGTTCGTAGTCGAGCATGAGCTGCTCGGCCGCGCGCAGCGGCGGCAGCACCACCCGCGGCTCGCCCAGCTCGAGTCGCGCGAACAGGCCCGGAGCCCGCGGCGCGCGTGACTGCCAGACCGCGTTGCGCCGGCCAGGCGTGAGCGACTCGAGCGCTCCGGCCTCGGCCAGTCGCTCGACCTCGTCCTTGCGCAGCGCTGCGCGCCGGATCAAGTCGTCGATGCTGGAGAACGCCGCCTCGGCCCGAGCGACCTCGATGCGACGCGCGCTGGCCTCGGCCAGGCCCTTCACCAGTCGAAAGCCCAGGCGCACCGCCCGCGCGGCGTCGGGCTCTAAGCTCTGGATGGCGGGCTTGTCGCCGGCGGGCTCGAGCGTGCAGGCCCAGAAGCTCGAGTCGATGCTCACCTCCCGAAGCTCGACGCCGTGGCGCTGGGCGTCTTGGAAGAGGGTGCTGGCCGAGTAGAAGCCCATGGGCAACGAGTTCACCAGCGCGCAGGCGAAGTGCGCCGGATAGTGCGTCTTCTGCCAGGCCGAGGCGTAGACCAAGAGCGCGAAGGAGGCGGCGTGGCTCTCGGGAAAGCCGTACTCCCCGAAGCCCTTGATCTGCTCGAACAAGCGCGCGCCAAACTCGGCGCTGATCCCCCGCGCCGCGAAGCCCGCGAGCAGCCGGTCTTTGTGACGAAGCAGCTTGCCGTGCTTCTTCCACGCGGCCATGTCGCGGCGCAGCTGATCGGCCTCGCCGCCCGAGTAGCCCGCGCCCACGATGGCGATCTGCATCACCTGCTCTTGAAAGAGCGGTACGCCCAGCGTGCGCTCCAAGATGGGCGAGAGCGACGGGTGGGGAGAGTCCGCCGGCTCTTCGCGGTTTCGACGCCGAAGATAGGGGTGCACCATCCCGCCCTGGATCGGACCGGGGCGCACCAGCGCGACCTCGACCACCAGGTCGTAGAAGCGGCGCGGCTTGAGCCGGGGCAGCATCGCCATCTGCGCCCGGCTCTCGATCTGGAACACCCCCACCGTGTCGGCGCGACAGCAGAGGTCGTAGACCATCGGGTCTTCGGCGGGGATCCGGGTCAAGAGCTCGATCGGGTCGAAGGCCGCGCTCGGCCCTTGCCCCCTCCCCAGCCCGCCCCCCTCCCAGATCGACACCAGGCACTTGCGGATCGCGGTCAGCATGCCCAGCCCGAGCACGTCGATCTTGAAGAACCCCAGCGCCTCGATGTCGTCCTTGTCCCAGGGCATCACCGTGCGCTCCGGCATGCGCGCGGGCTCGATCGGCGCCACCTCGTGGAGCGGCGCCGCCGAGAGCACGAAGCCGCCGACGTGGATCGACAAGTGCCGCGGAAACCCCTCGATCGCCCGGGCCAGCCTCACGCTCTGACGGAGCCGCGGGTCCGCGGGGTCGAAGCCCAGCTCGGCGAGCCGGGCGTCGCTCACCTCGGCCGAGTCCCAGTGGGTGATGGCGCCCGACAGGCGATCGACCTGCTCGAGCGACAGCCCGAAGACCTTGCCCACCTCGCGCAGCGCGCTCTTGCCGCGATAGCAGATCACCTCGCTGACCATGGTGGCGCGGTCGCGACCATGTCGCGCGTAGATCTCTTGGATCACCTCTTCGCGCCGCTCGTGCTCGAAGTCGATGTCGATGTCCGGCGGCTCGCTGCGCTCGGCGCTCATGAAGCGCTCGAACAACAGGTTGGAGCGCGCCGGATCGACCGCGGTGATCCCCAGCACGAAGCACACCGCGCTGTTGGCCGCGCTGCCGCGGCCCTGGCACAAGATGCGACGCGCGCGCGCGATCTCGACGACCTCCCAGGTCGAGAGGAAGTAGGGCGCGACCGCGAGCTGGGCGATCAGGGCCAGCTCTTTCTCGATCTGCTGCGCGACCGAGTCGGGCACCCCGCTCGGGTAGCGACGCTGTGCGCCCTCGAGCGCGAGCCGGCGAAGCTTGCCGTCGGCGCTCTCGCCGGGCTCGAGCGTGCACGGGAAGCGATAGCGGAGCTCCGAGAGCGAGAAGCGACACGCGCTCGCCACCTCGGCCGTGCGCTCGACCCATGCCGGGCGCTCGCGGAACAGCCGCTGCATCTCCAGCTCGGAGCGGAGAAACGCCTCGGTATTGGCCTCGAGCAGCGTGCCGGCCCGGTCCAGGGTGGTGCCCTCGCGGATGCAGGCGACCACGTCGGCCACGGCCTTCTGCGAGCGGTGATGGAAGAGAGGGCGCGCGCTGGCGACGACCTCGAGACCGAAGCGCACCGACCCGGCCTCGACCGCCGCGAGCCGCGCCACGTCGAACGCATCCAGGTGGCGATGCGCCGCGAGCAGCGCGCGCTCGGCGAACACGTCGCGAAGCAGCCCGAGCAGCGCCTCGGGCGGCGCGCCGGGGCCCGACGGATCGCGCGGCGCCGGCACGACCGCCACGAGCCCCTGATGGTGTGCGGCGAGCGCGTCGAGGCAGAGCGCGCCCTCGCCCTTGGGGTGTCCGGCGTGGGCGAGCGTGAGCAGGCGACACAGGTTCGAGTAGCCGGAGTGATCGCACGCGAGCAACGCGACGCTCGGCGCCCGCGCGAGCGCTGCGAGCCGTGCCTCGCTGGGCGCGGTGGCAGAGCGCGACGGCACCGCCGGATCGAGCACCAGCTCGGCCCCGACGATCACCTGCTGCTCGCACTCTTGGGCTTGGGCGTGGGCCCGCACCGAGCCGTAGAGCCCCATGCGATCGGTGAGCGCCAGGGCCGCGAGCCCCAGCTCTTTGGCGCGCACCACCAGCTCGGCGGGGTGCGAAGCGCCCGAGAGAAAGCTGAAGTTCGAGCGCGCGAGCAGCTCGGCAAACATGGACTGAACAAGTTATCAGTATGTTTCGCCGAAGAAAACCCCGGGACCTGGCTCCCGCGCAACGCGAATCACTTCGCGAGGATGGCCGCCATCTTGGCCTTGGCGGCGCTCTCGCTCGCGGCCTCGACCAACGCGTGCACCCGACCGTCGACGCTGGGCAGACCGGTGATGCACCACCCGGGGTTGTCCGGCTGGGGCTCGAGCTTTCCGAACGGATCGATCCCCGCCACGAAGTACTCCCCGACCTTGTCCGGCCCCTCGGCGGGCGCGTAGTACGCGTGGCCGCCGTAGCTGACCCGCGTGAGCGCCGGACCCTTGCCCACGGCGATCACGTCGAAGGTCACGTGGGCGCCGCCCGCGCCCGAGCACTCCTCGTCGATGCGTGCGACCTTGATCACGGCCACCGCGCACGAGGCGGCGATGATCGCCTCCGCCCCGCCGTCGAGCACCCCGCCCTCCTGGCAGGTGCCCGCGTCGATCCCACCAGAGCCCGCGCTTCCGTCCGAGCCCGCCGTGCCGCCGGAGCCCGCGGAGGCGCCGGAGCCGGACGTGCCGCCGGAGCCGGACGTGCCACCGCTCGACGCGCCGCCGCTCGACGCGCCACCGCTCGACGCGCCGCCGCTCGACGTGCCGCCCGACGCAGGACCTCCGTCCGACTCGGTCTCTCCGCAGGCCGCGACCACCAGGACCAGCGCCACCAGCAGCGTCTTCATGCCCGAAGCCTACGCCGCCCGGGCCATGTCGGGAAGTTGCCCACTTTCCGCCGTGGTCGTTAGGACCGAGCCATGGAGCTCGACCGCTCTCTCCTCTTGACCCTTCCCCTGCTGATGTTCGGCTGCGCCGAGAAGCCCGCGCCCAGCGCCGAGCCCGCGAAGCCCGCCGAGCCCACCAAGACCGAGACCGCGGCGCCCGTGGCGCCCGTCGAGAAGCCCGCCCCGGTCGCCAAGAAAGCGCTCCGCCCGCGGGAGCCGCTGAACGTGCTCTTGCTGACGGTCGACGCCTTGCGCGCCGACATGCCCTGGGCTGGTTACCCCCGGGACATTGCCCCGAACTTGACGCGCTTCGCCAAGCAGAACGTCGTGTTCGAGAACCACCGCTCGGTGAGCAGCTTCACCGCCCAGAGCGTGCCGGCCATCCTCTCGGGGCGGCCCGCCTCGACCTTGTATCGAAGCGGCTACTTCTTCGCGGGCTATCAGGACTCGAACGAGTTCTTCCCCGAGGCGCTGTCCGCCAAGGGAGTCCGCACGCTCGGCGTGCAATCGCATCTGTATTTCAATCGAGGCAAGGGCCTGAACCAAGGCTTCGCCATCTGGGACATGGTGCCGGGCATCACCTTCAACGAGCGCAGCGACGACCACATCACCAGCCCCAAGACCCACGAGCTGATGGTCAAGCACCTCTCGAACCCCGACAACGTGAGGGGCCAATTCTTCGCGTGGACGCACTACACCGATCCGCATCATCAGTGGATCCGGCACGCCGAGTCGCCGGACTTCGGCTCGAGCGAGCGCGATCTGTACGACAACGAGGTCCACTACACCGATCAGCACCTCGGCAAGCTCCTGACCTGGGCCGAGAAGCAGCCCTGGTGGGAGAGGACCGCGGTGATCATCAGCGCCGACCACGGCGAGGCCTTCGGTGAGCACGGCATGATGCAACACGCCCACGAGCTGTACGAAGAGCTGGTGCGCGTGCCGCTGATCGTCCGCGTGCCCGGAGCAGAGCCGCGCCGCGTGGCGACGCCCCACACCCACGTCGACCTGGCGCCCACCATCATGGAGCTGATGGGCCAAGAGGCCCTCGCCGGCTTCACGGGCGAGAGCCTGGTGCCCGAGATCGACGGCAAGTCGGCCCAGCCGAAGCCGGTGGTGCTCGAGCTCTGCGCCGACAACGTGCAGCCCGCGCGCCGCGCGGTGGTGAGCGGTGACTGGAAGCTGATCCGCTTCGGTGACAAGGCCGGCCCCGAGAAGCTCTTCAACCTGAAGAGCGATCCGGGCGAGAAGAAGGACCTGGCCAAGAGCGAGCCCGAGAAGCTGAGCGAGATGCGCGGCCTGCTCGACTCGCAGTTCGCCAAGCTTCCGACCGTCACCCCCCACGGCGGGATGAAGCTCAAGGGTGGCGGAGTGGCCGACGGCCCGTTGCGGCCCGAGCTGGCGGCGCGTTGATCCGCTAGACTGGCGGGATGCTCCCCTTCCGCGCCCTCGCCCTGCTCGCCCTCGGCGGGTTCACGGGCTGCAGCGTGGACGACGTGGACCTGAGCGGGAAGCACTGCCCCTGCGCCGCGGGCTGGACCTGCGACGCGACCACCCAGCGCTGCGTCCGACCGGGCGCGAGCGGGGGCGCCGGCGGCATGGCCGGCTCCGGCGGCGGCACGGCGGGCAGCGGCGGCGCTACGGCGGGCAGTGGCGGCGCTACGGCGGGCAGTGGCGGCACGCAGAGCAGCATCTGCCAGAGCGCCACCGAGAACACATCGCTGACCCTCACCTGCCCGAGCGGGACCGTCGTCACTGGTATCACCCTCGCGAGCTACGGCACTCCGGGCACCTGCGACGCCCCGAAGACCGGCGACTGCGATGCCTCGTCGTCGAAGAGCGTGACCGGGTGCTACTGCCTTGGCCGGGCCAGCTGCACCGTCGACGCAACGAACGGAAACTTTGGCGACCCGTGCGTCGGGCTCGCCAAGAGCCTGCTGGTGGTCGCGAGCTGTGGCGCAGCCAGCGACGCCGGCGCGGGCGGCAGCGGCGGTTCCTGCGCGGTGGGGACCGGGGGCACCGGCGCGACCGGGGGCACGGGTGCGACCGGCGGCACCGGGGGCACGGGCGCGACCGGCGGCGCGGGTGCGACCGGCGGCACCGGGGGCGGCACGAGCGGTAGCGTGACGTGTGGGGGCAGCGGGTGCTCGCTCAACGGCTCACTCTGCTGCATCGATTCGGCCAAGACCTGTCAGCCCGAGAGCACGCCCTGCACCGGAACCTCCATCAAGTGCGATGGCCCCGAGGATTGCAGCGGCGGTCAGGTGTGTTGCGCGAAGGTGCTGGGCACCAAGCTGGACGAGACGGCCTGCGTCTCCTCGTCGCTGTGCAACTCGGCGGACATCGTGTGCGGCACGACGCCGGGGGTGTGCGTCTCGGGCTTGTCCTGCAAGCCACTCACGAAGTTCCCAGAGTACAGCCTCTGTCAGTGACGCCAGCGCCCGAGCCGGAGAACAGCCCCGCGTGACCGATCACCTGGGCGTGTCTGGGGAAGGGGCCGCGGCGGATGCACGAGCTCGCGACAGGGCTGAGGGTGGTGGCGGTGACGGGGGCCGAGACGGCGGCGGGGGCTGCGGCGGTAACACTGCCTCAGGCGAGGCTCGCCACGTCGACACCGCGCACCGTCGCTGCGAGCTCGAGCAAGTCGTCCGGATCGGTGGTCACGACGAGGTCGCCGCGCTGTGCCGCGGAGGCGATGACCGACGCGTCCACGGCGTTCGACTTGCCCGTCTTGGCCAGGAGCTCACCCGCACGTCGGGCCAGCTCGGGCGTGAGCGCCTCGAGAATCCCGATCTCGAGCAGCGCCTGATGCGACCCACGCCACCATTCCATGACGACGGTCGCAGGGAGGGTGATCGTCGCTCGGGACTTCCGGCACGCACTCAGCAGCGCAAGGGCGCCCGACTTGCGACGCTCGAGCGCGATCAGGACACCCGTATCGAAGGTCACGCCGCGCCTGGCGCGACCTGTTGGGCGCACGCGAGGAGCTCGTGGAGCTTTTTTCACCCGGCGCCCAGCTTCCTGAGCCAACGCTTGACCTCGCTCTCCGAGATCTCCACGCCGGCGCCCAGCTCCTCCAACGCACGACTCTGGGCGTCCTGCCGGGCGGCCTCCAGCACGAGATCGCTGAGCACGGCCGACGCACTCTGCCCAAGCTTCTTCGAGCTTCGCTGCACGTATTCAGCTGCTTTCTCGTCCAGTGAGTAGCTGCGCTTGCGCACGGGCATGGTAACACCTCTCGGGTGACCATGGTAACACCGTCGGGTACGAACTCAAGAGCGGCGACGCCGCGGCACCAGCGAGAAGGGGGACCTCGACCGGCAGCGACCCGGATTGGTGAGGCTCCGGTCGACCGCGGGCGCTCGACCGCCTGCTCGCCTGCCTCTGGAAGCTGATCCGCTGAAGGCCGAAGCGCCGCCCGGCGAGCCATGCGGTATGCTCTTCGCGTGAGCGCGCTTCCCCCCAGAGTTCGCGAGACCGTCGCCGACTACCGAGTCCGGCTCGGAGCCGCGCTCGGAGCGAAAGTGATTCGGGTGGTCGTGTTCGGCTCGGCGGCGCGGGGCGAGGCGACGGAGGACTCCGACATCGACGTCCTTGTCCTCTTGGAGCAACCCACTCGCTCCGAGCGCCGGCGCGCGCTGGACATCGCCGGCGAAATCGCCATGGGGTCCGGCGAGCCGTTGTCGCCGGTGGTCCTGTCCGTCGCCGAGTGGGACGAGCTCCTGGCTCGCGAACGACTGCTCCCGCGTGAGATCGAACGAGACGGAGTCGAGGCGTGACGAACGAGAACCGCGCGACCAACGCCCATGCGGAGCTCAGCGCGGGCAAGGACGCACTGCGCGTCGCGAGGGCCTGTCTCGACATCGGCATCGTTCGCGACGCCATGAGCCGCGCCTACTACGGTGCGTTTCACGCGGCGCGCGCACTCCTTCTCCTGGACGGCATCGAGCCCAAGACTCATGCCGGAGTGCTCCGCATGCTGAGCGAGCATTGGGTGCAAACCGGACGTCTCGAGCCGCGATTCGGTCTGGCGCTGACCCGGCTCCAGGCCTACCGGCAAGCGGCTGACTACGCCTATGCGTTCGACGCCCGCCTCGATGACGTCCGCGACGAGCTCGAGGTCGTCGAGGCACTCCTGACGCGAGCGGAGGCCGCGGTGGCGGCAGCCCCTCGAACCGGATAGGGCCGAAACCCGGGAGGCTCACGGCGAAGGTGCGGGTTGCCGCTTCTTCCGTGGGGAGCCGTCGGGGTGGTGCTCGCCGAAGCCGTTGCGCGTGAAGTAGGTCGTCGAGACGGTCATGTCGAGGGTCTGCTCATACATGAATGCGCCGCGGTACGGCTTGTCCGGAAATGCCTGGCCGAGCTCCCGGCTGAGAGTCTGGCCCCAGGTCGCGGCGACCCGACCGGGAGGGTGGCTCGCAACGACTTTGCAGACGGTCGTCTTGCACTCCGCAGACACGAGGCGCGCCTTCCCCGTGGTCTTGACGACCGAGGCGACCAGGGTTTCGAGGGGCTGGGCCCACGTCGCATCGCGAGGCTCGTTGTCGAAGGCCAGGCGCATTCCGATCCCAGGAGCCGCCCCAACGCGCGGCTGATCTGGCGTTTCGGCCGACGCTCGAGCCGGCGCCGACGCCGGGGTCTCGGCTTCGTTCTCGCCGGGCAGGGCCGGGAGAGGCTGTTCGGGAGCGGCCAGCGGTGTGCTCGAGGTTCGACCGTCGCAGGCACCCGCGATCACAGTGCAGGCCATCATGACGAAGAAGTTGGTCCTCTCAACGCTCCGCTGCCGAGTGGGACGAGCTCTTGGCCCGCGAGCGCCTGCTCCCGCGTGAGATCGAACGAGACGGAGTCGAGGCGTGACGAACGAGAACCGCAAGCAAGACGTCTTTCAGTCCCCCACCGCTTGCAGGAAGCGCTTGCCGCTCTGCCGATCGACGTAGACCCAGGCGTCGAGCCCGCCGCCCTGGCTGCCGAGCCAGAGGCGCAGGTAGTCCCGCGCGACGGGGGCGCCCGTCCACCACTCGACGGCCTCTAGCCGCTCGACGAAGCCGATGCGTTCGATGGTGTACAGGCGATGATCGACCCGCAGCGTGGCCCCGACCCGAAGCGCGGCGTCGAGCGGCACCGGGGCGGGCAAGAGCCGCGTGGGCGCGCCCTGCTGCGCGGCCTCGAGGGAGCGCACGCTGCGCACCATCTCGGGCTCGGGGCGGGCCCTCTTCTTCGAGCGCCTCTTAGCTGCGAGCGCGGAGCCCGGCTCGGGCAGCGCCGGCCGAAGCTCGTGCTGTTTCTCGGGGCGATGCGCGTCGACCAGCGCGAGCACCCCGACCCGCTCGCGACCGATGTCGGCGCCGAGCTCGGCCAGGACCACCGGCAGCGACTCGAGCCCCTTTTGCCCGGTGACCCCGCCGGAGACCCGCGACAGGTCGAGCTGGCGGCCGAGCGCGCGGATGATGGCCGGCACCTCGAGCCGAAGCCCGACGCTGGGCGCCTCGAGCCGCGTGCGCTCGAGCCGCGAGACGATCACCCGCTTCATCTCTTCCGCGCGCCAGAGCGGCGAGGCCAGATCGAAGACCAGTGACTTTTCCAGGGGTGCCCCCCGGTGACGCGCGATGGTGCGATCGTGCTCGAGCACCACGACCAGCTTCTGGGCTGCCTCGCCGCGCCCGGCGAGCCGCGCCGAGACCCGCGAGACCAGCCCGCTCAGCACGAAGAGCAGCGGCGAGAGCCCCTCGGCGGGCTCGTCCCACTCGCTGTGCTCCACCAGCAGGCTCGGAGGGCGATACGCCACCAGCGGTGAGTCGTCACGCCCCTGAGCCAGATCGAGCGCGCGATCGGCCTCTGTGCCCAGCCGAGCCGCCGCCGAAGCCCGCGGCAGCTCGGCCAGCTGCCCCAGGGTGAGCACGCCGAGGCGAGCAAACCACGCCACGTGCTCGTCGGCCGTGGGCAGCGCAGAGATGGGCAAGCTGGCCATGGCCGCGCGGGTGCGTGGGCCCATGACCGCGATCACACTGCGCTCGTCCCGGGTGGAGCCGCTGCTGCCCCAGCGCGCCAGCGCTTGAGCGAGCCGCGGCCCCTCGGCCACGGCGACGCGCACCACGTGACCCAACGCACGCACGCGACTGGCGAGCTCGGCGCCGAGCGCGGCCTCACCCCCGAAGAGATGTGCGGCCCCCGTCACGTCGACCCAGACCGTGTCCGGCGGCTCGAGGGACACGGTAGCGCCGAACGCGAGCGCGGCCTCGGCCACGCGACCGAGAGCTGCACCCAGTGTTTCACGCGACAGCGGGACGACCGCCAGCCGCGACGAGAGCACGCACGCTTCTGCGATGCTCTGACCCGCTCGCACGCCGAAGCGCTGCGCGCTCGGGCTGACCGCGTCGAGCAGCGAGCTGGACGGCACCGGATCGCCCGCGTCGCCCGCGCGCCCCTCGCGCTCGACCAGCACCACCGCGAAGGGCGGCAGCTCGGGCCGCACCCCCGGCTCGCGCACGCTGCGCGCCACCGCCAGCGACTCGGCCACGAGCTCGGTCACCAGGTGCGGCAAGGCCACGGCTGCGATGCGGCGCACGCTCACCCTCCCGAGAGCCGCGCGAGCCGGCGCGACGGCCCCTCGACCTTGACCAGCGGGCGCGGCGACGCTGCCGCCCACGGGATCTTGCGCACGGAGGTGATGCGACCGTGTTTGTCTTTGGCGACCCGCACCGTGAGCTCGTGCTCGCTGGGCCGCGACAGCTCGATGCGCTGCGCGACGGGCAGCGGCAGCGGACGCGAGACCGCGCTCTGGGTGACGAGCAGCACGCACGCTGCGCTGCCCTCGACCGCGAGGGAGAGCCGACGCACGATGCGCGGCCAGGTTCCGAGCGAGACGTCGACCAGCGAGCCCGGCACGCCCACGGTGTCGACGACCACCACGGCGAACGCCCGCGACTCGGCGACGCGCAGGCTGACGCGCCCCAGCGCCTCGAGCGACGGCTGCACGACCAGCAGCCGATCGAGCTGGACCCCTGCCTTTGCCACGCCGGGACCGAAGAGGGAGCTCGAAGGGTCGACGAAGGCGCACCAGGGCGTGTCGCCCCCGCGCTCGCGCCCCTCGGACTGGGCGGCGCGACA
The DNA here is from genome assembly GCA_016191785.1 of Myxococcales bacterium. Classification (GTDB taxonomy): domain Bacteria; phylum Myxococcota_A; class Polyangia; order Polyangiales; family Polyangiaceae; genus JADJKB01. The sequence continues at coordinate 42,664 of JACPVJ010000102.1, read as the reverse complement.
GGCCGCGAGGGCGATGCGGGTGGCCCCAGCCGCCGCCCCCGACACGCACAGCTCGACCACCCCACCCCGCAAGAGGCCCCCGTCGGGCAGGACCGCGTCGAGCTCTGCCAGCCCCGATGGGAGGCCGATTTCCGGCGATTCGGCCGGGGCGAGCTGGCCCCCTTTCAGGAGGGCCGCCGGGAGGCGATCGAGCACGTGTTGCGGCAGGGCCATGACGGGTGTACTGAACATACACTCAGTCACCGTTCGCGCAAGCCAGCCCGGTCAGGAAATGTCCGCCCTTCACCTGGCCCGGCAGGCGACTATCCTCGCCCCGCAATGTCCCGGCAGATCTTGCTCCTGGCGTTCTTGGCCTTCGGCTGCGGCGGGCAGACCCTCGAGCCGACCCCCCCGCCGACCCCGGGCACGCCCAGCGCAAAGACCGACGACGAGGCCTCGCCCAAGGGCGGCATCTGGTCCGAGTGCTATTCCGCGTTTTCTCCCAGCGGCTCGCCGAAAGAAGATCTGGCGCGGCTGACGCGTTCCTGCGGCGCGACCGGTGGCATGCAAGCGGTGACCGGTGTGCACACCGCAGAGCAGGCCGAGAAGGATCCAGCGGACCGCTACACCTTCTACGTTCCGGCCTCGGGGGCCTGCTACCGCGTGTACGCCGTGGGCGATCGCAACGTGCAAGACCTGGACGTGCTCTTGCGTGGCCCCGACGGCGAAGACGTGACCGGCGATCTGAGCCACGACGCCTTCCCGGTGACGCCGCCGGCGGGTCCCGTCTGCTTCGACGTCCCGGGCTTGTACCTGCTCGAGGTGAGCGTGTTCCGCGGTGCCGGGCGCTACGCGCTGCAGGTCTGGGGCAACACCGCGGGCCTGGGCAAGGCCGCCAAGCCCTGAGCTGGCGCCGGGTCGGCCTGGTGTTAAGAACCCGCCTGAGATGAGCAGCGACCCCGCCGCAGAGAAGCTCGAAGGCCTGCGGGCAAAGGTGCGCGAGCTCGGGTCGGTGTTGGTCTGCTACTCCGGCGGGCTCGACAGCGCGCTGGTGCTGGCGGTGGCCCACGCGGAGCTGGGCGACCGCGCCCTGGGCATGACGGCGGTGAGCCCCAGCCTGCCCGAGAGCGAGCAGCTCGACGCCGCGCGCATCGCCCAGAGGCTGGGCGCTCACCATCGCTTCGTGGACAGCCACGAGATCGCCCGCCCGGGCTACGTCGCCAACGAGCCCGACCGGTGCTTTCACTGCAAGAGCGAGCTGTACGAGATCGCCGAGGCGAAGCGGGTCGAATGGGGTCTCGCGTTCGTCGCCAACGGCACCAACCTGGACGATCTGGGCGACTATCGCCCGGGGCTCGAGGCGGCGAAGAACGCCGCGGTGAAGAGCCCGCTGGTCGACGCCGGCATGACCAAGGCCGACGTGCGAGCGGCCGCTCGCCTGATGGGCATGGACCTGTGGGACAAGCCCGCATCGGCGTGCCTGTCGAGCCGCATTCCGTACGGCACCAGCGTGACGGCCGAACGCCTGAAGCAGATCGGCGGGCTCGAGGCCGCGCTCAGGGCCCTCGGCTTCCGGCAGCTGCGGGTGCGCTGGCACGACACCGTCGCGCGGCTCGAGATCGATCTCGCCGAGCTCGAGGGGCTGCTCCGCCCGGGCGTCCGCGAAGAGATCGTGCGCCTCGGCAAGGCCCACGGCTTCAGCTACGTGGCGGTCGATCTGGCAGGCTACCGCCAGGGTTCGCACAACGAGGTCCTGCACGGGCGCTCGCTGCGTTTGGTTTGATCGGCGGGGCCCCGTGGTATCGTCACCCCGTGCTTCGGCCGGTCGGAATTGTCGCGCTCTCGGGGCTCGTGGCCCTGCTCGGGCTCGCGCCCGAGGCCCGGGCCCAGAGCGACTCCGAGACCCAGGTGGCGGCCCAGTTCTTCGAGGCCGGCGCCGCGGCCGCCAAGAAGGGCGAGTTCCGGGTCTGCGCCGAGGCCTTCACCGAAGCCCACAAGCGGGCGCCTCATGGCGCGACCCTGTACAACGCCGCGATGTGCTGGGAGGGCGCGAAGGACCGCGTCCGTGCGGCCAACGGCTACGCGGCGTCGCTGAAGCTGGGTGGGCTCTCGGACGCCCAGAGCAAACAGGCCAAGAAGAAGCTCGCCGACCTGCAGGCCGCCCTCGGCAAGCTCGAGGTGTCCGAGCCGAAGGGCACGCGTGCCAGCGTCGGTCCGATCGCCCAGACCCCCATCCCTTTCGAGACCTTCGTCGAGCCCGGTGACCACGAGATCAAGCTCGAAGGCCCCGAGGGCGAGATCATCGAGCGCAACGTGAGCGTCGCCGCCGGTCAGCTCAAAGTCGTGAAGCTCGAGCTCGACAAAGACGACCCGGTCGGTGCGCCGACGAGGTCGACCCCGACCGAGCCCACCAGCGACTCGGCCGGTAACCTGCAACGCACCGTCGGCTACGTGCTGGTCGGGGCTTCGGCGGCAGCAGCCGGCGTGGGCCTCGGGTTCTACGTCAGCGCCCTCGGCGCCAAGCAGCAGTTCGACGACTCGAACCACAAGGACGCCGCCGCGCGACAAGACGCGATCGATCGGTATGGCGTCGCGCGCGCGTTCTGGATTGGCGCGGGCGTCGGCGCTGCCGCCGGAGTGGCCTTGATCGTGCTCGCCCCGAAGAAGGCGGCGCCCGCCAGCGCAGGGGCTCTGCGGCTCAGCGTGCACCCGACCGGGGCGAGCGCGACCTGGGTCTTCTGATCACTTCTTCGCGGGCGTCGCAGGCTTGGCCGGCGTCGCGGGCGTCGCGGGCTTGGCCGGCGTCGCGGCCTTGTCGGCGGCGGGCTTGTCGGCGGCGGGCTTGGCCGGCGTCGCGGGCTTCTCGGTCGCCGGCTTGGCGGGCGGCTTGGCCGCTGCCTTGGCGATCTTCACCAGCTGACCGAGGAGCTTCTTCGCGTCGGCGTTCTTGCCCTCGATCGACACGACCACCAGCAGGTCGGCGGCCTCGTCGTGATGAACGGCGGCGCCGTCCTTCTCGCGCGTGCCCTTGAGCTCTGCCGGAGGCACCAGGCTGCCGCTGCCGGCTGCGGTCGGGGTCGCTGCGGGGCGAACCACCTCGACGAAGCCCTTGAGCTTGCCCTTCTCGATGTCGAACTTGAACTGCTCGTACGAGCCGATGGTGCCGCCGCCGACCGCGGTGCCGTCCTTGATCCAGCCGAGCTTCTTGGCCTCGTCGAGCATCGCGGTGCCCTCGACCTCGCTCAGCGACTTGCCCGCCGCGGTCGACGCGCTCTTCGGCTTGTCGAGCTTCGGTGCCGGCTCCGCCTTCTTTTCTTCGGGCTTGGCCGCGGGCTCACCCTTGTCGCCACCCTCGGCAGGCTTCTCGGCCGCCGGCTCGGTGGGCATGTCGGACTTGCCTTGGGACGGATCGGTCTGCGGCGCCTCGGCAGGCGGCGGCGAGCCACCACAGGCCACGAAAACAGCGGACAACAGGAACGGCAGGACGGTTCGGAGGGTCATGGGCGCGCTCTTTCGCACGAAGCGCGGGAGCCGCCAACCCCTTCTTTGGTTGCAGGCTGAGCGAAATCAGCGAAAATGCCCCTCGGAGGTGGCCATGCGACGAACCCTCGTGCTTTTTGTGATTCTGGCGTGCGGCTGCGGCGGCGACTCGGAGTCCGACAGCGGTGGGACCGGCGGGTCGGGCGGCGCGACCGGCGGGTCCGGGGGATCGGCCACCGGCGGGACGGCCGGGGCGACCGGTGGCAGCGCAGGCACCGGAGGCAGCGGCGCGACCGGAGGCAGCGGCGCGACCGGAGGCAGCGGCGCGACCGGAGGCAGCGGCGCGACCGGAGGCAGCGGCGGCTCGGGCGGCGGCAGCTGCGGCACCTGCGACTTCGTGTGCTGCGGCAGCGCCTGCACCAACACCGACAACGACATCAAGAACTGCGGCGCGTGCGGCACGGTGTGCACCGGCGCGACGCCCTATTGCGACGCCGGCAAGTGCAAGGACAAACCGCCCTGTGAGTCGGGAACGAGCTGCGGCTCGGGGCAGCTGTGCTGCGGCAAGAGCTGCTGCACCTCGGCGCAGATCTGCTGCGACGTGCCGGGCCCGGTGGGCAAGCTGGTGCCCGAGTGCCACACCCCGGTCGACGGCACGTGCCCCAAGGGGTGCACCAGCTGCGTGTGCAACTCGCCCGACACGCCGATCGCCACGCCCAGCGGCAACCGAGCCATCGCCGACCTTCGGGAGGGTGACCTGGTCTACAGCATGCACCAGGGGGCGATGCGTGCGGTGCCGATCCGCAAGACCCACCGCGTCCCGGCGCCGAACCACGTGGTGGTGCGCGCGACCTTGGCCAGCGGCAGCGTGCTGGAAATCAGCCCGAAACACCCCACCGCCGACGGTCGCAGCTTCGGCGACCTCCGCGCCGGCGATCACCTCGACGGCGTGTTCGTGGTGGCGGTCGAGCGCATCCCCTACGAGCACTCGCACACCTATGACCTCTGGCCGGACTCGGACACCGGTACCTACTGCGCCGGCGGCGTGCTCGTCGCCAGCACGGTGGCGGGCGCGCCGGCCGCGAACACTTCGATGGTGGCGGCGCCGGCGACGCGGTGACCTCCGCCTAGTCCTCGGGGTCTCCCCCGAGGAGCACGCTGACCCGAAGCTCGATCGCCTCGAAGGGCTCTGCCCGAACGGTCTCTTGCTCGGCCGCGCGCAGCGCGACCAGATAGCCCTCGGGCGTGTGGCGATACACGGTCAGCGTCCGGTCGACTTGATCGATGATCCAGTAGTGCGGCACCTGGGCCTGGTGGTAGCGGCGTAGCTTCGTGACCGTATCGACGGACCGGTTCGACTCGCTCACGATCTCGCAGATCCAGTCCGGCCGCTCCGTCACCGGTCGTTCTCTCGGTGGCTCTCCGAAGCGCTCGCGCCGAAACCCGAGCAGGTCGGGGCGATACCCGCGCCCATCGAGCACCACGTCCACCTCGGTGACGATCCACCAACCGCCCGGCCCCCCGCGCCCGCCGCTACGCCGATGGAACGCCGTAGCAATGGCGCCGGCCGTGAGCGACTGCGCCAGCCCGTGCTCGAAGGTCGGTGCCGCCTTCTCGACCAGCTCCCCGTCGATCAGCTCGAGGCGAGCGCTCTCGGGCTCCGCGAGCCATTCCTCGATGGTCTTGGGGCGAGGGCCGCGCACCGGCGTCGACATCGTCCCCCAGGGTAGCACCGCGGCCGGCGAGCGTGGTTGCTCGCCGGCTTCTCGCGCCCTCTGCCGCTCGGGCTCAGCGCGGACGCGGACGGTCGCCGCGGGGCGGACGGCCACCGCGATCACCCCGGTCGCCGCCGCGCGGCGGACGGCCGCCCCGATCACGCGACGGGGGCCCGGCCTCGCGCGCGCGCTGGATGCGTTCGCGGGCGGCCTCGCCCTCTTCGCCCTCGGGGAAAGGCAAGAGCTCGCGCCTGGAGAGGCGCGTCTTGCCCTCGCGATCGATGCTGATCACCTTCACGTCGATGGTCTCGCCCTCTTTCAGCACGTCGCCGGGAGACTCGACGCGCTCGTGCGCGATCTCGGAGACGTGGAGCAGGGCCTCTTTGTTCGGCAAGATCTCGACGAAGGCGCCGAAGTCCACGATCCGGGTGACGGTGCCGGTGTAGATCTGACCGACCTCGGGCTCGGCGGTGAGCCCCTTGATGATCTCGATCGCCTTCAGCACCGCGGCCGAGTCCGCGCTGGCCACGTTGACCGTGCCGTCGTCCTCGACGTCGATCGCCACGCCGGTCTGATCGACGATGCCCTTGATGGTCTTGCCGCCGGGTCCGATGATGATCCGGATCTGGTCGGGCTTGACCTTGAGGGTGGTGATGCGCGGCGCCCACTTGTTGATCTCGGCGCGGGGCTCGGCCAGCGTGGCCAGCATCTTGCCGAGGATGTGCAGGCGGCCTTCGCGGGCCTGATCGAGCGCGCGCTCGAGGATCGAGCGCTCGAGGCCGGCGATCTTGATGTCCATCTGGATGGCGGTCACGCCGCGATCGGTGCCGCAGACCTTGAAGTCCATGTCACCCAGGTGATCTTCGTCACCCAAGATGTCGCTCAGGATGGCGATCTTGTCGCCCTCTTTGATCAGACCCATGGCGATGCCCGCCACCGGCTTCTTGATCGGCACGCCGCAGTCCATCATCGACATCGTCGCGCCACAGACCGCGGCCATCGAGCTCGAGCCGTTCGACTCGAGGGTCTCGCTGACCACGCGGATGGTGTACGGGAACTTCTCGTGGCCGGGGATCATGCGGGAGACCGCCCGCTCGGCCAGGGCGCCGTGACCGATCTCGCGCCGGCCGGGGCCGCGCATCGGCTTGGTCTCGCCGGTGCTGAACGGGGGGAAGTTGTAGTGGAGCATGAACTGCTTCCACGACTCGCCGGTCAGGGCGTCGATCTTCTGCTCGTCGGTCGAGGTACCGAGGGTGGTGGTGACGATGGCCTGGGTCTCGCCGCGCTGGAACAGCGCCGAGCCGTGGACGCGCGGGAGCAGGCCGACCTCGCAGGACACCGGGCGGATGGTCCGCTCGTCGCGACCGTCGATGCGCTTGCGCTCCACGGTCACCATCTTGCGGACGACGTGGTACTTGCGCTCTTCGAACTCTTCTTTGACCAGCTTCTCGACGCTCGGCCACTTCTCTTCGCCGAGCTCGGCCTTGAGCTTGTCCGCCATCGCCTTCTTCAGCTCGCCGTAGCGCTCGTAGCGCTTCTTCTTCTCCTTGATCACGCAGGCCTGGGCCAGGTCGGCGTCGACCAGCCCGGCGATGCGCGTCTTGACAGCGTCGTCGAGCTTGGCCGCCGTGAACTCGCGCTTCGGCTTGCCGACCGCGGCCTTCAGCTTCTCGATCAGCTCGATGACCTTCTGGCCCTCGCGGTGCGCGAACATCAAGGCGTCGATCAGGTCGGCCTCGCTGCACTCGTCGGCGCCGCCCTCGACCATCACGATGGCGTCCTTCGTGACCGCGACGACCACGTCGATGTCGGCCTTCGCGCTCTGCTCGAAGGTCGGGTACACGACCAGCTCGCCCTCGACGCGGGCCACGCGGACGCCGCACAGCGGGCCGTCCCACGGGATGTCGGAGATCGAGAGCGCGACGCTGGCCCCGGTGAGACCGAGCACGTCGGTGGGGTTCACGCGGTCGGCCGAGAGCACCGTGGCGATCACCTGGGTGTCCTTCTTGTACCCCTCGGGGAAGAGCGGGCGGAGCGGGCGATCCATCAGGCGGCAGGCCAGGATCTCGTAGTCGCGCTGACGCGCCTCGCGCTTGAAGAAGCCCCCGGGGATCTTGCCCGCGGCGTAGGTCTTCTCGACGTACTCGCAGGTGAGCGGGAAGAAATCGAGCCCGGGACGCTCTTCGGTCGAGGTCGCGGTGACGAGCACCACGCTCTCGCCGTAGGTGACGAGGACGGCGCCGTGGGCGAGCTTGGCCAGACGGCCCGTTTCGAAGGTGAGCTGGCGGCCACCGATGGTGACGGATTCACGTACGTACATTTTCAAATGCGCCCCTTTCCCGGGCGAGCGCCCGCTGCGTGCGGGTGGACGCCGGATGCGAGCGCCAGAACCCCTTCAGCCTCGGTTCCTGGACGCGACGCGTCGGTCGCGCACACGAGTCGAAGATGAAGTCAGGCGCTTGCCGCCGGAAGACTGGTTTTCATTCCGACAGTGAGCGTGGGGACGAGCCCGCGCTCACTTACGCAGGCTGAGCGACGACACGACCTTGCGGTAGCGCTCGACGCTCGACTGCTTGAGGTAGTCGAGCAGGCGGCGGCGCTGGCCGACCAGCATGAGCAGACCACGACGACTGTGGTGGTCCTTCTTGTGGGTCTTGAAGTGCTCCGTCAGCTGTTCGATGCGCTGGCTCAAGAGGGCGATCTGCACCTCGGGCGAGCCGGTGTCCGAATCGTGGAGTCGGAAGTTGGAGATGACGCGCGTTTTTGCGCCGGGCACAAGCGGCATGACGACCTTTCCTCTGGATAAAAGTGCGCGGAGTATACGCGCGGCGATCGCCCGGTCAACGGGGAGCGCAGTTTCGCGAGATCCGTGGGAAAAACGGGCCTACTTGCCTTCCATCAGGTGACAACCGCCGCAGCCGAAGCCCTGCTTGGTCTCCGGGTTGAAGGCGGGCACACCGAGCGCGGCGGCCATCTCGCCGGTCACCTTCTCCATCATGAACTTGGTGACCTTCTCGTTCTTCTTCATGTGCTTGGCGAAGCCGTCTTTGCTGTCCAGCTTCGGCAGCTTGGCGTTGGGCATCTGGAACTTGCCCTCTTTGGCGCCGGCCCCGTGACAGGTGGCGCAGGTGATCTCAGCGTACTTCTTGGCGTCGAACGCCTTGAACACCTCGCCCATCTTGGGCATGACCACGGTCTTCATCAGCTCGACCTTCTGATCGTGGCTCATGTCCTTCCAGGCGGGCTTGGCGGCCTCTTCGGGCTTCTTCTCGTCGGGCTTGGCTTCCTCGGGCTTCGGCTCTTCGGCCTTGGCCGTCGCCACCGGCTCGGTGCCCCCGGCCTCGGGAGGCGGAGTCGACCCGCCACACGCCACGGCTGCGCCGAGCACAGCCCCCACCACCACTACGAAGCTTCCGAGATTCGCGCGCATCGTTCTGCCTCCGGCCCGGGCTTGTCCCAAATTCACGTGACCCTTGGCAAGGAAAACCACGCACCGTCGGACGCGCGCGCAGCCTTGCTGGATGAATGGACTGACGGAACGTGGCACCCTCTGCCGCATGCGACGGGCTTGGCTTTGGGGGCTCTCGGTCGTGGTGGGCTGCTCCGGCGATCCAGCAGGTGACGACGCCTCGACCGGCGGCGGGGGCCAGAGCGGCGGCGGCGGCACCAGCGGCGACGGGGGCAAGAGCGGCGGCGGCGGCAGCGCGGGCGCCGCGGGCAACGGTGGAGCGGCGGGCAGTGCGGGCACCGCGGGCAGCAGCGGCACCGGCGGCTCCGCCGGCACCGGAGGACAGGACGCCGGTTGCGGGACGCCCGACACCGAGTGCCCCAAGGCGATGCCTTTCCCCGGCGCGCCCTGCGCGCTGCCGGCCGGCAAGATGTGCAGCTACCCGATCAGCATGTACCAGTGCAGCAGCGGGAAGTGGCAGCAGCTCTGCGCTGGCGGCTGCGCCCCGCCGATGAGCGAGTCGTGCAGCGATCCGTTCGCGGGCACGCTGGCCGGCGGCACGCTCGAGGTGGGGCACGTGGACGGCTCGGCCTTCAAGGGCTACGTCGACGGCGAGCCGATCGACGTGGTCTGGGGCGGCCAGGGCACGGCGATGCTGGCCTATCGCATCCGGATCGGGGCGACCGCGAACGTTCCGGGCTGCGTGCTGACCGAGACCACGCTCACCGTCGGAACGCAGTCCACCCTGCCGAGCAAGCTGCCGGTGAAGCTGCGCTGCGCCGAGTCGCTGGCGGTGTACGCCATCGCACCGGTCGAGTTCTTCGCCTGCGACCCGAACAAGAAGGTGCCCATCACCCTGAAGGTGGTCGTGCCCGGCGTGGGCGAGAAGAGCTTCGCCCTGACCGTGCCCGCGAGCCTGGCCTGTCCGAGCTACGGCAACGGGGACGCCGGCGCGGACGCGCCAGGTTGATGCTCACTCGGCGCGCTTGGCGGCCGCCAGCGACGCCCGGTACTCGGCCGCCACGCGGGACGACGAGAACGGCTCGGGCGCGACGTTCGAGAGCGTGGCGAGCAGCTTGTAGAGCACGCCCGGCACGTGCAGGTACTTGCGCTGCCGGAAGCCGTCGAGCCCCGAGCGCGCGCAGCGATCGACCGGCATCAGCCAGCTTCGCAGCGAGTTGAAGCGCTCGCCTTCGGTCATCTCGGTGGCGATGCCGCCGGGCGCGAAGGTGGTGATGCTCACGTTCTTGCCCTGGAGCTCGTGGTACAGGCTGCAGCCGTAGTGCACCAGGAACGCCTTGGTGCCCGAGTACGCCGCCTGGTAGGGCACCGGCGACAGCCCGGCCATGCTCGAGACCAGCATCACTCCCCCTCCCTCGCCCTGCTTCTCCAGGTACGGCAAGAGGCGCTCGGTGAAGCGCACCACGCTGGTCACGTTGGTCGAGAGCATGCGCTGGAAGCCTTCCCAGCCGAGCTCGTGGTAGTCGCCGAAGTGGGTGATGCCGGCGTTGAGCACCGCGCCGTAGAGCGGCTCGCCCTCGGTCGCGCGGTCGATCACCCGATCGACGTCCTCGGTCTTCTGCAGATCTGCCGTCAGGGGCAGCACCTTCACGCCGGTGGGCTCGAGCTCTTGCTTGAGCGCTTCGAGGCGCTCGGCGCGCCGCGCGACGGCGACGATGTTCGCCCCGTGGTCCCGCGCGAGCTGGCGCGCCATCTCTTGCCCCAGGCCCGACGAGGCGCCCGTCACCAGCACCCAGCGGCCGCGGAAATCCATCGGTTTCATGGCGCGGGCTTCTAGCACCGCGTCAGCTCGGAGGCACCAGGGCGGATTCGTCGACGTCTCGAACGGCCACGCGGGGCCTTGGCGACGGAACGCACCGGCGGGGCCGCGAGTCACGGGGACGCGGCGAGCGAGACGCATTCCTGCTACAGTCCCAGGCATGAAGCCCAAGCCACGCCGGCGAGCCGGTGCCAGCGAGACCATCGGGGTGTCCGTCGACCCCGAGACGAAGCGCAGATTGAAAGCGCTGGCTCAGGACAGGCACGGGGGCAACGTGTCGGCGCTGATCGCCGAGATGACGGATGCCGCCGTGCGCGCAGCCGCATTCGAACGCGCCTGGCGCTGGTACGGGGGACCCGAGCTCACCGACGCCGCCCGGGCGCGGGTCGACGCTGAGCTCGAAGATGGGTGGCGGCTGGCGCGCAAGAAGGCCCGGCCGAGAGCGCGACGAAAGGCAGCCTGATGGCGCAGGGGGTCACCTTCGACACCGGGGTGCTGATCGCCCTCGAGCGGCGCAAACAGCGCGCGTGGGAGATCTATCGCCGCGCCGTCGAGCGGCTGGTTCCGATCACGATTCCCACGCCCGTCTTGGGCGAGTGGTGGCGCGGGCGCACCGAGGTTCGAGAAGCCATTTGCGCGTCGGCGCGCCTCGAGCCACTCAGCGAGGCGGTGGCACGGGTCGCCGGCGAGGCCCTCGCGCAGGTGCCTCGCGCGACGATCATCGACGCATTCGTGATGGCGAGCGCTGCCTCTCGGGGCGACGTCGTGTACACGGCCGATGTGCGAGATTTCTCCGCACTACAAGCCTACTTCGCGAGCGTGCGAGTCCTCGCGGTGTGACCCCTGACGACGCGCCGCCGACCGGCGCCCGCTTCGGTGTTCCCACCGCGGGTGACGTAGCCGGGCTGGTTGGCGGTTGACACGGCGGAGGCGGGGTGATGTCTTCGGCTCCCTCGCAAAAGGAGTAACCCGGCGATGAAGGACGAGAAAACGAGTTCCGTAGCAGGCAGGCAGGGCAAGGGCCGTGCCTAGCGTACGGATCGTCTGAGAACTCCGGCTCGCGCTCAGTCTTTCTCCGCGCCGCGCTGTGCGTGTCGCTCTTCGGGGTTTGTGGGTGGGCGAACAACCAAGTCGGTGTGAAGTACGAACACATCTCGTCGTGGGCGTCCGGGACCGTCTCGTCCCCGGTTGAGGTCAAGCGAGACAACCCGTGGTTCGAAGGATGGTACGAAGCACCACCTGGGCGATGGATGTCGGCGGGCGGCGACTATTCTCATCAGTACTCCAACTCTGCCTTCGCCGGGGGGTTCCTGCGTACCTTTGAGTTCTGGGAGCCAGGCCTGACATCGGTAGACGACTGGCAGACGCCGATCCGCGGGATCACCGGCTACCAGAGCTCGAGCCAGGGCTGGTTCAACTGGGCGGTCAGGACCGGGAACTTCGTGCCAGGAGGCGTCTACGCTGCCACCCTCGCGAACAATAACGGTCCGTCGCCCTCGACCTGGTTCAAACTGGCTGATGACGTGATCGTGCTGCCGGTCATCGTCATCTCCCGAATCGCTGGGTCCGCGTGGGGGCCAGAATCCGAGCAGGACTACCGCACCCGCGCCTTGGCGTTGTTCGATTTCATTCCGTTCCAGGGTTCCCGTACCTCCAACTGGCCAGCGGACTGGAATCCGCCGAGTTCTCATCCATGGAGCAAGACCGCAGCCGCGGACCCCGTCGGCCGGCTCGATCCGCCTGATGACATCTGGGAGCGGTGCGGGATCCAGTTCCAGGTGATCCGAGCCTTCAAGCTCCCTCAGCCTGCACCGCCGGACAAACCTTGCGCCGCCGGTAACCCGCAGCTCAACAGCAAGGAAGCGATCTCGAAAGAGATCCTCGCGCTCGTCGGTCCGTCCGAGCATTCCTTGATCTTCGAATCACTCCAACCCATCGTCGTGAGCTTTGGCTTCCCCGACTGCGGGAACTGGTTCGGGCAGTGGACTCACGCAACCGTCGAAATCGATCTGGCGGACTCCTTCCCTCCGCGCACGGTCGTCGCGCATGAACTCGGGCACGAGCTGCTGGGAGCCGGGCATGACGTTCCGGGCAACCTGATGTCCGCCGACCTATCGGGAAGCACGCTCCGCTCCGACCAGTGCGAAGCGGCACGAAGCGCGGCGCGCCGCCTGTCTGCGCTCTTCCGAGATTATAACGAGAAGATCGGCCGAATCCGACCTGAGAACCCCTACACTCCACCGTACGCCTACTACGAAGATCCCAGCCACATCTCGTGGGCCAACACCTGCTGCGATCTTGGGGGCAGCAGAGGCTGGACGTCCGCCTCCGACTGCTTCATCTCGGGTGGCGAGGTCCTGCCTGACGCGAAGTGCACCGAGTGCTGCGAGATCTCGTCGAGCCCGCCAGACGCCGCCTTCCGGCCGTTCGGTGAGTGCCCCGCGCCCCAGGTCCTGTCCGCGGACAAGTGCGATACCGACTGCTGCAAGCTCGACGTCCGAGTCGGGCCCCAACACGTGAAGAAGTCCCGGCTGGCCTGCGACGGCCTCGGGGGCGAGGTGGTCCCCGCCGGACTCTGCGCGAGGCCGCGGTGACGAAACGACGCTCCGTTGCCTTGGTCGGTGTGCTGCTGGCCGTTCAGGGCTGCGGGCTGACGACCCACGATCCCGACGGGGCAGGCGGAGCGGCTGGCTCGGGCGGTGCGGGGCACTTCGATTGCGTGGGCGCGCACTGGAAACGCTTCGCTCCCCAAGGGAAGCCGATGAACGGACTCGAAGCAGCGGCGTGGCGCAACGACACGGTGGTGGTTTGGGCGGGGGTCGACACCTCCTCCGGAACGGACAAGGAGGCGGGCCCTGGGTGGCGGGTGGCGCTCGACGGCACGATCTCATCCCTCCCCGTCGCTGGTGCGCCATCGAGGCGCGCCGTGGGCGCCTTCGACATCCTGGGGGATCAACTCCTCGTGTGGAGCGGCTACTCGGCGGAGCAGGACAAGTACCTCGAGGACGGAGCGAGGCTCGACCTGCTCTCCGATCAGTGGTTCCCGCTGCCGAGCGCTCAGACGTGGATGTCCTCGCGACACACGGCCGCCCACGGCGTCGTGGGCAGCCGCTGGCTCGTGTGGGGAGGGCTCTCTGACGGCGCGTTCCGGAAGGACGGCGCGGTCTGGGACCCGGAGCAGGACGCGTGGAGCCCGGTGGTGGACGCGCCGATCGCCGCGGAGTTTCCAGCCCTCGCGCAGGGTGATGCGCAGTTCGGTCCGGTGGTCGTGGGTACCAACGGCAAGACCCCCCAAGCCTACGCCTACGGGTTCGATCCGGGATCGTGGGCGTGGTGGGAGCTCCCAGAAGCGGAGGGACCAGGGGTCCGCGCGTCCGGAACGGCGAGCTTCTGCGCGGCCACCCAAGAGGTCATTGTCTGGGGCGGTGTAGTTTGGGGCGGGGACAAGGGGGGCGACGCCAGCAACACCGGCGAGCGCTTCTCCCGCGCCGAAGGGTGGCGAAGCATGAGCACCCTGGGCGCGCCGACCCCTCGGATCGGCCACAGCGCGGCGGTGGCAGGGACGAAGCTCGTGATCTTGGGCACGACTGTCCCGGAGGACACCGGCGCGCTCGCGACCGGCGGCGTCTACGATCTGTTGACCGACTCATGGGGCCCTCTCCCTGCCGGCGACTGCGCCCCGCCGCCGCGTCCTTACCCACAGCTCACCGCGTTCGGTGACGGGAAGTCGTTGCTCGTCTGGGGCCGCACCCCCGTTGGGTCGCCACACCAGTGGTGGATCCTGACGCTCTGACCGAAACGGCGAAGCACGAAATCAGAACCGCGCCTGCATCGCCAGCCCGTAGCCCACGAAGTTCGGGCTGATGAAGCTGCGGAGGAGCACCGTGCCGCTGGGGTCGAGCTCGAGCCGGGTCATGTTGTTGTCGCGCCGGAACTGCATCCAGCCAATCGCGCTCATCATGGGCGAGATGTCCCACTTCAGGCTGCCGCGCGCCTGGATGATGGGAACTCGCTTCTCGCCGGCGGGCAAGAACGCCAGGTTGCCCTGCTCGCGGACCACGATCGTGCGCGAGGTGTCCTGACCGAACAGGTCCACGCTCTCGCTGCGGAAGGTGGCCGGGTTCTGCAGGCCCGCGCCGAACCCTGGGGTCAGGCGCAGGCTCTCGATGAAGTAGTCGACCGACGCCGCGACGAACATCTCGTCCTCGGTCTTGGCCGCGTTCGGCAAGGTCTGGAACGGGATGAAGCTGGGCTGGTTGCGGAGCACGAACGGCAGGTCGCGGTAGATGACCGAGAGGCTGGTGCGCAGGTACCCGAACTTGAGGTTGGCCTGCCCTGCCGCCGCGCGGGCCAGCTGGATGTCCGTCGCGCCCGGGACGTCGAAGTCCTTCAGGTTCTGGTGGAGCTGGGTGGCCTCACCCGAGATCGCCCACGAGAGCTTGCCCGGCTCGTACTTCTCTTGCTTGAACTGCTCGAGGGGCGCGTTCGGATCATTGCGATAGAGCTGGAAGTCCGCCGAGCGCGGCACCGGCATGTCCTGATGGAAGACCACGCGTCCGGTGAAGCCGTAGGTGAAGACGCGCTTGCCGAGCACGTCGGGGTCTTCGAAGCGCCCTTGCTGGAAGTAGCCCGCGCCCGCGTCCAGGTGAATGAAGTCGGTGGCGTCGGCGCCCAGGCCGCCGAGGAAGCCGTAGTTGGTCTCGGCCACGCGCACCGTGTCGGTGGTGGAGCCCTCTCCGCCGCTGCCCTCGACGATCCGCTTCTGGACCTCGATGATGCTCGCCGTCTTGAAGCCCCCGAAGGCGTAGAAGCCCGGGCCGTCGAACTGCACCTTCGCGCCGGGCGCGCTGCCTTGCAGGCGCGGGAAGATCGACTGGTTGGCGCGGGCGTTGGTGCCGCCCCAGGTGATGTCGTAGAGGTAGCCCAGGCGAAACCGGTCGGTGTCGATCGGGTAGAACGTGGCGCCGAGCCCCTGGGGGCTCTTCTTGTCGCCGCCCGTCTCGTAGAACACCCGCAGGTACGTGCCGGCGTCCTCCAGCACGCGGTTCACGTTATTCGACTGCGCCGCGAGCTCGGTCATGTTGACGCGCATCACCAGCGCCGCCTCGGTGTCCATCTTGTCGACGAAGCCGGGCAGGCGGCTGTAGAGCACCACGTGCGAGACGTTCTCGCGGCCCGAGAAGCGCGAGTTCAGGTTGTCGAAGAACAGGCGATACTGCGGGCGGTCGCCGGCGCTGGCGTTGGGCGAGAGCGGGAACGCCTCGCCCGTCTTGTGCAAGAAGTCGTCGTCGCCAAAGGTCCACGACAGGCGCGTGTCCATGAACGGCGTGTAGGCGCGGGGCTTTTCGTCCTTGGCCTTCGCCTTCGCGGCGGGCTTCTCGGCCGGCTCGGCGGCCCGGGCCGACGCTGCCGGCGCGGCCGCCTTCTTCTCGGGCGCGGCCGCCTTCTTCTCGGGCTCTTCCTCGAGCGAGACGTCCGCCGGCTTGACCGGTGCGTCCCCGTCGGGCTTCGGATCGGCGGCGGGCTGCGCCAGGGCCACGCCCGGCAGCGAGAGCGCGGTCAGCACAAAGAGCGCCGTCAGTCGCTCAGTTCGATGCTTCATTCGGGTCATCACTCGTCCTCGGGGAAACACACGCGATCTGCGAGCTCACGGGAGCCTTGGGGCCGTCGACGCAGGCCTTCTGCGACGGCTCGCTGCACACCAGGTCGTCACTGCAGCGCGCCTCGATCGTCCAGTTGAGGTCGCCGCCGCTGAAGTTGCGCAGCGTGCCGGTGAGCGACGCGATGGGCTTGCCGCGCATGCTCACCGGGTCGAAGCCCGAGATGCTGCGGGTGTTGATCTGGATGCTCTTCGGGCCCGGCAAGACCACCCGGTAGTTGCCCCGCGACACGTAGCCCGTCCACTCCACACAGTTGGCGTCGGCGCCGCAGGCGTTGGCGCAGGCCGCCTCGCACGAGCCCTGGGTGTCGAAGTCGATGAAGCCCGAGCCGTCGAGATCGCAGTTCGACGCCGCCGGGCTGAAGACGATGGGCGGCGGGATGGAGCAATCCGACTGGCCGTTGGCCAGCTGGATCTCGGGGTTCGAGGGGCCCAAGAAGGCGCCGACGGTCACGTTCTCGACGCGGACCAGCGCGCTCTCGATCTTCTCGAGCAGCGCCGAGTCCTGGGTGGCCTCGGGCGGGATGCTGGCGGGCTCGGGCACGCGGCACGGGCCGTCGCCCGGATCGGTGGCGGTCGGAAAGCGCCAGGCGTGGCGCTCGAACGCGGGGAACGACAGCTCGGTGAAGCCGAAGAACTCGACCGCGGTGCCGGTCAGTGAGGTGATGCGATCGCACACTCGCAAGAACGGCGGGGTGTTGAAGGTGAAGGCGAAGACATGGTTGTGACCGAGGGTGTCGGTGACGTCGGTGGCGTAGAAGCCGTCGGCCGCGATCCGGGTCACGATCACCTCGGCCGGGGAGCGCGTCTCGAGCTCGACCGACTCGAGCTCGTAGGCGGTGCTCGCACCGCGCCCCTGCATGTCGCCGAGCCGGGGGCGCTCGAAGCGCACGGGGTGCGACACCCCGGCGGCGAAGGTGCCCGCGACCTCGCTGTTGTCGTTGGCGAAGGCGCAGCCCGGATCTTCGGGGTAGTCGACGTCGCCGTCGCCGTCGTCGTCCACGCCGTTGGCACAGGCGGGCTTGGCCGCCGGGTCAGCCGGGAAGTACCCGACGTCTTCGACCCACACCCGGGTGCCGCCGCGGGCGTTCTTCACCCGGGTCTTCACGCCCTGGGCCAGGCCGCCCTGCAGCAGCACGTTCCGGCCCTGTGCCCCCGGGCCGACCACCTCGACCACCGCGCCCGGGACCACGGACACGCGTACGAAGCCCACGAAGCCGGCGTCACGGCTGCCGTCGGGGCGCAGCGCCTCGACGTCGAAGTCGAGCTCGGCCAGATCTTTCGGCAGCGGCAGCGCCGGCGCGGCGGGGTTCGGATCGAGCGGTGCGCCGTTCACCCCGGTGACCGTCACCCGCAGGCTCTGCACGCGGTCGGGCTGATCGACCTTCTCGGTGCAGCCGCTCGAGGCCAGCACCACGAGGGCGACGCTGCCGATGCCCGCGCGTCTCATTTGCCCACCATCTGGACGCGACCGTCCGAGAAGTTGCCGAGGTTACGATCGACGCAGCCCAGGTACTTGCACTGCTCGCCGCCGATCTGGCAGGTGTCGAGCTTCGAGCTGCAGCTGGCGAGCTGCACCGACGTCTCGGGGTTCTTGCACGACGCGACGAAGAAGTCCGAGACGCTTTGCCGGCAGCTTCGGACCACGCAGCGCCCTTTGCCCCCACAGCCGCCGTTCGAGAAGCAGGTCCCGTCGGGTTTCTGCGCCGCGTTGGCCGCGCAGGCGCAGACGTAGCCCGCCCCGACGCTGTTGCAGTCGCCATCGACGTCGCAGGCCTTGAGGCCGTCGTCGGTGCCGTGCTCGGACTTCCAGCCGCAGGGCGTGCCGCCCCGCACCCAGTCGATCAGCGCGTCGCGCTGCTGGATCTTGGTGTCGAGCTGGGTGGTGTTGCGCTTCAGCACCACGAAGCCGCTGCCGCCCTGGGACAGATACGTGCTGGTCGCCAGCTCGTAGGAGCCCGCCGAGTCGATCGGCGTCAGGCAGCGCCCCTTGCCGTCTTTGTCCAGCCGCCCGAGATCGCAGGCGTTGGGCTGGTTGCCGCAGTCCGCGTCGCTGGTGCAGGGCGTCTGGGTCGAGCCAATGTAGATGCGATCGGCACAGGCCTTGATCACGCACGCGCCGGCCACGCACTCGTTCGAGGCGCACTGCTCGTTGGTCTGACAGGGCTGAGGCTTCTGGGTCGTGCAGCCCTTGCAGTTGATCACCACCCGGGCGCCCGCGATCTGCACCTGGGTGGCGCAGCCGCGACTGGCCGAGCGCCGCGCCACGAAGTCGAACAGCTCTTGGACCTCGGACCCGGACAGCTGCATCTTGCTGATGCTGTTGTCGAACGGGAATATGTTGAACATCTGCTCGATGGTCACCGGCCCGGGCACCAGATCGGCGCGAATGCCCGTGGTGTTGGTCAGCGAGAAGTCCGTCTCGATGCCCAGCCGGCGCCACATGGCGCTCGAGATCAGGTTGCCCAGCGCCGAATCGCCGCCGCCCGTGCCGAAGCGCCGCGCGCCGTCCGGGGCGTAGCCCACCAAGAGATCCAGGTCGACCAGCGCGTCCAGGCCCTCGCGATACGGTTCGAGCACCTCGGCTACCGTCCGGTCCATCGGCAGGTCGTTGGTGATGGGCGTGATGGAGTACTGGTGGCTCGCGACCTCGAACCCGTTGAGCGGATCGTAGGGGAACTCGAGATCGACCGCTTGGTTGCTGAGCACCAGATCGAGCCGCCCCAGGTACTTGCTGAACGCGCCGGAGTGCGCCAGGAGCACGCGTCGCGGGTTGCACTTGCGGCGCCCCGGGTGGCCGTCGGCGTCTTTCAGCGTGATGAAGTGCTGCCCCGTCTCGTCGGCGCGCCCGCAGTCCTCGACGATTTGCGGGGGTTGCAGCACGATGTGGTTGTGCCCGCCGAGCACGATGTCGATGCCGGTGGTGCCGCGGATCATCTCTTGATCGGAGCTCAGGCCCAGGTGGGTCACGAACACGATCACGTCCACCAGCGGCCGGAGCAGGTCGATGTAGGCCTGGGCGACGTCGATGGTCTCGAGCGGGGTCAAGCCCAGGCGGCTCGGCCGCTCGTAGAGCGACGACAGGCTGGACAGGTTGCCCATGCCGATCACGCCGACCTTGAGGCCGCGCACGTTGAAGGTGGTGAACGGCTGGAGCACGTTCTCGAGGCCCGGGCTGAGCGGGTTGTCTGGATCGTCGAGCAGGTAGTTCGCCGCCAAGACCGGGTAGTTCGCCCACTTGTAGAGCTGGGTGCGGGCGTTCAGCGCGCCCTTGTCGAACTCGTGGTTGGCGATCACCTGGGCGTCCACGCCCATCGCGCTGAGCGCGCGGATCTCGGCCTCGCCGTCGTAGAAGTTGAACACCGGCGCGCCCTGGAAGCAGTCTCCGCCGTCGATGTGGAGCACGCGGTCGCTCTTCGCCCGCTCGCGGGCCACCGCCGAGGCGATGCGGGCCACGCCCCCGACGGTCGCGATCGAGTCCGCCGCCCCCAGGCCCAGCGCCGCGTCGTTCTGGGCGATCTGCAGGGCGTACGGAAACAGCCGGGAGTGGATGTCCGAGGTGTGCAGCAGGGTGAGCTTGGCCTGGCCCTTCAGCGCCACGGGCTGTGGGTCCTCGGGACAGCCCGTGAGCGACGCCGCACCGATCAGGGCGAGCACGAGGGAGAGGAAGGCCCGCCAGCTCATCGAAGGCAGGCCCTTACCAAGGGGGCGCGAGCCTGCCAAGAGCTAGTCTTGTTCCACCAGGTCGCTCAGGCGAATCGCCAGGGTCCCCCGGACCAGCTCGTCCACCTCCCCCGACGTCGCCGCCCGGAGCGCGCGCTCGGCGACCTCGGCGGCCTCGGCCACGCTGAACCGGCCGATGGCCACCTTCACGCTGGGGATCGCCGCCGATTCGAGGGACAGGGCACGGACCCCGAGCCCGACCAAGAGCACCGCCGCCACCGGGTCGCTGGCCATGGCGCCGCACACGCTGACCTCGCTCTGGGTCGCGTCGCCCGCCACCACCACCGCCCGGATCAGCCGCAAGATGGCCGGGTCGAAGGGCGTCGCCAGGTACGCCAGGTTGGGGCTGCCGCGGTCCACCGCCAGTGCGTACTGCACCAGGTCGTTGGTGCCGATGCTCAGGAACGCGGCTTCGCGGGCGAGCTCGGCCGCCATGATCACCGCGCTCGGCACCTCGACCATCACCCCCAGAGGCAAGCTCGTGCTGCGCGACTGGCCGGCGCGGTCGACGTCGGCGATGGCCTGGTCGAGCAGCGCGCGCACGGCGCGAAGCTCGGACACGCTGGCGATCATCGGCACCATGATCTGGAGCGGGCCGTGGGCCGAGGCGCGAACCATGGCGCGCAGCTGGGTCGAGAACAGCTCGGGCCGGGCCAGACCAAGGCGCACCGCGCGCAGCCCCAGGGCCGGGTTCATGTCCGAGGGCACCTGGAACGCGGTCACGAACTTGTCGCCGCCGATGTCGAAGGTGCGAAGGGTCACCGGCCGGGGGCCGACCGCCTCGAGCACGTGGCGATAGACCTCGTACTGTTCGTCCTCCGTGGGCGGCTCGGTCCGATCGACGAACAAGAACTCGGTGCGATAAAGGCCGATGCCCTGGGCGCCGTGCTCCACCGCGGCAAGGGCCTCGGCCGGCAGCTCGATGTTGGCCTTGAGCTCGACCTTCACGCCACAGCGGGTGGTCGTGGCGCGGTCGCGCTCGACCAGCATCGCCCGCGCGACCTTCTTCTGGCGCTCGACCCGGGCCAGGGCATCGCCCACCGTCGCCTCGTCGGGGCCGACGATCACCCGGCCGCGGTGTCCGTCCACGATCAGGCGGTCCCCGGTCCCGACCTGCTCCATCAACCCACGGACCCCGACGACGGCCGGGATTTCCATGGCGCGCGCCAAGATCGCGGTGTGGTTGGTGCGCGTGCCCGCCTCGGTCACCAGCGCGCGCACGCGGTCCCGGGACAGGCCAGCCGTCTCGGCGGGCGACAGATCCCGCGCCACCACGATCACCGGCTCGCCCAGATCGGGCAACACCGGCGTGCGCGGCTGGCCCGCCAGCGCCATCAAGATGCGGTCCCCCACGAACTCGACGTCGTGGCTCCGCTCGGCCAGGTACGAGTCCGAAGACGCCCGGAGCTGCTCGGCGATGCGGTGGACCGCCGACTCGAGCGCCCACTCGGAGCACTTGAGCTCCGTCCGCACGCGGCTCTCGACGTCGGCGCGCAGGGTCTCGTCCTCGACCATGAGCACGTACGCCTCGAGGATCGACGACTCGGCGCGCCCGCGCGGAACCCGCTCGGCCACCTCGCGCAGGGCGCGGGCCGCGCTGGCGACGGCGGCGTCGAAGCGCGCGAGCTCGTCGCCGATGTCGGCGCGCTCGACGTGGACGCGGCGCACGCCGGCGCGCTTGGTGCTGACCACCACGGCCCGCCCGACCGCCAGCCCCGGCGAGCCGGCGATGCCCTCGAGGGTCACGCCCTTCGCTGGCTCCGGATCGTCCACCCTCACTCCCCCTCTCCGAACAGGCCGTCGATCAGTCGCCCGATCTCGGCCACCGCTTGCTCGGCCCCCTCACCCGTCGCCACGACGTCGAGCACGGAGCCCTTCGACCCGCACAGCAAGAGCACCCCCATCACGCTCTTGGCGTTGGCTTCTTGGCCTTCCCTCGAGAGCGTGACGTCACAGGGAAAGCGAGAAGCCAGCTGGACCAGCTTGGTGGCCGCTCGCGCGTGCAGTCCGAGCCGGTTCTTGATCTCGAATCTGCCCCTCGCGTCGCTCAATCCTCGCCCCCTCCGCCCCGCTCTGGCCCAAGCTCGAGGGTAGCCTTTTCGACGTCGCGGTGCACCACGTCGATGGCGCGACCGAGCGAGCTCGACAGGTCGTGGGCCAAGCGCTCCGCGAGAACTACCGAACGGTGACGCCCGCCGGTACAGCCGATGGCGACGGTCAGGTAGCTCTTGCCCTCGCGCTCGAAGCGCGGAATCGAAAACGCCAGAAGGTCCGCCACCCGGGTCACCAGCTCGGAGGTCTCGGGCTTGCCGAGGACGTAGTCGCGCACGCGGGCGTCGGTGCCCGGAAGGGCCTTCAGCTCCGGCACGAAGAAGGGGTTGTCGAGGAAGCGCACGTCGAACACCAGGTCCGCGTCCATCGGCGCGCCGTACTTGAACCCGAAAGACAAGAACCGCGTGCGCATGTTGGGAGCCGCGGCGGCGCCGGGGCCGAACACGTCGAACACCGCGCGGCGCAGGTCGTGCACGCTCAGGCTGGCGGTGTCCAAGATTCGCGTGGCGCGGGCGCGCAGCCCCGAGAGTCGCTCGCGCTCGATCCGGATCCCCTCGAGCACGTCGAGCGGAGCGGGGGGTTCCATCGAGGTCGACAGCGGATGGGGCCGGCGCGTGCTCGAGAAGCGCCGGAACAGCGCCGAGTCCGAGGCGTCCAGGAACAAGACCGAGAGCTCGCGGCCGGGCGCCACGATCGCGTCCATCACGCTGCTCAGGTTGTCGAGGAAGCTCCGCACCCGCACGTCGATCCCGAACGCCAGGCGCCGCAGGTTGCCCTGCTCGAGGGCCTCGATGGTCGAGGGCAAGACCGGCGGCGGCAGGTTGTCGACGCAGAAGAAGCCCAGATCTTCCAGCGCGTGGAGCGCGGTCGACTTGCCCGCCCCGCTCATCCCCGTGAGGACCACGACCAGGGTCGGGGTCGTCATTTCTTCCGCTCCCCCACCGGCACCACCGGGGGCGGCGCAGAGCTCTCGGTCGGCCGCGGCTGGCGCGAGCCGAGCGTCGGCGACGCCGTGCTGACCGAATGCGCGGCCTCGGCATCGACCCGCTCGATGAACTCGCGGGCGGGGTTGTGCCCGGCTTGCCGCAAGAGCTCGTCCCGCGCCGCGATCTCGATGATCGAGCTCATGTTCCGGCCCGGGCGCACCGGGACCGAGACCTCGCGGATCGGCACACCCA
Source organism: Myxococcales bacterium (assembly GCA_016191785.1). Classification (GTDB taxonomy): domain Bacteria; phylum Myxococcota_A; class Polyangia; order Polyangiales; family Polyangiaceae; genus JADJKB01. The sequence goes on along the minus strand of JACPVJ010000102.1, from coordinate 19,650 downwards.
GGATTTCGCGGTGCCGATCCTCGATCCCCAGGCGGTCGTAGGCGCTCGACTCACCGTGGGAAGAGTCGAGGTGCACCACCAGATCGAGGCGCTTGCGCTCACGCACCGCCGTCACGCCGTACAGGTCTTTGATGTTCAGGATGCCCAGCCCGCGCACCTCGATGTGATGGCGAAGCAGCGCTGCCGGCTGACCGAACACCATTCCCGGCGGCTTGAAGTCACACTCGATCACGTCGTCGGCCACCAGCCGGTGGCCCCGCATCACGAGCTCGAGCGCGCACTCGCTCTTGCCGATGCCGCTCTTGCCGAGCAAGAGCACGCCCACCTCGAACACGTCCACCAGCACCCCGTGCACCCGCGCCCGGGGGGCCAGGCGCTCGTCGAGCACCGAGTGGATCGCGGTGATGGCCTGGGACGAGCGCTCTTGGACGACCGCCAGGGGCGTCCCGGTGCGCTCGGCCGCCTCGAGCACCACCGCCGGGGGGGCCACTCCGCGGGTGACCACCACCAGCGACAGCTCGAGCGAGAACAGGTGTGCCGCGGCCGCCGCTTGCCGGTCCAGAGGCAGGCTCTGGATGTACGACACCTCGGTCTCGCCCAGGATCTGGATGCGCGACGGCACGATGCCGTGCGGGTGCCCCACCAGCGCGAGGCCCGACTTCTGGATCCGGTGGTGGGTGATGGGCCGCTCGAGCCCCGACGCGCCCGCGACCAACAAGAGCGACAGCCCGAGATCCGCGTCCTCGACCAGCGCCCTCGCCGTCAGCGAACGGATGGCGTTGTTCGGGGGCTCGTAGACGGTCATGTCACTTTGGGTCTGCGTCGTGGTCCGCGATCAGTCGAAACGCCGCGTCGGAGTCTCCGGATTCGATCAGCTGCCGGCGCACCCCCGAGTCCCGGAGCAGGCGCGAGATCCGGGCAAGGGCCCGCAGGTGCTCGCCGGTGGCGCGCTTCGGCCCGACCACGCCGAAGATGATGTTCACGGCCTCGCCGTCGATCGAATCGAAGGCCACACCCTTGGGACAGAGGATCAGCGCGGCGGCCTGGGCGGCGGCGCCGTCGACGGCGGTGTGGGGGATGGCGACGCCGTCGCCGATGCCGGTGCTCTGCAACCGCTCGCGCTCGGCGAGCGCCTCTTCGAGCGCAGCTTCGTCGGAGCCCACCACCGGGGCGATGTACTCCGCCAAGAGCCGCAGGGCTTCCTTCTTGTCCGAGACCGCGCCCGCGGCATCCACGTGGATGCGTTGGACCGCGAGCATTTCGCATAGGCGCATGGGGCTCCGCGCTCTGCCACCGTTTTCGAACGGAACGGCGAATGGGTTACGAACGGGCTTTCGTGGTCTTCGTCCCCGCTGCTTTCTTGGTGGGTGCCTTCTTGGCGACCTTCTTCTTGGTGGTGCGTTTCGGCTCCGGGAGCGGCGCGGCCGACGCCACGACGCTGGACTTGATCGAGTCGCGGCCGCGCTTCTTCTTGGACTCGGCGGCGCCCTTCTGGCCGCGGATCTGGCGCTCGAGCTTCTCGATCACGCGATCGATCGACCCGTACATGTCCGCGCTCGACTCTTTGGCCTCCAGGTGTGCGCCCCCGCTCGAGATCCGCGTCTCGGCGACGTGCTTCAGCCGGTCGACGGACAGGGTCACCTTGGCCGTCATGGGTTGCCGCAGGAACCGCTGGAGCTTCGACACCTTGTCGCTCGCGTAAATCTTGATCGCGTTGCTGGTGTCCATGTGCCGGAAGGTGATGCTGATGTTCAAGGGTCACTCCTGGGGGTTTGGGCTCAGAACAGCCGCTTCCTCTTACTCGACGATAGAATGCCGAGCATCTCGCGGTACTTGGCCACGGTGCGCCGGGCAATCTTGATCCCCTCGGCCTTCTCCAGAAGGTCGACGATGGCCTGATCGGACAGCGGGTTCTCCTTGTCCTCGTCGTCGATGATCTTCTTGATGGCCTGCTTCACGCTCTCGCTCGCGATGTCGTCTTCCCCCACCCGGCGGATGCTCGAGTTGAAGAAATACTTGAGCTCGAACAGGCCCTGGGGCGTGTGCATGTACTTGTTGGTGGTCACGCGCGAGATGGTGGACTCGTGCATCCCCACGGCCTCCGCCACGTCGCGCAAGATCATCGGCTTCAGGTGGGCCACGCCGTGGTCGAAGAAGTCACGCTGCTTCTCGACGATCGACTCGGCGACCTTGATGATGGTCTTGCGGCGCTGCTCGATGGCTCGGATCAGCCACTGGGCGTTGCGCAGCTTCTCGCCGATGAACTCCTTGGCCGTGGGGTCGGCCATCAGCTTCTTGGTCAGGGCCTCGTTGATGTACAAACGCTGGACGCCCTTGTCGTTGTCCATCACGCGCAGCTCTTCGCCGTCCTTGACCACGTACACGTCGGGCGTGATGCCAATCGAGCGGTCGTCGGTGTCGGTGAAGTTGCGGGCCGGCCGGCTCTCGAGCTTCTGGATCTCTTTGGCGCACTCGTAGACCTCTTCGACCGGGATCTTCATCTCTCGGGCGATGGCCTGGTAGTTGTGCTTCTCGAGGTGGTGCAGGTGGCTGTTGATGATCTCGGTCTCGATCTCGTCGAAGCCGATGGCCTTGGCCTGAACCAACAGGCACTCGCGCAGGTCCCGGCAGGCCACGCCGATCGGGTCGAAGTTCTGGATTAGCTCGAGGACGTCGGGTGCGTCCTCGGGGTGTAGCCCGGCCTCTTCCGCCAGATCTTCGATGGTCAGGTCGGGGGTGCGCGTGCCGTCGGGTCGCTCGACGCCCTCGAGGTCCAGGTAGCCCTTCTCGTCCAGGTTGCCGATCACCAGTTCGGCGAACAGCCGCTCGTGCTCGGTGAAGTCGCTGGTCGAGAGCTGCCAGAGCAGGTGATCTTGCAGGCTCCGCGGCTTGGTCAGATTCTGCTCGATGGGCGGCAGCTCGTCGAACCCGCCGCGGTTGCCCGGCACCGACTGCTGAAGCGTGCGGTTCTCGAGGAATTTCTCCCAGTCCACCTCGCGGGCCGCCTTCTCGCTCTCGCGGGTGTCGGCGGTCTGGGTGGCGGCGCGCTCGAGCTTGTCCTCGGCAGCCTGGGACTTGGCGCGGTTGCGCTCGTCCCCCCCGGCGCGCCCCTCGATGTCTTCGTCCGAGAGGACCGGGTTGTTGTCGAGCTCTTTCCTGACCTCGTCGATCAGCTCGAGCCGCGACAGCTGCAGGAGCTTGATGGCCTGCTGCAGCTGCGGCGTCATCACCAGCTGCTGGGACAGGCGGAGCTGCTGCTTGATTTCCATGGTGTTTCTGCGCGGGAGCCCCGGACCGGGGCACGTCAGTCGGCGAGTCTAGCAGGTGCCGCAAAAAACGGGCCCACCAAAAGTCACCCCAGATACCGGCGACGAACCGCGGGGTGTTCGAGGAATTCGGCGGGAGTGGACGCGACCTCGACCCGGCCGTCGAGCAAGAGCAGAACCCGGTCGCAGAATGCCAGCGCCTCGCTCACCCGGTGGTCGGCGACCAGGACCGCCATCTGGGCCTCGGCGCGCGCGCGCAGGATCCGTCCGATGCGCTGTGCTCCCGTTGGGTCCACGCCGGCCAGGGGCTCGTCGCACAGCAGCACCCGCGGCTCGGCGGTGAGCGCCCGCGCCAGCTCGAGCCGGCGGCGTTCGCCGCCGGAGAGGTCCCGCGCGCGGATCTCGAGCCGGCCCTCGAGGTCGACCTCGGCTGCTCGGGTCTGGGCGGGCTTCGCGCTCCGCGTGATCCGGCCGAAGGCCTCGAGGTTGGCTTCGACGTCGAGGTCGAAGAGCACGCTCGGCGTCTGCGGCACGTAGCCCAGGCCGAGACGCGCACGCTTCCACAGCGGCTCTCGGGTAACGTCCACGCCGCCCAGGCGCACGCTGCCTCGATCGACCCGCAGCTCGCCCGAGAGCGCGCGAAAGAGCGTGCTCTTCCCCGCCCCGCTCGGACCGAGCACGCCCACCACCTCGCCCGGGGCCACCTCGAGGCTGACCCCGCGCAAGATCCCGACGCCGCCCAGCGCGACGCTCAGATCTTCGGCTGCCAGCGCCGGGGAGCTCATGCGCGCACAGTATCAGCGCGTGGGCGGCTCGACCGGAATCGAGCCTTTGACGTCCTGGAGCGTGAGCTTCTTCGTCGCGAGATCGATGGTGGCCTTGTCGGCCTCGACCCAGCCTTTGCCTCGGGCCAGCCGCACCCCACCGCTCAGGGTCACCTCGCGCTTGGCCAGGTCCACCGCCACCGACGAGGCGGTCGCGTCGATGCCCTTGACCCGCGCGCGCACCCCGCCCGAGCCTTTGACCCAGCGCACCCGGGGAGCCTGGTCGTAGCGGATCTCGACCTTGGGGCAGGTCACGGTCAGCTCCCCCAGCTTGGCTTCGACGTTGCCCTCGAGCAGGGCCGTGCCCTTGTCGATGTCGATGTCGAGCTGGTTGGCCTTGATGTCGAGCTTCTCACCCTCGACCACGGCGAGGGGGCCGGCCGCCGCGGGCGTCACGACGGCGCTGGCGGTGGCGAGGACCGCCGCACACACCAACCCGCCGAGGAGAGGCCCGAGAGCGCGCATGATGGATGACTCGAATCTAGCACGTCGGACGGCCCGAAGCCGGCGTCGATTCAAGCAGAACCCGGCAAAGCGTGCGGGTCCGGGCCACGAACGGGGCCGGCGGGCCGGGGCCGAGCTCGGAGCCGAGAGCTGCCAGGGCCACGGCGGACTCTTCCACCAGGGCGAGGACCAGATCTCGGTGCTCGCCCGGCGTGGAAAGGAGGGACACCGCCGAGACCGCGGCCAGCGCCTCGACCCGCGGAGCGAGCGCGCGCCGGAGCTCGGGACCGTCACCGTCGCGCACGCCCAGCACCGAGAGCAGCGCGCGGACCAGGGGCGGCGCGAGCACCGCCCGGGCTCTCTGCCGGACGAAACGCCGGGCGCCCGGGTCCTCGACGATGGTCGCGACTCGGCGGGTGTCGGCGAGGAACGCGGCGACGGCGGCCTCGCACTCGGGCTCGAGGGTGCGCACGACGCGATCGCGCTCCCCGAGCAGGGCCCCGGCCTCGGTCAGGCGAGCCCGGAGCGCGCCCAGCCTGTCGCGCTCCGCGGCGTGCGCGCGATCCAGATCATCGGCACGTGCCGACAGGCGCCGCGCGATCTCGAGACAGCGCCGGAGCAACACCCTCGCCTTGAGCGCCTCGCTCCGACCGACCACGACGCGGTCGACCAAGGCCTCGACCTCGGCGAAGCGCGAGCGCGCCAGGGCCGCCGCGTCCCCCGCCTTGCCGGCCAGGGCCAGCCGCGCCGACAGCGCCAAGACCGGGCTCTCGGTCGTCACGCCAGCCTGCGCCAGGCCGCGCTCGACGTGATCGAGCGCCGCCGCCAGCGCCGCGTCGTCCGGGAGACGATCGAGCTTGTTGACCAGCACCACCAGGGGCAGCCCCTGCTCGCGGATCTCTTCCAGCACGACCCGCTCGCTGTCTTTGAGCGGCTGGGTCGCGTCGAGCAGCCAGAGCGCGACGTGCGCGTCGCGAAACGCGACCCGAGCGGTGGCCGCGTGGGCGCTGTCGGGTGCGTTGAACCCCGGCGTGTCGGTCAGCTCGAGCTTGCGCAAGAGCTCGAGCGGCGCGTAAATCCCGACTCGCCGCACCTGCTCGGGCGGAACCTCGCAAAGGGCGCGACGCAGCTCGGCGTGGGGCACCACACGATCGGGACCGCCGTCGCCGCGCTCGATGCGCGCGAAGCGATCCGGAGCCCAGATCAGCTGGTTGAGTGTGGCCGTGGTGGGCAGCACGCCGACCGGAGCCACGTCTTCGCCGAGCAACGCGTTGATCAGCGACGACTTCCCGGCGTTGAACTCGCCCACGATGGCGACCCTGAGCGGGCGCTCGAGGTCCCGCTCCACCTGCGCGATGTCCGGCCAGGTCTCGAAGTCCGCGAGCCCGCGCCCGAGCCGGCGAAGCTCGACCAAGAGCTCGGCGAACCGCGGAGGCGCGTCCACCGGCAGCCAGCGGGCGAACACCTCCCAGCGAAGCGCGTCGGCCCAGTCGCCGTCGGTCAGATCCAGCGCGGCGAGGCGCGCGTCGTCGGACTTCGCGCGGAGCGCGTCGACCAGCGCGGCCACCGCCGGCTCGAGGGTCGAGACCAGGCTCGCGGCATGCTGCACGCGCTCCGCCGACCGCGCTTCGAGCGCCAGGCTCAGGTACCGCTCCGGCGAGCCGGCCGCGCCGCCTTCGGCGGCCTCGGCCAGGGCTGCCAGCGCGAGCTCGATCGAGCCTTCGGCGCGGGCGAAGGCCGCGCGCAGCGCCGGATCGCCGGCGAGGCCAGCGTCCTTCGCGAGCCCGAGCAGGAAGCTCCGGTGCTCGGCCGAGGTCTGCCGCGCCACGTGGTCGGCGAGCGCGGGCATCAGCCCCGGCGCACCGAGCAGCACCGCGCGCACCCAGGCCGCCGGCGCCTGGGCGTCGCCGATCAGCGCGAGCCAGCGCGCACGCACCAGCCACGCGCGGGCATCGAGCGCCGGCGGCACGGGCAGCGCCGAGCCCAGCTCCCGAGCCGCCGCTTCGTCGCGAGCGTCGAGCGCCATCTCGAGCCGGCGCCACCCGGCGGCCTCCGAGCGTCGCCCCGCGAGGCTGAGCTGACTCAGCCATCGCTCGGCCCGGGCGCTGTCGCCCCGCGCGGAGTCCCGATCGGCCAACCAGAGGCGCGCCGCGTCGGCGGCGGCAGTCGGCTCGGGGAGCTCGGCAGCGCGAAACAAGTCCTCGTCCGGCGGCTGCCCCAGCCGATGCCGCGCCTGCGCCAGGCGGTACCAGACGTCGGCACGAAACGGCAGCTCGCGCCCGAGCCGCTCGAGGGCCTCGACCACTTCGTGATCGAGCAACGCCGCCTCGGCGGCGTCGGCCCAGAGCAAGAGGCCCACCCGGGAGCGTGGCAGCTCATCCACGATCGAGAGGGCGCTCTCGCGCGCATCCCAGGCGCGCCCCGCCTCGAGGGCGCGCACCGCGTCCGCCCGGTGCCGCTCGGCGCCACGCGCCAAGAGCTCGACGCGGGAGAGCCAGTCGACGAGTTGATCGGAGAGGCGGGCCATGGGCCGGCCGCGTCAGCGTACCAGGGTGAGCTTCGCCGCGACTCCGAAACCCGCGATGTGGCCGCTCTCTTCCGCGACATACACGTCGCAGCGCTCGTCGACCCGGAGCAGATCGGGGATCAGATCCGTCGGCACCGTCCCCAAGATCTCGCCGTCGCGCGGGCGCACCACGTGCACCTGGTGCTGCGGCACGAAGAGCGCGCCGCTGCGCAGCACCGGCTCGAGGCGTCGGGGCTGATCGGCGTCCACGTGACGGGGGAAGACGTGGCTGTAGCGAACGGCACCGCTGTCGCCGTCGAGACACACCAGGGTGCCCGACGCGCTGTTGCCCACCAGGTCCTTGTCCACCGCCAGCCACGAGGTGGCCGGAGCGGTGATCCCGGGCTCTGCCGACCACGCGGCCGCGCCGGTGGCGCGGTCGAAGGCGCACAGGCCGCTGCCGCGACGATCGCGCGAGGCGATCACCACGCGAGTCGGCGTGAGCAGCGGGGCCTGGCCCGCAGCGGGCCGCTCGTCGATCTCGGCGGACCAGGCCGCCTCGCCCGTCCATGGGTCGAGCTTGAGCAGGCGGGCGGTCGTCGCGCCGCTGACCACGGCGAACGCGGCGTCGTGATCGACGGCAAGGTCGCCGGTGAACGGCAGTCGCTCGCGCATGCGCCACACGACCTCGCCGGTCGCCACGTCGAGGGCGACGAGCACCGAGTCCCCGGCCACCAGCAGCAGCTTACCCGCGCGCCGCACGCGGTAAGCGCCCGGACGACGCAGGGTGTGGCGCCAGCGCACCTCGCCCGAGACCAGGTCGATGGCGGTGACGGTTCGTTCGCCCTCGGCTACGGCCAGGAGCTTGGGCAGCCCGGGGGTGTGGACCACCGCGCCGGCTGCGCCGCCGCCGGCCCGGGGCTTGAGGCTCAGCGCGAAGCGAGTCTGCCCGTCGTCCAGATCGAGCAGCGCGATCCGCCCGTCAGGGGCGATCCGCGCGATGCCCACCGGGGTCGCCACGCTGGCGGCTCGAACCACGGGCACCCGCCAGAGCAACGTGCCGTGGGCGCGATGGATGCACGCCATCTCGCGCTCGGAGCCGACGATCAGCCGGTCACCGCACAAGAAGGTGCCCCGTAGATCGATGTTCGGCACCGTCGCGACCCAGCGCGGCACGAAGCGCATCTTGCCGCCGTGCTCCCAGCGCCCGCGGCTCTCGGCGCGCCGAGGCGGGACCGAGAACGAGCGATAGCTCTCGGGCTGACTGTTGGTCAGCGAGTCGTCGGCGAGCGCGTCCTCGACCCGTTCGGACAGCGCACGCGCCTGGGCGACCAGGGTCGAGAGGCGAAGGTTCTGAGCCTGGGTCGGATCGGCGTCGATCAGGGCGTCGCACAGGCCGCGAGCGAAGCGCACGAACGACTGCACCAGCGCCGCCGGCTCGAGCTCGGGGAACGTGATGCGCTCGGACCCGCACGCGGGGCTCTGCACGCTGAGCGAGAGCGGCAGATCGCCCACGCCACGCTGCACCGACACGCGGGCGCTCCCGAGCTCGACCCGCCGGAACAGCGCGCGACCGTGCTGCCACGCGTCCAGCGCGTCGTCCGCCAGAGCCACCAGCCGCTCGGCGAGCAAGAACAGGTGCACGCTGCCCAGCGGCGCGCTCTTGCCGCGGATCTTGAGCTGCGCCTCACCGCGCACCAAGAGCGCGTGCAGGTCGGCGCGCTCGAGCTTGCGCTCGGACAGCGCCTCGACGGTCGCGCCGCTCTTGCGGAGCTCGGCGCGGGCGTGCACCGCCACCCCGCGGGTGGCCCGGGGCGAGAGCTCGAGCGGGTGGCGCTCGACCCGCGGGAGCGCGATCGCCTCCACGCCGTCGAGGGCGCGCGCGGCGGCGGAGATCGCGGCCTCGACCGCGCGACCCGCACCGGCCAGGGGCGCGTCACTGAGCGCGCTCTGCACCGCGCGTCGCAGCTCGGCGAGGGGCACGCGGCGCTCGTGCACCGCCACCTCGGGCAAGGGGCCGCTGCGGAACACCGAGAGCAAGGCGACGTCGCCGTCCACCTCGAGCCCGAGCTCCCAGACCTCTTGGTCCGAGTAGAGCTGGACCGTCGCCCGCCGCCGGCGCCCGGCGCACAAGGCGGCGACCGCGTGGGCCAGCTCCGCAAGCACCGGCAGCGCGTGGGACTCACCCACGCGAGCGGTGACGTTCACGCCGTCTACGACGACGTCGAAGAGTCCCGACAAAGGCTCGAGGGCCGACGGCAGGGTTTCCCGAGGGGGGCGAACGACTACGTGGATCGCGCTCATCCGTGGACGAAATCGTACGGGACAGTGGCAGGTGAACCCGAACTTTTGGGACCCCTTTGTCGTTCTTTGGACACGGCCGCCGGACAGGGCTAGGCCGAGCCGTGGTCGCGCGAGAACGCTGGGGCATCGTTCTCGGAGGCGGATCTGCGGCAGTCTCGCTGGCGCTGCTCTGGGGATTCACCGTCGACGACGCGTGGATCACCGCCCGGGTCGCCCACCATCTTGCGGTCGGCGTGGGATACCGATTCAACCCCGACGGCGCGGTGGTCGATGCGGTCACACCCCTCGGGTTCGCGCACCTGCTCGCTCTCTTCGCGCGCCCCGATCCGCTGGCAGCCTTCACCGCCGCGAGGGTACTGGGCGCCCTCGCCTGGCTCGCGGCCGCCAGCTGGCTCGGTCGCAAGCTCGGCTCCATGGGGCAACGAGCCTGGCGCTTCGCGCCGCTCGGGCTCTCTGCGATCTCCGTTCCGCTCGGCAGCTGGGCGGGAGCGGGAATGGAGACGGGCCTCGTGACCGCGCTGGCGACGCTTTCGCTCGCCGAGAGCGCCTGGGCTCCGCTGGCTGCAGGCCTGTGCGCGGCGTGGCGCCCCGAGCTCGCGCCGTGGGCGATGGCCCTCGGGATCGGGACGGCGCTCGCGCGACGGCGGGCGCCGGGCCCGGCGCTGCTCGGCCTCGCGCTGGCGATCGCGCCGATGACCCTGGTCGCGCTCTGCCGCGTGCTCGCGTTCGGCACCGCCATGCCCCTGGCCGCGCTGGCCAAGCCCTCGGGGCTCGACGCGGGCCTGCACTACGCCGGCAGCGCCTGCCTGCTCACGGCGCTGCCAGTGCTCGCGCTGGCGCCCGGTGTGCTGCGCCACCTGCCGGCCCACGTCGTCGCGGTCGGCGTCGCCGCGCTCGTGCACTTCGGCGCGGTGGCGATGGCCGGCGGCGACTGGATGCCGTCGTTTCGCCTGGTCGTGCCGGTTCTTCCGGGGTGGGTCCTGGTCGGCGCGGCAGTGGCGGAACGGGCCGCGGCGTGGGCCACGATGCTCCGGCTCTTGCCCGCGCTCGGGCTGTCGCTGCTCTTGTGGCGGGACGTCGGGCTGGCCTCGCGTCACATCGTGCGCCAACGCACGACGCTGATCGAGTCGGGTCGCACCGCGCTCGCCGGCGCTCGGCGGATCGCCACCCTCGACGCCGGGTGGGTCGGCGTCGCGACCCGCGCGCACGTGGTCGACGTGGCCGGCGTCACCGATCCCACGATCGCGCTCTTGCCCGGTGGGCACACGTCGAAGCGCCTGGACGACGCGTTCCTCGAGCGCCGCGAGGTCGACGCGGTGGTCGCGCTCTGGGACTACCGTCGCGGCGGCTGGTTCCGCCAGAACGACGCTCGGCTCGCGGAGCTGGCTCGCGCCGGCGGCTTCACCGCCGGGCCCGAGCTCCCGCTCGCGGGCAGCAGCTACGCCTACCGGGTGTTCCGCCGGTAGCCGCGCTCAGCCCGAGTGGGCTTCGCCGCCGTCGACGTAGAGCACGTTCCCGGTCAGCCAGTAGGTGCAAGGCTGGGCCAGCGCCACCAGCGCACGACCCACGTCTTCCGGCCGGGTGAGCCGATGGGACGGGTTCTTGCGGAGCGCGACCTCGCGCATGGCATCGCTGTCGGGGATCTTCTTCAGCGCCGGCGTGTCGGTCACACCCGCGCAAATCGCGTTGGCCGTGATGCCGGACGGCCCGAGCTCGAGGGCGAGCTGACGGATGTGACTCTCGAGCGCCGCCTTGGCCGAGCTCACCACGCCGTAGCCGCGCCAGACCTGGGCGGCACCGGTGCTGGTCATGGCGAAGATGCGGCCTTGGTTGCTCAAGAGCTTCCGACTCAAGAGATCCTGAGTCCAGTACACCAGGCTGTGGGCCATGACGTCGCAGGTCATGTCGACCTGCTTCTGGTTCACGGCGTCTTCGCCGACCAGCGGCTTGAGCGTGCCGAACGCCAGGGAATGCAGGAGCACGCGCACGGTCTCGCCGCGGCCGCGCTCCGCGAATCGCTTGGCGACGTCGTCGAGCACCTCGGCTCGCCGCACCTCGTCGGCCGCGTTCACGTTGTAGAACCAGGCCTCACGCCCCATCTCGCGCAGCGTCACGACCAGCCGCTCGACCTGCGGCATGGTGCCACGTCGGTCGAGGTGCACACCGATGATGTTCACCCCGGCCCGCCCGAGCGCCAGGGCGGCGGCCTCGCCGAAGCCGCTGGATGCCCCGAGGATGAGTGCCCACCCGTCGAGGGGGGGAACTGGGAAGTCGTCGCGGTCGGTCATCGCCGTGCCTGTCTACTACAGGCGTTCGGCTTCGGGAGCCGGCTTTCGGCGTTTTCTGCCGGTGGGAGGGGGCGGCGGCAGCGACTGGCTCAGCTCGTCCGCTTTGTCTCGGACGAAGCGTGCGATTTTTCGCATCGGTACCCGGGTCGGGCACCGCGCCTCTTTCTCGGCGAGGACCTCTTCGGGGACGACGGCGAACGACAGCTGCGCAGCGTGGAAGTCGGGCATGCTCCGCGACGCCGCCAGCATCAGCGGCATGACCCCCCGGTAGCGGCCCCGCGACGCGGCGATCCGCGCGGCCTCGCCCCGGTCGCAAAGGCCGCAGGCGATGCACCGCCCGAACTCGGCGAGCTCGGCCCGCTCGTCGGGTGCCACCGGCGGGAGCCGGTCCGCGGCGTAGTTCTCGCGAAAGAGCGCGAGGCCGTCGGACCGCGCCGAGAAGATCCGGCGAAATATCGTGCGGATCACCGCCCAGGTGAGCAGCAAGAGGGCTTTGATCCGGGGCGGCACGGCGGGCCACGCTAGCATGACGCAGCGAGCCATTCGCGCTTTCGCGCGGGCACGGGGGAGTCGTCGCGTTCGGCCGCGTATCAAGGGCCAGGGGGTGCGGCGAGCGTAACCGAGTGACGCTCGAGGGTTACGCTGTGACGCCAGGTTACGCTTCGTAACTCATTGATCCCACGGCGCATTGTGCTGGCACGGGGGCTGCAAAGAGCCGAACCGCAACCCCAGAGGAGCCGGACGATGATGACCCCCGAGTTCGCCTGCATGCCCGTCGAGAGCGTGACCGATCCGACCGAGGCAGAGACCGAGGCGACCCTGCTCGCCGGCATGATCGCCGACGAGCCGCGGGCTTGGCGCGACTTCAACGACCGCTACTCGCGGCTCATCTATCGCTGCATCACCCGGGTGACGGCCCGCTTCTCGGCGGTGGTCGGGCCCGACGACGTCCGCGAGATCTACGCCATGTTGTGCGTGCAGCTCTTGGCCAACGACAAGCGCAAGCTGCGCAGCTTCGAGCCCGGCCGCGGCAACAAGCTCGGCAGCTGGATCGGCATGCTGGCCATCCACAGCGCCTACGACCACTTGCGCACGCTGAAGCGCGAGCCGAAGCGCGGCACGCTGAGCGAGGCCGAAGGCCTGTCGTCCGAGCTCCCCGATCCCCACGACGTCTGCGTGTTTCGGCAGCAGGTCGGGATGGTGAGCGAGATCTTGGCCGAGTTCTCGGACAAGGACCGCGAGTTCATCACGCTCTATTTCGGCGAGAGCCTCGAGCCCGAAGAGATCGCCGTGCGGATGGGGATCAGCGTCAAGACCGTCTACTCGAAGAAGCACAAGATCCGCAGCCGCCTCGAGACGCTGCTGGTCCAGCGGCGCCTGGCTGCCTGAATTTTCGCCGAGCGCTGCCAACGGTTGCCCGTGACCTGCTCTTGATTTAGAGCTTCTGCCACCCGGTGGCAGCCCTGAGACCCCTCGCCCTGAGCCTCGCTTGCCTGGCCCTCGCCTGCGGCGAGGGTGCGCCCGGCGATCTGGAGAAGGTCCCGCCGACCGGCGGGGACATCCTCGGAAGCGGCCAGCGACTGCACCAGCTCAACGACCGAGCGGGCGGCGCCCACCCGCCCGACGGCACGTTGGTCAACGTCACGGCGGTCTCGGTGCTGGCCATCGACACCCACGACGAGACCGCCGACGGCGCGAGCGCCGGGAACCTCTACGCCCAGGACCTGCCGGTCGGCGGCGCCACGCCGCCCTACGGCGGCATCACGCTGTTCGACTCGAGCTTCAGTCCGCCGACCCTCCGCGTCGCGGCGGGCGACGTGGTCGACCTGCGCGGCACCTACGACGAGTTCGAGGGGCCCTCCTCGAGCCCGTTCAAGTGCCCGGACCCCAAGGCGGCGGACCCTTGCTCGCTGCCCGAGATCGTGGGTGCCAACATCTCGCTGCGCTTCGAGTACGGCGTGCCGGCCCCCGTGGTCATCCCGCTCTCCGAGCTTGCCACCTACGAGACCGGGCGGAAGTGGATCGGCATGCTGGTGCGGGTCGAGAACGTGAAGGCCCAGGCCGACGGGGTCAAGTCGACCAGCGGCCGCTACGCGGTGAAGCTCGACACGCCGACCAGCGATCCGAAGGGCCTGCCGACCATCAACAACGCCCTCCTCGATCTCGAAGGCACGAAGCTGCCGTTCGCCGCGGGGACCACCTACAAGTCGGTCACCGGGGTGGTGCAGTACTTCTACAATTTCGCGATTTCGCCGCGCACCAAGGACGACATCCAACTGTGAGACCGCGTGCCGGGCGCACGTGGTGGGCGCTCCCGGCCCTGGCGCTGGCGCTCGCGTGTCAAACGCCCAGGGCGCCCCGCGCCGCCCCGCCCGTCAGCCCCGACAGCGGGCGTCCGGCGGTCGAGCTCCGGGCCCTCGCCGACCGGCCCGCGATCAGCCTGGTCCACCGCGAGGGCGATCCGCGAGGCGCCGTCGCCGTCGCCATCGCCCACGACTTCGGGTCCGAGGCCTCGCTCGGCCTGGCGTCGATCTTGGGCGCGCGCCTGACGCGCTCGGGGTTTGGCGAAGTGCAGCTCCGGCCCCACGCGCTCGGGGTGCTGCTCTCGACGCTGGTCGCCTCACCGGACGACGGCGCGCGCTTCGTGAAGGCCGCGACCCGCGCGCTCACGACCCCGATCGCCGACACCGAGCGCCCGCGCGAGCGGCTGCGCGCGCCCGCGCTGCGCGGCCCGGCCGAAGCCGCGGTCCAGGCCTGCTCCGGCGAGCTGGGTCTCGAGCCCGCCGAGGGCGGCGCTGCCCCCGAGCCGCCCGACGGCGCCGCCCTCGAAGCGTGGCGCGGCCAGCTGGCGACCGCCGGCTCGGTGGCCTTCGCCGCGGTGGGCCCGCGACCGGTGCTCGACGCGCTGGCCGCCGCCGTCGAGCACGGCGACAAGTGGCCGAGCTCCGCGCCGCCGAACGACCGATGGCCCGAGTCCGACAGCGTCGGCAGCGTGCGCTCGGGCGAGCGCCGGCTTTCGGTGGCCTACCGCGCGCCCGACTCGGCCCGCGCGCTCGAGGTGAGCCAAGAGCTCGCGACCCCGGGCTCGGTGCTGGCCACGCGGCTGGCCGCGCTGGACGCCGGATTCCGACTCGATCGCGTGATCGCCACCACGCGCGTGCGCGGCGCCTGCCTGCGTCTGGACGCACGGGCGTCGTCGAACGAGACGACGGCGCTCGACGTGGCTCGCGCCGCCAGCGTGATCGACGAAGAGGCGCGGCGCGCGCTCGAGGGGCGTACCGGTCTGCCGAGCGCGCTCGACGAAGCCGTGATTCGCCCGGCCCACCCCGCCGAGGCCGCGGCGGCGGCGGCCTGGCGGGCGCTGATCGCGCGGCAGCCGCCCAGCGCGCTGCGCCGCGCGGTGTCGTGGCTCGGGCCCTCGCTCGGGCGCGGCGGTGAGCTCGAGCAGGCCACGAGCACCCTCGACGCAACACGCGGCAAGACCACCGTCGAGCGTCGGGTTCGGGTCGAGGCGGGTCAGGGCGAGCTCTGGGCGCTGCTCGCGAGCCCCTGCGGCACCGCGTCCGAGTCCACCGACGACGCCGGCGTGCACGAGGTCTTGATGCGCGCCCTGGCTCGCAAGCGCAGCGGCGTCGCAGGCGTGCAGATCGAACCCTGGGTCACTCCCGACGCAGTGGGGCTCTTGGCCCACTCGACCCGGGCGAACGCCAGCGAAACGCCGGCCGATCTGGCCCGCCGGGTGGGCGACGCCCTGGGTCGCGCGCTGGTGGCGGGGCGGCTCGACGGCAACGAGGTCGCAGAGACCAAGACCGACCTCTTGGGCGAAATCGGTCCCGCCGGGCAGCGCGGCTACTTCACGCTCCTCGATTCGGCCAGCGGGGGCCACCCGTCGTGGCTCGATCCGCGCGGCACGTGGCGTGCGATCTCGACCACCATCACGTCGACGGCCGACGCCCGGCGCCGGGTGTGGATCGGCGGGCCGCTCCGGCTCGCAGTGTTGGCCAACGCCAAGAGCGACCAGGGCGACACCGCGGCGAGCGCCCTCGAGCGCTGGCTTCGGCCGTTCCGCGGCGAACCCGCCACGTGTCCCACGGCGACGCGCCACGCGCCGCGCGCGAGCGAGCAGAACGTCGAGACGAGCCGCCCCGATCAGGTCCGCGCGCACCTCGCCTACCCGGTCAACGGGCCCAGCCGCGACGCCGAGTGGACCGTCCACCTGATGAACCGCGAGCGGGGCTGGCTCGAGCAGGCGGTGGGCTCGAACGGCGAGGTCCGGGCACGGGCGTCGTTCTTGGGCGGAAAGTCGGCTGCTGCGATCGTGATCGAAGTGATCGCCCCCGAAGCCGAGCGGGGCCGCGCGGTGGGGCAGGTGCGCGCCCTGGTCCAGAGCCTGGCCAAGGGCGGGGCCTCCGAGGCCGACGCCGAGATCGCCCGCCGCCACTTCGACGCCCGCGACGCCGAGCGAGCGCTCGACCCGCGAGGACGGGTGGTCGATGCGTGGCGCGGCGCCCCTGCCCCGCGGGCCGATCTGCCCAGCCTTCGGCGGTTTCACCAGCAGCTGGGCGCCGCCCAAGAGATCACGGTCCACGCGCGCCTCAAGGAGTGACTGTCCGCGCCACGCGGCCTGTTGTATTCGCTCCGCATGTCGGGCCGTCCGTTCGTGCTCATCCTCGACTACGGGTCGCAGTACACCCAGCTGATCGCGCGGCGCATCCGCGAGTCGAGCGTGTACTGTGAGATCCACCCGGGGACGCTCTCGCTCTCCGCCATCCAGAAGCTCGCGCCTCGGGCCATCGTGCTCTCGGGCGGGCCCGAGAGCGTCTACGGCGACCAGGCACCGAAGAGCGACCCGGGGTTGTTCTCGCTCGGCGTGCCGGTGCTCGGCATCTGCTACGGCGAGCAGCTGATGGCGCACCAGCTCGGCGGCAAGGTCGAGGGCGGCAGTCATCGCGAGTACGGCCCAGCCAAGCTGACGGTGAAGGAGCCGGTCGGGCTGCTCGCGCCCTTCGCGGCCGGCGACGAGATCTCGGTGTGGATGAGCCACGGCGACCGGCTCACCGAGCTGCCCGCTGGGTTTCGCGCGCTGGGCGAGAGTCCGAACGCGCCGCTGGCGGCGATCGGCGATCCGGCGCGGCGGCTGTACGGCATTCAGTTCCATCCCGAGGTGGCCCACACGCCGCGGGGCGCCGAGATGCTGCGCGCGTTCCTGTTCGAGGTCGCGGGCCTCGAACCCGACTGGACCCCCGGCTCGTTCGTGGACGAGTCCATCGCGGCGGTGGCGGCCCGGGTCGGGCCGGACGATCGCGTGATTTGCGGGCTGTCGGGCGGCGTGGACTCGTCGGTCGCGGCGGTGCTCTGTCACAAGGCGCTGGGCGATCGCCTGGTGTGCATCTTCGTCGACAACGGCCTGCTCCGCGCCCACGAGCGCGAGACGGTGGAGCACACCATGCGCCAGAGCTTCCACCTGAACCTGGTGGTGGCGGACGCACGCGCGCGTTTCATGAACGCCCTGTCGGGCGTGACCGATCCCGAGCAGAAGCGAAAGATCATCGGCCGCGAGTTCATCGAGGTCTTCGACGAGCACGCCGCCGGGGTGAAGAACGCCAAGTGGCTGGTGCAGGGCACGCTCTACCCCGACGTCATCGAGAGCGTGAGCGTGCGGGGCCCGAGCGCGGTGATCAAGAGCCACCACAACGTCGGCGGCCTGCCCGAGCGAATGAAGCTGTCGCTGATCGAGCCCCTGCGCGAGCTGTTCAAGGACGAGGTCCGGCGGGCCGGCGAGGCCCTGGGCATGCCCCACGACGTGCTCTGGCGGCACCCCTTCCCCGGCCCCGGGCTGGCGGTGCGCTGCCTGGGCGAGCTCACCGAAGCGCGGCTCGACGTGCTGCGCAAGGCCGACGCCATCGTCGACGAGGAGATCCGCGCCGCCAACCTCTACTCGTCCCTCTGGCAGGCGTTCGCCGTGCTCTTGCCGGTCAAGAGCGTGGGCGTGATGGGCGACGACCGCACCTATGAAGAGACCTGCGTGGTCCGCGCCGTGCAGTCGAGCGACGGCATGACGGCGGACTGGGCGCGCCTGCCCCACGACGTGCTCGCGACCATCAGCGCGCGCATCACCAACGAGGTGCGCGGCATCAACCGCGTGGTCTACGACATCAGCAGCAAGCCGCCCTCGACCATCGAGTGGGAGTGATGCGGGCGCTCGTCTTGTCGGTCGCGCTCGGCCTGGCCGCCTGTCAGAGCGGGGTCGGGCGCGCCGCGGTCAGCATGAGCGTGAAGCTCTCGGCCCGCTCCCCCGGCGACGCGTCGGTGTTCATCGACGAGGAGTACGTCGGCCCGCTGGGCTTCATCGCGGCCCACGGGGTGCGACTGCCGGTGGGCGAGCACCGGATCACGGTGCAGAAAGAGGGGTTCTTCCCCTGGGACCGGCTGGTCGTTGCGGACCGCGAGGCGGTGCGCCTCGACGTGGACCTCGAGCCGGTTCCCGACTGACGGCCGACCGCCCGCCGAGTACATTGCCACCGATGGCGCTCTCTCGCCGCGGCCTGATCGCCCTCGGCGCCTGCTTCGGCGTGGGCGCCACCGTGGGCGCGCGCCTGGGGCTGCCGGCCGCCCTGGGCCCGGGCGAGCCGCGCGAGATCCGCGGACGCGCCCGCGCGCTGGTCGACGAGGCGTTCGACGGGCTCGACCGCTCGCGGATGTGGGACGTCCACGTCCACGTGACGGGCCTCGGCACCGACGGCACGGGTTGCTGGGTCAACCCGGACATGCGCAAGTGGACCGCTCCGTGGCGGCAGTTCAAGTTCGACGTCTACCGCCACGCGGCGGGCATCACCGATCTGGCCCGCGCCGACCAGCAATACGTCGAGCGCTTGCTCGCGCTGCACCGCATGGCCAACCCAGCGGGCAAGCTCCTGGCCTTCGGCTTCGACTACTTCGTGGACGAGTCGGGCGAGGCGCGGCCGGCGCGAAGCGAGTTCTTCGTCCCCAACGACTACGTCTTCGCGCTCGCCAAGCAGCACCCCGAGCTCCTGCCCTGCGCGTCGATCCACCCGTACCGCTTCGACGCCATCGAGCGGCTGAACCGCGCCGCCGCTGCGGGCGCGGTCGCGATCAAGTGGCTCCCCAACGCCCAGGGCATGGACCCGGCCAGCGAGCGCTGTGACGCGTTCTACGACCGACTGGTAGCGCTCGGGCTCCCGCTCATCACCCACGCGGGCCACGAGCTGGCGGTGCACTCGCCCGATGCGCAAGAGCTGGGCAACCCACTGCGACTGCGCCGCCCCCTCGGCCGCGGCGTGCGCATCGTGGTCGCCCACGCCGCGAGCCTCGGTGTGGTCGAAGACCTCGACGCGCACGAGCGGCTGAAGGTCCAGGCTTTCGACGCCTTCATGCGCCTGTTCAGCGACGCGCGCTTCGACAAGCTCTTGTACGCCGACATCTCGGCGCTCACCCAGTTTCACCGCCTTCCGACCGCGCTCCGCGAGCTGCTCATCGCCCCGGGCCTGCACGGCCGACTGCTCAACGGCTCGGACTATCCGCTGCCCGCCATCGACCCGATCATCAGCACCCGGATGCTCGAGCGCGGAGGCTTCATCAAGGCCAAGGACCGAGCCGGGCTGAACGAGATCTACGCGCACAACCCGCTGCTCTTCGACTTCGTGGTGAAGCGACGGGTGTCGGTCGAATACAAGGACCAAACGCATCGGTTTTCGCCGAGCGTGTTCGAGACCGCGGGCTTCTTTCAGCGCCCGAAGGCGTGAGCCACACCCCTCTTCGCATTCAGCGGGTTGTGCTATGGTCCGCGTCCCTTCGGGGTGTACCTCAACCTGGTAGAGGGCCGGCTTTGGGTGCCGGCTGTTGTGGGTTCAAATCCCTCCACCCCGACCCGACCCGACCCGACCCGACGCCTCTTTCCGACCGCCCCGCGGCCACACACCGCGGGGCTCGGGTCGCGCGCTGCACGAACGCCGCGGCCGCGCCGGACGCCACGCGGCCGCACCGGACGCCACGCGCGC
>JACPVJ010000101.1 GCA_016191785.1 Myxococcales bacterium | reverse complement strand
TTCTTCGTGTATCCCGCGGCGCAGAGCGTGCACTTACCCTGGTTGTCGTGCGTGTAACCGGCGGGGCACTGGTCGAAGCACTTGTAGAGCACCAGCACCTTGCCCGCGGGGCAGGTCGGCGGCTTCTGGCAGGCGCCCGTCTTCTGGTTCTTCGTGTATCCCGCGGCGCAGAGCGTGCACTTGCCCTGGTTGTCGTGGGTGTATCCGGCGGGGCATTGGTCGAAGCACCTGTCGACCACAAGCACCTTGCCCGCGGGGCAGGTCGGGGGCAGCTGGCAAGCGCCGTTCTTCTGGTTCTTGACGTACCCCGCGGCGCAGAGCGTGCACTTGCCCTGGTTGTCGTGGGTGTATCCGGCGGGGCACTGGTCGAAGCACCTGTCGACCACCAGCACCTTGCCCGCTGGGCAGGTCGGCGGCTTCTGGCAGGAGCCGTTCTTCTGGTTCTTGACGTATCCCGCGGCGCAGAGCGTGCACTTGCCCTGGTTGTCGTGCGTGTAGCCGGTGGGGCACTGATCGAAGCACTTGTCGAGCACCAGCACCTTTCCGGCAGGGCAACTCGGGGGCTTCTGGCAGGCGCCGGTCTTGGGGTTCTTCAGATAGCCGCTGGCGCAGAGTGTGCACTTCCCCTGCGTGTCCTGAGCGTACCCCTCGGGGCACGGAGACTCTGCCCGGGCGACAAGGGCGAGCAGACAGACCAGGGTTGCGATGGGAATCAAGCGCTGAGTGGATCGCGGCAACGTGTCTCTCCCGGGGTGGCTAGCGTTGGACGAGGGGACGCGCCGATCATGCATCGATTCATCGGATTGCCGCAAAGGGACGCAGTAATCCCGCGAATCAGCAGTCGGCCCTGCAGGGTCGCGGCGGAGGCGGCGGCGCGGGCAGCGAGCGGGAAAGACCCCCTCAGCGTGGGTCACGGGGGCTCACCCCGTTGGCGGACCCTCGAGGGCGACCTGCCCCACGGCGGCGGAACGCTCAGCGCTGCGGCTGCTCGAGCTTGGCTTCCACCGCGGCGATTCCCGGGACGCTCCCGGCGAGCCGAGCCAGGCCCTCGAGGCCCGTCGCGTACCACTCCGTGAAGCCGCACCCGAGGCAGACCTGGGCGCGGAAGTTCCCCGCGCTGGTCCGCGAGTAGCCCTGGGCGACCGCGACCACCGCCATCTGTACCACGCTGCTCGTGCGCTCGGTGTCGGGCAGGTTGAACGGCGAGACGACCAGGAACCTCGCGTTCCCGCACTTCACGCAGCAACCGAGAACCTCTGGTTCGTTCCGGGGCGGCGCGCCCGCTGGAGTCAGCGATCCGCCGCAGTGCTGGCAGCTCGTCGCGTAGATGTTGACCGGTCTCTTGCATGCGGGGCAGTCGTGCATGCGTCGATCCGGAAGCCGGCTGCGGGGGCGCGTCAATGGACCGCGTTGACGTGGCGGGATCGGGGCAGCATAGGGAAAGCCCCACCATGAAAAGCCTCAGCCTTGTTGCACAAACTCATGCAGCACGGGCGTCCGACGAGCTCGGGAGGATGGGCGGCGTGGGGTGATCTGAGCACGCGCTCGCCCCACGGCGTCGCCCCCGCGCTCGCGCCGACCGCCTCGCAATCGCTTCGAGTCGGGGTCGACTCGAGCGATCGGGCCCGGGCATGGCGTCGAGCTGGGCGAGGGCGGCCTTCGCCGCCGCGGCGTCCCTCGAGCTGTCGGCGATGCCGGTGAGCGCGCGCTGGCAGTTCGAATGCCCTACGCACCGCTGCAAGGACGCCGATTCAAAGACGGCCGTTCGTCAGTGATGCACCATCGAGAGCAGCACTTGGCCGCCGATGACTTCATCGCTGAAGCTCGTGCTACCTATCCCGCGCGCGACCAGACCCATGCTCCACTGGTCGGAAACCCAAAGGTCGTATCCACCCCAGACCGCGCCACCGACGCCGGTCCCTCTCACGAGCGGGACCGCTGCCGGCCCGAGCATCACTCCGGCGTGAAGTCCTTCGCGCTCGTCCGGATACCAATCGAGAAAGGGGCCCAGCACCACCAGGAGCCACGCCGAACCGTGGGAGAAGAACCCGACGGTCTGCCCAACCGCTCCGCCCCCGGTTACCCAGCCTCGGCTCGCGGTACCCCCGACCATGAGCTCGAACGCGGGGTCTTCCCAGCTCCGACCGTCTAACTCACCGTCCGTCAGGCGTCGCTGGCGCCCTCGCTGTCGGCGGCTCCGCGCCCGCTCTGCTGCGCCCGTCGAACTGCTGCGATGCTCTCCGGCGCTCGCGCCCTGCCCACGTTCCTGCGCGGCCGAGGAAGCGCTGAGCCGCGCGCGCCCTTCTCGGAGGAGTCCGTCGTTACGGGCAACACCTCTTCGGCGCTCGCCGTACGCTTCCGTCCGTCTGTGCGAGGTGCGGGATCGTCCAGTAGATGAACTCCGCGTCCAACGCCAGCGTCCGCGCCCAGGCTTGTCCCGTTGCAATCGTGCACGCTGCGCCGCCCGTCTTGGGCACGGACCTGACTTCACCGGCCAGGTTTGCGAAGTAGACGCGGTCGTCATCGATGGTGAGCGCGAAGTCCACCTCGTCCGGAGCGAGCCTCACGGCGGGCCCGCCCGCCAGAGGTGCGCGCATCACACCCGGCGCCTCCTCCATTCCGTTGCCCCAGTAGATGCCGCTGGAGTCCGCCGCAACGCCTCCGGAGACTTGCCCGGTAACGACGACGGATGGTGCCCCGCCGATGGCCGGGACCTTCATGATGCCTCCATCGACTTGATGTGCGCCTTGGTTGCCCCAATACACGAAGCCCTCGAACACCGCGATCCCGGTTGGGTTGGGCTGCGCATCGGCCAACGTGACCGCTGGCCCTCCCGCCAGGGGTGCGGACCTCACCGCGGCGCCGTCGCCGTAGGCAGTGAAAAAGACCCTGGAAGCGTCCACAGCGATGACTCGCGCGGAGTTGTCGGCGACCACCTCGACAGGTCCCCCGGATTTCTCGACCCGACCGACGAACCCATCGGGGGACTGAGCGTTCCCCCAGTAGACGTGGGTCGAGTCGAGGGCGACGAACTGCGGGTGGTGTTGTCCCGATGCGAGCGTGCGAAGCGCGCCCCCGGATTTCGGCGCCGCGATGACGGTTCCCGACTCGTTGTCCGTCCAGTACACGTCCGTGTTGTCGACGGCGATTCCGTAGGCACCGGGCAGCTCGGAAGCGACCGACTCCACTCTGCCCGCGCAGTCGCCATGGTCGATGCTGCCGCAACCAGCGGACAGAACGACCATCCAGGGCTCGAGCCCGCGGAGCCGATCCATGATCCGATTCCACCCCACCTTCGTCCCTCGGCTTACCGGTCTTGTGAGAGTCGACCCAGGATACCGCGTTTCTCGGGGCGAAGCGTTCGCCCGATTGCACGCGGTTGACCGGGCTGGGGCTCGTCGGGCGCCTGCGGCAGCGCGCGCTCGACCGGGCGCGGGGGGTGCTGAATCCGTGAAGCCGCTCCGCGGCCGCGGAGCGACAGAGTGGAGCAGGATGGCAAGGGGTCGGTGCCGACGCCTGCGAAGCGCACGTTTCCGTTGGCATGATCGTCAGCGCCAAGTATCCGGCGCCCTCAGGGTCTCGACGCCCCACCCGCCGAACGGCGGCCACGGCGGGTCTCAGCGGTCGTCACGCGCCGGCGGACGACCACTCTGTCTTCGGCAATCGCCCACGTGCGTTTGCGCCCCGTGCTCTGTTACGATGGGCGCCGCGGTCGCGAGTGAACGCCAATTCGCCCGGACTGAGGGATGAAGCTCTCTGCCAAGGCACTCCTCGTGGTTCTGCTTGAGCTGGCCGGCGCCGCCTGTTCGGAGGCATCCGACACCGAGCCCTCCAGCGACGCGAGCTCAGACGCGACCAGCGACTCTGCCACGGGCTGTCCCTCGCCGATGCAACCACGGCCCAAGGAGGGCACCCCGTGTCCGACGGCCGGTCTGGTCTGCGACGTTGGTTCCATGAGCTGCTGGGTCAAGGCGACGTGTCAGCCCGACAACCGCTGGGCGATCACCTGCGGCATCGTCTTTCCCGACGGCGGCCCGTGCTGCTAGCGCGATTTTGCGTGCGCCGCGCGACTCACCCGCCGCAGCGCCGACTCACCGCGTGATCTGCCGGGCTCCGTGTGCCACCCCTCGCAGGTGCTCGCCGCTTCGCGGCTGCGCGCCTGCGGTCCCCTCCAAATTCGCGCTTCTCGCGAATGGAGGGGACGCATTGCTCCGAGCTCGAAGACGCTCTATCTGCGCGAGCGGCGTCGCGCCAGGCCTAGCCCACGATCAGTCCGTAGAGCGCAGCGTCGCGCGGGCCGAAGCCGTTCACGGCCATGACCTGTTTCGCGACCAGGCCCTCGCGCCGATAGCCCACGCGCTCGGCTACGCGGGCCGATGCTGGGTTGCCCTCGATCACGAACAGCTGCAAACGCCGCAGCTCTGGGGTCACGCGCTTGGCGTGCTCGCCCATGAGGCTGAGCGCGGCGCTGGCCAGCCCGCGCCGGCGATACTCAGGCAGCACGAAGTAGAACGCCTCGAGCAGCCCAGGGTCGTTGGCGTACGGTTGATACGCACCGACGACGCCTGCGGCTTCGCCGTTCACCTCGATGACCAAACGGATCGGACCGCCCGCCGCCGAAGCAGCGGCCCGTTTTTCGACCCAGACCTTGGCTTCGACCTCCGAGAGGTCGCGGGGCACGAACGTCCAATCCGGTACATCGCTCTTGCTGGCCGCGGCGATCATTTCGAAATCGTGCGGCGCGAGCGGGCGAAGCACGAAACCCTCTCCTCGAAGCTCCATCTAGGGACTATCGTCGAGCGTGGGCGATGGGAGCAAGCGCGGGGCCCGCCCCGGCCAACGCCGGGAGGAGCTCGCGGACCACCCTCGACCCGAACGCACCCGGCGCGTACTTCCGCGCCCGCGACCTCTGTGCGGTCGGCACCGGAGCTAGCGCGTGATCTGCCGAGCGATCACCAGGCGCTGCACCTGGCTGGTGCCTTCGTAAATCTGCAAGAGCTTGGCGTCGCGCATCAGCTTCTCGACGGGATAGTCGCGCACGTAGCCGTTGCCGCCGAAGATCTGCACCGCGTCGATCGAGGTCTGCATCGCGCGGTCCGCGCCGAACACCTTGGCATAGCTCGAGACGATCGGATCGCGCACGCCGTTGTCCAGGTTCCACGCCGCTTTTTGGTAGAGCAGGCGGGTGGCCTCGATGCCGACCGCCATGTCCGCCAGCATGGCCTGGACCATCTGGTGCTCGGCGATCGGGACGCCGAAGGTCTTGCGGTCCTTGGCGTAGGCCACGGACTCGTCCAGGCAGCGCTGCATCAGGCCCGTGGCCAGGGCGCCGATGTCGGGGCGGGTCTGGTTGAAGGTCTCCATCGCCAGCTTGAAGCCCTCGCCCTCGGGGGCGAGCAGGTTCTGCTTGGGCACGACCACGTCTTCCAGGTGGACGACGCAGGTGTTGCTGGCGCGCTGGCCCAGTTTGTCTTCGTGCTTGTCGACCTTGAGGCCGGGGGTGTCGCGATCGACGATGAACGCGGCGATGCCCTTGTGTCGCTTGGCCGGGTCGCTGGTGGCGAAGATCACGAAGAAGCTGGCAAAGCCCGCGTTGGTGATCCACGCCTTCTGGCCGTTCAGCACGAAATCGTCGCCCTTCTGGCTGAACTTGGTGCGGATGCCCGCCACGTCGCTGCCCGCGCCGGGCTCGGTGGTGGCATAGGCGGCGAAGCGCGGCTCGGCGGTGAGCATGCCGAGGTACTTCTTCTTCTGCTCGTCGTTGCCGCCGAGCTTGATCGGGGTCAGGGCCAGGGTGTTGGCCAGCATGCTGGTGGTGATGCCGGTGCAGCCCCACGCCAGCTGCTCGGTGACCATCGCGTTCTCGAGCTCGCCCATGCCCGCGCCGCCGTACTCCGGGGGCACCGTCATGTTCACCAGCCCGAGCTCGTGGGCGGCCTCCATGACCTCGGTGGGGAAGCGGCTCTCGTGGTCGCAGGCCGCGGCAATGGGCGCGATGCGCTCACGCGAGAAGCGTTTGGCGGTCTCGATCAGCGCTTTGTGTTCGTCGGAGAGGCTGAAGTCGATCATGGCAGGTCACTCTTTCGCGCGCTTCTTCTGCTTGCTCTGCTCCGCGCGGACCGCGCGGGCGCCGAGAACGTAGCCGATCACGACCCCGATGAGGAGCACGCCTGGGATGTAGATCAGATGCTCGAAGGGCATGGCCGGCGCGGCGGGTCAGCTCTTGGCGGAATCGTGGCGGTCGAGGGCTTTTTCCAGGCTGTCGAGCCGGGCGGCAAGGTGCTGGGTGCGGCGCCAGCCGACCCACAGGAAGCCGAGCAAGAGGGCCCAGATCACCAGATAGGCCGTGACCAGGAGGGTGCCGGCGCTCGCGGACTCTTTTCCCCCTTCGACCGCCACGAACTCGGTGGAGCGGTCCTCGGGGCGTTTGCTCGTCGTTTGGCCTTGTTGCATTTCAGGCTCCTTCCGTCAGACCGGCCGCGACCGCGCGCTCTTCGGCTCGGGCAAGGCGCGCACTCAAGAGGAGCTGGCGAGCACGCAGCGCTAGCAGAACGACGGAGAGCAAGGTCATCGCCAGAAAACCGACGCCCAGCGCGAGCTGCATGTCGGGGTGCTTCAGCCCGCCACCACCCTGGGTGATCACCGTCGGGTGGTTGCCGCCCCACTTGCGCACCGAGTAGTGGATGATCGGCAGGTTGACCGTGCCCAGCACGCCGAGCGCCGCCGCGAACTTGCGCTCGGCCTCGCCGTCGCCGGCAAAGGCACGGAGCACCACCACCGCGACGTAGACCAGCACGCTGAGCAGCGACGTGGTCAGGCGCGGATCCCAGACCCAGTAGACGCCCCAGGCCTTCTTGGCCCAGATCGGGCCGCTGGTCAGCACGATCAGGCCAAAGACCACGGCGCACTCGGCGCCGGCCTGGGCCCACGCGTTCCACTTGTCGGTCAGCGAGAGCAGGTACCCGACGCTCGCCACCAGGCAGACGACGCCGCACAGGTACATGGCGTACGCGCTCGGCACGTGGAAGTAGAAGATCTTCTGGGCCAGGCCGCCGGCCTCGGGTTGCGCGACCGGCGCCTTGAAGAACACGAACTGGATCAGCCAGAGGAACACGCCCAGCGTGGCGGCGACCAGGAACGGGAAGAGGCCCAGCGGGGGCTTCTTGGCGGGGTCGGGCATCGAGCAAGCTGTATAATCGCGCCGGCCCGAGATCGCGAGCGCAGGCGAAGATGGGGCGCTCAGACCTCGCAGCTCGAGAGCGCGAGAAGGGCCGCAATTTGGGCCCGGATCAGCTCGAACTCCTTGACCGCCAGATCGAGCTCTGCGCTTCGCAGTCGCCGGTCGGCGTCGATCAGGTCGAAGCTGTTGCCGTGCCCCGACACGAAGGCGATGCGGGCCAGCCGGGCCCCCTCGGTCGCGAGCTGCCGGCTCTTGCCGACGACTGCCAGGTTGCGCACGGCCACCTCGACCGCGCGCTGGGCCTGGTTCCCCTCGACGCGGGCCAGGCGCCGAGACTGGGTGAGCTGCTCCTCGGCGATCCGCTTCTGGGCTTGGTTCGTGGCCCGGGTGCCATAGCGCAGCCCGCCGTCGTAGAGCTGCCAGGTCAGGAGCCCCCCGATCGTCCAGGTCACATGCTCTTGATTCGCGGTAGCGCGCTCGTTGCTGGTCCAGCCCAGGTTCGAGAGCAAGTCGACGGTGGGGGCGAAGGCGTAGTCGGTGCTCTTGACGTTGCGCTCGGCGATCTCGACGCGCGCCCGGGCCGCTCGCACGTCGGCCCGGGTGTCGGGATCGGCCACGGGTCGGCACACCGAGCGCGCGTCGTTGGCCAGGGAGTCCACCCGGATGTTGGGCAGCACGCCGTAGGCCTCGCTCGAGCCCAGGGCCAGCCCCAGGCTCTCGCGCGCGCGGAGCACGCCCTCGTCGGCCTGCACCACCTGCGCTCGGGTGAGGGTGGCCTCTTGCTCGGCGCGCAGCACGTCCACCGCGCTGGCGGCGCCCAGCTTGGCACGGCGCTGGTTGAGATCGAGGGTCGAGAGCGCGCTCTTGAGCGAGACGCGGCTGATCTCGGCCACGCGCTCGGCGGTGACGACGCTGACGATGGCGTTCGCCGTCTGCGCCAGCACCTGCCGCTGAGCGTCGGCCTGGCTCAGGCGGGCGGCGCCCTTGCCGCGCTTCGCGGTGCCGTGATCGTGCCACGCCTGGGGAGCGAACACCGGCACGCGGAGCGCGAGGCCGGCGTTCCACGTGGTCGACGGATCGGGGATCTTGCCGGTCTTCACGCCGGTGGCAGAGAACTCGGTCACACCCTCGCCGAAGAGCAGGTGGCGAGTGACGCCGCCGGTGCCGGTCAAGGTCGGCAGCGCGCGGGCGAGCGCGGCGCGCTCTTGCCCGACCGCGAGGTCGATCTGCGCGCTGGCCATGCCGAGCTCGCTGCTCTGGGTCTTGGCCAGGCGCACCGCCTCTTGCCAAGAGCGCAGCATGTTCTTCGACGGTGGGAGCGGCTTCAGCATCGGATCGTCGATGTCGGGCAGCTTCGGCTCGAGCGGCGCCTCGGCCGGGGGCTCGGCGGGTGCGTCGGCGGCGGGCTTTGCCGCCGCCGGGGCCTTCGGATCGGTGGCGGGTTTGGGCGCGGGTGCCGGCTGGGCGCTTGCAGAAACGGCGACGAGGGACAGCGCGAAGCAGGTGAGGATCGAGCGGCTCGAAGGCATGGCCACCGGATAACGACCATTTGCTCGGGCGCAAAGAGGTCGGGGGGCAGATTTCTCGGATTGCCCGGGTTCAGCCCCGGGCAAAGCGCGCGACGAGCTCCCGGGCTTCGTCCCGGCCGCCGGGCAGGTGCTTGCCGAGCGAGGCCAGGGCCTCGTCGACCCGGCCGAGGCGCACCAGGGCGTGGGCGTGGGACGCGCGGATCTCGATGTCGTGCGGGGCGACGTCGAGGGCCACGGACAGATAGCGCAGGCCGCGATCGGGGCGGCCGAGACCCACGTCGAGGAGGTGACCCAGGTTGTGGGTCGCCACCGGACAGCGCGGGTCGTGAGCCAGGGCGTGCTGGTAGGCGCGCACCGCGGCGCGGAAGTGACCGAGCATGCTGAGCGCGACCCCGAGCGTGCGCCACGCTTCGGCGTCGTCGGCTTCGGCCAGCACCTGACGCGCGAGCCGCGCCGCCCGCCAGGGCTGCTTGTCGCAGAGCAGCTTGGCGAGCTCGCGCATGCCGAACAGCGCCGCGTCGGAGCCCTTCTCGGCGTGGACCACCAGCTTCTCGAGCATCGGGATCAGCTCGCGCGGGGGATAGCCGCGTTCGAGGGCGTAGCCGACGTCGTGAAGGAGGGTCTCCGCGTTGGCTCGGCGATCACGCTGCATTCGGCGTCCGTCTAGCGCCGAGGCTAGCACAGCCGAGCAGCGCTTCAGGTGCGAGGCCGTGCGATTTCGGCAGCGACGGTGCGCCCTGCAATGGTCGCGCCATCGAGCGTCTGCAGGACTCGTTCCACGAGCTCCTTGCGCGTTCCGACGAACGCGTGCCGGTGGCGAACGTTGACGTAGTCCGTGGCGTCGGCGGACAAGCCGCCGGCGGCGAGCACCGCGTGAAAATCTGCTGGCGTTGCGCCGTCGCGCCGGCCAACATTGACGAAGACCTCGGACAACCCCTCGGCTCGCGGCGCCTCGCGCTCCGCGGCATCGTCGCCGGTGTCGGTCGCTTTCCCCGGGCTCGTGTCGGCCTCGGGCTCGACGCGCTCGGCGCGGTCGATGCGCTCGACCGAGTAACGGAACGGCTCGCGCCCGAGTCGCTCGCCCCGATCGCGATCACGGGTTCGTTTCAGCTCGCGCTCGGGACCGCGTTCGGGACCGCGCTCGGGCGTGGGCCCCGGCTCGCGAGCCAGAGCGGGCTCGGCGTCGCGGTCGCGCGGGCGGTCGGCGACACGGTCACGCGGGCGCTCGGCGTCGCGGTCACGCGGGCGCTCGGCGTCGCGGTCACGCGGGCGCTCGGGGAGACGGTCGGCGTCGCGCCCCCGCGGACGCTCCGGCGCGCGCTCGGGATCGCGGCGTGCGATCGGATCGCCAGAGCGCGGGCGCTCGGGGCGCGGGCGCTCGGGGCGCGGGGCCTCGGCGGCGACGGGGGCGGGGGCTTCGGGCTTCGGGGCGCGGGCGCGCCGCGCGGCGACCGCTTCGTCGGCGGCGTCCGGGCGCGCGCCCAGGTGATCGCGCAAGAGGCCCGCGACGATCCGCTCGGCGCTCTCGTGAGTGAGCAGCCGGCGAGCCAGCGCGAGATCTTCCGGGTGCGCCGCCTTGTCGGCGAAGGCCGCGACGAACAGGTTGACCAGGTCGGCTTCGGCGCGGGTCTTGAGCTCGCGGGCGCTCGGCAGTGACTTCTCGACGGGCCTGAGCTTGTAGGTCAGGCGCAAGAGGTACAGGTGGCCGACGTCGCTGGGGGTGACCAGCGCGATCGCCATGCCGATCTTGCCGGCGCGGCCGGTTCGGCCGGTGCGGTGCACGTACTGCTCCGCAGACTCGGGAAAGTCGTAGTTGATGACGTGGGTGAGGTGCGAAATGTCGATGCCGCGCGCCGCCACGTCGGTCGCCACCAAAAAGCGCAGCGCGCCCTGGCGCGTGGCTGCCATCACCTTTTCGCGGTCCGATTGGCCGAGATCGGCGTTCAGCCAGTCCGCCGCGAACCCTTGCTGTTCCAGGGCCGCCGCCACGCGCTTGGTCTCGTCTTTGGTGTTGCAGAAGACGATCGCGCTCTCGGGATCCTCGATCTCGATGATCTGGAGCAGCTCGGCGATCTTGTCGCCGAAGCTCAGGTAAACGAAGTGATCGATCTCGAGCGCGCCGATGTGATCGCCCGAGAGGGTGAGGAACTCGGGGCTCTTCAGCCGCTCTTGCGCCATGCGCTGGATGTCCGGCGGCAGGGTGGCGCTGAAGAGGAGGGTCTGCCGGGACTCGGGCAGATAGGAGAGGATCTCGTTGATCTGGGGCAAGAACCCCATGCTCAGCATCTCGTCCGACTCGTCGAGCACCAGCGCGCGGACCGAGGCCGCCGAGAAGGTGCCGCGGCGAAGGTGATCGAGGACGCGGCCGGGAGTGCCGACCACGACCTGGGCGCCGCCCTTGATCTGCTCGACCTGGCGCGGCATCGGCGCCCCGCCGTAGACCGGAACGACGGACACGCCGCGGTACTTGGCGAGCGCCTCGAGCTCGCGGGTGACCTGCAGCGCTAGCTCGCGAGTCGGGCAGAGCGCCAGGACCTGCACCGCGGGGGTGCCTCGGCGGACCAGCGCGTCCACGATGGGCAGGCCGAAGGCCGCCGTCTTGCCCGTGCCGGTGCGCGCCTGCACCACCAGGTCCTTGCCCCGAGACGCCAGCTCGAACACGGCGCGCTGGACCGGCGTGGGATGGGTGTAGCCCAGATCGTCGACCGCCCGGCGCAGCTCGCTGGAGAGGGGCAGGATGTCGAACGTGGGCGGGGCTTCGGTCGTTTCGGTGGCTTCAGGGGTCATGTGACGGGGTCGGGTCGGGGCGGGAGCTTACTCCGGGCCCGGGGGGCTGGGGGACAATTCCGGTCGGAGAAATCCCGGGATTTTGGGCTCAGCGGCTCGCGAGGGAGCGCTCGAGGGAGGCCACGTCGCGCCGGCGGCGCGCCAGGTCGACGGCCTCGTACCGGGTCGCGTGCTCTTCGGCGTAGCGCAGGCGATCGACCTCGCGCAGCGCGCGCTCCCCGGCGGCGTCACCCCGGCAGGTGGTCGCCAGGGCGTCGCGGCCGTCCCACTCGGGGGCGAGGGCGGCCCGGAAGCGAGTCACCGCCGCCCGCTCGCCGCCGGTCTCGGCGTCGGCCGCCAGACGCGCGCGCCGCACCGCGCCGATCAGCGCGAGCACCCCCGGGCGGCACGCGGTGCTCCCGGCGCTGCCGGCCGGATAGAAGGTCTGCCGGATGATCTGCGTGGTGAGGGCCAGGGTGATGCCGATGACCCAGAGCCCGAACACGATCAGGCCGACACGGCGCCCGACGCGCTCGGCGCGGGACTCGGGCCGGACCGACTCGCTCAATTCAAGCCTCGGTCTCGGGGCTCAGAAGGCGGCGCCTCGAGGAACGCCAGGGTGATCTCCCGCTCGAGGGCGGCGACGATCTCGGCCTCGAGCTGGTCGACCGGACCCGCGATGCGCTCGACGTTGCGCTGGTAGACGAAGACGCGCGCCTTCGGCGGGTCGTCGGGCAGGTCGCCGGCGACGCCGTCGAGCAAGAGCAACGCGCGCGGATCGACGCCGTCGACCACGACCTCGACGCCCGGGACGTCCGAGACGTAGAGCTCGCCCTCGCTCAGAAACTGCTTCAGCTCGGGCGGAAGGCTGGCGACCGCGGCCTGGGCCTTGAGCTCGAAGGCCTCGCGGCTCATCGCCCAGGGCGGCGGTGCGAGCTCGAGATCGAGCTCGCGGGAGCGCAAGAACGCCTGGGTGGCCTCGGCGGCCTGGCCGTGCTCGTCACGAATCAGCCCGAGGTAGTAGAGCGCCTCGGAGTGCTTGGGCTGCGCCCCGAGCACCGCCTCGATCAGCGGCATGGCGCGATCGGTCTCGCCGACCTCGTACAGCGCGCGGCCGACCAAGAAGGTGTGGTTCGGGTTCTCGAAGGGCCCGTCGGGGAAGCGCCGGGTCAGGGCCTTGGCCCCTTCGAACTCTCCCTTGGCCATCAGCGCGTCGAACATCAAGAGCTGCGAGTCGACCACCTCGTCGTCGTTCTCGGCGAGCTCGAGCGCCTGCTCGCACATGTCGATGGCGCTGTCGAAGTCACCGATCGGGTGGATGTACACCTCGGCCGCGTTCAGCATCGCTTCGAGGTAGGTGTCGTCGAGCGAGAGCGCGGTGCGATAGTGCTCGACGGCGTCCTCGAACTCGCCCTGCATGGCCGCGGCGTAGCCCAAGAGGTTGAACGCCTCGGGCGACTGGCCGTCGATCTCGAGCGCGCGACGCGCGCTCTGCTCTGCCGCCAGCGCGTCCCCGCGCTGGACCAGGTCCCAGCCGCGGTCGAGGTGTGCCGAGAATTGATCCATGGCCCGAGGGCCTCATGGCCTCTCGCGTTCGACGAGTCAAGTCGGGGCGACGCCTTCAGTCGTGAATGACCACGAGGCTGCCGGGGCGCTCGGCGGACGACCACGCGCCGTGCCAGCCCGGCGGGAGCGGCGGATCGGTGTTCGAGAACACCCACTTGGCGTCCAGCGGGGCGAGGTTCACGCAGCCGTGGCTCATCTGCACGCCGAAGTTCCGATGCCAGAACGCCCCGTGGAGCGCGTACGAGTTGTGGAAGTAGAGCACGTAGGGCACGTCCTCGATGCTGTACGGCAGGTCACCGGCGGCCGAGCCGTCGCCGTCCATGGTGGTCGTGACGTGCTTCTCGCGCATGCGCCACTGACCGGTGGGCGTCGCGTGGTCCTTGTCCTTGACCGCGCTCTTCTTGCCGCTCGAGATCAGCGTCGCGTAGACGGGTTTGTCGCCCTGGTAGACCACCAGCGTCTGCTCACCCAGGTTCACGTCCACCCAGCGCTCGCCGGGCTTCAGGTCCTTCGGCGCCGGACCCGGGCGCGTGACCCGGATGTGGATGTTCTTGACCCAGGTGCCGTCGCGGGTCTCGCTGTAGCGCGCGCCACCGACGTCTTCTTCTCGGCCGGTGAGCAAGATCGCGGTGAAGACCTCGATGGCCTTCGCGGGCTTGGTCTTCTTGGTGTCGAGATCGATCTCGTAGCTGGGCGCGGTCTTGCGCCCGCCGTACACCCAGCCGACGGGCAGCTGCGCCGTCGTGCCGTCGAGCTCGATGCCTTTGAACTTCGCGCCGGCGGTCAGCCAGAAGCGATCGGCCGGTGCGATCAGGCCCTTGGTCGACTTGTACCAGGTGCGGCCGTTCCAGCTGAAGGTCTTGTCCACCGCGATGTAGAAGCCGGTGACCATGCGCTGTGCGAGGATGTCGTCCGAGTCCTCTTTCAGCTTGTTCAGCGTGATTTCGTGGAGCTTGTCCTTCGCGTCGTCGCGCTGCCACCACGGGTCCAGGCCCGCGTCGGGGGCGGCGACCGGGGGCGCGCCGCCGTCTTGATCGGAGAGCGTGGGGTCAGCCGGCAACGACGCCGCACGGGTGTCGTCGGACTTTTCGCTCTCGGGTTCGTCGCGCTCTTTGGCTTCGCGCTCTTTGGCTTCCTTCGCGCGCTTGGCCTTGGCCTCGGCCAGGTAGGGCTCGTACTTGTGCATCTGATCGCGCGAAGGAACCGAGCGATAGAGCGGCGTGCCGTTCTTGGCGTTGCGCGCGTAGGGGTAGGGAAGGACCTCTTGCCAGTCGGGCTGCTTGATCGCGAACTTGACCTGCGGGTGATTGAGGTCGGTGGTGCCCAGGTTGCTGCACACCCAGCCGCCGCTCACCACCTCGAGCCAGCCCGAGCTGCAGCTCTTGCCCGGCACGGGCTTGTCTTTGACCGCGATCTTGCCGCCGCTGCGCACGTAGCCGAGCTTCGCCTTCTGATCGAACTCGCGGGTCGGGTACACCGCCGCCGCGGGCGAGGTCACCACGAACCAGGGACCCGTGTGCTCTGCCGCCGCGGGCGCAGGCGGGCCCGCGTCGGCGGCCGGCGCGGCGCTCGCGGCCGACGAGGCGCCGGGCTTCGGCGTCAGCTCGTCGGGCAGCGTCGGGCTTCCGACGGCTGCCGGGGCGCCGGTCGGCCGTGCCGACTCTTCGCCGGGGGGAGCCTGGCGGTCGCAGCCCGCGAGGGCGACCGTCGCCAAGATCCAGACGCAGGGGGGGCGGGGAGGTCGGGGCATGGGTCGATGGGCCCTGCCGGGTCTAGTAGCCCTTGTCATCGTGTCCAGCCACTTTCTGCGGGTCCGTGCCGCGGGGCTGGAATGCGAGACACGTGCCAGGCGTGAAAACCCGGATTCGCCCGTCGAACCCGTGAAGGCTATCTTGCAGCGCGTGGCAGTCAGGACGGAGTGGCGTGGGCAGCGGGACACGACCCGCGGGCGCTTCCTCCGGGTGCTGGCGGTCTCGGCGTTGATCCACGCCCCCCTGACCCCGTTGATCGCGTTCCTGGGGCTGATGGGGCTCCTGTCGGGCAAGGCCCCGGACGAGCCGCCGCCCGCCGATCCGATCACCGCCATCCCGGTCGATCTGGTCGCAGACGACCGGCCGAGCGCGACGCCGCCGCCGGCAGAGCCCGCGAAGCCCGAAACCCCGCCCGAGCCCGCTCAGCCGGTGGTGGACGATCCGTTCGCAGAGATCAAAGACGACGACGACCCGCCGCCCGAGCCGGTGGCGAAGCCCAAGCCGAAGCCCGACGCCGGAGCGCCCGACGCGGGACCCGCGGACGCCGGGCCGAGCATCGGGGATCCGGTGGCGATGGCCGGGGTGGCGGGCAAGGTCGTGGACGCGAACGCGAACGTGCGGCTGATCGTCTTCAACGATCGCATCCGCAATCACCCGCTCGGTTCCCGCATCGGCACGCTGCTCGGAGCGGCGGAGCAGTGGAAGGACTTCTTCGGCCCGACCGGGCTCGATCCGATCAAAGACGTCGACCGTATCTTGATCGCCGGCCCCCAGCTCCGGAAGTCGTCGGAGGTCGTGGCGGTGCTGCGGGTCAACGTGCCGAACGACAAGCTGCGCGCCGCGGTCGACACGTTGGTTCAGCGTGACGCACGGAACGGATGGCTGGACGCCGGCGTCCCCGCCGCGCGCCTCGAGGCCGATCGCGCCGAGCGGTTGCTGGTGCTGCCGGCGCCCCAGATCTTGGTGATGGCGCCGCCGAGCGCCGAGAAGCACGCGCTCTCGCTCGGATCGGGCCTCAAGTTCCCGAACCCGAAGGGGACCGAGGCGCTGACCACCTTCGTGGTCACGCCCTGGCGGGCGTTCGTCGGGATCCCTTTCGAGATCCCGAAGAGTCTGAAGTGGGTGCGCATGAAGGTCACGCCCACCTCCGACGGCGGCGCCGTCGCCGATCTGGTGGCCGAGGACGAGTCCCCCGAGAGCGCCGCCAAACACGCCGAAGAGCTGGCGGCAGCCATCGACAAGGTCACCCACCCCAAGGTGCTCGGCTTCCAGGTTGTCGCGCTCCTCGAGCCCATCAGCTTGAAGCCCGTCGGCAGCGAGATCCACGGCAGCGTGGTCGCGACGCCGAAGCAGCTCGCCCGCTTGCTCGAGGCCATCTCGGCCTATGCGAAAGAGCTGGCCGAAGAGGCCGCCCGCAAGGCTGCTGCGAAGGCGGCGAAGGACGGCGGTGCGCCGAGCACCGACGCCGGGGCGAGCGACGGCGGCAAGAAAGAGAAAGACGCGAGCGCTGACCGGGGCGTGGCCGACGCGGGCGCGGACTGATCAGCCGCGACCCTGCTGCGACAGCGCCGCCAGCATCGCGTCGGCGCGAGCCGGATCGAGCGCGCCCACGCACAGCCGCCGGCCCTTCTTGGGCTCGACCACCAGCCGGCACCGGCCGCGGGCGTTGTCCGAGAGCACCGTCAGGCCATAGTCGATGGCGAGGCCGAGGGCGACCACCACCAGGCCCATGCCCAGCAGCTGAGCCGAGCCCCCGGGCACCCGCGCGCCGTCCACGAACAGCCCCACGCCGACGTAGCTGCCGAGCGCGAGCGCGAACAGCCCCAGGTACAACCCGACCCGTGGGTAGCGCACCTCGCGCGTGACCCGCGCCAGGTTCGTGAGAGGGATCAGGGTCTCGTGTTTCTTGAGCACGCGACCGAGCAGCTCGGTGCGATGCGAGAGCTCGAGCCCGCGGTCGGTGAGGCGGACCTCGGCGGGCTGCTTGAAGGCCAGGCCCAGCCGGCCGAGCAGGCGCGCGCCCCGCGCGACGAACAGGAGCCCGGTGAGCGCGAGCAGCGTGGTGGCGATGGGACCGCGCGGGGCGGGGGAGAGCTCGCCGTCGAGGCGAGGAGCGGTCGCCGCGCTGCCCCGCCCGAGGAGCGCGCGCACCAGCGGATCGCGAGTGCTGGTCGCGAGCTCGAGCGCTGCGGCGCGACCGCGCTCGCTGCCCGACGCGGCCAGGGCCGCCAGGGCTGCGGTGGCGGTCGCTGGATCCTCGGCTCGCGAGGGCTCGGCGAGGGAGGCCAGGGCACGCCAGAACGCGCCGACCTTCTCGGGCTCGATGGCGCTGTCCATCACCAAGAGCGCGTTGATGCGGGTGTGCGCGGCGAGCCACGCCAGCTCTTTCGCGCGCGAAAGCTCGGTCTCGGGGGCGCTGGGGAAGTCCGACGCCGTGCCCAGCGCGAGCAGCAGCGCGATCAGCAGCGCCTCGGACTCGGTGTCGGCGCCGCGCTCGAAGATCGCCGCCAGGTTGCCCAAGGGCGTCTCGCCCTGCGCGGGGTCGAGGGCCACGCTGGCCCGGGGGAACGTGCGGTCGGAGCTGGCCAGGGCCTGGTCACGGGCCGCGCGCACCGCCGCGATCAGATCGGGCAAGGCCCCGAGCGCTCGCAGCTCGGCGACGAAGGCGCGGGGGTCGGGAGGGTCCACTGCCATGCCGGTGTTTCCGATATCCGAACGCCCGGGAAACCGCCAGCCATTGTCGACCGGCGGGCGATTGTCGCGGCCGGACCCGCCGAACTGCCCGAGCCCGGAGTCGCCCTTTTCGGCCGTCGCGTGGCCGCCGGGTCGCCGAGCCCCGACCCGCGTGGGGAACTTGGCCCGCGTGCGCCCTCCCCGTTACGGGATGGGGACAGCCCGGCGTGCCCCGAGATGGGGACCCGGCGAGGCGAATCCGGGAGACGACGATGAGTGCCAAGGCAGAGATGCTCGATACCTTGAGGACGATGCTTCGGGACGTGTTCCGCTTGCGCAACGACGGTGTGGCGTACGCCCGCCTCGCCCGTGCGCACGGGTACGTCGACGGCTACATGCGCGCGCTTTTGGAGGCCAACGTGTGCGACAAGCGCGAGCTTCTGGCGCTGGTGGCCGAAGAGCGCTCGCACGTGGACGGCCCGGCGACCCTCGAGGTCACGAGCGCCGCCATCGCCGCGGCCTGAGGGGCGCGGCGTGAGCCGTTCGAGGCTCAGGGCGTCACGATGCTGACGTCGCCCTCGGTGCGGGGCTTGGCTCGCCGCCACCAGGTGAGCACCTCGGTCTTGCCGCTCGAGACCAGCACCTTGTTGAACCCACCGGCGAACTCGCTCACGCCGAGGTCCTTCTTGGTCCAGGTGTGGGTCGCGCCGGCAGCCTTGCCCACCGCCCAGCGCGCCTTGCCGCGGGTCGCGTCCTGGTAGGCGATCAGCACGTCGCCGCCGCTGCCGATGGCGATCGACGAGTCGGCGCCGACCACGGCCTGACCGCCCGGTACTACGCCGTCGTCTACAACCTCGGCCTTGCCCGGCGTCGTGCCCCCGGCGATCTTGCCGTAGAGCAGGCTCTCGTCGAAGCCGTTCACGTACGCCACGTGCCAGTCGCCGGCCGAGTCGATGGCCAGGCTCGCGCCCAGGCCCACGTCGCCGGTGTCGATCGGGCCCTTGGCGTCGGTGCCCTGGCCGTCGACCAAGAGCGCCGGCTGCCACTTGCCGCCGTCTTGCCGGGCCGCCATCAGGTTGCCGTGGATCCGATCGTAGAACACCAAGCCGAGCCCCGACTTGGTCTCGGCGACCGAGATGTAGAGCCCTGCCGCCTCGGGGAAGGCGTCGGGATACACCTTGTCGAACACCTTCTGGCAGGCCTTCTCGCCCGCGGTGTCGAAGCACTCTTCGCCGCTGGCGCACTTGCCGCAGCCCGAGGCCTTCGGCTCGCACTTGAGCGTGTCGGCCCGGCAAGCGCCGGTGGCGCACATGAACGCGCGGCAGGGCGTCTTGTCGTCGACGTAGACGTCCTCGAAGGTCCAATCCGAGTCTGCGGTGGGTGATTCCTTCGACGCCTTCGCGATGCGCACGCCGCTCTTGCCCGCGCCGGCAGCGCCGGGCTCGATGAACAGGTAGGCGATCACCGGCTTGCCGCCCACGATCAGCAGTTTGGCGTAGCGCCCGAGATCGCTGTTCGCCTTCTTCTGCACGGTGTGCGTCGACCAGCTCTTGCCGCTCAGGCTGGCGAACTTGAGCGCCCGGTTCTTGGCGTCGAAGTAAGCCACCTGCGGCGTGTCGCCCGCGAGGGCGATGCTGGTCCAGAGCCCGACGTCGTCCCCGGCCTCGACCAGGCCGCCGCGAAAGCCCTTCACGTCGTTGTATTTCGGATCAGCCGGGCCACCGGACTCGCCGGGCTCGAGATCGGGATCCACCGTGGGCAGGCCGTCGACGGCCTCCCAGGTCACCTTCTGGCCGTCCCACTTGCCGACCACCAGATCGCCCCAGACGTACATGCTCTGGCCGCTCTCTTCGGTCGTGCCGTAGCCGAAGTCGTTGTACCCGGCGACCCACACCGTGCCGTCCCCCGCGACGGCCGCCGAGGCGTAGGCGCCCACCAGCCCGGGCTCGAGGGTCTCGCAGCCCTCGATGTCGGGGCAGACCTTGGCGGCCTTGCCGGTCTCGTCGTCGCTGCCGCACGAGCAGCCCGAGAACGACGACGCGACCGCCATCAGGGCGAAGCCGCCGGCGATCTGCGCGCGCCGCGACCCTCGGCGCCGCCGGCGCAGCGACAGCGCGGCGCCGAGCCCGGCCACGGCCAGCGCGGCGAACCATGGGCTCGACCGATCGTCGCCCGCGACGCCGCAGCCGCACCCGCTGCCCGCGCCCCCGAGCGAGGCGTCGGCCTTGCCGTTGATCAGCGCGTGCTTTTTCTCGGCCACGTTGCCCTCTTCGTCCACCGCCTGCACCCGCAGGTGCGAGGCGCCCTGCACCGGCACGCTCTGGAGGGCGCTGGCAGTGGTCCACTCGCCGAAGTCGCCGTCGTCCAGCGCCCAGCGCACCTTGACCGCCGGCCGCTCGGAGACCACGTCCTCGACCGACAGATCCATTTCGCCGTTCTTCACCCGCTTGGCGAAGCTCACCGCGGGCGGGGTCTTGTCGACCCGGACCTCGGCGACGGCCGGCGTCGGGTCCATGGTCTCGGGGTGGCCGACCACCCGCGAGCGGACCTCGATCTTGTGCTTCATCTGGATCGAGAGCGCGGGCGCGCGGACCGCCAGCCGGCGCTGGCTGGTCCACGGGTGCCACAGCCCGCCGTTCAGGCGGTACTGCCACTCGAGGGCGCGGGAGCCGTCGTCCCCGCTCGCCCCGAGGTCGAGCTCGATCACCGGGACGTTGTCGTCGCTCAGCGTGGGCAGGCTCAGCCCCTCGAGCTCGACGCGCTTGCTCGAGACCTCGACCTTGGTGTCGAGGGTGTCGGTGTCCACGTTGCCCGGCTTGACCGGTGCCAGCGCCAGCCCGGCGAACAGCGCCAGGTAGCGGTCGGTGCCCTTCTCGAGCCGGGTCAGGCCGGGGCTGCCCTGGCCCGCGACGGTCGGCGGGATGTTGAGCGACAGGCCGTAGCTCGACAGCTGCGACGAGACGTCGATGGGGTTGATGGCGCCGCCCAGCGCCGAGCCGATCTGATCGGCGACGATGCTCGCCAGGCTCTTGGCGGCCTTCTTCTCGTCCTCGCGCAAGAGCGAGTTCTTGAGCGACGGGTTGTTCAGCTCGACCTTGTCGAGCACCGGAGCCAGCCCCTCGCTGGTCACGTCGAGGTTCACCGGCGCGACCACGTCGAAGCTGGCGGTGAAGGCGCGAATGAAGCGATCGCTCGACCAGACATAGAAGTCGATCTCGAGCTTGTTCATCGTGATCTTCAGCAGCGGATCGGCGGCAAGGTCGGTGCCCTTGCCCACCACCACGCTCGGCGGCTCCTGGGGGCGAATCACCAGCGCCAGCGGCGCCGAGGCCTTCTGCCGGGCCAGCTCCGAGAAGCTGGGGATGAGCAGGCCGATGGTGTTCGAGTTGAGCAGCGAGCCGAGGGTGCCCGAGCCGACGCCCAGGCAGAGGGCGCCGCTGTTGTAGATGGCCCCCAGGGCATAGTTCAGATAGCGCTCGCTGATCGCGACCCCGAGGTGCGGACCCGGGCCGGTCCAGTTGGGCAGGCCTTTGTCGAACAGCTTGTTCGCGTCTTGAAGCTCGTCCGGGACCGGAATGTTGGTGGGCTTGGTCAGGTTCGCGATCGGCACGCACTGCGTGATGGGCTTGGGCTCGGCGCCGCCGATCATGCCCACGGTCATGCCGCCGCCGACCGGGTTCAGATCACCCCACGCGAAGCCCGAGCCGTCGTCCCGCGCGCCCTCGCCGCCGAGCGCGGCCAAGAAGTCGAAGCCGCCTTTGGTGCCTGGCGAGAGGCTGGCGAGCGCCGACGACAGGTCGATGTTGCCGTCCGCGCCCAGGGCAACCCCCACGCACTCGGCCTTGGTGTCGGGGCACTTGCCGGTGCCGTCCGGGGTGCAATAGCGGCACACGCTGTCGGCGTCCGGGTAGGAGCCGGTGGGGCAGGTGACGCCGGTCGCCGCGTCGGCCTTGGTGCACAGCTGATCTTCGACCGTGCTGGTCAAGGTGCCGGTGATGCCGCCCAGCAGGCTGTTGATCAACAGGGGCTTGATCAGGTTGATGATCGTGTCATCGAAGCCCGAGCCGCAGAACTTGATGCTGCTGCCGATGGTGCCGTTGTTGATCTCGAGCTTGACGATCTTGACCTTGGTGTAGCCCTGGCGCGAGCCGTGGGCCGGGTTCTTGTCGACCTCGAGCGAGATGTCGACGTCGATCGGGATGTCCGCCGGCTCTTTCGGGCTGCACACACCGCCCTTGGTGAGCACTACCTCGCTGTTCACCCAGCCAAGCAGACCCGAGCCCTTGAGCGGCACCTTCTGCATGCGCACCGCCAAGGTGCCGGTGATCTTGATCTCGTGGGGTGCCGCGGTGGTGATGTTCAGCTTGGCCTTGCCGAGGTCGACCTCTGCCACGCACTCGGGCGGGTTGGCCGTCGGCTTCGGGCCGTTCGGGCAGATCTTCACCTTGCCGATCACGGCGTCGGCGTCCGAGGTCGGAATGTCGAAGGTGATCACGCCGGCGCTGGTCTGGCCGGCACCGCCGAGCAGCGTGGGCGCCAGCGTGCTCACGTTCTGCGCGAGGAACTCGAGCCCGGTCTTGCTGACCCGAACGCTGGTCGAGTTCTCGATCCGGCTTTCTTTGGGGAAGCCGCCGGGCAGGGGCGTGATGCCGCAACCCGAGCAGCCTGAGCAGCTCCCGGCACAACCGGCGAAGGCGACCAGGAAGATGATGAAGACCAAGTGCTTGAACCAGCTCGGCATAAGGCTCTCCCGTGCGCGGCTCCCGGCCGCTCGCGGCGCCCCGAAGAGCGGACGACCGCTCGGGGAGTCTAGCCCGAATCTGCCGATCGAGTTCGCGCGTTCTCGCGGCGCGCGGTGTCGTACAAGGTGGGATGCCGGCCCGTCAGCAGCCGCTCTTGGCGCTGTCGTACACGCCCTTGATCTTGATCGCCTGGGCGGCGAAGTCGATCACCAGCTTCCACGAGTCCTGGCAGCCGCCGGCGCTGTTGGTCTTCGAGCACCAGTCGCCCTTGGGCATGCCGTCGCTGGCGAAGCCCTTGCTGGTCTTGCAGTCCCGGTCGGTGCCGAGCC
Organism: Myxococcales bacterium; assembly: GCA_016191785.1. GTDB lineage: Bacteria > Myxococcota_A > Polyangia > Polyangiales > Polyangiaceae > JADJKB01. The sequence continues at coordinate 1,197 of JACPVJ010000101.1, read as the reverse complement.
ACTTCGACGGATCACCGGTCAGGACCACGCAGAGCGACTGCGAGAGCGTGACCACCATCACCTTGTCGGCCTCTTCGACGGTGATGTAGCCCTCGTAGGTGCCGGCGGCCTCCCACGCGAACTCGCCCTCCGTTGCCTGGCACGACAGCCCCTTCTGCAGCCCCTCGGGGGCGTAGCGGCCGACGCAGTTCTTGTCGTCGCTGAGCTCTGCGGTGAACTTCATCTGGTGCAGCGGCACCAAGACGGCGCTGTCGACGGTCGCCTTGTCCTCGAGGTAGATGGGCATCACGAACTTGTCGAGCGTGGCCTCGAGCTTGCCGCCGCTCTCGGTGTACGGCGCGGAGTACTGCTTGACCTCGAGGCCCGACTTCGGGTCGGTGAACTCGGCCCAGCAGGTCCCGTCGAGGGTGGGGCCGATCAGTGCCTGGGGCACGCCGCCGCCGAGCGTGAGCTCTTTCTTGGCGGTGTCGATCTGCATCAAGTAGTTGAACTGGCCCTTGCCGTTCAGGTTGCACGTGGGCTCTTTCAGCGTGCTCTTCTCGGTGATGATCGAGTCCTGCATGAAGGGCGCCGCCAGCGCCGCCGGGCTCTTCACCTGGTGCGAGGTCATGCGCAGCTGGGTCACGTCCGCCGCCGAGAAGTCGGCCTTGGCCATGCAGGCGTTGCCCGGGCCCTCGGCCCCGGCCGCGTAGCAGCCCTCGTCGGTCGGCTTGCACTCGGCCGACCCGCCGCCGCCGCTGCCCGACGAGCCGCCGCCACCGCCACCGCCGTCTTCGTCACCCCCGCAGGCGGCCACCGTCACAGTCGCGAGCACCGTCAGCGCGGCGCAACCCAGCCATCCCGTTCGCATGCGGGCGCTCTACCATTGTCGGCGGGGGAAGACGAGCCCGTGCCTCCCCCGGTCGGTGCGCGCCGCGCTGCGCGCGCTGCGCGCCGCCTGCCCCCTCCTTACCCGGCAAGCGCCGGCGGCGGTGAACAGGTGGCCGAGGCTCGGGGCCGCGGCGCGGTGGGCACGGGCCACCGCGGGCCGCCGGCGCATGCGCGGGTGGAGGGGGCGCGCGGTGGCGCGGTGGGAAGACGGCTGGCGAGTGCGAGCTGGGGGCGACAGGGAGCGCGGATCACGGGGCGTGATCCGCGGCTGGTGTCGCGTAGGGCGACAGGGAGCGCGGATCACGGGGCGTGATCCGCGGCTGGTGT
>JACPVJ010000100.1 GCA_016191785.1 Myxococcales bacterium | reverse complement strand
TGCCGCCGCTGCCGCCGCTGCCGCTGCTCGCACCGGAACCGCCGGCTCCACCCGCGCCACCGGCTCCACCCGTGCCGCCGACTCCGCCCGTGCCGCCGGCGCCGCCCGTGCCGCCGCCGCCGCCCGTGCCGCCGCCGCCACCGGTGCCACCGGTTCCGTTCGGCTGACACCCGCCGCCCACGCACGTGCCGCCGCTGCAGGGCGAGCCGTCCGGTTTGGCCGGGTTGCTACAGACGCCGGTCGACGCGTTGCACGTTCCGGCCACGTGACATTGATCGCTCGCCGTGCAGGTCACCGGGTTCGCGCCGACGCAGGTCCCCGCCTGGCAGGTGTCCGCCTGCGTGCATGCGTCCGCGTCGCTGCACGTATTACCGGTGGTGGGGCCACAGGTGCCGTTCACGGCGGCGCCGGCGGCGGTGCTGCACGCCTGGCAGTCGACCGTACCGCCCGCGCACGCGATGTTGCAGCAGACCCCGTCCACGCAGAAGCCGGTCCCGCACTCCGACCCCCCTCCGCAGGCATCCCCGTTGGTCTTCTTGCCCACGAACACGTAGGCGCTCCCGGTCTCGGGACCGAAGTCGTCGTCGGCCGGCGCCCCCACCAGCAGCGTGTCGCCGCTGACGGCCACGCTCCGCCCGAAGGCGTCCCCCGCGCCGCCATCGGAGGCAGAGACCTTCATCTTCTGGGCCCAGGTGGTCCCGGTTCGTCCGAAGACATAGGCGCTGCCAGAGCCACTGCCCTTGTCGTCGTCATAGTGCGCGCCAACGACCGCGGTGTCGCCGTTCACACCGACCGACACGCCGAAGTAGTCACTGGCCGCGCCGTCCGAAGCCAGGAGCTCGGCCTGCTGGTTCCACACCGCACCCGCGCGCACGAACACGTAGGCGCTGCCTGCGTCGGTCGCGGAGCTGTCTTCACTCCAGGCACCTAGGACGGCCGTGTTGCCGTCGAGTGCCGCCGAAAACCCGAACGAAGCCCCGGCGGTGAGGTTCTTCGCCGACAGCTTCGCCTGCTCGGTCCAGGTGGTGCCCGACCGCACGAACACATAGGCGCTTCCCACGTCCGCGAGCACGTCGTCGTCACCGGACGCACCCGCCAGCGCCGTGTCGCCGCTCAGCGCAACCGAAGATCCGAATCTGTCTTGCGCCGCCGTGTCGGAGGCCACCAGCTTCTTCTGCTCGGTCCAGGTGGTGCCGCTGCGCACGAAGACATACGCGCTGCCGCCGCCCGCCACCTTGGCGTCGTCGTTGGTGGCACCGACGAGGGCGGTGTTGCCGTCCACCGCGACGCTGCTGCCGAAGGTGTCGTCCGCCGTTCCGTCCGCGGCGGTCAGCTTCGCCTGCTGAGACCAGGCGGTGCCGCTGCGCACGAAGACGTATGAGCTGCCCGAGTCTGCACCCTTGTCGTCGTCGTGGCGGGCGCCGACCACCGCGGTGTCGCCCATCAGCGCGACCGCATAGCCGAAGCTGTCGCCCGCGGCCCCGTCGGATGCGACCAGCTTCGCCTGTTGCGTCCAGGCGTTGCCGGCGCGCACGAAGACGTAGGCGCTGCCCGAGTCTGCACCCTTGTCGTCGTCGTAGGTAGCGCCGATCAGCGCGGTGTCTCCGCTGATCGCCACGGACGTCCCGTAGCGATCACCGGCCGCGTTGTCGGTGCCCACCAGCTTGCCCTGTTGCGTCCAAACCAGCGGATCGACCTCGATGGGAAACGCCGCGCCGGTCACGCCGACATGCAGGGCGATGCGCCCGCTCGCCGTCACGGCCATGCGCGCGGGAAGGGCGCACCCGGCCGCGTCTTTGGCGAACAAGTCGGTGTAACGATAGACTTGCCCGTCGGCGCTCTCGAGCGCCAGCGCGTCTCCGGCCGGTCGCGCCACGAAACCGCTCGTGTCGATCTCGAGGACGACTTCAGCACCGGCGTCGGCGCAGGCCGGCCGGGCTGCGAGCGTGAAGCCCTGCTCGAGCCCCATCGGTCCGCTGAGGTACCACTCCTCGACCGCGATGCCGCCCGCCTGACGCTCGTACGACACGCGGTTCTTCTCAGCCGTGGGCTTCACTGCGGCGACGGTCTCGATCGCCCCGGTGCACCCGACCCCCGCGAGCGTCAGCGTGCCGTGGGACATGCCCGCCTGCTTCAGGTGCGCGCCCACCGCGTCGTAGCGCACCGAAAACCCCCGAGCGTCCGCGACCCCGTGGCCGCCCTCGGTGCGTACCGCGTACTCGTGACTCGCGTTCCGCTGCCGGGCGGCGATCAGCGCGGCCCGGAGCGGCGCAGGCGCGTCGGCCAGCGCCGTGGGCGACCCAGAGGTCGCGCGCTCCGACACCTCGGCCGGCTGCCCGCAGCTCGGCCCGACCACCCCAACCACCCCCAGCGCAAGCCACCCCCCAGTACGACGCTTCATGGCCAAACCCTGGCTCGCCCGCGCCGCGGCGTCGATGACGCCGATCAAGCGCGACGCTGAGCCTCGAGCTTCACCCGGGCCGCACGCGCCGTGTCACCGTCCGCGGTGAACCGAGCCGTCCGTGGGTCCCCTACTTGCCGCTCGCCAGCTTCGCCGACAGGTAGTGCGCGATGGTGAGCACCGGGGTCATGGTGTGACTCGACGCGCTGGACGGAAAGCCCGAGGTGTCGAACACGTAGACGCCCCGGGTGCCGTACACGCGGCCGTCGGGATCTGCGCCGCCCCGCTCGGACGACGGCGCGAAACGCACCGTGCCCTGCTGGTGCGCCGAGAGCAGCGGCGCCGTTGCGGGCGCGAGAGAGATGGCGTCGATCCGGGCAACGTCGCGCTCGGACTCGAGCACCACCGGCGGGGTCGTCGGCACGAACACCTGCCGCGCGCCGGCAGCAAAGTAGATGCGCGCGGCCAGCTTGGCCCCCTCGCGCAGGCGGGCCTTGTGGTTCTCGGCCTGGCGATAGCTGATGATCGGGTGACCGGCGCTGGGTCCGAGCTGCACGTTGCCCGAGGGCTCGTCGGGCACCAGCACCAGGGCTGCCGCGATCCGATCGTAGACCGCCATCAGCTCTTTGCCGGCCACCCCGCCCAGGGGCAACACCGAGGCCACGTTGCCCGGCGTGCCCATCACCGGCTCGATGCGATAGCCCCACAGGCCGTGCTCGGGATCGTCGTCCCGCTCGTGCTCGGTCACGGCATACGCCTGGGGGATGCCGTCGAAGGCGCGCACCTTCTCGTCGAACAGCGCGGTCACCGCCAGCTGGGGCTGCAAGATCAGGTGCCGGCCGACGTGACTGTTGCCGATGCCCGAGCGCAGCAAGAGCTCAGCGCTGGCGATGGCGTTGGCCGCGACGATCACGACCTGCGCGCGGACCTGGAACGTTCCCGTGGGGTGGTGTCCCCGCTCGTCGAGCACCGCCACGGTCACGCGCTTCACGTCTTCGCGCGCGCCCTCGATGCGCACCGCTCGCGCTCGCAAAAAGAAGCGCGCGCCTCGGTCCAGGGCCTTCGGGATCGACACGAAGCGAGTGTTCTGCTTCGCGCCGAGCGGGCAGCCGAGCATGCAGGTGCCGAGCCCCCGGCAGCCGACGCGGTTGTGCATCATCACCTCGCCGCGCAGGCCGAGCTTCTCGGCGCCCTGGCGCAAGAGGCCGTTGGCGCGGTTGATCTGATCGGGGGCGATGGGATTCGCGGAGAGATCTTGCAAGGCCCTTGCCTTGAACGGCGCCAGGGTCTCGGGTGAGAAGTCGGTCAGCCCGTGTTTCTTCTGCCAATGCCGGAGCACGCCGTCGGGGATGGGCACGACGTCCGCCATGTTGATCACCGGGCCGCCGCCCAGCACGCGCCCCTGCAGCACCGAGATGGAGAGATCCTCGGTGACGCGCCCGCCGCGGTCCATGTACAGCTGGTCGTACATCGCGCCGTCGCGTTGGGTGAGGTCCTTGCCCGTGCGGTCGGCGCCCTCTTCCAGCACCACGACCTCGCGCCCCGCCTCGGCGAGCACCCGCGCCGCCGTCGCCCCGCCCGACCCCGAGCCGATCACCAGCACGTCGCAGGCGAGGCCGCGAGGCGCAGCCTGCTTCGAGAGGTCGACGATCGAGCCTGCCACGGTCACTTCGGCAAGCGCCAGATGACGTTGGCGCCGTGCTCGGCAAAGTACACGTGAGTGGCGTCCACGACCACACCCGTCGGCACGCTCAGATCCGTCGCCAGCTCGACGATCGGGCCGCCGGTCTTCTTGCGCTTGCGCAGCACGCCGGGCGTGCCCTGCCCCGTCCAGTAGACCCACTCGCCGTCGACGGCGACGCCGGCGGGCTTCACCTGCCCGGTGACGACGCTGCCGATGCTGCCGCCGGTGACGGGCATGGTCAAGATGTCCGCGCCGGAGTAGAGCGCGATGAACAGCTTCTGGCCGTCCGTGGCGATCCCTTCGGCTGTGCTGCCCGACGACAGGGGAAACGAGGCCTTCTCTCCGCCGTTCACCGCGTCGATCACTGCGATCTTCGCGTCTGCGGCCTCGACCACCCACGCTTTGGTCCCCGACACGGCGACGCCGTAGGGGCTCCCCAGGCCCGGCTCGAGCACCTTCACCGAGCCGCCCGGCAGGGTCAGTCGCTTCAGGTCGTTGCTGGCGGTCGTCCAGAACAGCTCGGAGCCGTACATCGCCAGGTAGTACACCGCCGAGCCCTCGGCGATGATCTGGGTGCTGCTTCCACCGCCAGCCTTGGGTGCGCGACGGATCTCGTTCGCGCCGTCGCTTCCCCAGTACAGGTGGGTGACGTCGAGCGCCAGGCCCACTGGCGCGTTCGCGGAGTAGACCTTGGTCTTCGCACAGTAGCCGTTGCTGCACGTTGCCCCGAGGCAGCTGTGAAAGCACGCGCCGCAGTGGTTCGGGTCGGTCTTGGTGTCGGCCGTGCACGTGCCGCCACCGCCGCCCGACCCACCGGTCGCGCCCGAGCCACCCGAACCGCCCGCGCCACCGGCCGCCCCGCCCGCGCCGCCCGAACCGCTGGTCGCGCCCGAGCCCGCGACGCCGCCACCGCCCGCGACGCCGCCGCTGCCCGCGCCG
>JACPVJ010000089.1 GCA_016191785.1 Myxococcales bacterium | reverse complement strand
TGGCGGATCCACCAGGTGGCGTAGGTCGAGAACTTGTAGCCGCGCTTGTACTCGCACTTGTCCACCGCCTTCATCAGGCCGATGTTGCCCTCCTGGATCAGGTCCAGGAACTGCAGGCCGCGGTTGGTGTACTTCTTGGCGATGCTGACCACCAAGCGCAGGTTGGCCTCGACCAGCTCGGCCTTGGCGCGCTCGGCTTTGTGCTCGCCGGTCATGATCGAGTCGTAGGTGCGCATCAGCTCGTTGACGTCGACCTTCAGCTCTTCTTCGACCTTCTTCACGCCCTTCTGCGCGCTCTTCAGCGCTTCGCTCACGTCTTCGAGGTCGTGGGCCTCCATCCCCAGCTTCTCGGCCAGGGTGCGCTCGGCTTCCGGGTCGTCCTTGGCCTCGCGCAGCATCTTCTTCAGCTCGCTCTTGCTGGCGCCGGTCTGCTTCTCGAGCTCGATCGCCTTCGACTGTGCGTTCTGCACCTTCTCGATCATCGCCTTGAGCTTGCCGACGATCTTGTCGATGGTCTTCTTGTTGAGCCGCATCTCTTGCAGCGTCTCGACCAGCTCTTGCTTGTTGTCGGACAGCTCTTTGTCGACCGCCTTCCGGCGCACGTCGTTTGCGGTCTTGCGCTCTTCGCCCAGGTCGTGGTGCTTCTTGTCCAGGCGCTTCACGCGCTCGATCAGGCGGATGATGCGGCGGTCCGCCTCTTCCTCGTCGAACTCGTGCTCTTCGTCCTCGGCGTCCCGCACGATGTCTTTGACCCGGATCTTGTGGGCCTTCAGGCGCTCGCCGATGTCGATGATCTCGCGCACCGCCACCGGGCTGGTGAGGATCGACCCCAAGACCTCGTTTTCGCCCTCTTCGATCCGCTTGGCGATCTCGACCTCGCCCTCGCGGGTGAGCAGCGCCACGCTGCCCATCTTCCGCAGGTACATGCGGACCGGGTCGTTGGACTTGTAGTAGTCTTCTTCACCCGCCTTGGCGGCGGGCTGAGGGGTCTCGGGCTCTTCTTCGCCCTTGGCCGGAGCCTTGCCCGGAGAGAGCTCCTCGTCCGCCATGTGGCGGGCCTGGATCTTCAGGTTGGTCGCGTCGTCGACGACCTCGATGTCCTCGTCGTCCAGCGTCGAGAGCACGTCGTCGATCTGGTCGGGCTGCACCGCGTCGGGCGGCAGCGCTTCGTTCACGTCGTCGTAGGTGAGGAAGCCCTTCTTCTTGCCCAGGCTGATCAGATCGGCGACGCCCTGCTTGCTCTTGCCGTTGCCCTTGGCTTTGGCGGCCGGCGGCGGAAAGCTCGAGGTCGTCTCGCGGGACTCGGGCGCGTCGTCGTCGTCGTCGTCCGGGCGCGGCTTGTGCTTGGCGCCGGCGGCAGCGCCGTTCAGCTTCTGCGCCGACGGCTTGGCCTTGTCGCGAGAAGGCTTCTCCTTCTCCTTGCTCTTCGCGTCCTTCGCTTCCTTGGCGGGCTTGGCGACGGCCTTGGCCGGCGCGGGCTTCGCAGGGGCGGGCTTGACCGCAGGCTTCGCGGACTTGGCCGCCTTGGCTGCCGGCTTGGCGGTCGCCTTTGCTGCTGCCTTGGCAGGCGCCTTTGCAGCAGGGGCCGCCTTCTTGGGCAGGCTGGTCTTCTTTGCCGGCATGGTTTTCTTTGCTCCCACAGCTACCTCGATTCAGAGCCCGTGACGTTCGCGCGCTCGGCGCATGTGCTCACGCAGCAGAGCCATTTCTTGATCGGCGTCCCCAACGCTCGCGGCGTGCTGAAGCTCTCGCACCACTTCGCTTCGCTGTCGCTTGAGCTCGAGTCGTTTCAACTTCGCGATGTTCTGCAAAAGCTCGCTTTTTGCGTCCTCGACACGTTCGTGTCTCGGGGCGGCCAGCCGAGCGGAGGCGAATGGATGGATCGAAGGGCCGAGCTTCGCAAGGACAAGTTCAGGGTTTTGCAAAGGTCCGTCCTTGCAGGATTGACGCAGCGCGGCAATTGCCCCTGCGATGTCGCCCTCGACCAGGTCCGCCCCTGCGAGAACCTCGTCATCGCCGAGAAGCTCCGGATAGTCCAACAAAGCGCCGAAAATGACCTGCTCGACCTCGGTCCGACCCGCGCTCGACCGGGCCCGCTCGGGGGTCGGGGCCTGGACGGACCCGGGAGGGCGAGCGCCCCCCATGCCGGCGAGCACCGAGCTGCGCAGCGCACGAAAGGTGCGGGCGTCCCCCATCCCGAGCCGCCCGGCGACGCGGTCGGCGTGCTGTTCCGCCAGGGCCCGGACCGCCGGATCGTCTTCGGCCGCGATCAGCTCGGTCACCTCTTTCAGCTTGGCGGCGCGGGCGTGGGCGTCGGTGCCGACGAAGCTGTCGAGCGCGGACTCGATCGAGTACTCGAGCAGGCCGCGGGCGGCGCCGACCACGCGGCGAACCGCTTCGGCGCCCTGGGTGCGCGAGAGATCGTCGGGGTCTGTGCCCTGGGGAAGAGTGGCGACCTTCGCGCTGAGCCCGGCCTGCTTGCACGGCTCGCGTGACGCCACCACCGCCCGGCGCCCGGCCGAGTCACCGTCGAAGAGCAGCGTGACGTTCGGTGCGAAGCGCTTGACGAGCCGCGCTTGCTCGGGCGTGAAAGCGGTCCCGAGCGGCGCCACCACGTTCTTGATGCCCCGGGCGTGCAGGCTGACCACGTCGAAGTTCCCCTCGACCAGCACCGCCATTCCGGCCTCGCGGACGGCGCTCCGCGCCTGGTAGAGGCCGAACACCGCCTCGCGCTTCTTGTAGATCGGTGACTCGGGCGAGTTGACGTACTTCGCCGGCTCTTCTCCGGGCGTGCTGCTGCCCACGCGCTCGAGGGACAGCGCGCGAAGCTCGGCGTCGTCGGGATCGGGCAGCGCGCGGCCGCTGAACGCGATGACTCGGCCTTGGAGATCGATCACCGCGAACATCAAGCGATGCCGAAAGCGATCGTAGTGACCGCTGCCGCTCTTCCTCGGCACCAACAGGCCCACCTGCTCTGCGGCCCGGTGGCTCATGCCCGCGTCGCGCAGGTGATTGGCCAGCCCGTCCCAGGCGTAGGGCGCGTAGCCGATGCGGAAGGCCTGCAGCGCGTCGGCGATCGGGTCCGTCGGGTCATCCGTCCGCAGTCCGCGCTTCTCGAGCTCGCGCTGGGCGTGCCGGCCCAAGGAATGCTCGCGCAGCATGCGCTCGAAGTACTCGGCGGCCACGTTGCCGACGGCGTAGAGCTCCTCTTGCCGGCGCCGCACCTCGAGCTCCTCGCGCTTCTGCTGCTCGTCGTGGTGCTCGACGATGGTGATGCCCGCTCGCTCGGCCAGTCGCCGAATCGCCTCGACGAACGAGAGCCCCTCGAGCTCCATCAAGAACCGGAACGCGTCGCCGTGCGCGGCGCAGCCGAAGCAGTGGTAGAAGCCCCGCTCTTCGTTGACGTGGAAGCTCGGCGTCTTCTCCTTGTGGAACGGGCAGAGCCCCTGGTGCGATCGCCCCCGCTTCTGCAGCTTCACCGTCTCGCCGATCAGCGCCACGATGGCAGTGTGGGCGCGGACGCGATCGATGGTCTCCTGCGCGATCACGGCGGAGGCATACTCCAAATCGGCCGCGTTCCAAGGGAAAGGAACGCTCCCGTCGGAATGCAAGAGCGGTGCCGCGAGGCCCCGCGCACGGACGGCTTGCCAGCCATGGGCTCGGGCAGCTACGAGCCCCCGTGGCGAAAATCCGCGGGATGGCCTTTCTGGGGGCGGCTCGGCACGTCAAGCGCGAGCTCGGGCTCGCGGGGCTCGCGCGCGTGATCCGCGACGCCGGGCCGGAAGCGCAGGCGGTCTTCGCGCAGCCGGTGAACGGCCTCTCGCTCCAGCCCTACGCGGCGTTCGTCGGCCTGCTCGCCAGCGTGGACCGCCACCTGGGCCGAGGGGATCTCGAGTACTGCCGGGTGATCGGAGATCTGTCCGCTCGCCACGACCTGTCCACGATCTTCCGGGTGTACGCCGTCCGCCCCGACCCCGAGACCATGATCCGGGCCTGCACGCCGATCTGGGGGATGTACACCGACGGGTGCGGCGTGATGGAAGCGGTCGACGTGCGGCCCGAGTGCACGCTGCTCCGGATCTGCGAGTTCGACGAGATGCACCCCGCGCACTGCCTGTTGATGCAAGGCTGGATGATCGCCGCCATGGACGAGATCGGCGTGCGGGTGCTTCCTGGCGCCGGCGAGCGCGCGTGCACCAGTCGGGGGGCAGCGTGTCACGAGTTCTGGTGCCAGTGGGAGCCGAGGCCGGGCGCCCCTGGATGAGGGCCGAGCCGCCGCTTCGCGGGTCCGAGCCGGTACTCGGCGAGGGCTGGTTGTTCGCCCTGGCCGCGGCGGGGAGCCTGGGCGTCTCGCTGCCGAGGGTTTGCCGCGAGCTCGTGCTGATGGGCGACTCGGCCGAGCTCACCGCGGCCGCCCACGTCTGGGGCGTGCCGCGCGCACCCGGCTATCCGCTCTGGACGGCGCTCGCACATCTCGTCTCGCTCGTGCCGGTGGGGTCCCCCGCGTTCCGAGTCAACCTGACCAGCGCGGCGTTCCACGCCATCGCCATCGGCTTCGTCGCGCTGTCGGCACAGCGGCTCTCTCGGTCGCTCGCGGGCGGCGTCGCGGCAGCCGTCTCGCTATCCCTGGCGAACACCTTTCTCTTCGGCTCGCTGTATGCCGAGGCCTTCCCGCTGAACGACGCGCTGTTTGCCGCGCTGCTCTGGCTCGCCATCCGAGCCGAGGATCGTCGCGGCATTCTGCTCCTGTTCGCGACCGCTGGGCTGGCCCTGGCCCACCACGAGCTGGCGCTTCTGGCGCTGCCGGCCGTCGCCATCTTGGCCTTCCGCGCGATGCGGCGACATCGATCTCCGGGGTGGAAGGCGGCGCTGGCCGCGCTGCTCCCGTTCGCGGCGTCTCAAGGGCTCCTCTGGCTGGCGTACCGCCGAGCGCCGGCCGTGTCGTCGTGCGATCTCGGCAGCGGCTCCGGGTGGGCCGAGCTGCTCTTGCGTTCGGAGTGGGGTGGGCTGTTCGGCTGGGCGAGAGCGGCGACCAGTGAGCCAGTGGGCGAGCGCCTGGGAGCCATGGTGCTGGTGTGGTTCGCTAGTTTCGGACCGATCGCGCTGGCCTCGGCGGTGGTGGGTGTCCTCGCGCTCTTGCGCGAGCGCCGCGACCTCTGCCTCGGGCTCTCGGTCGCCGTGGCGTTGCCCGGACCGCTCCTCGCGGCGCTCTACCGCGGCAGCGTCGACGGCGAGGTCTCCCACGCCGTGTTCGAGCGGCTGTCGACCATGGCTCTGGTGCCGATCGCGGTCCTGGCCGGCGTGGGCGTCGCGGCGGCGGCCCGGCGAGTGCCGCGGTCTTGGCCGGTGCCGCGCGCGCTGCCGCTGGCGCTCTCCGTCGTTCCCGCGCTGCCGGTCCTGGTGTTCGCACCGCGGGTGGACATGTCTCGAGACGCGATCGGCGGGGCGTTCGCGCGGGACTTGCTGCGCGGTGTCCCCGACGGCGCATTGGTGCTGGTGAGCGGCGACCTCTACTCCGGAGCCGTGCACTACCACTGCCGAGCCCTGGGCGAGTGCGCTTCCGTGGACGTCGTCGCCCCGGGGATGCTGTCGCGCCCGTTTCGACGGGCGCAGCACGAGCTTCGCCACCCTACCGTTCTCTTGCCCGAGGGGCGCATGTCGCTCGCTCGCGCCCACGAGCTGGTCGAGCGCGAGCTGCCGCGCCGGCCCGTCTTCGTGGCGCCCACGTTGCTGACGCGAGCTCCCGAGCTCGGACTCCGGTTCGCCTTCTCGCCCGAACGGCTGCTCGCCCGGGTGTACGCGGACGACGCCGCAGCAGCCGCGGATCTGCCGCGCTTCGTCCGGGTGGTCGCTGGCATGGCCGACGGCACCGAGTGCGAGGGCTGCGCGCTCGCTCCGGGACGTGTGACGCGGCCGTCGCAGCACGTGACCGTGCTGCTCACGTACTCGTCGATGATGGAAAACGCGTCCCGCCGCGCGCTGCGCGCCGGCGCCGACGACGCGGGCCGCGCGCTCGAGGCTCGGTTCCGCGAGATCGACGCCGCGGTGGGCCCGCAGCTCAGCTTCAGCCCCGGGGGCTACAACCCGTGAGTCGTCAGTTACACCCGCAGCCGCTGGCCAGCGTGGCCCCCCCGCCGCCGGCGCCCTCTTGCACCGCCAGAAGGTGAGCGCGGCCGGGACTCTCGTCGGGCTCGGCCATGCTCGGGTGGGCCAGCTTGCTTCGCTCCCACGGCGCGACGTTGGCGCAGGCGGCCAGGCTGGCTCCGAGCAGGGCGAGGGCACAGGCGCGCAACATCGGGGTCGAGTCTAGCCGCGATCGCCCCGTCCGGCGAGCAGGGTCGCGAGCTTGGCGAGCAGCACCGAAGGCGTGAATGGCTTGGCCAGGAACTCGACCCGCTCGCCGAGGGCCGCATCACCACCCGCCTCGGGCTCGGCGTAGCCGGACATGAGCAAGATCGGCAGCCCGGGGGCCGAGGCGCGGATCCGCGCTGCGAGCTGACGACCATTGATGCCGGGCATCACGATGTCCGTGAGCAGCAGCCGAACGCGCGACGCCACTGCGGGCCAGCGTGCGAGGGCGTCCTCTCCGGAGCTCGCCGCGACCACCTCGTACCCGGCGGTCTCGAGGATGCGGGTGGCCAGCGCGCGAATGTCCGCGCGGTCCTCGACCAGGAGAACCAGCCCCGCCGCCGCGGCAGGCGTGGCCTTCGGCCTCACGCTGGCGGGCGCGAGTGGGTCACGAGAGCGGGGCAACCAGACCTCCACCCGGGTGCCGCGCCCCGGCGCGCTCTGCAAAGAGACCTGCCCGTCGTTCTGGCGGACGGCTCCGTGCACCGTGGCGAGCCCCATGCCGAAGCTCTCGCCCTGGGGTTTGGTCGAGAAGAACGGCTCGAACACCCGGCTCTTCACCGCGTCGGTCATCCCGACCCCGGTGTCGCTCACGTGCAGGCCCACGTAGTCGCCCGGGGTCAGCTCTGGCCGTGCCTTCACGTCGTCCGCAGTGAAGCTCACGTTCGACGTCTGGATCGTCAGCCGCCCGCCCTCGGGCATGGCGTCCCGCGCGTTGACCGCGAGGTTGACCAAGATCTGCTCGAACTGCGAGCGGTCGATCTTGACCGGCCACAGAGCAGGCTGCGGGTTGAAGACGAGCTCGACGCTCTCGCCGATCAGCCGCGACAAGAGCTTGCTGAAGTCCGTGATCAGCCGATTCAGGTCGAGCACCTCGGGGGCGATGGGCTGTCGGCGGGCGAAGCCGAGCAGGCCGCGGCAGAGGGCGGCCGCGCGCTCGGCAGCTTCCTGGACCTCGCCCAGGTCGTCGAAGACTCGACTTCCCGGCTCTTGCGTGCGGCGCACCAGCTCGACGTAGTTGGTGATGACGGTCAACAGGTTGTTGAAGTCATGAGCCACGCCGCCCGCGAGCCGACCGATGGCCTCGAGTCGCTGGCTCTGGGCCAGCTGTGCCTCGAGGGAGCGCAACGGGCGCAGATCGCGCATCACGGTCGAAAAATAGCTGGGCGCACCGCTCGCGTCTCGGTGCGCGATGATCAGCTGCGAGACCGGGATCTGCTCGCCGCTCCGAGAAAGAAGGGTGCTCTCGCCGGTCCACGAGCCGTGAGCGATGGCCGCGGGGAAGGCCACGGTCCCGAGCATCTCGCCGACCTCGGCGGGGTGGAAGTCGCGGACGTTCAGGGCCTCGACGTCGGTGTCGGCGGGGAAGCCGGACAGCGCCAGCCCGGCGGGGTTGACGTAGAGCGCGCCGCCGTCGGGCGCGGCGAGGCCGATCAGATCCGACGAGAGCTCGGCCATGCGCAGGAACCGCTCGGCCCGATGCTCGGCGTGCTTGCGCTCGGTGACGTCGGGGAACACCACGACCGCGGCCACGATTCGGCCCTCGGCGTCGCGGACCGGCGCCGAGTGACCCAAGACCCAGCGATCGCGCCCTTCGTGGTTGCGGATGATCACCTCTTGCCCGTCGATCACTTCACCGCGCAAGAGCGCACGCGACAGTGGCAGCTCTTCCGGCGCGAGCATCGAGCCGTCGGGGCGGAAGGTCTGCCAGCGCGACGGGTGGAGCTCCATCGGGATGTCGACCAGCTCCGCCGCCGGGCGGCCCCGGATCCCGAGCGCGGCCGGATTGCAGATGCGGATCACCCCGTCGGGGGCGGTGGCCACCAGGATGCCCGCGGGGCTGGCCTGGATCGCCGCCCGAAGCAGGCGGTTTTCTTGCAACGCCACTTCGAGTCGCGTCTTCAAGTCGTCGTCGTCGTCGTCGTCGTCGTCCATCGACCCGCCCGCCGATCCCCAGCGGTCAGCCTAGCGGACTCGTGGACCGCGCGTCGAGCCGTGCTTGGCGCTTCAGTCGTCGCTGGCCCACTCGAGGAACAAGGCCGGGCCGCCGCCCAACCGACTGCCCGCGACCAGCGCGGCGCCGGCCTTGGTGTGCGGGCCGTTCACCAAGAGATGCCCAATTTCGAGCTCGGCGCTGCTCTGGCCCAGGGTGGGGGGGCGCGCCGCGGCGCGGATCCGCGTCTTCCCGCTCTCGGAATAGCGGTCCGCCTCGAGGTGCTGGATTCGGCCGTAGGCAGCGCGATCGTCGTAGGGGTCGGCCCAGGCGTTGATCCGACTCAGGAACAGGTTGTGGGGCAAGTTGGCCGCCATGTACGAGAGCAGCACCACGTCGTACTCGCGCGGCACCTGCACCGCCGCCGTGGCGGGCAGATCGGGCTGCGACGTGAACTTCACGCGCCCGGCGTTGTGGGCGGGCAAGAGATCCCAGAGGTCGGCGTTGCCCACGCCGGTGACCGTCGAGAAGGGCTTGGAGATGGGGCCGGTCAGGTGCAGTCGCACGTCGTCGCCCCCGCTCGAGGCCAGCGACACGTCTTGCAGCACCACCGGGTGGGGCGCCCGCCGCACCCACAGATCCAGCTCGCCGCTCGGGTGCTCGGCGTCGAAGAAGATGCGGCTCTTGTGCCGCGGGTCCATGGCGTGGTTGCGCCCGCCGAGCGACATGTAGCCGTCGACCACCGCCAGCTCCCCGCTGACTGCCGGCTTCTTTCCCGGTCGCAGCTTCACCGCGAGCTCGCCCTTCGCCACCAGCTCGAAGGGCATCTTCTGGACCTTGATCGGCTTCGGGATGTGCAAGAACACGTCCGTCCCCGCGGCCCCGGGCTGGTCCGGTGGGGGCGGTGAGGGGGGCGGCGGCGCCTGAGCGCTGGGTGCGGGTCGCGGCAACTTGCCGATCGCGACGCCCTCGTCGCCGAGGAAGAGCACGTCGCCCAGGTGAGGCTTCTCCGGCCAGTGCGCCTTGTCGAGGCGATCGGGCATCGAGACGTTCAGCGCGTGGACGGTGGCGTCGATTCGCCGGCGCGGGCGTGAAAGGTCGCCGCTCACCTCGAGCTTCGCGGTGAGCGCCCCGCGGGGCGCGTCGGGCAGGCCCAGCACGTCCGAGCCAAAGAGCAAGAAGTCCTGCGCGTCGATGCTCAGCTCGACGCGCTCGGGGCGCAGGCGACTCCACGGCAGCTGGCCCTTGATCGAGAGACGCCGATCCTTCTTCTCGCGATCGGACTCGTGCAGCTCCAGCTGGTCGATGCGCAGCGCCTCGGCGGTAGCGCGGATCGCCAGCTCGACGCCCTCGTAGCGGCGCGTGCTCTTCGGGAGCGGCACGCTGCCCTTGCTGATCGAGAGCTCACCGAGCAGCGTCGCCTCGGCCAAGCGGCGGACGCCGTCGCTCGACGCCAGCGCCACCTCGGCCTTCATGTCCCAGTCGAGGGTGCCCTTCGCGCCGGTCTCGGGGAAATCCCGCGTCAGCTTGGGTACCAGCGACCCCACGGGCTTGCGCTTCGCGCGCGCTTCCACCGTGACCGTGGCGCTCGCTTCGCCTTCTTTCTTGCGGAGCAGATCGAGCAGGGAAGTGCGATCGGCGCGCACGCGGAGGGCGAGGGGATCCGCGTCGCTCTTCGACCCGAGCTTCACGCCGAGCTCGAGCAGCTCGCTGCCGGCGTTCAGGTTCAGCGCGGCTCGCCCCGGCTCGCCGGAGGCAGTGGTGAAGTCGTCGAGCGCGATCTCGCCTTGGGCCGTGGGTGCCTTCAGCGTCCCGCCCAGGTGGATGACCCCACCCACGCTGCCCAGGAAGCGCTCGAGCTTCGGGCGCAGCGCTGCCCACTCCGACAGTCGATGTCGCGGGAGCTCGACGTTCACGTCCAGGCTGCTGTCGCCCGCTTTCTTCTCGCGCAACGTCCGAAAGAGCCCGCGCCCTGCCAGCCCGAGGGTCCCCCGCGTGCGCACCGCGTCGAGCCCCGCGGCCTTCAGATCGAGCGCCAGTCGGGTACGCTCGCTCTCCAGATCGACCGCCAGCTTGCCTTCCAGCGGTCCGGTCTCGCCCTTCTTCACTTTCGCCAGCGTCAGCTCGACGTGACCGGCGGCGTCTTGTCGGTTGCCGTGGAGGTCCAGGGCGAGCCCTGCGGTGCCGGACAGCTCGCGCCGCTTCTCTTCGGGGAGCGGCAGCCCGCTCAACTCTTGCGGGGCGAGCCCACCCGTGAGCGTCCACTCGACCTGCTCGGCGCCCTTCGGCAAGAGCGGCGAGCCGCCGAGGCGCGCGTCGGCGTCCAGGCTGAGCGCCGCCGGCGCGGTGTCGTCCAAGAACGCCCGCACCTTGGCGGTCACGTGGCTGCCCCTGCCTTCCGGCGCCACGTTCGCGTCGATGCGCACGCGCTGGCGCGCCTTCGAGAGGGGCAGGCGCGTACCCGCCTCGAGCGCGATGCCGCCCTGCGGCGCGGCTGCGGTGCCAGTGAGGTCGACGTGAGCCTCGAGCTCGGTGTCGCGGGGCGCCTTCACCTTGCCGGCGATGGCCGGCGGCAAGAGCGCCAACAGATCGCCTAGCGTCTGGCGCTCGAGATCGAGCTTCACCGCCAGACGCCGGCTGGGGTCGAGGCCCCGCCGGCCGGTCACGGTGATCGGCACGCGCGCGTCGAGGGTGGCGATGCGCCGCGTCCGGTCGCCCACCGCGTCGATCCGCACCCTGGCGTCGATCTCGCGCTTGCCGCCCTTGGCCTTCACGTTCACGACCAGGCCCGGTGCCGACGCGTCGTCGGTGCGCCTCGCGCGAATGGAAAGGTCGATGTCGGCCTGGGGCTCGCGCTTGGTGCCGCGCAGGGCGATCTCGCCGCTCACCGTCCCGTCCAGGCCCGGGAGCTTCTTGCCCCGAAGGGCGGCCAGGGACGACAGCCGCACGTTGCGCAGCGTGACGTCGGTATGGAGCTCGTCCAGGCCCAGCGCGCGCTTGCCGTCGGCGTCGGGCTCGCCGCGCACCAAGGTGACGTTGCCGTCCAGCGCGACGCTGCCGCCGGCGACCGAGAGGCGCGCCTCGGGCAAGGTAACGGTCAGGCCTTCGTCCAGCTTGCCCTTCACCTGCAGCTGAAACTCGCCCTTTCTGAGCGCGACGGCGCCCGCCGGAAGGTTGGACTTCACCGGCACTCCGGCGCGCTTGGCGGCCGCCAGCGCCACCCCGATGTCCCCCGAGAGCTCGACCTTCAGATCGACGCTCTTGTCGGCGAGCACGAAGGTGCCGTGGGCCTTCACCGTCTGGTTCAGAGCGTGCAGCGTGAGCTCGTGCACCGTGACCACGCCGGCCGCCAGCTTGCCGCGCAGCGTGACGTCGTCGATCCGGATCTTGCCGACGCGGATCGGCCCCGAGTCGAGCCGAACCTCGGCGTCGATCTGCTCCTTCTTCGCGCCGCGGCCCTTCACCGTCAGGGTCAGCTTGTCGGCCTCCACGTCCGGGGCCTTGTCCCCGAGCAGCAGCTTTCGCGTGGCCAACGTGGTCGCGATCAGGGTCAGATCGTAGCCCGGTTGGTCCAGCTTGGACGCGTCCAGCTTCCCCGTGAGCCCGAGCTTGCCGCCCTCCGAGCTGATCTTGGCGTCGAGCGCGAGCGCGCCGGGCTCACCGTCGAGCCCCAAGCTCACGCCCACGTTGGTCGCCAAGAGGTCCTTGCCCAAGAGCGAGTTGAGCTTCCCGGCGTCGATGCTCAGCCCCGCGACCAGCGCCTTCTGTGGGCCCTCGAGCCCGGCGTCGCCCTTTTTGCCCCGGAGCTCGAGGCTGTCGAGCAGCGCCAGCCCGGCCTCGAGCTTCTTCAGCGTGGCGCCCACCTGCTCGGCCTCGAGATCGAGCTCGACGGCGCCGAGCGAGATCGGCGTGGCGAAGGGGGCCTGGTTCGGCCGCCGGAGCTCGAGCTTGGCCGCGATCGGACCGAGCGCGACCTTCCCTTTGCCTTGCACCAGCGCCACCTTCAGCTGCGTGCCGAGCTCGGACACCTGCAGCTTCGGGCCGCCCTCGGCCGAGCGCGTGAGGCCCAGGCCCAGGCGCGTGACGTGCAGGTCGACGGTCTTCTCGGACGGCACCGCGTCGAGGCGGGCGTCGAGGCCCAGCTCGGCGATCTCGAGCCGGCTCCCGTCGGCGCGGCTCAGCGAAAACCCGATCTTCGACAGGGCGATCTCGCGCACCTCGATGCGCCGGCGCTTCGGGTTCGGATCCGGGGGGCTCGGCGGCCGCGGCTTGAACAGGCGCTTCAGGTTCGAGCCGCCCTCGGCGTCCTGCTCCACTGTCACGCGCAGCCCCGCGAGCGCGACCTGACGGATCACGATGTGCCCGCCGGACAGCTCGCGCCACGACGGGGTCACGCTGAGCGAGTCGAGCTCGATCACGGGCTTGCCCGCGGCATCGCTGATCGACAGCCCGCCGAGCTCGATCGAGCCGAGCAGCGCCAGCCGCAGCCGCCCGATTTTCACCCTGCCGTCGACCCGCTCGCTGAGCCGCTGCTCGACGCGCGACCGCAGCAGATCTTGCCCACGCTCGGTGTGGACGAATCCCAAGAGCGCCGACACCAGGGCGATCAGACCAGCGAGCGCGATGCCGACGGCGCGCAAGGCTCGCGCCAGCCGTCGGCGCCGTGGACGCACGCCGTCAGTCAATCGTGCCTCCGAGGCGGTCGCGCATCGTCGCGCCATCTTGCCAGAGGCGCGTCGCCTTGACACCCGCCGTGGGGTCGTGCACGTCGCGGCGGTGAGTGAGCGCCGCGCCCCGCCGACCCGCGCCCCCGGCCTCGGGCTCACATTGGCTGCGTATCTCGGCGTTGCGCTGGTGCTGGGTCTCCTCCCGGCGCGCCTCGCGCTCGCGCACCACCAGGCCCAGTTCGCCGGCAACCCGTGGATCCTCACCCTGGTCGGCCTGGCAGCCGACGCCCCCTTCGTGGTGCTGATCTACCTCGTCACGAACCTGGTGGCGGTGCCGGTGGCAGCTCTCGCCCGCCGGAAGCGGCCGACGGCGCGCTTGCTGGCGATCAGCGCCGTGGTGGCGACCACGCTCGGGTTCCTGTTCGTGCTTTGGGGCTCGATCAGCGCCACCGAGTTCAAGATCGAGCGCGGGCTCTACCCGACGTCGTTCGATCTGGGCATGGGTCTCGCCGACGCCGGCTACGTGCGCTCGGCCCTCGGGACCTTCTTCTTGTCTCGGTTCCTGCTCGGCTGGGTCGCGGCGCTGATCGGGTTCGCGCTGCTCAGCCTCGCCTTCGTGCGAGTCTCGAGCCGGCTCACTCGGCGCCGTCGGGCGTTCGAGATCGCTTCGGCGCTGCTCGTGCCCGGCGCGATCGCGCTCGCGGGGTTCGGGTTGCACCGCGGCAGCCCGCACCTCTTCCCGTCCATCGCCAACTGGCGCGTCGTCGAGTCGCCGTTCCCGGTCTTTGCCCGCAGCCTGGGCACCAAGCACGAGAACGTGCGCTTCGGCTACATCGCCCTGATCGAGCACATCGATCTGCCGCCGGGCCAGCGTGAGCCCGGCGCGGCGGCGCTGGGGCTCTCGCCCGACGCCGCCCACCGGGTTGCCCAGGCCCCGATCGACTGCGCTCGGCATCCGCTCGCCCAGCCCATCGACGCCGCGGCCGAGCCCAAGGGGCAGGGCGTCAACGCGGACTTCGCGTCCCGCGCCGGCGCGGTGATCGACGAGCTCTCGCGGGAGCTCGTCGCGCACAAGCCCCGGCTGCGGGTGTGGCACGTGGCCCTCGAGAGCATGCGCGCCGACGACATCGCCGCGCTGAACCCCAAGGCACCCGCCGGGCTCACGCCCGCCTTCGACGGCCTGTATGCCTCCGCGTCGGAGCCTACACCGCGAGTGATCGTCGCCAAGCAGATGTACCAGGCCGGGGTACGCACCTCGCAGGGCATCGCAGCGCTCACCTGCGGCAGCGGCACGATGCCGTGGGGCTTCTCGACCGCGCGCGATCTGGGCCTGCCGCCGCTGCGCTGCCTGCCCGACGTGCTGAAAGACGCGGGCTTTGCCCTGAGCTTCTACTACGGGTCGAACCCTGGGTTCGACAACCAGCAGAGCTTCCTCCACTACCACGGCTTCGATCGGCTGATGACCGAGCGGGACTACGTCGAAGCCGTTCCGCATCGCGGCTGGGCCGTGCCCGATCGCATCGTGATGACCCAGGCCCTGGCGGCCTCTGGGGCGCGGCCGGGTGACGAGTCGCAGTACAACCTGCTCTTGTCGCTGACCCATCACCACCCCTTCGCCCGGCCCGAGGACTTCCCGCCCGAGGTCGAGACACGGGTGCGCGCCGCCGTGGCCGCGTCCGGGCACGAGGTCGGTGCCGATCACGTCAAGCGCCTCGAGACGCTGTCCTACGCCGACTTCGCCCTGGGCGAGATGATCGCCGCGCTCGAGGCGTCGCCGGCTGCCGCAGACTCGCTCTTGGTGGTCGGGGGCGATCACTCGACGTCGGACTACCTCTTGTGGCGCGGCAGCGACCAGCTCAAGGCAGAAGAGCGCCAGCGCGCGCTCGCTCGGATCCCCTTCGCCATCGTGCTTCCCGACGCCCTCCTGCGTTCCTGTCCGAACCCCGCGCGCGTGCGCGAGCTGGTGTCCCAGCTCAGCGCGCTCTTGTCCCTGCACCCCACCTCGCAGAACGACGTCCCCCGCCTCATCCTGCGCCTGCTCGCCCGCTCGCCCCGGATCTCGGCGCTGCCCCAGGCCTGGCGCTGGCACACGCTCGGCGGGCAGACCCTTAGCCCCCACTTCCGGGTGGCGCGGCCCGACGCGGTGGTGGCGGGCATCGACTCGGCGACGCAGCTGTTCTTCGTGACCCAGGGCGGAAGCGTGGTCGACGCGAACGAGCCCGCCTGGCCGGTGTTCGACCTCGACGCTGCGCGCCGCACCACCCCCACGCTCGTGCCCCAGGCGGCGCTGCTCTCGGCGTTCATGACCGGCTACGCGCGGCGCTGCTGGGAGTGGAGCAGCATCCGCCGGCAGCGGTGAGCCCAACGGCACGCCGGTTTCGGGGGCATCCCCTGAAAACCCCCCACCGCGCCGGTGGCCGACGCGCGGCGCCTCGCGGAGACTCCCTGGCATGAGGTACTTCGCGATTCTGACGATGCTCGGCTGTCTGAGCGTGGGCTGCGACGGCGACGATTCGGGCGACGGGGGGACGGGCGGTGCGGCCACCGGCGGCACCGGGGGAGCCACCGGCGGCGCGGCCGGCACCGGCGGTGGCGCTGGCACCGGCGGTGCGAGCTGCGGTCCGACCGAGCTCTGCAAGCGCACCATCGACGAGTGCAAAGAGCCGATGACTCAGGCCTCGTGCGAGGGCTGGTACGCCACCGCCAGCAACTGCAAGGACATGGCGGCCTACACCCAGTGCAACTGCGGCTGCATCGGCGAGGCCACCTGTTCGGACTACTTCGCCTGCGGCCAGCTCTGCTTCAACGACAGCTGCAAGTGAGGTTCGAATGAGGAAGCTCCTGGCGATCGCCTGCTGGCTCGTCCCGTTGATCGTGTTCGCGTGCGGCTCGGACGACGGCGGCGACGGCTCATCGAACCCGCCGGGCGGCTCGCCGTGGAAGCCGACGACTCATCCGTTCGACCCGGCCTGCGGCAGCTGCAAGCCGTTGGGCAAGGGTGAAATCGCCCACGCGGGCGAGGCTGACATCCTCGCAGACACCGAGACCGACGATCCAACGGCGCAATGGAACCGCTGCATGCTGAGCTTCATGCACTGCATCGACGACGGCAAAGCGATCGGCGAGTGCGTGACCGGCTCGGTCTGCCCGGCGGTCTGCAAGGCGGCCTTCGCCAAGGCCCGGGCCGCCGCGACCGACGTCGAGGCGGTGGACAAGACGTTCTTCGACGCCGATGCGCCCTGCACGCTGCCGGAGCCCGAGGCGGTGACGCCATGAGGCGCGCTCGCGTTGCCGCCGCGCTGGCGTGGCTCGGGGCCGTCACGGCCGCGGCGCCGAGCGCCGCGTGGGATACGTACGTGAACGGTCAGCACGACTGGCGATCGATCTACGAAAACCCGGTGGGAACTGGCAGCCATCACGGTGGCGCCAAGGCCACCGGCAACGAGCACGCCGAGATCAGCGACGACATCCTGTTCGTGCTCGGCCAGAAGTATCTGGAGCTGTTCGGGACCCAGGCTGCCAAGGCGTGCACGGACGTGACTACTTGCGCGGCGACGCCGGCCTTCGTGGACCTGAACTCGAGCTACATGCGTCCCGAGATCGCGGCGGTGAAGCCCTGGGGCGACGATCCGAACACCGTGCTCGAAGAGCGGCGCCTGCCTCCGCTGGCGATGTGGGCGGGGCTGCCCGACTTCAACTACACGGTCTACGACTGGATCAACAAGGGCACCCGCTGCCCGGCTCTGCCGCTCAGCGCGGACCGCTACGAGCTGTGCCACGTCTACTCCGCCTGGCTGGGGGCGGGCCTGAACAGCTCGCACTTCGGCTCTCTCGCGAGCAAGGTCTACGCGCGCCACCACGCCATCGCCGGGACCGAGGCCGCGCGCGCGGCGGCGCTCGCCAAGCTGCTGCGCGAGGGCGGGGTGAGCAAGCAGCTACCCGTCGCCGGCGCCGCTTGGCACGTCGAGTACGTGAAAGAAGCGGAGTTGCTCGCCTTGATCTACGAGATGGTGGGCCAGCACTTCCTGCAAGACCGCTGGTCGTCCGGGCACATGTTCTCGCGCTGGGGCGGCGGCGGTTACGAAGACCTGCCGAAGAAGTACACCGTTCAACCCATGCTCGACGACGTCGCCCTCTTGGGACTGCTCACCGGCGTGGTCCACGGCAGCTTGGCGGTCTTCGGGAAGCCCGATCCGCTCAGCGCGCCTTTCGTCGACTACAGAGTGGGGCGCGACGACGAGGTCCGGCCGATGACCTGGCGCTACAGCCAGGGCAACGGCCTGTACTCGGATCCGATCCAGAGCCTCGCGAACGGTGTCGGGGACTACTACTTCGCGGACGTGGTGGACGACGAGTTCGACGCCTCGGTGCTCAACCCCGGCAAGAACAAGAGCATCTCGAAGGCGGACCCGGTGAAGCAGCTCTACGTGCGCAATCAGAAGAAGGCGCTCCGAACCTGCGGCGGTGAGGGGCTGCGCGATGTGATCTCGGCGTTCGATTCGCAGAACGGCAGCTTCGGCGCCCATCAGCTTTCGCTGGCCGCGCCCGATCCGAACGAGACCCTGCCGATCGCCACGACCTCGGGCAACGACCCGGCGAAGCAGCCGGCCTGCATGGAGCCCTGGGTCACCAACGACGCGTTCGTCGATGGGGCGCGGACCCTGGTCGGCGCGACCAAGCTCCTGGGTGACGGGTTGCTCGCCGAGGCCGTCATGATCGGAAAGGTGGCCATCGAGTCGATCCCGGACGCGATCAAGAGCTGGTACGACATCCCCAAGGACCCGAGCTACACACCGCCGGGCGCGCGCCTCTTGCCGATCTCGCTGATCGTGGCCTGGGAGGCCCGCAAGAACCAGTGGGCCGACGAGGAGGCGCAGAAGGGCAAACAGGTGCGGTACGGCGTCCAGAGCGCCAAAGACGGCATCGCGTTTTCGTACTTCGGTCTCGATTTTCGTCCCAATCACCAGTTCGACGTGCCCGCGTACTTCGAGCCCGAGGACGTCGACGAGCTGCCCTGGTTCTCGGAGGCGACCCAGAGCGGCAAGAAGCCGAGCGGCGGTCGTGATCGCGCGGCCATCGACGGGTTCTTCAACCGCGCGCGCGTCCAGAGCTGGTGCAAGACGCTCTACGGAAGCGAGAAGCTCGACAAGAAGAAGGCGGTGACGCTGAAGCTCTTGCGCCACCAGGCGCTCGAGCTCGAGATCTTGGCCAAGAAAGAGAAAGACCAGAAGAAGCAGGCGCAGCTCTCGACCGAGTCGAAGCGCGCCCGTGCCGCTTGCTCCTATCTGGCCGGCCGCGTCTACAAGTCGACGGACCCCGAGTACAAGTCGGGCACCCGGCTCGAGCGCATCGGTGAGCACCTGCCCCTCGATCAGCCTGCGAAGTTCGGCCCGACGTACGAGCCGGTCTGTGCCTACTTCGACGACGGCAGCGCCGCCGACATCCGCACGACCGACGCGAAGGACGACGACAAGCCGTACTACCTGCGCCCCGGCTACGTGGAAGGCCCGGGTAAGCCGGGCACCTGGGGCCACGCGCCCAAGACGCTCGAGAACTGGTGCGAGATGCTCCCGGTGCTCGACGTGGGCAAGACCGCAGACGACCCCGACTCGGTCGGCTCCATCTTGAAGGACGACGGCAACCGCTGGCTGAAGCTCAGCGGTGAGAACGTGGGCATCAAGACGGGCAAGGGAGCCGTCGGGCAGGTCGTGGCCACCAACGCGACCGGGCAGAAGCAATCGCTCGACATCTGGGACGGCAACCTGAAGCTCGAGAAGGGCGGCTGGTCCTACGACAACCAGACGGTCTGGGCGCGCATTCCCGGCTCGAAGCGGGGTTTCCCCAGCAACGCCACCCCAGGCATGCTCCCGCACGAGCTGAAGCAGCTCTCTCCCCGAGCGTACGACCTCGAGCTCCAGCGCCCCGACGATCAGGACGCGAAGGCGATGTACCGCGCCGACGGCCGGAAGTCCGTCGGGCTGTATCGCTTCTTCGTCCACACCGCCTACGTCGAGTACCCGGGCATCTCCTACGGCTCGGGCGTCAAGGCGGCGGGCTTCTGGACGACCTACCCCAAGTGGATCCAAGGCGACACCGAGTCGGAGATCTTGGTGAAGGACTTCTTCAAGGTCCAGGGCGGCGTCTACACGAAGATCGACCTCGCGGCGTTGGGCGTCACGGCGGTCTTCAAGCTGGGGCAGACACCGAAGATCGAGAGCGACTACTCGGTGACCTGGGTCCCCGACGCCGACAAGTGCGGCATGGCGATCTCGCACCCCGGCGGGCTCCCCAGCGCGGTGTTCGACGGAACGGTGTCGTGGGTCTTCGCCTTCCACTGAGCGGGCTCGCGTCGGGCGGCTCGTGATCGAAGTCGACGCGCGCGGGCGGGCGGTGCGCGCGCGGGGACGCGGGTTTCGGCGGCCAGGAGCGGAGCCCTAGAGCTTGGGTTCGCGGCCACGCTGGCCGCCCCAGAGGCACAGAATGCGCACGACGTCTGGTGTCGGCCGCATCACGAAGAGCTTCTTCTTCGTGCGCGGCAACAGGACCTTGCGGATCTCATGACCGCGACGCTCTCCCCACGGAGCGCCGAGATCAGGTTGTTCAAGCAGCTTGTCGAGGTGCTCCTCGAGCTCGTCGCCGAGGAGCGTCGGCGCATCGGGGCGGTTCTCTGACCACCACTTCAGCGCACGCGCGATCTCGCGTTGCGCACGCGGCGCGTAGACCAACTTCACCGATACGCTCGGATCATCGCGCGGACGGTCTCGTCGTCCACAAAGTGACCGGCATCGAGCTCGTCGAGGCCTTCGTCGATCGCTGCCTCGATCGCAGCACGCTCCTCGGGACTCTCGTCGTCTTGGTGCAGCAAACGCACCTCCGCGACCGCTCCCTCGGGAAGGGCCACGGGCTCATCGAGCACGATCTGCCCGTTCCTCACGTGCGCCTTCAGAGCGTTCATGCGGCCAAAGATAGCACCGCCCCTCGCGCACGCCGAGGCCGGCCTTCTTTGCCCCCATCCGCGCGCGCGGCTGAACGCAGCAGGACGACGCGGCGGCGGCCCGGGCGAGGGGATCGCCACCAGGGTGGGAGGTAGCCTTGACCGGGCCAACAGCTCGCGTCCGCTCAGGTAGCGCCGCGCGAGGTGCGAGCGTGCCGGTGGCCGCCGTTGCGACGCGAGCTGACGACTCCACGACCGGGAAGCGGGTCGCTCCGGGGTGCCGATGGCGGCGTTTTTGGGCTGAAACAAGGCGTCATTTCTTCAGTGGAAAGGTCGGTGGACCAGGACACCAGACTGCTACTCCCACCATCCGAGAGGATCTCCGGTCGCCGGGTCGTAAACGTTCGAATACTGCCACTCTGCCCCGGGGTGTCGTTCAACGGCGGCTGCAAAGACCCTCTCGATGGCGGGGAACCCGACGTTGACTGGAATGGTGAACGCGATCAGCCCAGGAGTCTGCGCGTCCATTGAGCCACCCAGCGGCTCAATGTCCCGTGCGAGCGTCATGGCAACTCGCATCGTGGCCTCGGCGTCATCGATACCCGACTCCCCAAGGTAAAACTGGACGCACACGTTACCGCCGCGCACGACGATCTCGAACTCGCCCGTATCGTGGTTCGTGAGCCGAACGACGTCGCCAGCCGCGACCTCCGTTGCATAGAGGGGGGAGCGTAGTAGCTGCCATTCAGCGTCGCTGATCCGGCGAGCGGGAACTTGCTCCGCGCCCGGCACTGTTGCGCCCGTGACAGCCAGTCTGACGTGTTCATGCATCGCGATCACCGCCGCCCCGGCTCGCGGTGGGTCCGCGCGTCCTCGTAGGTGTATTGATGGAGCGGAACGCAGGATAGCTCGTTCCGTCGCTCGGTCAGATCTCCGACCGCGCCCGCGTCACGGCCGCTGACCGGCGATCAGCGCTCGGTACACCGCCAGCGTTCCCTCTGCCTGACGCTCTAGACCGAAGCGCGTGGCTCGGGCCTGGCCGGCCTGGCTGAGCTCTTGGCACAGCGACGGGCTCTCGCTCAGGCGCGTGATCGCGCGGGCAATTTCGGCCGGACGCTCGGGATCGACCAACAGCGCCGCGCCCTCGGCCAGCTCGGCCATGCTCGAGCGATTGCTGGTGATCACCGGGCAACCGCACGCCATGCCCTCGACCACCGGGAAGCCGAAGCCTTCCGCCCGGGACACGAACAGCAGCCCCAGCGCGTTCCGGTAGAGGGCACGCAGATCGTCGTCGGGGACGAAGCCGGTGAGCAGCACCGCGTCGGCCACGCCGGCGGCGCGGGCTCGCTCGTCGAGCCGCGCGCGCTTGTCGGCCGAGAGCGCGCCGGCCCACACCAGGCGCAGCGACTGGCCCGGGCTGGTTGCCCGCGCCCGGGCCAGCGCGGCCAGCATGCCGTCGCGGTTCTTGCGCCAGTCGGCGTCGCCGGCGTACGCCAGGTACGAGCCGCGCTCGAGCCCGTGGCGCGCGAGCACGGCGTCGTCGTCGCGGCTGGGCGCGGCGCTCCACTTCTCGAGATCGATGCCGTTGTAGACCACGCTGATCCGACTGGGCTCGATCTCGAGCAGCCGCGTCAGATCGTCGGCGGTGGCCCGGCTGATGGCGATCAGGTGGTCGGCCGAGCGATAGCGGCGCGCGTCGAGCAGCCGGCGCCCGGTCGCGCCCCCGGACTGCCAGCGCCAGTACTCGGCGGGGAACGCCAGCGGCACCAGATCGTGGCAGGTGATCAGCCGCGGGCACCGAGGCCGGCGAAGCGGCGTGGGGTAGGGGACCCCCTGGTGGAGCAGCGCCGGACGCAGCCGGCCGAGGGCGCGGTCGAGCCCCAGGCGTTCGTTCCACGACCACCGGAGCGAGGGGATCGCGGGTGAGGCCGTGACGCGTGCGATGGCCTCGCGCGCATCGCTGGACGCGACCGCTCGGCCAGTGAAGCTCACCCGCTCGAGGAAGCTGAGCGTCAGCGTGGGGTCGGGGTCGGGCCCGAGGGCGCGCTCGAGCCCGGTGGCCAGCTCCGCGAGGTAGCGGCCGATGCCGCGCACGCGGGTGTCCGTGGCCAAGAGGGTCAGGTCGAGGAGCGCGGTGGCCAACGAACGCCTAGGGGCTCGCCCGGAGCGCGCTCTTCATCTCGGCGTCGGCCTCGATGGCGTCGAGCACGCTGTCGGTCTCGTTGGTCAGCTCTTCGACGAAGTCCACGCCCTCCACCAGACCGTCGATCTGCTGGCGCAGCTCGTCGTGGCCCCCCACGCCGACCACGTGACTCTTCAGGTAGCGGAACGAGTTCTCGAGGGTGTCCATCCGCACGGACAGCGTGCGGTAAGAGGCATCGATGGCCTGGTGCTGGGCCATGCGCTTGTTGGCCAGCTCCAGGTTCTGCTCCAGGCTGTTTCTGACTTCTTTCCGGGTCTCGCGCGCGAGCTCGCGCTTGGCATTGGCGATGGCGCTCTCGATGTACGCCGCTCGCTCTTCGGTCAAGTACTGAGCCAGGCGCTGGTGGAGCACCGCCATGCGGACGTAGGTGAACAGAAGCTGCCCCAGCTTCTTCATCTCGTCCTTGATCAGGTCGTTTTTGATGGTCGGGTTCTCGAGCACCAGCTTCTCGATGGTCGCCGCCAGGTCTTGAAGCTCGCGGAAGCACTGCACGTAGTTGGGGTGCAGCTTCGCCAGCACGCCGGCCGTCTCGCGCTCGAGCGCTTCGGCCTTCTCTTTCTCGACCTGATTCAGGACCCAGCGCTTGAAGAACGAGGTGTCCGCGCCGAGCACCAGCCAGAGGAGCTCGATGCCGCCGCCGACGATCAGCGGAATCACCGACATGGTCGTGGCTGCGAAGAGCCCAGCCCCGCCCAGGAGGATCATGTTGTACTGGTTGAAGACAGCTCGCTTGTAGAGCTGCTTCAGCGAGAGATCCCGGCTCATGCCCGCTCTGCCGTAGGCTAGCTCGAGACGCCCGACAAGGCGCGCGCGGCGAATTGCCGAGAAAACCGCCGGAATGGAGCCTGGTCGCAGGGCCCACATTGGGATAGAAACGCCTGGCGTGTGCCAGTCGGGGAGTGCGGTCCAAGCCCGCTCTCTGCGCCACGCCGATGGGTAATCAGCATGGCAAGACTCACCCCGCTCTCCAAAGGTCTCATCTCGGTCGTGGTCATCGGCGCGGTCGTCGCCGGCGTCGCGGCCAACTGGAACAAGATCGCCCCGCCGGCGCCCAGCAAGAGCGCGACGGTGCCCCCCGCCGTCAGCCTGCCGGACTCGCCGGGCGAGCCGTTCGTGGCCGCCCCTGCGGGTTGTGCCAGCCTGCCCGAGGTCCGCTTCTACCTTTGGGCGTGGAACGCCCAGATGGGGATCATGCACGCGACCGGCGGCAAGCAGGCCGTCGCGGACAGCGCCATGTGCAAGAACGGCGTCAACCTCAAGCTGATCCGGGAGGACAACACCGATCAGATGCAGAGCTTGATGATGAGCTTCGCCGAGGGGCTGAAGGGCGGCCAGGCCAACCCCGACAAGGGCGCGCACTTCATCGCCATCATGGGCGACGGCTCCGCCATGTTCCTGAAGGGGCTGAACGACCGTCTCTCGAAGCTGGGCCCGGACTACATGGCCGTGGTCGTCGGCTCCGCCGGCTACAGCCGCGGCGAGGACAAGTTCATGGGGCCGCCGGGCTGGAAGCAGAACCCCCAGTCGGCCAAGGGCGGTCTGGTGGCCGGCGTGCTCCGCGACGGCGACTGGAACATCGCGCTCAAGTGGCTGGGCGACAACAAGATCGCCAACAACCCCGACGAGAAGAGCTGGGATCCCGACGCGCTGAACTGGGTCGCGGCCTCGGACTACATCGACGCGGGGCAGAAGTACGTCAGCGGCTTCTGCGCCGACCTGAAGAACACCAAGACCGGCCAGAAAGAGAAGAAGTGTGTCCAGGGCGTGGTCACGTGGACCCCGGGGGACGTGACCGTGGCCGAGCAGAAGGGCGGCTTGGTCTCGATCGTGTCCACCAAGGAGTATCGCTCGCAGATGCCGAACGTGATCATCGGCAACAAGAAGTGGATGGCCGCGAATCGGAAGCTCGTGACCGGCATGCTGGCTGCCATTTTCGAGGGCGGCGATCAGGTCAAGGCGGGCGGGCTGGCGCTGCAGAAGGCGGCGGGCATCAGCGCCCACGTCTATGCCGAGAAGGACGCCGCCTACTGGGCGAAGTACTTCAACATCGTCGTGCAGAAGGACAAGCAGGGCCTCGAGGTGGAGCTCGGCGGGTCTTCGGTCAACAACCTGGCCGACAACCTCCAGCTCTTCGGGCTCACGCCGGGGTCGGTGAACCTCTTCGCGGCCACCTATTCGGTGTTCGCCAACGTGGTGAAGTCCCAGTACCCCGAGCTTCTGGGGAGCTTCTACCCGGCGGATCAGATCTCGGACACCTCGTACGTGAAGGAGCTGAGCGAGGGTGGCTCCGCCCCCAAGACCGCGGCCGATCTGCCCACCTTCAAGCCCGAGGCGAAGCTCGAGCAGGTCATCAGCCGCAAGTCGTGGGACATCCAGTTCCAGTCTGGCAGCGCGCAGTTCACCCCGGCGGCGGCGGAGCAGATGAAGACGCTGTTGAACGATCTGGTCATCGCCAGCGGCGCGCTGGTCGAGATCCACGGCCACACCGACAACCAGGGCACCATCGACGGCAACATGAAGCTCTCGGAAGACCGGGCGTTCGCCGTCAAGAAGTGGCTCGAGCAGCAGTCGCCGTCGAACTTCCCCGAGAGTCGCACCAAGGTGTTCGCCCACGGGCAGTCGCAGCCGGTGGCGCCGAACAGTACGCCCGACGGCAAGGCCAAGAACCGGCGGGTCGAGATCGTGATCGGCACCGCGGGGAAGTAGCAGTGAGCCTCGCGAACGCGCTCTTGCCGAACCGCGCGGTCGATCGCGGCATGCTGGTGGCGGTGGCCGGGTTCTGGGCCGCCCTGGCCCTGGTGATCTGGGCGGTCTCGCCGTTTCAGAGCCTGCCCGGCCCGCTCGAGGTCTACCGCGCCCTCGGCACCCTGTGGTGGGAGCACGGCATGGGCCCCGAGCTCCTGACCACGCTGAAGCTGATCGTGCACGCGCTCGGCTTCACCGTCGCCCTCTCGATGCTGCTCTCGTACCTGACGGTGATCGCCGCCTTCCGGCCGGTGGTGGCGGCGGTGTCCAAGCTGCGCTTCTTGGGCCTGACCGGGCTGGTCGTGCCGTTCACCATGATGACCGGCGGCGGTTACTCGCTCAAGGTCGTGCTCCTGACCTTCGGCATGACGACCTTCTTCGTCACCGCCATGGCGCAGGTCGTGGTCGAGATCCCGCGCGAGCAGTTCGATCACATGCGGGTGCTCGGCGCCAGCGAGGGGCGCATCTTGTGGGAGGTCGTGGTGCTCGGCACCCTCGACAAGGCCATGGACATCTTGCGCCAGAACCTGGCCATCGGCTGGGCCATGATCACCATGGTCGAGGGCATCTCCCGCGCCGAGGGCGGCATCGGCGCGCTGATCTTGAATCAGAACAAGCATTTTCACCTGGCCGAGGTCTACGCGATCCTGTTCGTGATCTTGTTCCTGGGCCTCGTGCTCGACTACGCCATGGGTGTCGTCACCCGCGTCTTGTGCCCGCACAGCGTGCTCGAACGGATGAAGCGCTGATGGCCGACGGCGACAAGATCATCGACGTCGAGGACGTCTCGCAGCGGCTGGGCGAAAACCAGATCCTCAAGGGCGTGACCTTCGCGGTCAGGGACCGGGTGCGCCCGGGCACGGTGACCGGCCAGATCGTCGGCCTGCTCGGCCCCTCGGGGGTGGGCAAGACGCGCCTCTTGCGGATCATCGCGGGGCTCGACGCGCCGGACACTGGCAAGGTCACCGGGCCCTCGGGCAAGCCGACCTTCGCCGGCGAGGTGGGGGTGGTCTTCCAGAACTACCCGCTGCTCAAGCACCGCACGGTGCTCGGCAACCTGCTGATCGCCGGCGCCGCCAACGGCCTCGCCGCCGACGCGGCGAAGAAGAAGGCCAACGACCTGCTCTCGCGCTTCGGCCTGGACGCCCGGGCGAGCTACTACCCCGCGCAGCTCTCCGGCGGCCAGCGCCAGCGCGTGGCCATCGCTCAGCAGCTGGTGCGGCAGAAGACCATCTTGCTGATGGACGAGCCCTTCTCGGGCCTCGACCCCGAGTCGCTGGGCAACGTGATGAGCCTGCTCGTCGACGTCGCCAACATGGACGAGCTCAACACCATCATCGTGGTCACACACGACATCCGCGCCGCCATGACCGTCAGCGATACGCTCTTCATGCTGGGGCGCGACGACCCCAAGGCCAAGCCGCCGGCCGGGGCGAAGATCCAGAAGGCCTACGATCTGGTGGCCGAGGGCCTGGCGTATCGCAGCGACCTCGAGCAAGACCCCAAGTTCCTGGCGCTCGAGCAGGAGATCCGGGCGGCCTTCCAGAAGCTGTGAGGGGCGGTCAGGCGCCGCCCAGGTGCCCGAAGAAGACGCGCGCCGCCTGCAGCCGCCCCTCTTCCACGGCGCACTGGGTGCGCACGTTCTCCAGGTCCTTCTGCGCGCTCTCGATCTTGGCGCGCTCCGCGTCGATCTGCTGCTGAAGGTTGGCGATCACCGCGTTGCTCTGGGCCACGGCGGCGTTGGTCTGCTCGACCTTCGCCTGGGCCACGGAGCGTGCCACGCCGATCTTCCTGCCCGCGTCGTCCAGCACGTCCTTCGGAGCCTTGCTGATCGCGTTCAAGAAAGCCTTCGCCGCCGCGAGCTTCGAGGCCTGAGGCAAGGAAGCGTCCAGGCCGCCCAGGAACTTCTCCAGCGCTTCGACCTCGTCGGTGTTCGGGATGCCGGCGCCGTCGTACAGCGCTTGAAAGTCGATGGTGCCGCTGAGCACGGCCTTGGGTGGCGCGTGCTGGGGTGCCCGGGGCACCGGCATCGGCATCGGCGCGGGCGGCGCCTCGTCCTTCGGGAGCTCGAACGCCGCGAGCTCGGCCTCGCGCACCTCGGGTGCGGGCTCGTCGGACTCGATGAACAGACCCTTCAACTTGCTCCAAGACACGGTGTCCTCCGCTGTTCGACGACGTAGCAGGGAAGCACCCCTGCCCGCTGGTGTCCACGCCGAACGCGGCGAGGATCCCCGTGAGGCCGGCCATCGATCGTGGTAATTCGCCTCGTGCCCGAGCGCCGACGCCCGCTCTTTTCGCTGGCGATAGCCGCCCTGCTGGTGGCCGTGGTGCTGGCCACCGTGCTCGGGGTCGTGCTGCCGGCGCGCGCCCCCGCCGCCTTCGATGTGCCGGTGGTGGCGCAGCCCCGACTCGCGTCGCGCCTGATGCTGGTGATCGTCGACGGGCTGCGGCACGACGTCGCGACCGATCACCAGCGCATGCCCCATTTCGCGGCGGCCATGGAGCGTGAGACCGCGGGCGAGCTCTGGGCGGGGCGCGTGTCGATGACCACCAGCGCGGTCCTGGCCATGGCCACCGGGCAGCGGGGCGGCTTCGAGCAGATCGTGCGAAACCTGGACGCCAGCCCGCCGCCCTACGACTCGTGGCTGATCGCCGCCCGCGCCGCGGGCATGACCTCGATGAGCGTCGGCGATCCGGCCTGGGGCCAGATGTTCGGGCGCGCCTTCGCCGAGCGCCGCGTCGATCCGAAGGGCGTCGCCATCGACGTCGACTTCAATCCGATCACCTTCCGCGACGCGCGGGAGCTGCGCAGCCGGAGTCCCGACGTGCTGATCGTGCACTTCGTCACGCCGGACCACCAGGCCCACGCGTACAGCGTCACCAGTCAGCGCTACGCCGATCACATCCGGGGCTTCGATGCCGATCTGTTCCGCTTCCTGGGCGAGAACGACGCCAGCTGGACCGTGGTCGTCGCGGGTGATCACGGCGCGGCCGACAGCGGCACCCACGGCGCCGACGTCCCGATCCAGCGTCGCAGCGCGCTCTTCGCGCGGGGGCCGGGGGTCGCCACCGGCGTGAAGGCCGGAATCATCGACCAGGCCGATCTCGGCGGCACGTTCGCGGCGCTGCTCGGGCTGCCGCTGCCCGCGCATTCACGGGGCCACGTGCGGGTCGATCTGCTCGACGTCACGCCCGCCGAGCGCGTGCGCGTCGCGTGCGCGGACGCGGTCCGCGCCGAGGCGTTCGCCCGCGCGTCGGGCCTGCGTGTCGAGCCGCGGGCCGCCGAGTGCGGCGCGAGCCCGGCGCCCCTCGATCACGCGCGTCGGGTCGTGCGCCAGGTCGATGCCGCCTTCGAAGGCAGCTCGGGCCTCGCGTCGCCGGCGGTGCCGTGGCTCGCGGGCCTGGTGGTCGTGCTGGGGCTCTTGGCGGCGTTCGCCGCCGCCGGCGCGGCTCACACCCGCGAGATCGCGGCGGCGCTCGTTCTCGTGGCGCTCGGCGTGCTGCTCACCTGGGGCGTCGAGCGCCTGCCGGGCTCGTCGCCGAACAGCGCGCGCCTCGCGCTGTTCGTGGGCGGTAACGTGCCCGCGCTCGTGGCGCTGCTCGTCCCCGGGCGCCTCGCGACCTGGGCGAATCGCCGACCCTGGCTCGCGGTCGTCGCGATCCCCGGGCTCTTGGTGGCCACCTACACCACCAACGCGCAACCCGAGGCCTACGTCGCGGTCGTGGTCTCTTCGCTGCTGGTCGTGCTGGTCGGCGGGCTCGAGCCGGCTCGTGCCACGCTGCTCGCCGCGAAGCGGGTGCTCGGCCCCGCTCACCTGGGGGTGCTCGCGCTCTGCCTCGTGGTTCTGTACTTCGGCGGCACGCGCACCAGCGACATCTACCCGGGGTGGCTTCGCCGCGACCCGAGCCTGACGCTCGCCACTGGCGTGGCGCTCCTGGCCGTCGTGGGGGCGGTGTTCGGCGCGCGCTCGGGGCACCGGCGGCGGCTCGTGACCGCCGGGGGGCTCGCCCTGCTGGCCATCGCCGCGCTGGTCGCACGCCGCTTCGTTCCCGCGCTCCCCGGTCGCGCGCTGATCGTGGTGTTCGGCGTAGCGACGCTGATCTTGGCGCTGCGCCGCCAGCGGCTGGCCGCGCTGCTCCTGGGGTTTGGCACCTACGCGTGGGTCTCGCGCGACGCGGAGATCCTCGCGCTCGGCGCGTCGGTGCTCTTGGCCGACGGCGTGGGTGCGGCCTTCGCCCGGCACCGCGCTCTCACGCAGCCCGGCGGCGGCGCGCTCGAGCCAGCGCAGCTGGCGCTGATCACCACCTTCGTCTTCGGGCTCGCGTTCGTGCAGCGTATCGGGATCCAGGGCGCCATCGACTTCGGGTCGATGGACTTCGGCGTGGCGGGCTTCGGCGATCCGCACGTTCCCGCGTGGGTGGTGGGCGGCGCGCTTGGGCTGAAGTACTTGCTCGGCCTCTGGCTGGTGCTCGGCGCGGTCTCGTCCGAGCTCGGGCGCGAGCACACGCCGCGGGTGCTTCAGACGGTGTTCCTGGTGTTCTTGGCCCGCACCGTGGTCGTGTCGGTCATGTTCCTGATCGCGGGCTCGAGCTACTGGACGGGCTTTCGGCTGATCGGTGACCTGCCCTTCGCGATGCTCTGGGTGGTCGCGGCGGGGGTGGCGTGGGTGGTGTATTCCCGGGCGCCTTAGAACACCGCCCCCGCCGCCACCGACACGCGCCGGTCCCAGGTCACCTCCGTCAGCGGCGTCATCGCGCTCGCGCGCCGAGTGCCCTCGACCGACAACTGAAGGTGCAACGGAGCCCCGGGGGTGGTGTGACCCAGCCACGCGCCGCCTTCCAGGATCTCGTCGGCGTTGTGCACGTCGCGCAGCACGGTCGGCTGGTACCGGTCGAGGCCCTCGATGGACTCGTAGTGGCCGAACGTGCCTGAGAGCCCGAGCTCGGTGCCGTGATACTCGAGGGTCGCGCGGGCCGTGGCCGATGCTCCGTGCGCGAAGTAGTACGAGTGCTTCTGGAGCACGGTCTTGGTGCCGTCCGAGCCGTATTTTTCGGCCCAGCGGTCGTAGGCTAGCGAGCGCACACCGGCGAAGTCGAGGTGGGCCGAGCCGGCGAACCGGAAGAGCAGCGGCCCGTCGGCGACCCAGCCTCGCAGCATGGGGCCGGGCAGGTGGGCGAGGGCCCAGCTGTCGCGGCGCCCGAGCAACCAGCGCTCGACGAAGCGGCCGGCCACGTTCAGCGCGCCGGACCACGCTTGCCCGCGGACGCCGCCCGGCGCTGACTCGTACGCTTGGTGGTAGTGGCCCGCCACGTCGGCCGAAAACCAGAGATCGACCTCGCTGACTCCGGCCTGGTCGAAGCTCATCCGGCTGCGCATCTCGACGAAGTTGCCTTCGCCGAAGTTTCGCTCGAACTTCCCGGGGCGGAGCAGGCCGGGCATTCGGATGAGCTCGCTCTCCAGGGCGAGCCCGTGGATGACCCCGCTCTTCTTCGCGTCGTTGTCGACGGCCGCCAGGCCGTAGGTCGCGGCGAAGCGATGCCAGAACGCGGTCGAGAAGCCGAGGTCGTCGACGGGCAGCTCCGGCGGGGGCGGAACGTCGTCCCAGCGGTCGTGCAAATAGCGCGGCGCGCCCAGGGTGTACGACGCCAGTCGATGGCCCAGCCTTCCGCCCCGGGGCGCGCTGTTCAAGTAGTCGCCGAGCTGAAAGAACCACTCGCCCGCCGCCCACCCGCCGAGGGGCGTGTAGAGCAGATCGTTGATACTCACCTTCTCGATCAGCTCGAGCACCCACTCCCAGACCAGAGAAGAGGCCGCCGAATAGCCGATGGACGCGAAAGGACCGAGCCCGTTGACCCGGGAAAAGGTGTAGTACGCCGCGCCGCCCCCGGGGTGCAGGATGTGGTTGGTGACGAACTGGTTGTTGTCGAAGCGGACCGCGTCGAAGGTCAAAAGGCGCTGCTCGATCGGCGGGAAGTCCCAGTCTTCGCTGTTCTGCTCGCTCTTGATCCAGTAGTCGGCCGCGCCAATGCCCAAGAGGGCGAGCATCTCGATGGCGGCGCGTCCGGGCCGGGCTTCGTAGCGCTCGGGCGACCAGGCTTCGTAGGTGCGCTCGAACGGCCGCACCACGCCCTTCCGATCGAGCCACCAGCCGGTGGTCTCGGGCTCGTCGTTCTCGTTCTGGGCGAGCGCAGGCTGGCCCAGCGTCAGCAGGGCGACGCAGGCGAGCACAGCGGGGAGACGGAATCGCCAGGACACTCACCCGATCGGAGTGCACCGAGCGTGCCAGTAGGACTTCCGACGCGAACGAACGCGCTCGCGCAAGCGATGCGCCTTGGTGTCAAGAGCGCGCAGGGCACGCGCGATTCAGGTCAGAACGCCTCGCCGATCCGCACGAACGCGAAGTACGGGGCGAAAGGTTTGCCTTTCTCGAGCTCGCTCTCGCGCAGGATGCGATACGACAGATCGAGCGCGATGGGCACGTACCACAGGCGCAGTCGCGGGCCGAAGCCGGCCGCCAGGCTGAGCCCGTCGTCGAACGGGTTCTGACTCGGGCCCGCCGCGCCCGCGTCCACGAACCCGGCGAAGCCGAAGGTCTTGCGGAAGGGCAGGAAGCGAAGCTCGGCCTGGCTCTCCATCAGGCTGAGGCCGCCGGTCAGCTCGCGGTCGCAGCCCGCGGCGCAGGGCGCGCTCGGGCTCAGCCGATCGCGACCGAAGCCGCGCATGCCGAAGGCGCCGCCGCCGAACAGGCGCTGTCCTGGTGGAACGCCGGCGGCGGGCTGGCCTAGTACGAAGCCGAACGACGAACGCAGCGCGAGCGAGCTCGACTCGCCGAGCGGCAGGAACACGCGCGCGTCGGGTGCGATCAGCACCGAGGGGTGCGTGCCCGCGGTGCCCACGCCGCTCAGGCCCAAGAAGTGGCCCCGCGTCGGCTCGACGCGATCGTTGCGCGCGTCCCAGATCAGGCTCAGCTCTCCGCTCGGCCCGTGGGCGGTGTCGTCGTCGGGCAAGTCGCGGTCGTCACGGGTGGGGGCTGGGAACGGCCCGAAGCCGAAGTCTTTCTCGAAGCGGTAGAGCAGATCGAGATCGAAGAACACGCTCTCGCCGAAGCGGGTGTGCACGCCCGGGCCGGCGGCCAGCTCGCGGGTGCGAAACCCCGGGTACAGCCGGTCGCGAAAGCGCCCGCTGAGCCGGCCATCGACCGTGCGCGAGAACAACCCGCCGTGTACCGTGCGCACCAGGGCGTCGCCGTAGGCCCCGCTCGACTCGTCGTCGTCGCCGCTCCAGAGCACGCCGTAGCCCACGCGCCCCTCGAGCACCAGGTGGTGATAGGCGCCGAACAGGTTGCGGAGCCACAGGCTGGCGCCGGTGTACAGGTCGCCGCGCGTCGGGTCCGCTTCGGCCCCGGCCCGCAGCCGCAGCTGCTGGGAGGGCGCCTCGACCACCACCAGACGGAAGTCGATCGCATCGCCCAGCTGGCGCGGCACCAGGTTGCCCTGATCGTCCACCTGCTCGGCGGTCAGCACGCCGCCCGGATCGGGGCGCTCTCCCGGCAAGACCCGCTCGACTTGCGCGTTGGTCGGCTTGACCACCACCGACGCGAACGCGCCGGTGTCGAGCAGATCGCGCTCGATGCTCTCCTTGAGCTCCAGGCTGTAGGGGTCGTCGGGCCGCACGTCGGCGCGCCACAGGATCTTCTCTGCCGGGATCTTGTGCTGGCCCTCGACCGTGACCTTGCCGATCCGGGTCTTCGGCCCCTGATCCACGAAGTAGACCCAGTGCAGCACCTTCTTGTCGCGATCGACGTACGCGCGGCTGAACACGCCGGCGTGCCCGAAGCCGTCGCGCTGCAGGTGCCAGGCCATCTCGTGCCGGCCCATGCGGAACTTCTCGAGGTCGATGCGGTCGCCCACGCGGAACGGGATGAGCCGGGTGAGCGCTGCCGCGTGCTGCTCGGGGGCGTGACGCACCTCGACCGAGGCCACGCGATACGCGCTGCCCTCTTTCACGGTCCAGGTCACCGCCACCGAGCGCTCGTCCTTCGCCCAGTCGAGCTCGGGCTCGGCCACCTCCACGTCGAAGTAGCCGTAGCTCTGCCACCATGACACGAGCCTGCGCCGATCTTCCGCCAGGCGAAAGTCGTTGTAGTAGCGGTGGGTGATCAGCAAGCTGCCGGGTCGGAGCCCCAGCAGCATGAACAGCTCGCCGTGCGCCAGGGCGAGCTCGGCCCCACCGGCGCCGCGCACGGTCACCTTCGAGACGGTGACGTCGGTCTCACCCGGCACGCGCTCGGGCCGCTCGTGATGACACGCGCCGAGCGGCGCTAGCGCCACGAGCGCGAAGAGGAAGATCAGCAGCCGAGACATCGAGAGCGGACGAGCCCGTGGCACTTCTAGGGTTGCCTCTGAGAGGAATGCAAAGCGGATCGAGGGGGGTTGCCTCCCCCCGGGCATGCTCGGGCCCGCGCTCGGCACGGCTGGGCACGCGGCGCTCGCCGGCGCGACCGGGCGGTTTCACCGCTGGCGGCCGAGCACGAGCCCTGCGCGTGCCCGCCCCCTCCAAGCGCCCGGCTGCGCCGGCCGCGGAGGGGGGGAGCAGAGCGCGAGGGCGGGCCCGGGCGACCGCGAGCGCCGTCAGCCGAACGGGCTCTCGACTCGAACGCCGTCGAACAGCTGCCCGTGGTTCAGATCTTCCGTCAACAAGGTGGCGCAGCCCGAACCGTGGGCTGCCCGCAAGATGAGAGCGTCCCAGAACGAGATCTGGTGTCGTGTACACGACTCGATGGCCTCGAGCACGAGCGGGGTGTCGACTTGCGCGACGGTGTACGCGGCGACCTCCCGAACGGCACGTGACGCGAGCTCGGGGCTGGCGATCGGGCTCTTCCCCCGGGTGAGCGCGACGTACAGCTCTTGCAGGACCTGCGTGCTGACCACGAGCTCGCGGCTCGCCTGCTCGTGCTCCAGGCGCTTTCTCGCCACGGTCTGCTTCTTCGGCTCCGAGTCGTCGAACAAGTAGACGAACACGTTCGTGTCGATGAACGTCCGCTCAACGCTCATGGAGCGCGTCTCGGGTCCAGCGCCGCCCACCCCGCCTTTTGGCGCGAGCCCGCCCCCCAGCCTTCGAGTTCTCGGCGGCCAGCGCCAAGAGTGACCGCGTCGCCCGGGCCTGGACCTGCGCCTCTCCGGCAAACGCCCGGAGGTAGGCCGCGAGGACCGCGTTGACGCTGGTGCCGCGCTCGAGGGCGCGGATCCGCGCCTTCTTCAACAGCTCGTCGTCGACGGTGATGGTCAGGTTGGCCACGGGATCGGTGTAGCACTGATCCCGTGGCCTCGCCACGCACCGGGCTGGTGCGGCGCGCGGCCCGGGCTACGATGCCGCCCCCGTGTCCCCCGACGAGCTCTTTCGCCACGCCACCGAGCTGCACGCGGCGGCGATCTCGGGGGCGTCGCCCGAGCGCAGCGAGCTCACCGGGCGGCTCGAGCGGCTCCGCGCGCTCTACCGGCGGGCGCCGACGTCGTTTCCCCCCGAGGTGGTCGCGCTCCTGCGCGAGGCGGCCGCAGCGGTGGCGCGCGCCGCGCCCAGCGCCCAAGACGTGCTCGAGAACGTCTTCGGCTACCCCAGCTTTCGCCCGGGGCAGGCCGAGATCATCGCCACCGTGCTCTCCGGTCGCGACTGCGTGGGCATAATGCCCACCGGCGCGGGCAAGTCCATCACCTTCCAGATCCCGGCGCGAGTGCTGGGCGGTGTCACCCTGGTGGTCTCGCCGCTGATCGCGCTGATGAAAGATCAGGTCGACGCGCTCACCGAGGTCGGGCTGCGTGCGACGTTCCTCAATTCGAGCGTGCCGGCCGACGAGCGCGCGGCGCGAGTCCGGGCCATCGCCGCCGGGCAGTACGAGCTGGTCTACGCCGCACCCGAGGGGCTGGCGGCGGCGGCGGGGCGCGCGCTGGCCGGCGCCAAGCTCTCGCTGATCGCGGTCGACGAGGCACATTGCATCAGCCAGTGGGGGCACGACTTCCGGCCGGCGTATCGGGAGCTCCGCGGCCTCAAGCAACGCTTCGGTGGCGTGCCGGTCCTGGCGCTGACCGCCACCGCCACCTCCCAGGTGACGGTCGACATCGTCGAGCAGCTGGCGATGCGCGAGCCTGCGCTCTATCGCGGCTCGTTCTTCCGCCCGAACCTGCGCATCGCGGTGGTCAAGAAGGGCGGCGAGGGTCGCGGCGGGCGGCGGCTGCCGGCAGTGGGCGAGGCCATCGTGCGGCTGGTGCGCGCGCGGCGGGGCGAGAGTGGGATCGTGTATTGCCTGTCGCGCAAGTCGACCGAGGCGACCGCCGAGCTGCTGCGCAAGGCGGGCATCTCGGCCCAGGCGTACCACGCAGGCATGGAGGCCGAGCACCGCAGCAAGGTGCAAGACGCCTTCCAGAACGACGACGTGGACGTGGTGGTCGCCACCATCGCCTTCGGCATGGGGATCGACAAGTCGAACGTGCGCTTCGTGATCCACCGCGACATGCCGCGGTCCATCGAGGGCTATTACCAGGAGATCGGCCGCGCGGGGCGCGACGGGCTGCCGAGCGACTGCGTGCTGTTCTATTCGTGGGGCGACGTCTTGACCTACGACCGCTTCGCGACCGATGCGACCCCCGAGGTCGCACTGCGCCAGGCCGAGCTGGTGCGGCAGATGTTCCGGCTGGCCGAGTCCTCCGACTGTCGCCACCAAGACGTGGTCGGCTACTTCGGCGAGCACATCCCGCCCTGCGAGCGCTCGTGCGACCGCTGTGGCGCGGTGGACGTGCTCGGCGGCCTCGACAAGAAGGCGTCGCGAGCCGCCGCCAGCGCCGAGCCGAAGACCAGCGATCCGAGCTTGCTCGGCGCGCTCAAGGCGCTACGCAAAGAGCTGGCCCGCCAGCGCGGGGTGCCGGCCTACCAGGTGTTCAGCGACGCCACGCTGGTCGAGATGGTCGAGCGTCGCCCCGCCAACGAGGCCCAGCTCTTGGCGGTGCCCGGGGTGGGCCCGAAGAAGCTCGCGGTCTACGGCGACGAGTTCCTGAGCACCATCCGCTGCTATCGCTGAGCCGCGCGCAGGGTGACCACGCGGCCAAGTCGGTGGGTCCGCGAGCCGTGGAGGGCATGAGTTGTCCACCACGCGGTCATGTCGGTGGGTCCGCGTGGCGGCCTGCCAGCTGTCGATGAGCCGCCCGCAGGGTGCTATGAGCCCTGCCGTGACCCGACGCGCCCTCGCCCTCGCCCTGTGTCTTCTGCTCGCGGCCTGCTCGGACGACAGCGAGCCCGCGTCGCACGCCGCCACCGGCGGGGCC
>JACPVJ010000088.1 GCA_016191785.1 Myxococcales bacterium | reverse complement strand
TGCGCCGAGTGGGTGAGCGTGAGGGTGCGGCCGAGGGTGTCGGTGGTGGTGGTGAGGTTGGCCGTGGTCGCGTCGTACCCGAACGTCGTCGTCACGCCGTGTTCGGTGATCGTCTGGGGTTGGCCGTCGGCGCGCCACGTGAACAGCGACTGCCGACCGGTGGGGCCGAAGCCGTTGGTCCGCTCGTCGTGGATCCGGCTCACGCGGCCGGTGGCGTCGCGCTCGATCGGGTAGAAGATGTTGGTCCCGCGGGGCTGCGCTTGCGACAAGCGGTCGTCGCTACCCCAACCGTAGAGCCAGAGCGTGCCGGCCGTGTCGCCGACTTGACCGGTGGTCAGCGAGTTCGCGGGCAAATCACGCTGGATCAGGCGGCCGCGCGTGTCCCAGCTGGTCACCGGGGTGACCGTGAGCCCATTCACGGTGGTGTGGCTCACACGATAGAGATCATTGAGTCGCTGCGTGCCGTCGCCCGTGACCCCTGGCGCGACACCCAGGTACTGGTTGTAGACGTTCTGGACGTCGTACGCTTGGCCGTCCGCCGTGAACACGTCGCGCTCGATGCGGCCTGCCGCGTTCAGCGTGATCTGGTGGGCGACGCCGCGGTCGTCGGTGTACGTCGCCCGGTAGACCGGGCGGCCGCTCGCGTCCCACTCGTCGGGCTTGGCAATCGCCGCCACCATCGCCAGCTGCCCGCCGCCCGGGCGCGTGGCGGTGTCCACCGTGCCGTCGGTGCGGTAGGCATAGGTCGACTGTTGCCCGCGCGGATCGCGCTTGTGCACCATCCGGTGTTGCTCGTAGTCGAAGCCGTGGATCTCGCCGCTGGGCAGCGTGATCGAGCTCAGATCGCCGCTCGCGTTCACCGAGAGCTGGATCTGCCGGCCCGTCGGATCGGTGATGCGCTGGAGCTTGCCCTGGCCGTCGTACGAGAACTGGTGCTTGCCGCCCGTCGCGTCCTCGAGAAAGGCAAGCTGGCCCGTGCCCGCGACCCAGCCCAGGGCGTAGACCAGCTCGCCCGTGCGCTTGCGGATCTCGGTGAGGCGGCCAGACGAGCGCGAGGCGTCGTCGAAGGTGTAGGTCTCGACCTGGTCGGCGGCGGTGTCGGTGATGGTGAACGACGCCGCGCCGAGGGTCGCGCGACGGGTGGGCTCGAACTCCGAGACCAGACCGGCGTCGCTCAGCTCGAAGGCGCGGGAGCCGAGGTTGTCGAGGAACACCAGCTCGCTCGTGCCGCGCGCGACGAACGAGCGGTTGGCCGAGAAGGACACCGCCAAGTTGCCGGCGAAGCTCTGGGCGAACCAGCGCGCGCTCTGGGCCAGCGGGTCGTACTTCGCAACGCCGTAGGTGGTCACCGCATAGAGGAAGCCGTCGTCGTCGACGTCGAGCATGTACGGTTGGTTCAACCCGAAGAGCGCGCCCGGCGTGCTCACGCCCACCGGCGCTACCATCGCGCCGGCGCCGGTGCCCATCATGCGCTTCACGGTGCTGGCGGCGCTGGGGAGCCCGGTGGCAGGGTCGGGTGCGATTGCGTAGACCGTGTGGCGCTGCGGGCAGGCCACGTACAGCTCGGAGCCCGAGCCGACGGCCAGCCCCTCCGGCCGATCGAAGGCCACCCCGCCCGCGAGCGCCTTCGGATCCAGGCTGAGCTGGCCATTCGGATCGCCGATGGGGTCGTCGGTCGGGGTCGCGTCCGACAGATCGAATTTGTGAATCAAGCTGCCGATGGCGTCGGTGTAGTACAGCACCGAGCCCGTGGCCGCGACGCGAGGGCTCGGCACGAACGGTCCGGTGCGCGCCATCAGGGTCGTGACCGATCCAGTGGGGTCCACGACGGCGAGCCCGCTCTCGCATGCCAGCGCAAAGTGGCGTTGACCGGCGACGCGTGCCACCGCCATCGATGCCGCCGAACCCGGCAAGGTCAGCGACGAGAACACCGCGGTGAGGGTACCGTCCGGGTTCAGGCGGTGCAGGGAGCTGCCCACGGCGAAGAAGAGCTCGCCGGTGAGGCGATCGCGAGCGATGGCCTTGTTGCCGTAGGGCAACGACGTCGAGATCAGCGCCACCTCTGCGCGCCCCGCGAAGGTCTCGCGCTGGCCATCGCCGTGCACGATGTCGAGCTGATCGGCCGCGGGAGTCAAGAACGCCTCGCGCGCCTGCTCGAGACCCCACCCCGCGCCGAGCGGGGAGGTGCGCCGGTGGTAAGCCAGCTCGTAGCTGCGATGACGCACCTGCGGGCCCGGCTCGAGGCTGGTCCACCCCGCCGTGCCGGTGGACGAGCCCGTCGCGAACCCGCCGCCGTTGCCCGTGCACGTTCCGCCGCTGCCGGTGGTGCCTGCAAACAGCGCGACGAAGTCCGAGACCATGTAGCCCGGCTGAGGGAGCTTGCCGTTCGAGGTCGGTGGCAAGTTGATGTACGAGCCCGTCCCGACGCCGGTCACGTCTTGCGACGCTTGCTTGTTCTTCTCGGCGGTCTGGCCCGCCAGGTACTTCGACCAGCTCAGGTTCACGAGCGGCGACATTCCCACCTGGCAGCCGCCGCCGCTGGCGCAGAACCCGGCCGGCGCCGACGAGCCCGGCGCGACGCAGGTGGTTTCCAGCG
Organism: Myxococcales bacterium; assembly: GCA_016191785.1. Taxonomy (GTDB): domain Bacteria; phylum Myxococcota_A; class Polyangia; order Polyangiales; family Polyangiaceae; genus JADJKB01. The sequence goes on along the minus strand of JACPVJ010000088.1, from coordinate 81,706 downwards.
TGGGACCCGCGAACGGGATCGCGATGCCCGGACCCCCCGCCGCCTCGAAGGGGGCCGACGGCGGCGCGCCGACCGGCCGCGAGCCTGCGAGCCCGCTGTCGTAGTGCAGCGTCAGCGCGTACTCCTCGCCGCGACGGCTCGTCCCGGGCAGGCGCACGCTCTGCCGCACCGAGCCCGAGCCGTACGACAGGCTGCTGGCGCCGCACGCGGCGGCGCCGGACTTCTGCGGGTCAGGACCATCGGTGAGTCGGAAAGCCAGCGACCCAGCGGTGCCGGGGTTCGCGTCGTAGCTCGAGAAGTGCGTGATCGTGCCCGCGAAGCGCTGCCCGTCCCACGTGGCCAGGCCCACGTGGTCCCAGCCGCCGGTCTCGTAGTCCACCGTGCCAAGCGGGATGCTCAGCGTGGTCGGGATGTTCCGGTAGTTCGTGAAGCGAATCGTCACCGGAATGGCGAGCGCGAGGCTGTGCGGCGAGAGCGACACTCCGTAGCCCGTCGCCGTCGAATCCGGCAGCGGCGTCGGGAACTCTTTCCGCGTCTCCAGCGGCGTGATCTGCACTGGCACCGTGGTCGATACCGCGCCTGGCGGGAACGTGAGCTCGACCAGGCCCTGTGAATCGGTGGCGACCCCGCCGCCTGGTCCGATCATCGTCACCTGCGGGTCGAGATCGAGCGCGACGATCTCACCCAGGTTCGCGGCGTCCCCAGGGTACAGGTACGCCACGCGCGTGATGGGCGCGAAGCCCTCGCCGGTGATGCGCACCAGCACCTTGTGCGCCGGCGTGCGCGGTGGCGCCGACTCGGGGAAGGTGCTCAACCGCGCCCGGAACGAGCCGTCGGCGGCCACGGTGAGCGTCACGTCGGCGCGCGGCGCGCCCGCGGCCGGCGCGTCGTACACCGCGAGCGTGTAGCCAGTGACGGCAGTTCCGCTCGCCCTCACCACCCGGCCGATCAGCGACGCGCGCGTCTCGAAGCGCGGCCCCGGCGCGCTCGGGATCGGATCGCAGCCGGCGATCGGCGTGTGCGACACGCCGCCCTGAGGATCACAGGCGTCGGTGGTGCACACGTTGGCGTCGTCGACCACGAGCGGCGCGCCCGCCTGACACGTGCCGCCCGCGTCGCACTGCTCGCTCCCGTTGCAGACGTCTCCGTCGGCACAGGCGGTGCCCGCCGCAACCGGCGTGTGCGACACGCCGGTCTGCGCGTTGCAGGCGTCCACCGTACAGGCGTTGCCGTCGTCCACGCTCGGCGGCGTGCCGGGCTCGCAGGTGCCCGAGCCATCGCAGGTCTCACCGCCGTTGCAAAGATCGGCGTCGTCGCACGCCGAGCCCGCCGGCAGCGGGGTGTGCGACACGCCGGTCTGCGCGTCGCAGGCGTCGACGGTGCAGGCGCTTTCGTCGTCGATGGGCACCGCAGTGCCGCCGCCGCAGCTACCCGCGTTGCACGACTCGCCCGCGGTGCAGGCGCTTTCGTCGTTGCAGCTCGCGCCGTCGGCCTTTGCGGGGTTGGTGCAGGCGCCCGTGGTCGGGTTGCAGGTGCCCGCGTCGTGACACTGGTCGAGAGGGGAGCAGGTGACGGGGTTCGAGCCGGTGCAGGTGCCCGCCTGGCACGTGTCGGTCTGCGTGCAGGCGTTTTCGTCGTTGCACGCGGTGCCGGTGAGCGGCGTGTGCGTCACAACGCCGGTGCTGGGCTCGCACGCGTCGGCGGTGCAGGCGTTGCCGTCGTCGATCGACGGGGGGCAGGCCGTGCCGCCCTCTTTCGTCACCAGCACCCCAAGGCCCAGCTGCAGATCGCGCGCGACCAGCGTGCCGGTGACGGCCGAGCCTGCGCGCACCCAGAGCGTGCCGTTCGGGGCGTGCACGCGCGCCGCCAGGGTGCTGCTCACGCCGAACACCGCCGCCTTTGGCACGGCGCCGAGAGCGCCCGTCGTCCCGTTGAGGCCCGCCACGTGGATCAGCACTTCGGCAGGGGTCAGCGCGGCGCCGGGCGCCGGCCCCACGGTCGAGGCGAACCCCGCGTCGAAGCGACCGGCCACGCGCACCTCGCAGGCGGCCTGACACTGGATCGTGCTCCACGCGCCGAGCGACACCGACGCGAAGTGGTACACGCCGCCGCTGAGCGTGACGACAGTGGGATCGCTGCTGGTGCCGAGCCCCAGCGCCAGGTTGCGATAGGCTCCGGCGGCGAGCGCGAGATCCTGGTGCGGCGCGAGGGTCACGTCGGTGGTGCCGGGCGCGATGGCGGGCAGCTCGGGCAGCGCGACGGAGAGGGGCAGCGCGAGCGGCGTGGTCACCGGGCCGGTCACCGTGCCGAAGTTGGTGAGCAGGTTGGTGTGCACGTCACCGTCGATCGTGCCCCCGAGCCGAACCCGCACGCGATTCGAGCTGGCCACGCCGTCGAGGGTGGCTCCGACCCCGACCACCAGCTCGGCCGAGTCCGCCAGCACTGCGCCCGGCGCGGCGTCGACGACCGCTACGTTGCCGGTGGTCGTTCCGCCGCCCTCGAGCCAGATCGAGTTCTTCGCAACGAGCACCTCGCCCGGCCACGCGCCGGCCGCGCTGGCGGTGCCCGCGAGCGACGCCGACAGCAACAGACCCCGAAGCATTCCCGTAACGTGCATCGCTGTGCGCTCCCCGCGAGGTCGCCTGCTGCCCCCGCGCGTCGAGAGCTATCATCCGGCTCCCGCTTCCGAAATGATCCGCGTCAATTCGCACGCACAAAGGTGCGACGCACACGCACCCGGTGACGCTCACGTGTCTCGAAACGACACACGAGTGCCGCGCCTCACCTGGCAGATCTGCCAGGTGTCATCGTCATCGAAATGTGCATGCGCGGGATCAGAATGGAGAGCGTCTCAGCGGTGGCGGTGAGGGCTGCGAGGAGGATCTCGCGCATCACAGCACGCCCGGCGCCGCTTCGGCCTTCAGCGAGTCAGCTTCCAGATGCTTGGCGGCGGCGGGCGCGAGATCGTGGGGACCGAAGTAACCCCAGCCGACACCGCCGCGCAGCCCCACCAACACCTCGCTGGGCCACGCGTCAGCGCCGCCGCTGACCCAGGTCGGATCGACCGTGATCGGATAGGACAGCCCGAGGGTATCGAGCTGGGCGATCATCACCGGCTCGCTGCCGCTGGTGTCGAGCTGCACGTCGAGCGCGCGCCGGGTGCCCGCGGCGTCGATGGCAAAGGCCGGCAGCGATCGCAGCTGTACCTTGCCCTGGCCGTCGACGACCTCGATCGTGACGCGGCTCGCGCGGAGCTTGCCGGCCGACTTCACGCGGTAACGCGCGGTGGTCGGCGCCTCGGGCGAGTGCAGGACGCGCAGCTCTTCGAAGCGAGTGTCCGGGAACGCATCCCGGTAGATCACGGCGCCACGGGTGAGCTCGCCGGCGACGGGTGCGGCGCCCTCGGCGACCAGCTCGAGCTGCGCGTCACCGATCGCCGTGTCGAGACGAACCGCGCCGCCTGCGCGCTCGGGAGACGTGACCGAGAGCGTTGCGCGGCGGAGCGCTCGACTGCGAAAACGCGTGCCGTCTGACGTGAGCGTGCTGGCTGTTACTCGCGAGCTGACGGTCGTCGGCAGATCAGTCGAGCGATTCGCTTGTGTGTGCGGGGAGGGGTCGCTTCCGCACGCGAGCACGCTCGAAAGGGACAACGCGATGCAAGTCGCAAATCGAAGTCTGTTTGCTCCACGATCCCCAACCACGTCGTCCTCCCGCGAGTGCCCCGCCGCTGACGAGAACAGCAGACGACGACCACGTCGAACATGACGCGCGTCAACTGCGTGAGATTCTTGGGTCGGCCGCCGTCAGAGGATCAAATCCAAGAGCCGGTCCAGCTCGTCCAGCGACGAGTACTTGACGCTGATCTCGCCCTTGCCGTCGCGGTCTTTGACCTCGCACTTGGTGCCCAGCTTGCGCTCGAGCCGAAGCTCGAGGTCGCGCACGGCGGCGCTCTTGCTGCTCTTGCGCCCGCCCTTGGCGCTCTTGCCTGCGTTCTGCTTGGCGGTTCGGACCAGCGCCTCGGTCTGACGCACGCTCAAGCGGCCGGCGATGACCTTGTCGGCCAGCGTCGCCAGCGTGAGCTCGTCGGGCGCGCCGAGCAGCGCGCGAGCGTGGCCCTCGGAGAGGTCGCCGGTGATCACCAGCTTGCGCACCCGCTCGGGCAGCTTCAGCAGGCGAAGCGCGTTGGCGATGGTCGAGCGATCTTTGCCGATGCGGGTCGCCAGGCTCTCTTGGGTGTAGCCCAGGTCGCGCATCAGCCGGTCGAAGGCCTCCGAGAGCTCGATCGGGTTCAGATCGGCGCGCTGGATGTTCTCGATCAGCGCCAGCTCGAACGCGTCTTTGTCGGACACGTCGCGGACCACGACCAGCACCTCGCGCAGGCCCGCTCTCTGTGCGGCTCGCCAGCGGCGCTCGCCGGCGATGATCTCGAAGTCGTCCTGGCCGCGGCGGCGCACGACCAGCGGCTCGATGATGCCGTGCTCGCGGATGCTCTGGGCCAGCTCTTCCAGGGCCTGATCGTCGATGTGGCTGCGGGGCTGGCCGCGCTGCGGCTTGATCTTCTCGAGCGCGCAGGTGAACACGTTGCCCTCGCCGTAGCTGCCGGCCACGTGGGCGGGGGACGGGGCAGGGGCGGGCTTGGCGGGGAAGAGCGCGTCGAGCCCGCGCCCCAGGCCGCGCGGCGGCTTCATGCCCCCGTTGCTCACGGACGCGCCTCGATCAGCTCGCGCGCCAGGCTCAGGTAGCCCTGCGCGCCTTTGCTCGACACGTCGTAGAGCAGCGCCGGCAGGCCGTGGCTGGGCGCCTCGCTCAGCCGCACGTTGCGGGGGATCACGGCGTCGAACACCCGGAAGTGGCGTCGCACCTCGTCGGCCACCTGGTGTGCCAGTCGGTTGCGCGGGTCCCACATCGTCAGCACGATGCCTTCCACCGTCAGCCCGGGGTTCAAGCTCGATTTGACACGGTCGATGGTGGCCATCAGATAAGTGATGCCCTCGAGCGCGTAGTACTCGGGCTGCAGCGGCACGATCACGCGATCGGCGGCCACCAGCACGTTGAGCGTGAGCACTCCGAGCGACGGCGGCGAGTCGATGACGACGTATTGGTAGCGCTCCACCACGGGATCGGCGAGCAGCCGCTTGAGGTGGGTGCCTCGCGCGTCGTCGAACAGCTCGTACTCGACGGCGGTGAGATCTTGCGTGCTCGGCGCGACGTCGAGCGTGGCGATCTTGGTGTGCTGGATGATCTCGCCGAGTGGGCAGCTTCCGACCAGCGCGTCGTAGATCGTCCGCTCGACGGTGCCCGACCCGAACCCGACCCCGCTCGAAGCATTGGCCTGGGGATCGAGGTCGACGAGCAGCGTGGGGCGCTCGGCCGCGGCCAGGCTCGCGGCGAGGTTCACCGCCGTGGTCGTCTTGCCGACGCCGCCCTTCTGATTGGCGATCGCGATCACGTTCGGACGGGCCATCTTGCTCGCGCTCGCTGCTTTACAGCGAAAGCCGCAGCGCCGGTGGAATCAAAACGGCTGCCCGCAGAGCGCCCCGGATCCGGGGCCGCGCCTTATCGAACTCACGTGAAGCGCCATCAGTTTTTTGGCGCTCCCGGGGCCGTGTCGTACTGTGTGCGCAGATGTAGGTGCAAGTGGGTTGACGTAAGTATGAACGCTTCGCGCAGTGCTCGGGATTCGCTCCGCCGCCGCCTCCGGGCCGCGCTGGGTGACTCCGAGCGCGGCGAGGCAGCGCGGCAGCGAGTGCTGGCCACGCAGTTCTTCACGAACGTCGCCCCCCGGGCTGCCCGGGTGGTCCCGCTCTTCACCTGTCGCTCTCGCCCCTGAGCCCGCCACCCCGACCGAGGAGACCGAATCGATGTCCAGCCCCCGCGCTTATCGTAGCTTCGCCGACTTCCAACGCGAGGAGATCCGCCCCGGCATGCGCGCGGGTTGGACCCTCGACGAGCTCGAGGAGCCGGCCCTCGGGGCCGAGCTCGACTTCGACGCCGACCCCTTCGAGGCCATGCTCGAAAAGGCCGAGGAAGAGGACGACGACGACTGAGCCTGACTTGTCTTCGGATTGGCAGGGGTCGGCCCGAGCGTCGCCCCTTGCCGATCCGGGTTCCCCACCCGGAACCCTGGAGCCCCCGCGGACCTGCCTCCCGCGGGGGCTTTTTTTGTGATTCTCGTCGCGACCTCCGGGCCCGGCCTCCGGCTCGCGCGCCCAGCACTTTCCTTCTTCCCACTTGGGGTTGACCTGCGGGCCCGCGCGTGGAATTGAGGCCGCTCCCATGCAGGTCCAGGTAAACAAGCTCAGCCCCGTCTTGATCGAGTTCGATGTTCAGGTCGCCGCCGACCGCGTGAGCACCGAGATGGAGAAGGCCTTCGCGGCCGTCGCCAAGAACGCCCGCATCCGCGGCTTCCGGCCCGGCAAGGCGCCGCGGGGCGTGCTCAAGAGCATGTTCGGCTCGCGCATCGCCGCCGACGTGGCTCAGCGACTGGTCGACGAGACGTTTCCGCAGGCGGTGTCCGCTCAGAACGTTCAGCCGGTGAGCTCACCCGCCATCGAGCCGCAGGCCGTCGAAGAGAACAAGCCGTTCCTGTACAAGGCGCGCTTCGAGATCGTGCCGGCGATCGAGAGCGTGAAGTACGACGGGCTCAGCGCCAAGCGACCGAAGGTCGAGGTCAAGGGCGAGCAGATCGACGAGCAGCTCGAGCGCCTGCGCCGCGAGCACTCGACGCTCGAGCCCCCGAAGGCCGAGCGCGCTGCGCAGAAGGGCGACGTGGTCACCATCGACTTCACCATCGCGGTGGACGGCAAGGTGATCGACGACGCCGGGGCGACCGACTTCCCGGCCGAGATCGGGGCCGGTGTGCTGCTGGGCCCGATCGACGAGGCCCTCGCCGGCAAGAAGGTCGGCGAGGTCGCCGACGCCACCGTCGAGATGCCGGCCGCGCACCCGCACCCCAAGCTGAAGGGCAAGACCTGCCTGTTCAAGCTCACGCTCAAGGACCTGAAAGAGCGCGTGCTGCCCGACCTGGACGACGAGTTCGCCAAGGACCTGGGCGAGTTCGCCACGCTCGGGGACCTGAAGAAGGACATCGAGGGGCGCCTCGAGAAGCAGCTCAAAGAGAGCTCCGACAACGCGGTGGCCGAGCAACTGGTGGTCGAGCTGGTGAAGGCCAACCCGATCCCCCTCCCGCCCTCGCTGGTCGAGCGCCAGATGCAGCTCACCCAGCAAGAGATCCTGTCCCAGGCTCGCCGTCAGGGGCAGAACCCGGCTGGACTGGGGGACGAGCTGCGTCAGAAGATCCAGGCCGACAGCGAGGTCAAGGTCTGCGCCGGCCTCTTGATGGCCGAGATCGCCAAGAAGGAAAACATCAAGATCGGCGACACCGAGATCGAAGAAGGCCTGGCCGAGCTGGCCGAGCAGAGCGGGAAGAACGTCGCCAAGGTGCGGGCCGAGTACCGCGACCAGAAGAAGCGCGAGATGCTGATTGGGATGATTTTGGAGAACAAGGTCCTCGACATCATCGAGGCGAAGGCCAAGATCGAGTCCGAAACCTGAGAGGAAGGCACATGACCCAAAGGCCGGAAACCCGCCGTCAGGCCATGGCGGTGCTCGAGAGCGCCGCCACCGCCAGCATCATCTACCCCCACGTGGTGGAGACCACCCACCGCGGCGAGCGGACCTGGGACATCTTCAGCCGCCTGCTCAAGGACCGAATCGTCTTTCTGGGCAGTCAGGTCGACGACGACGTCGCCAACATCATCATCGCCCAATTTCTCTTTTTGGAGAGCGAAGATCCGGACAAGGACATCCAGCTTTACGTGAACTCGCCGGGCGGTGTGGTCACCGCGGGCTTGGCCATCTACGACACCATGCAGTACGTCCGCTGCCCGGTGAGCACGATCTGCATCGGCCAGGCCGCCAGCATGGGCGCTCTCTTGCTCGGGGCGGGGCAGAAGGGCCGCCGGTTCGCGCTCCCGCACTCCCGCATCATGATCCACCAGCCCCTCGGCGGCGCCCGGGGTCAGGCCACTGACATCGAGATCCAGGCACGTGAGATCCGTCATGCCAAGGACGTGATCACCGACATCCTGGTGCGGTCGTGCGGTCGCGGCCGGGAGGAAATCGCCAAGGACATCGAGCGCGATTTCTACATGGGCCCGGCACAAGCCAAGGAATACGGGCTGATCGACGAGATCTTCGAGCCCAAGAAGAAGGGCGATTAGGCTTGGCGCCGCTCGCCGTTCACTTGCGGGCTTGCCGGTCGCGGCCTAAAGTTCCAGGCGATTTCGCAATTGTTCCGTAGGGAAAAAAGTGGAACGGCGACGAGACGACTCCAACGGTAATCTGTGCTGCTCCTTCTGCGGGAAGTCCCAGAAGGAGGTGAAGAAGCTCATCGCTGGCCCCACGGTCTACATCTGCGACGAGTGCATCGCCCTCTGCAACGACATCATCGCGGAAGAGGTCGAGAAGGACGAGCCCGCGGGCGGCTCGGACCCGATGCCGAAGCCGTCGGAGATCAAGACGATCCTCGACGACTACGTGGTGGGGCAAGAGCGGGCCAAGCGCATCCTCTCGGTCGCCGTCTACAACCACTACAAGCGCATCGACAGCAAGGTCGCGACGGAAGACGTCGAGCTCAGCAAGAGCAACATCCTCTTGCTCGGCCCCACCGGCAGCGGCAAGACCCTCTTGGCGCAGACGCTGGCCAAGATCCTGAAGGTGCCCTTCGCGATCGCCGACGCCACCACCCTGACCGAAGCCGGGTACGTGGGTGAGGACGTCGAGAACATCATCGTGCAGCTCTTGCAGAACGCCGACCACGACGTCGAGCGGGCGCAGCGCGGCATCGTCTACATCGACGAGATCGACAAGATCAGCCGGAAGAGCGACAACCCCAGCATCACCCGGGACGTGTCGGGCGAGGGCGTGCAGCAGGCGCTGCTCAAGATCATCGAGGGCACCATCGCCAACGTGCCCCCCAAGGGCGGCCGCAAGCACCCCCAGCAAGACTTCTTGCAGGTCGACACCACCAACATCCTCTTCATCTGCGGCGGGGCCTTCGTGGGCCTCGATCAGATCGTGCAGCGCCGCCTGGGGCAGAGCCGCCTGGGCTTCGGCGCCGACGTGAAGGGCAAGAACGACTTCAAGCTGGGCGAGTTGCTCAACAAAGTGCAGCCGGAAGACCTGCTCAAGTTCGGGCTGATCCCCGAGTTCATCGGGCGCCTGCCGGTGATCGCCACGCTCCACGAGCTGAACGAAGAGGCGCTGATCGACATCTTGACCAAGCCGAAGAACAGCTTGGTGAAGCAGTTCCAGAAGCTGTTCGAGATGGACGGCGTGAAGCTGAAGTTCAGCAAGGGCTCACTGGCGGCGGTGGCCAAGAAGGCCCTCGAGCGCGAGAGCGGCGCGCGCGGTCTGCGCGCCATCCTCGAAGAGGCCATGCTCGACATCATGTACGACGTCCCGACCAAGACCGGGATCAAAGAGGTCGTGCTGTCGGAAGAAGTCATCGCGAAGGGCGAAACTCCGCTCATCGTGTACGAGAAGGACCAGCGCGAGGCTGGCGTCGGCTGAGCCGGCGCTCCGCCCCGGGCGGTCAGAGGGAGCGGGACTTTTCCCGAGCCGAATCCGATGTTCTTCAAGAAAGATAGCGACAAGACCGCCGCTGCCCGGCGCCCGCTGCCGGCGCTGCCGCTGCGCGACATCATCGTGTTCCCCCACATGGTGAGCCAGCTGTTCGTGGGGCGCGAGAAGAGCATCGCCGCCCTCGACGACGCGATGGCCCGGGAAAAAGAGATCTTCCTGGCCGCGCAGAAGAGCGCGAAGACCAACGACCCGACCCCGGACGACGTGTTTCAGGTGGGGACCATCGGCACCATCGTGCAGCTGCTCCGCTTGGCCGACGGCACGGTGAAGGTGCTGGTCGAGGGGCGGCAGCGGGCGAAGATCGCGCGCTTCGTCGAGGGCCAGAGCCACTTCCAGGTCGAGGTGGAAGAGCTGGTGGAAGAGGTGGCCACCGGCGTCGAGGTCGAGGCCCTGATCCGCAGCGTGCAGAGCACCTTCGAGGTCTACGTGAAGCTGAACAAGAAGGTTCAGCCCGAAGTCTTGATGCAAGTGCAGAGCATCGACGACCCCGCGAAGCTCAGCGACACCATCGCCGCGAACCTGCCCACCATCAAGCTGGCCGATCGCCAGGGCCTGCTCGAGACGCTGGAGGCCAAGAAGCGCCTCGAGCGCCTGTACGAGCTGATGCAGGCCGAAATCGAGATTCTTCAGGTAGAAAAGAAGATCCGCTCCCGCGTCAAGAAGCAGATGGAGAAGACGCAGAAGGAGTACTACCTGAACGAGCAGATGCAGGCCATCCAGAAGGAGCTGGGCGGCGGCGAGCGCGACGAGTTCAAGAGCGAGATCCAGGAAATCGAGGAGAAGCTCAAGACCAAGAAGATGAGCGAAGAGGCTCATCAGAAGGTCAAGAAGGAGCTCAAGAAGCTGAAGATGATGCACCCCACGAGCGCCGAGGCGACCGTGGTGCGCAACTACATCGACTGGATCTTGAGCCTGCCCTGGTACGACACGACCGAGGAGCGCTTCGACATCCTCGAGGCCGAGAAGATCCTGGACGAGGATCACTACGGTCTGAAGAAGTGCAAAGAGCGCATCATCGAGTACCTGGCGGTGCAGGCGCTGACCAAGCAGCTCAAGGGCCCGATCTTGTGCTTCGTGGGCCAGCCCGGCGTGGGCCAGACCAGCATCGCCAAGAGCATCGCGCGGGCCACGGGGCGCAAGTTCGTGCGGCTCTCACTGGGCGGCGTGCGCGACGAGGCCGAGATCCGCGGGCACCGCCGCACGTACATCGGGGCCTTGCCCGGCAAGATCATCCAGAACCTGAAGAAGGTCGGGACGGCCAACCCGGTCTTCTTGCTCGACGAGGTCGACAAGATGAGCACCGACTTCCGGGGTGATCCGGCGGCCGCGTTGCTCGAGGTGCTCGACCCCGAGCAGAACCACAACTTCAACGATCACTACCTGGATCTGGACTACGACCTGTCGCAGATCATGTTCCTGACCACGGCGAACACGCTGGGCGGCATCCCGCTGCCGCTCCAGGACCGCATGGAGATCATCCAGCTCTCGAGCTACACCGAGTTCGAGAAGCTTAACATCGCGCAGAACTACCTGGTGCCCCGCCAGAAGCACGAGTGTGGCCTGGACGAGGTCGACTTCTCGTTCACCGAGAACGGCGTGCGCACGGTGATCCACCACTACACCAAGGAAGCCGGTGTCCGCAGCCTGGAGCGGGAGCTTGCCAGCATCTGCCGCAAGGCCGCGCTGCGGGTGGTGAAAGAGGGCAAAGAGCTGGCCATCGAGATCAAGGGCAGCGACGTGCCCAAGTACCTGGGCGTGCCCAAGTACCGCCTCGGCAAGAAGGAAGAGGCCGACGCCATCGGCCTGACCCACGGCCTGTCAGTCAGCGAGTACGGCGGCGACATCCTCGACTGCGAGGTCAGCGTGGTGCCGGGCAAGGGCAAGCTGGTGATCACCGGCCTGCTCGAGAAGGGCATGGAAGAGAGCGCGCAGGCGGCCATGAGCTACATCCGCAGTCGCGGCGGCGCCCTGTCCCTCGAGCCCGAGTTCTATTCCAAGATCGACGTGCACGTTCACTTCCCGGACTTCGTCCGGAAAGACGGGCCCTCAGCCGGTGTGACCATGGCGACCAGCATCGCCAGCGCGCTCACGCGCCACCCGGTGAAGAGCGACGTGGCGATGACCGGCGAGATCACGCTGCGGGGCCGGGTGATGCCGATCGGCGGGCTGAAAGAGAAGCTCTTGGCGGCGCACCGCAACGGGATCAAGACGGTGCTGATCCCCAAGGACAACCGCAAGGACCTGCGCGAGATCCCGCGGCGCGTGCTCAAGGCGATCCGCATCGTGCTGGTCGATCACATGGACGACGTCTTGCGCGAGGCGCTGGCGTTGACCGACCCCGACAAGATGTTCGGCGCGCGGCGGCTGTTCATGGAGTACCGGAACGGCGAGCTGGTCGGTGGCGAGCCGGGCACCCCGGCGCCCCCGCCCGTGCAGAGCGGCGTCGCGCCGGGCGAGCAGCCCGGGATGAGCTGAGCGGCAGAGAACAAGGAACAAGGAACCCGCGACGAGCAATCACGAACGTCGGCGGTTCTCGCTGGACCTCAGCGCTTGGCTGAAGCGCGCGACTTCGCCGTTCTTGCCGACGCGACCAGGATGGCGATGAGTTGGTCGAATTCGGACATGAGCCCGTTCACGGAACCGGGCGGGACCCAGTCCGACCTGCGACGAGGCGAACGTTGCGCAAAATGATCACCGTCCCGCGAGCGCCTCCGCCAGCCCCAACACGTGCTCGGCGCCGTGGGGCACCTGGATGCTCGAGCCGGCGAGGGCCGAGCCCAGATCTTCGGCGCGCCCCCCGAGGCAGCTGGCCAAGAACACCTCGGCGACGGCGTTGAAGCTGGTTCGGTTCTCGGGGCGGGCAAAGCCGTGGCCCTCGTCGGGGTAGAGCACGTAGCTGACCGGGATCTTCTTGGCACGCATCGCGGCCACGATCTGATCGGACTCCGCCTGCTTCACCCGCGGGTCGTTCTGGCCCTGGCCGATCAAGAGCGGGCGCTCGATCTTGCCCACGTGGGTGAGCGGCGAGCGCTCGGCCAAGAGCTTCTTGCCCAGGTCGGTGCGCACGTCGCCGACCCGGGTCAAGAACTCTTCCTTGAACGACTCCCAGTAGGGCGGGATGGACTCGAACAGGGTGTTCAGGTTCGACGGCCCGACGATGTCCACGCCGCAGGCGAAGGTCTTGGGCGTGAAGGTGAGGCCGACCAGGGTGGCGTAGCCGCCGTAGCTGCCCCCCATGATCGCGACCTGGTCCTTCGAGGTCACCCCACGGTCGATTGCCCACTTCACCGCGTCGAGCAAGTCGTCGTGCATCTTGCCCGCCCACTCGTGGTTCGAGGCGTTGACGAACCCCTTGCCGAAGCCGGTGGAACCCCGGTAGTTGACGCTGAGCACGGCGTAGCCGCGATCCGCCAGCCACTGGTGATAGGGGTGAAAGCCCCAGCGATCCCGAGCCCACGGTCCGCCGTGCACGAACAGCACCATCGGGCTCGGGCGGTCGGCGCGGCCCTGGGCGTCGAGCGCTCGCCCCCGCGGCAGCGTGAGGTAGCTCGGCAGCGGCAGCTGGTCGCGGGCGGTGATCGACACCGCGTGCATCGGGAGCAGCGTGTGCTTGTCGAGCTCCGGGCGCTCGCTCATCAAGAGCTTCGCGCGCTTTTCCTTGCGATCCCACGAGTAAAACCGCGTCGCGGAGGTGTCGAGCGAGTAGGCGACGATCCACCGCTGGTCGTCCAGTGACTGGCTCACCACCTGGAAGTCCCCGGCCGAGACCTCCTTCAGCGCGGCGAAGTCGCCGGCGATGGCGGGGTCGAGGACGATCCACTCCTGGCGCAGGTGCTCGGCCAGCGCTGCCCGGGGCTGCCATGTGACCGGGTGGGTGAACACCCCGCTGACGTCGGCCTGGGCGCTCTCGGCCAGGACCTTGGCGTCTTTCTTGGGCAGTGCCACGCGCTCGAGCACGCTCTTGTCTCGGCCCAGGCTGGTGGTCCAGTAGAGCTCCTTTCCCGAGCTGTCGAGGGTGACCAGCTGGGTGTTGCGCGTGTCCTCGAAGGGGATGGTCGAAAACGGCACCCAGCGCGCGCCCTGCTTCTGCAAGACCGAATAGCCGCCACCCTTGGTGCTCTCGAGCGCGAAGCGCAGCCCGAGGTCCGCGTCGGCGAGGTAGCTGGCCTTGCGCTCGTTCTTCTCGACCAGGGTCAGCTTGCCGGTGGTCAGATCCACGCGGTGCACGTCGTGCCACTTCTTGTCGCGGTCGTTGATCCCGAGCAGGAGCTCCTTCGGGCGCTTCGGGCTCGCGCCGACGATGCGCGCCTGCACGCCCTTCATCGGCGTCAGATCGATGGCCTTGGCCGTCGCGAGCTCGACGCTGTACACGTGCCAGTTCTCGTCGCCGCCTTCGTCCTGGGCATAGAGCACGTGATTGCTGGTGTACGCCCAGCTGTGGATGCGAATGCCGCGCTTCTTGTCGCTGGTGACAGGCTTGGCCTGCGAGAGATCGTCGACCGGCCCGACCCAGACGTTGAGCACCCCGCCCACGGGCGCCAGGAACGACAGCTGCTTGCCGTCGGGGCTCAGCCGCGGACCGGTGCGCTCGGGGTTGCCGAAGAAGACGTCGCGAGGGATGAGCTTTCGAGCGGCAGGGGGCGCCACTGGCGCAGCGGAGGCCGCGGGCGGCGCCGTTGCAGGCGGGGGCGTCTCCGGAGCGGGCGGCGCTCCACAGGCGCCAAGAGCCATGAGCAGGGCGGACAGAACCACGCGGCGTGACATGGCGGCGACGATGCGACGGTCCGTCGCCAGTGTCGAGCACCTCCGATTTGCGCGCGCGCGCGCGCGGAGCTAGGACGGTGAGTCAGGAGGTCCAAAAATGCGGGCGATCCAGCTCTTGGCTTTTTTTGCGGCAGGTTCGGCGGCGCTCGGCGCCTGTGGAGGCAAGACCCAGATCGACGCGACCGGCGGCTCGGCCGGCTCGAGCGGAGGCGGCAGCGGCGGCTCGAGCGGCGGCGGCACGGCAGGGATCTCGGGCGGCACCGCGGGCAGCGGCGCGTTCGGCGGCATGGCGGGCAGCGGCGCGTTCGGCGGCATGGCGGGCAGCGCGGGCACCGGCGCCACGGGCGGGGTCGCCGGCGGTGGCGGCTCGTCGTCGATCTGGCAGAAGGTCGATCAGGTCTGCAAGGTGATCAGCACGCTTCCCTGCGCCATGCCGGGCTGCAAGAAAGAGATCGGCGAGTCGGTCATGATGGCGCAAGACGAGGGCTGCCTGCCCGAGCTCGAGAACATCCTCGACTGTGCGCTGACCTACCCGATGACCTGTAAGGGCGGCGATCCCGATCTGGCTCCGCAGTGCGACAAGGCGACCTACCTGTTCGAAGAGTGCGTCAGTGGCTCGTCGAGCTGCTCGGGTTGGGGCGGTAGCGACGGCAGCTGCGGGATCAAGTGCAACGAGTTCGATGCCTCGTGCAAGCCGCTGCCCGGGGGCGGAGGGGTGCAATGCGCGTGCAACTCGGGGCCCGAGGCGGGCAAGCTGTTCAAGCTGCCGATGACCTGCAGCTCGCCGAACTTGCAGGACGCGCTCAGCGCGAACTGCGGCTAGCCCGCCGTCGCCGCCCGGCGAAGAGACCCAGGACCACGAGCGCGGACAGGCCCGCGCTTGCCGGCCCGCCCGCGGTGCGGCAGCCGCAGCCCTCGTTTTCGGCCGGCGTCGTTCCGGGCAGGTTGCCGGTGCCGGCCTGGGCTCCGCCGTCTTTTCCGCCGGCGCCGCCCCCTGCCGCGCTGCCGCCCCCGGACCCACCGATCACGATCCCACCATCGCCGCTCGAGCCGCCGGTGCCGGCCCCCGCGTCGGTGTCGACCGTGCACTGTCCCGCGGTGCAGAGCTGGCCCTTGGGGCACACCGCGCCCTGGCAGTCGTCGACGCACGCGCCCGCCACGCAGTGGGTTCCCGCTGCGCAGCTCTGGCTGCCGCAGCCGGTGTCCTCACACTTGCCCGTCGCGGTCACGCACTCTTTGCCCGAAGCGCAGGGCTCGCAGCTGCACTTCACCTGGCACACGCCGCCGACGCAGACGAAGTCCGAGTCGCACTTGACGCTGGCGCAGGGGTCGCTGCACACGCCTTCCACGCACTTCTGCCCGAACGGGCAGGTGACCCCGTCGCACGCGCCCTGGCACTTGCCGCCGACGCATACCTCGCCGGACTTGCAGTCCACGGTTTCGCAAGCCGCGTCGATGCACAGGCCGTCTTTGCACTTCAGCCCGCCCACGCACTGGAACTCGGTCGTGCCGCACTTGGGCACGCACTTGCCCTTGTGGCAGATCTGGCTCGGCGGGCAGAGGTCCCCGTCGTCGGTCTGGCCGTTGCAGTCGTCGTCCAGGGCGTTGCAGCTCTCGGTCGTGGGCTGCCAGGTCTGCACGCAAGTGAGCTGGCCGTTCTGGCACTGCATGATGCCGCTCGCGCATTTGCCCTGCTTTCCCGCCACCGTGCAGGGGGCGCCGCCGCCGGTGCACTGGATGCCGTCGACGCGCGTGAGCAGATCGTCGAAGTCGTTGTCGCCGCCCGAGAGCAGATCTTCCCAGCCGAAATAGAAGGCGTTCTTGTGGGCGACGCTGTTGTAGGTGATCAGGTGGACCCAGCTGTTCGCCCCGGTGTTGTCCGGGTTGTACTTGCGCTCGGAGTAGTAGATGTAGCCGACCGTGCCGGCCACCGGCCCGCCGGCGGCGTTGAACTTGGGACAGTTGCCGCTGGCACCCTCGGGCGACGCCATGAAGAACCCGACCTCGCCGCCCTTGTAGTACGGGCTGCTCTTGATGTTCAGGACCTTCACCGTGCCGGGGCCGTCGCCGCACTCGAGGAACGAGTGCAGATCCGAGGCCGGCGGCTTCTGCCCCGCGACCACGTTGTACCAGCCGAAGGTGTTCAGGTAGCCCGCGCCGCGGGCGATCACCTTGAAGGTCAGGCTGCAGATCGGGGTGTAGGTCTCGGGCGTGACCGCGGCCGCGGTGAGCGCGTTGATGGTCGCGCCGCCCTCTTCGGCGTTCAAGCACACCTGGACGTTCTTGTCGCTGCAGGTCGTGACGCCGGCGTTGAGCACGGGGATGGTGATCCCGTTCGGCTGCTGCAAGGCCAGCGCCCCGGGCGCGGCAGCGAGCACGAAGAGACCGAAGGTGAGGCCCGAGAGGTGTCGCCCTCGCATGGGCAAATCATGAGGGGACCGGCGCCGGTCCTCAAGGGCAGATGGACTCCTCCCGCGAACGCACTAAGAAACGGCGACCCTCGTGGACAACCTGACCCACATCCTCGCCGGGCTCGTCGTCGCCGAGGTCGCGGGGCGGGTTCGTGCGCGTCGGGCCCCGCCGAGCGCCGAGTGGGTGCGGGCGGCGTGGTTCGCCAGCGCGGCGGCCGGCAACGTCCCCGATCTCGACTTCGTGTACCTGGGTATCACCGGCGGCAAGCTCGGCTACTTGCTGCACCACCGTGGGCACACCCACACCCTGCTCGTCGGCGTCCCGCTGGGTGCGGCGGTGGCGCTCGGCCTGGTCTGGCTGTGGCACCGGCGGCGGCGCCTTGGATTCGATCGCGCCGACTGGGCCTGGCTGGCGGCCCTCGCGTTCACCGGTCCGGTGCTGCACCTGCTCATGGACTTCGCCAACGTGTACGGCGTGCACCCGTTCTGGCCGTTCGACGACCGGTGGTTTTACGGCGACCGGGTGTTCATCGTCGAGCCGCTGTTCTGGGCTGCAGCGCTGCCGGCTCTGTTCTGGGCCACCACGGCCCGCGCCGGCAAGACCGCCCTCGCGCTCTGGCTGACCCTGACGGCGGTGCTGCCGGTCGTCACCCGCATGGTTCCGCTCGCGGTCTGCGTCGCCATCGCTCTCTGGGTGGTGGCGGGGCTCGTGCTCCTGGCGCGGGCGAGCCCGCTCCGGCGCGCGGGGGCTGCGGTGGTCGGCTGCCTCCTCGTGCTGGGCGTGTTCGCCCTCGGAAAGCCGGCCGCCGAGGCCAAGGTGCGCGCGGCGCTGGGCGCGGCCTACCCCGAAGAGACAGTTCACGACGTGATCCTCAGCTCGAACCCCGCCAACCCGGCGTGCTGGCAGTTCGTGTCGGTGCACACCGCGGCGACCGGCAGCTACAGCGTCCGGCGCGGGCGCGCGTCCCTCGTACCGGCGCTGATCGGCGCGCAGGCTTGCGCGCTGCCCACCGGCGCGCCCACCGCGCCGATGAGGCCGATCGCGGCGGCGGGCACCGACGCGGACTTCTTCGATCGCGAGTTCTCGTCCACCGTGGCCGAGCTCGAGGCCCTGGCTCGAGAGAGCTGCGAGGTTGCGGCCTACCTGCGCTTCGCCCGCGCGCCGTTCTGGGTCGAGCGCCCGGGTCTCGGCCTGGTGCTGGGGGACGTGCGCTTCGACCGGGAGCCCGGCCTGGGCTTCGCCGAGATCACCGCCGAGCGCGCGCCGCGGCAGTGCCCGCGGTTCGTGCCACCGTGGCAGCCCCCGCGGGCGGACGTGCTCGCTCACCGATCGAGCGTCGTCACGACGGCGAAGTGATCCGACGGGTAGCGCCGCTTGTCGCCGTAGACGAACAGATCCGCCGCCCAGCTCGAGGCGGTCCAGGTGACCCCGGCGCCGGCCACGAAGACGTGGTCGATCCGGTCCGCCGGGTCGTAGCTCGGGTCCGGGTCCTGGTTTTCGACGATCCCGGGTTTGGGCGCGAGATCGTAGGCGTTCTGGAAGACGAACCCGTGGGAGGCGTCGGTGGTCAAGGTCGCGTAGGCGGCGTCGCTGGGCTGCGAGTTGAAGTCCCCCACGAACACCACCGGCAGCGTTTGAGCGAGGGGCGCCGTGCGCTCGAGCACCAGGGGCGCGCTCAGCTCTTGGCTGGGCGAGTTGTTGTCGAAGTGCGTGCTGGCGAAGAACATCTCGCGATCACCGGCCTTGTCCAGGAGCCGTGCCCAGACCACGAGCCGCGGCAGCTGGGGCTTGGCGAAGCCGGTCGAGCGCGGGACGTCGGGTGTGGGGCTGAGCCAGTACTCGCCCTGCTCGAGCACGCGGAACCGCGAGGTCCGGTAGAAGATCGCGGCGTCGGGGTAGGGGGGCCAGTCCTCTTGCTCGAAGAACAGCGCCTTGCGGCCGGGCAGCGTCGCCAGCAGCGACTCGACTTCGCCCGCCAGCGGCGTGATCTCTTGCAGGCCGATCAGATCCGGATCGTGGCGAGCGAACAGGTCGGCGAAGTAGTCGAGCCGCGCCTCCCAGGGGTCGTACTCGCTCGGGTTGCAGACCGAGCAGAGCACGTTGAACGTCATCACGCTCAGCGGCCGGGGTGGGAGGGGCGCTTCGTCTTCGGCATCTTCCCCGCAACCCAGGGCCAGGCCCGAGAGCAGGAGCGCGAGCGCGACGCGGCGCTTCATCAGCTGCCGTTCTGCCCGGGGCGGACCACCACGCCGCCCGAGCGCTGGAAATCGACGGGAATGCGCGAGATCGCCGCGACGTGCTTGCCGGTGCGCACGAGCGCGATGTCGTCGACGAAGTCGACGTCGATCTGCATGCGGGCGCCCAGGTACTTGCGAAACTCGGCCAGCACCTGATCGAGCACGTCGTCGGAATAGCGACCGCCCTTGACCACGCGGAAGGTGAGGTGCCCCGCGCGCTCTTGCACCACCTGGAAGCGCTTGATGGCGAAATCCAGCTCCTTCAGGTAGTGCGCGAAGAAGGTGCCGGGCACGTACTGGCCGTCGCTGCCCTGGATGATCGACTGCACGCGGCCCTGGATCGCGCCGACCCGGGGCGCGCCGCGCCCGCACGGGCACGCCTGGTCGGCCATGGCCTCGGCCAGATCGCCGATGCGATAGCGGATGAACGGCATGCAATAGTTGTTCAGGTCGGTGATCACCACCTCGCCGACCTCGCCCGGCTTCACTGGCGCGCCGTCCCGCAAGACTTCGACGATGTAACCCTCGGCCACCACGTGGTGGCCGGCGTGAGCGTCGCACTCGTAGGCGATCCCAGAAAACTCCCGGCTGCCGTACTTGTCGAAAACGCGGCAGCCGAAGGCCTCTTCGATCAGGCGGCGGCTGGGCTCGGGCAGGGTCTGCGCGCTGGACATGATGGCCAGGGGGCGCACGCCCGGGTTGCCCGAGGTCTTGACGAAGTGCGCGATGAAGTCGAGGGCCTCGGCGTAGCCGTCGAGCAACGTGGGCCCGATGGACGCGATGAGCCGCATCGTCTTCTGCAGGTTCTCGTCGTTCATCTCGAACACCGGCACGAAGGTGCGATTCGAGAGGATGGCGTCGGCGCGCTCTTTGGCGGCCTGCGCCGCGCTCATGCCGATGGTCTGGTGCCAGAGCCGCACGGTGGGGTCGCCGAACTGGTATCCGGTCCACTCTTGGGCGCGCAGCGTGGCGGCCCAGCGGAACTCGAGCTGCGCGCGGTCGGCGTAGCAGACGAAGGGCTCGCCGGTGCTGCCGCTGGTCGAGATCCGCAACACCTGACTCTTGTCGTGGTTCTCGCTCATGATGTCGAAGAACAGGTGCTGCTTGATGTCGGCCTTGCTCAGCATCGGCAGCTTGCCGAGGTCGGCCTGCGTCCGGATGTCTTCGGGGCGGAGGCCGGCTTCCTGCATCTTCGCGCGGTAATAGGGCACGTTCCGGTAGGCGTGGCGGATCAGCCGTCGCAGCTTCTCGTCCTGGAGCTCGCGGGTGGCGCTGGGCGAGAGCCACTGGGTCTTCTGCAGGGTCTCGTAGTAGTGCTCCACGTCACGGGTGATCATCCAGTGGGTCTGGTTGAATGCGGCCATGTACGTCCGCCAGCGCAACGCTCGGGTGGGGCTCTTTTCAGGGGAGCGATCGACCACCGGGTGGCGGCGCAAGAACTGGAGCGCGACGTCCGGCGGGCGGGTGACCTGGTACTCCCAGAGCGCCTTGCCCAGATCGAACACGCTCTTGACGCTGGCCTGGGCCGCCTTCTTGGCGAGGAAGCTCTCGCCGGCCTTGCGCTGCTCGAACAGCGTCTCGATCTCTTTGTAGTCGTAGCCCTTGGCGTGGGCCGCCACCATGATGAACGACTGCCAGTAGAAGTAGCGCCCCTCGTAGGTCAAGAGGTCCTGAAACACCTCGCGCGCGCACATCACGAAGCCGCTCTTGTTGTCCTGCAGCTGCATGCCGAAGGCGCCGTTGAGCATGAAGTTGAAGGCGCGACTGATGTGGTAGCGCTCGTCCTTCACACGACCGACCCAGCTGCGCCAGCCCTGGACCACGTCCACCGAGTGCTCGTACAGCGCCCGGCGCAGGCGCAAGAGGTCCTCGGGTTGGTACTGCAGATCGGAGTCGATGGTCGCCACCAGACGGCCCCGTGCCGCGCCCGCACCGCTCTTCCACGCGGCGGCCATGCCCCGGTTCTGCGGGTGGAACACGCCCTGCACCTGGCCGGGGTGCGCCGCCATCATCGCGCGGATCACGCGGGCGGTGCCATCCGTCGAGCCGTCGTCGATCAGGATCAGCTCACCGGCGAACCCGCCCTTTTCGAACACGCCCAGGATGCGCCGGGTGAGCTCGGGGATGTTCAGCTCCTCGTTCAGGCAGGGGGCGATGACGGACAGCTCGACGTCGGGAAGAGTCATGAATGGCGCTCGCCGCCCGTTCTACCGCCGGGCCGCCGGGGCTTCCAGCTTCCCGCAGTGGCTCTGGGCGTCGGCGACGACGCCGAATCGGTGGGCGGGACAGGGCTTGAACCTGCGACATCCGGCTTGTAAGGCCAGCGCTCTACCGCTGAGCTACCCGCCCGAGGGGCATCCGGTACGTAGCGGGGAAATGCCCTCCGGGCAAGGCGGTGTAAAATGTCGCCCCATGCGCGCTCTCTCTGCTTTGGCCGCTTTGCCCCTGCTCCTGGTGCTCGCCCGATGCGGATCGGACGACGACGGAGGGGGTGGGAAGAAGGGCGACGCCGGCACGGACGGCGGGGACGCGTCGGACGATGTGGACGCGGGGGACGCGGGCGACTCGGGTCCTTCTGCGCCCGAGGGCTTCGCGCGCTACTGCGCGGGCAAGGCGTGGCGCGACACTTTTACGCCGGCGACCCTGGGGGCGTCGAGCGGCGAGTACCTGGGCGTGCTCAACACCGACTTCGCGGCAGGGATTCAGGAGGCGACCAAGATCGTCACCGAGCACCCGTTCGCCGCCAAGGCCATCAAGGTCGGCTTCGGCAAGGGCGCGGGCAAGGCGCGGCTGCGACTGATGCGGACCTTCGGGCGCAGCTATCCCGCGTCGTTCGCCGACCAGAGCTGGCCGGACTACTCCGAGCCGATTGATCTGGTGCCGCCGATCGAGATCGACGTCACGAACGCCAGCAAGGACTCGTGGCAGGACGTGCCCATCCCCGAGACCCTGCTCTTGCCGACCGAGCACTACATGCTGGTCTACGAGCACCTCGGGGTCGAGCCTCGCCTGGCGGTGGAGAAGGTCGCGAAGGGCGACATGGGCCGCTCGCTGGTGTTCAATCCGAGCACGCCCGGCGCGCCGCCCACCGGCTTCGACGGGAACTACCGGCTCCGGCTCGACGGCGATCACTTCTGCGAGTGGTCCGACGCCGATCGCTGGTTTGCGCGGGACGATCAGGCGTTCGGGGCCACGATCGGCGGCTGGGCGGCGTGGGCCGATCTCGACGGTGACGGGCACGACGACGCGGTCTTCACCACCGACAAGGGCCCGCTGGCCTTCAAGGGCGACGGCAAGGGGGCCTTCAGCGCGCTCAGCGGCCCGCTGGCGCCGGACGCGCCCAAGGCGAACTTCTTCGTGTTCGGTGATCTCGACAACGACGGCGATCTGGACGCCTTTGCCTCGCAGTACGTGCAGACCGACGGGGACGGCGACGGCGTGGGCGTGGACAAGGACTGCAACGACGCCGATGCCAAGGTGATGCCGGGTGCGACTGAATCGGTCAACAGCTACGACGACGACTGCGACGGCAAGGCCGATGAAGGAACGAGCGCCGCCGACGGTGACGGCGACGGTGTGACCATCGCCGCCGGCGACTGTGACGACACCAAGATCGAGACCAAACCGGGCGCGGCGGAGGTGCTCGACGCCCGCGACAACGACTGCGACGGAAAGACCGACGAGGACTTCTTCCCGAAGCTCTTGGTGAACGACGGCACGGGCAAGCTGACCTGGAGCCCCAGCCCCGACGTCGAGACCCTCGGCCCGTCGAGCGCCGCGGCCCTGGGCGACGGCAACGGCGACGGTCTGCTCGACCTTTATTCCGGGTACTGGCTCTTGCACTACCCCAGCGCGCCGACCGTGCCGAGCCGCTACTACGAAGGGCAGGCGGGCGCGAAGATGGTCGACGCGGCGGCCAAGGGCGGCATCGTGCAGGTGCCGTGGAGGCCGGTGTACGGCGTGCTCTGGACCGACTGGAACAACGACAAGCTGCTCGATGTGTACGTCTCGAACTATCAGCTGTCCGCCAACCTGCTCTGGAAGAACCTGGGCGGCGGGAAGTTCCAGGAGGTCGCCGCCAGCGTCAAGGCTGCGGCCGACGACGAAGACATGATGGGCTACACCGGCGGGCACAGCTTCGGCAGCGACGTCGGCGACATCGACAACGACGGGGACATGGATATCTACGTCCCGAACATCTCGCACCCGCGGGTGCAGCCCGGTAGCGACCCCAGCATGCTGCTCGTGAACGGCGGCGCGCCGAGCTTCGAGTTCGCCAACAAGCGCCGGGAGTATGGCCTGATCTACGACGAGGGCGACGTCGAGAGCTCGTTCGCCGATTTCGACAACGACGGCGATCTCGATCTGCTCGTGATCTCGACCTACCCGAGCCACTATCCGAGGCTGTATCGGAACGACCTTCCGAAGGGCTTCACCGACGTGACCTACGAGGCCCACGCGCAGCTGCATCAAGCGCAGACCGGGCTCTGGTCCGACGTGGACGAGGACGGCGATCTCGATCTGCTCTTGCTCTCACCCGGGCCCGGGCCGCGCATGCTGCTCTTGCGCAACAAGGGGACCGCCGGCAACCACTTCCTGGAGCTGGATCTGCGCGGCACCAGCTCGAATCGCTCGGCCATCGGCGCGCGGGTCAGCGTGACCTCGGGCGGAGTCACCCGCACGCGCGAGGTGCAGTCGCAGTCCCGTCACCCGAGCTCGCGCTGGGTGCACGTCGGGCTCGGGACCAGCACCAACGTGGACAAGGTCGTGGTGCGCTGGCCGAACGGCACCGAAGAGACCATCACCGGCGCCGCCGCCGACGGCCGCTTCCGCGTCGTCGAAGGCAGCGGCAAGGCGGTCGCGCCCTGAGCTCGTCGGTGCGTCCCTCACGCCCGTGGGTCACCGTCGGGCGCGTCTCGTGGCTGATCTTTCTCCGCTGGCTCGTACTGGTCTCTGCGGCGATCGTCTTCGCGTCCCTCGCCGGGGCGGTGCTGGCCGACTCGACGGCGTGGCTCGACCTGCCCCTGATCCGCTTCGCCGAGGGCGGGCGCGGCGGCGGGCTCACCCAGGTGATGCGGGCGTTCACCTGGCTGGGCAACGGACCGACGCTGGCGGGCGTCGCGGTGGTCGCGGCGGTGGGATTGGTCGCTCGCGGTCAGCGCGTCCCCGCGCTGTTCGTGGCCGTGGTGGCGGTAGGCGCGGGTGGGCTCAATGCGCTCTTGAAGCTCGCGTTCTCGCGGCCCCGCCCGCTGCTCATGGCGCAGCTGGCCCACGCTGGCGGGTACTCGTTTCCCAGTGGGCACGCCATGGCAGGGGCCGCGATTTACGGCGCCCTGGCGGTGGTGGCGGTGCGGCGCTTTCCGCGTCAGCGCTGGTGGGTGGTCGGCGCTTCGGTCGTGACGGTCTTCGCCATCGGCGCCTCCCGCGTCTACCTCGGGGTGCACTACCCGAGCGATGTCGTCGCCGGCTGGGCGCTCGGCGTCTCGTGGCCGCTGTGGCTCGGGCCGCTCTTGCTCGCGCGGAGCTCCGTTGGGCCCGCGCCGGCGTCGTGATAGACGGCGGGCCATGATCGTCGGCGTTCCCAAAGAGGTCAAAGCGCACGAATACCGCATCGCGATGTTGCCCGTCGGGGTCGAAGAGCTCCGGCGCGCGGGTCACGGCGTGATGATCGAGCGCGGCGCGGGGCTCGGCAGCGGGATCCCGGACGCCGCCTACGAAGAGAACGGCGCCACGCTGGTCGAGCGGCGCGAGGACATCTGGCGCGCCGCCGACATGATCGTGAAGGTCAAGGAGCCGCAGCCCGACGAGATCCCGCTGATGCGGCCGGGGCAGGTGGTCTTCACGTACTTCCACTTCGCGGCCGACGAGGCCCTGACCCGCGGCTGCGTGGACTCGGGTGCGTCGTGCGTGGCCTACGAGACCCTGCGGGACGAGCTCGGGCGCCTGCCGCTGCTCACGCCCATGAGCGAGGTCGCGGGCCGGATGAGCATCCAGGAGGGCGCGAAGTACCTCGAGCGCCCCCAAGAGGGCCGCGGCATCTTGCTGGGCGGGGTGCCCGGCGTCGAGCCGGCGCACGTCACCGTGCTGGGCGGCGGCATCGTGGGCACCAGCGCGGCCAAGGTGGCCGCGGGCTTCGGCGCCAGCGTGGCCATCTTGGACGTGAACGTCGATCGCCTGCGCTACCTCGACGACATCATGCCCAAGAACGTGATCACGCTGTTCTCGGACCGGCACACCATTCGCTCGCAGATCCAGCGGGCCGACCTGGTGGTGGGCGCGGTCTTGATCGAGGGCGCCCGCGCGCCGCGTCTGATCGAGAAGGACGACCTTCGCAGCATGAAGAACGGCGCGGTGATCGTCGACGTGGCGGTGGATCAGGGCGGCTGCGTCGAGACCACGCGCCCCACGACCCACGGCCAACCCACGTACATC
This sequence comes from Myxococcales bacterium, assembly GCA_016191785.1. Taxonomy (GTDB): domain Bacteria; phylum Myxococcota_A; class Polyangia; order Polyangiales; family Polyangiaceae; genus JADJKB01. The sequence goes on along the minus strand of JACPVJ010000088.1, from coordinate 56,216 downwards.
GTGGACGGCGTGATCCACTACTGCGTGGCGAACATGCCGGGCGCGGTCGGCCGAACCAGCACCTATGCGCTGTGCAACGTGACCTTGCCCTTTGCCCTGAAGATCGCAAAACACGGCCTGCTCGAGGCGTGCCGGCGCGACCCGCGGATCAACACGGCGGTGAACGTGCACGGCGGCAAGGTCACGAACCGCGCCGTGGCCGAGACCTTCGGGCTCGAGCACACGGTGTTCTGAGCTGCGGCCACCCCGCCGCCCACGCCACCCCGCCCACGCCACCCCGCCCACGCCGCCGCCGCCGCCGGGCGGGCCAGCCGGCGACCCGCAAGGAACGACCGCGTGGCGGCCGAAACGTGTCGGGCAAGGCGTTGCCCTGCAAGAAACGACCGCGTGGCGGCCGAAACGTGTCGGGCAAGGCGTTGCCCTGCAAGGAACGACCGCGTGGCGGCCAAGACGTGTCGGGCAAGGCGTTGCCCTGCAAGGAACGACCGCGTGGCGGCCGAAACGTGTCGGGCAAGGCGTTGCCCTGCAAGGAACGACCGCGTGGCGGCCAAGACGTGTCGGGCAAGGCGTTGCCCTGCGACGAACGACTGCGTCACTGCGCCGAGCCGCGACTGAAGACCACCGGGAGGACAAACGGCGTGGGTCACTGCGTTGAGCCGCGCGCGATGACCGCGCGGCGGGTCGGATGCCCGCGGCGGGCCGGGTGACCGCGGCGGGCCGGGTGACCGCGGCGGGGTGGCGCGCTTCAGACCGTAATCTTGTTGCCTGGATCCGGGCTGGCCACGCTGGGGAAGCCCTTCTCGCCGAGCAGATCCGAGAGCACGCGCATCGGCACCGGGTCGCCGTGGACCAGCACCATCTGCTCGAGCTCGCCGCGCTTGCGCGCCTCGACCGCGTAGTCGACCAGATCGCGCTGGTCGGCGTGGGCCGAGAAGCCGTTCAGCACGTGGACTTCCGCGTGCACGGGCTGCACCGTGCCGAAAATCTTCACCTCGCTCCGCCGCTCGACCAGGCGCCGGCCCAGGGTGTGCGGCGCCTGATAGCCGACGATCAGCACGGCGTTCTTCGAGTCGCTGACGTTGGCCTTCAAGTGGTGCAGTACGCGGCCGGCCTCGCACATGCCGCTGGCGCTGATCACGATCGACGGCCGGTTGGAGGCGCTGAGGGCCTTGCTGTCTTCCTTGTCCGACACGTAGTGCAGGTCGTCGAAGTCGAAGGGCGACTTATTGCCCTCGATCATCTCCAACGCCTCTTCGTCCAGGCACTCGGGGTGCAGCTTGAACACGTCGGTGATCTTCACCGCCAGCGGCGAGTCGACGTACACCGGAATGGGCGGCAGGCGCCCGGCCTCGCGCAGGCCCTTCAGGGCGTAGACGATCTCTTGCGCGCGCTCGAGGGCAAAGCTCGGGATGACGACCTTGCCGCCGCGGTCGTAGACCTTCTTCACGATCGCCGCCAGCTCGTCGTCCATCTGCTCGATGGGCTTGTGCAGGCGATCGCCGTAGGTGCTCTCGGTGATGAGCACGGTGGCATGCTCGGGGACCTCGGGGTCGCGCAAGATCGGCATCCGCCGCCGGCCGAGATCGCCGGTGAACACCAGCCGCTTGGTCTTGCCGTCTTCTTCCACGTCGAGCACGGTGATCGCGCTCCCGAGGACGTGCCCGGCGTCGTAGAAGCTGAGCTTCACGCCGTCGGCGATGGGCAGCTTGCGGTGATACGGCATGGTCACCATGCGCGAGAGCACCTCGAGCACGTCGCGCTCGTCGTAGAGCGGCTCGACCCGCTCCATGTCGCTCTCGCCCTTGTCGATCAGCTTGTTGATGAACTTGGCGTCGCTCTGCTGGATCATCGCGGCGTCGACCAGCATGGCGGCGCACAGGTCGCGGGTCGCGTTGGTGCAGTAGATCGCGCCGTCGAAGCCCTGCTTGACCAGGGCCGGCAGGGCGCCCGAGTGGTCGATGTGCGCGTGGCTCAAGACCACCGCGTCGACCCGGGTCGCGTCCAGCCCGAGCTCGCGGTTCCGCTGGATGGTCTCGCGGCGCTGACCTTGCCATAGCCCGCAATCGAGCAAGATGGTCGCGTGTTTGGTGTGGATCAGGTGCTTCGAGCCGGTCACGGTCTTGGCCGCACCGACGAACTCGATCTCCATGCAGCGTACGCTAGTCGGCGTTGGCTGCGCCGACCAGTATGGACTTCAGCTGCGCAAAGTTCGCCGCTTGGCCGAGGTCGTTGGTGGTCAGGTTGTACACGGCGATGGGCTTGTTTTCCGCGTCGAGCACCACCACGTCGCGATAGGTCACGGCCCAGTCGTTCCACACATCTTCCGCCAGGGTGTCCTGGAGCCAGGGCAGGGTCCGGCCTGCTGTGATGATCGAGTTGCCGGACTCGAGCCCGATCCCGTTCACGCCCAGGATCTGGATCTTCTTCTTGGTCGCGACGCCCGCGAGCTCTTTCTGCATCGTGTCCAGGTGGCCGAACTGGCCACCGCAGTAGCCTCACGTGGCGTGCCCGAAGTACCAGGCCGAGATCTGCCCGAGGAACTGCTTCGGAGAGATCTTCTTCTGGTACAGGCTCGACGCGGGGTTCACGTCTTCGAGGGAGAAGTCGGACACGACGGCCACCGCGCCGTCGGCGTCGGCGTCGCCGTTGCCGTCGCTCGCCGAGTCGGCGTCGGCCAGCGCGTCGCTGCCCGCGTCAGTAGCGCCGGCTCCACCTGAACCGGCGCCGGCGTTGCCGCCGCTGCCGCCACTGGTCGCGCCGGCCGCGGCGTCGGGCTTGCCGGGCTTGCTGGCCGTGCCACCGCTGTGCACGCCACCGGCCGTCCCGGCGTCGCTGCCGAGCCAGAGCTCGTCGTGACCGCACGCGGCGCCGAGCACGGCCACCACTAGGAGAGAGGTCGCGAGGTTCTTCATCAATCGGGTCCAAAGTCCACGCAGCCGTCGCCGTCGCCGCCCGCGCCGTTGACCTGACACCCTGAACCCTGGGGCTGGGGGCAGGCGATCTCGGGACAGGCGATGGCTTCGCCGCACTTCTTCGCGGCCCACTCGGTCGCGAGCGACTTCAGCTTGGCGACGGGGTCGGTGTTTGCGGGGTTCACGTACGTCTTGCAGGGGCAGGACAGCTCGGTGTCGATCAGGAGCGTGCACTGCAGCGCGTTGATGGCGGCGTTGCAGCCCTTGGCCTGGCCCAGATACGCGGAGTACTGCGTCTCGAGCTCGGCGCAGCCGGCGGGCATGCCGCCGGCGCCGCTGGTGCCGCCGCCCGAGCCCCCGACGCTGCCACCGCTGCCGCCGCTGCCGCCGCTGGTGCCGCCGCCCGAGCCCCCGGTGCTGCCACCGCTGCCAGCCGACCCGCCGGTGCCGCTGGTCTCGGACTGGCCGCCGCAGGCCACGGCGAACCCCAGCGCGAGCACGAAGTAGCCGAGCTTCATTGCCGAATCATACTCCGCCGCGCGCTCATTGCCACGAACACGAGCAAGGCCAGGGCAGTCAGTCGGTCGTGCGCCGGCGTCGCCGGAGCGCCGACTGCACAGGCCGCGCACCCGCCGCTGTCGGCTGGCGCAGCGGCTGGCGAAGGGGAAGTCGGGGGAACCACGGGCGGCGCGGCGGAAGAAGGTGGCGCTGTTTCGGGGGTCGGTTCGGGCGACCCGCTCGCCTGCGGCTCGGGCGTCACTTCGGGAGGCGGCGCCGCGTCGGGCGACGCGGAGGGGGCCGCGCCGCTGGCGAGCGCGTTGCCCGGGGCGGTGCCGCCGCCCAGCTTCGCGATCCAGTCCTTGGCCTGGTCTGCGAGCTGCGTGCCGCCGCACAGGTGGGCGGAGAGGGGCGCGTCCAGATCGTTCGGCGTCAGCGTGCCGAACACCAGGAAGCGCTTGCCGCGCTCGAAGCTCGCGCCGCTCAGCCCTCCGCCGCGGGCCTTCACGGTCTTGGGGGCGCTGCCCTTGAAGACGCGCTCGACCGCCAGCGTGTAGACGCTGTGGTCGCGCTCGTCGGTCACCTTCGCCACGAACACCACGTGGGCCCGCTCGGTCGATGGTCCAAGCTCGGGAACGGCGCAGTCGGTCGCACGGGCGAGGTCGGGCCAGAGCAGCACCAGCAGAGCCAACCAGAGGACGCGCACGGCGGGCAGTATAGCCCGGGCTTTCGGCCTGCGTTTTCGCGGATTTTTCTAGTTGATCGCGGGTGCCCCTGTGGTAAACACCGCGGGCTTACCGCTTCGGGGCGGTAGTTAAGTTGGTTATAACGCCGGCCTGTCACGCCGGAGGCCGCGGGTTCGAGTCCCGTCCGCCCCGCTCTGTTTTCTTCGACATTCCAACGACATCCGGGCGCTGTAGTAGCGCTGTAGTAACGAGCCCGTGTGCCCCAGGCATCGCGGGCTTTGCTACGTCTGCCTCCTCGGCGTGATCGTGGCCACCACCTGCATCGTGATCATGGACGGCATCTCGGTGTTGCCCGACAGCGATGGGGAGCTGGATGAGCTTGCCGGTGACGAGCTCGATGCGGAGCTTCAGGACCTCTTCGCATAGCAAGGCCCAGGGCAGCGTCGTGTACATGTTCATGATGTCGCCACGGGGGCCGTGCGTGATGCGCTCGAGCACATCGGCTCTGGCACCATCTGACCGGGCCAGGCTGATGAAGGTGCGGCGCATGTCGTGCTGCCGGCGTTTCCGCAGGCCCAGCCGAGCCAGGTCTTTGTGGAACCTGCGCAGAGTGGTGTTGGAGTTCCTGTTCCTGCCTTCCCGGCTCGGCACAATCAGGTCGTCCGGCTTGGGGGCCCGCCCCATGGTCTCGGCCCAGCCTCGGAGCTTCCACTCCGCCAAGACCTTGGCGAGTACCGGGTGAACGGGCAGCTCACGGGTGAGCTCGGTCTTGACCCGCTTCTCTCGGCGCTTGTGTACGTCGTAGGAGGCCGTGATGAGCAGCTTGCCGAGGGGCTTCTGGGTCGGGTCGAAGTGCCGCCACTTGAGCGCTGCGGCCTCCCCGAAGCGGGCTCCGGTCAGGAACATCAGGGTGTAGAGCACGCGCCGGTCCCACGGCGTGAGCGGGCTGCTCGAGACTAGCTCCACCTCGTGGCGGTCAAAGACGGCCGTCGCCCTCCACTCGGGGTTCTTGTCGACGCTCTTCGGCAGGTCCGACCGGCGGAGCACGCATGGGTTCTGGGTGATCAGCTCGTCGGCCAGTGCGTCGGCGAACATGCAGTGCAGCAAGGCGTACACGTGACGCACGGTTCGTGGGGCAAGCTGGTCAGGCGCGGGTCCCATCTTGCTCCGCAGGTCCATCACGATGATCCGAATGTGCCTGGGCCTGACCTCGCTGAGCAGCATCGTGCCGATGATGCCGTACACGTGATTGCCCAGCCGACCCTCGTCTACGGGAGCGTTGTTCACGCCACGGCGACGACGGAGCTCGGCCCACTGCTTGCCGTAGCGCTGCACCGTGAGCGGTTGGTCCGTGGTGGCACCAGCGGCGCGCTCGGCCTCGACGCGGTGTTCAATCTCGGCCAGCAGCTCCTTCGCCTGCTCTTCTTGCCCCAGGGTGAGCCCAGACGAAGCGTACTTCGTGCGCCCGTCGAGATCCTTGTACCCGAGCCAAAGTTTGTTACCCCGGGGGTAGACCGTGCCCATGGAATTCCTGTGGGAGCGCTAGCCGTTGCGTCCGAGCGCGTCCACCACCGCCTTGAGCGGCACGATGAATGGAGCGGTTACGGGGAGTTGCATCCATTCAGCGCCGTCCCTTCGAGATTATCGTCGCGGCGAGGGTGGCACGGGAGTCACCACCTACTTTGCCTCCGGCGAGGAGGGCCTCCACCTCATCACGGCGTACACGGACGAGGCGACCCGCTCGATAGGGCCGCAACCGGCCGCCCCGGATCCAAGAGCGAATCGTCGATACGCTCGTTGCCGCGACATCGGCCGCCTGTTTCGGCGACAAGTAGGTCGGTCGAGCTGTGCTTCCCGGCAGAAGCCGCGGAAGCTCCTCACGCAGTACGTCGCGGAGTGCCTCTCGCACGAGCGCTCTGAGTGCACCTTCGTCGAGCACCATTTCACCGTTCGCCCTCTTGGTTCCGTGGACCCTCTCGGGACAGTTCAGCTAGCCGGCGCGTAACGAGCGCGACGGTCGGTTGGTTCGCCTTACGTCCAGCAAGAACGGCGAACAGCGTCTGGACGTAGACCCCGATGGTCTCCGCAGCGCGAGCGGCCGTCACGCGTCCGAGAAGCCGTCCCAGCCGCCGACGGTCTTGCGCCCCAACGTTGCGTCGCTTCAGAGAATAGCTTCCCGTTTTCACTGCCCGCGACCTTGCCTCTCGGGGGCCGGGGTGGGCCATCGACAAAGGCCTTATATTGGCGACATCGCCATGCCGCGGAAACGTCAACCCGGAACGCCCAAGGAAGAGCGCGAACGGCGCCTGGCCCGTGCAGCGCGGAAGCGAGAAGCGAAGGCGCGCGAGCGCCGGGCCAAGAGCGACGGAGCGCACCTGTATGCCGAGGAGACGACGAGGGCCGCGAGCGTCGCTCGCGCCGGAATCCCTCCCGCCGAGTGGGATGCATTCCTGACAGCGCTCGCTCGCGCGTACGAGGCGCGGAAAGCGCGGTCGCTCACGACGGCAGACGGACTGGCTCCCGCGGCGGCAGATGGAGACAAGGCGCGCGGCGAACGCTCGGCTCGACGTCGGGCGCGCCGCAGTTCCTAACGCAGCAGTGCCTCCGCGCGATCCTCCCAGGTCTGCAAACGGGTCTCCAGGAGCGTGAAGAACGCGTCGAGCGCCTCCGGGGCCATCGTCGCCACCGCAGCGTCGCGCACGTCCCCCACCCACGCGCGGAACACTCGCTGCATGCCCTCGTTCCGAGGATCGATCGTGCCGGCCCGCAAGCGCAGGGCCTCAACCTCGAGGGTGGCGAGGCGGGTCAAAGCCTCGATGCGCCGCGACGAGATCTGACCGACGTCGAGGCCACGCTTCTGTTGCTCGAGCCGCTCGTGCTCGAGAACAGCCGCCTCCACCGCGATGCCCTCTCGGACTCTCCGAAGGACTTCACTCGCGTCAGCGCGCCCACGCACGGCAGCCACGACATCGTCGGCGTCAGCGTGTCGAACGCGATCAGTGGCGACGCTGGCGAAATACGCGAGGTCATCGACCGTCGGCCGCCGTTCAACTTTCCGCGGCCGTCCCGGTCGTCGACGCGCTGCTGATCCTGTAGCGTCAGCAAGCGGGATCCCCGGGAAAGGAAGCAGTTCGCCCTCGTCCATGTCAGTGGGAATTATTTGTTGTAATCGCGGGCAGCGCAAGTGCGCCGGCGATCGCGCATCGAGTTCGCGGGTGGTGTCGCGCGTTCGGAGAGCGCGTCTGTGATCGGCGTGCTCGGGACGCCTACGCGCGCGAACGTGCCTCGCGCGCGTGATGCGCACGATCCGCACGGCGCACCTGCAGCTGCTGGTGGGCGCGAGAATCGATCTGACATCGGCGTGCAAACATCCTCGAGGTGCCCGATGCGTGCTTGACGTCTATGTGCGCTCTGGTACCATCTCGATCGCCGTAATCCTTCGCGGGACGCCGCCCTGTCGGGCGGAGGGCAGATGTAGATGAATTCGTGTGACTGGCTCAGCCAGTCGTTCTTCATCGCATCGGAGCCCTCAATGAAGCGAACAATCATTCTAACGCCGGCTGACGAGGCACTGCTCACCGTGCTCTGCGAGCAGTTCCCGCTCGCGCCTCGCCACCGCATCGTCCAGACGCTGATTCGAATTGGCGCCAAGGTGGCCGTCGCGGATCCAGGCAAGGTCGTAGCTGAAGCAGGCGACACGCATCGACGCAACGAGAGCGCCGCAGGCTGACGATTCGGCCGCGCGCGTGAGCTGCTCCCGTCCCTGTAAAGGAGGACAGCTCAGCGCGGGGCCGACGGAGGACGCTTCATGCCCTCGAGCCGAACTATTACACGGCCAACCGCCCTGCGCGAGGCCGCCGAGGTCGCGCATGCGGTGACGGCCACTCCGTCATCGGTCGGCTTCGAACTCACGGTGCGCGGCCTGTACCAGCGCGACGACGAGGGGACTCGCGTCACCGGGGAGACGCCGGACGCCGCGCTTACGCGCGCGGTGGAGCTGGACATCTCGAACCTCTCGGAGCCCATCATGCGGTGGAGCGGCTTGGAGGCGGTCGTCGCCCTAGATTTTGATCGCCCGGAGAATGCCCCGCCGCTGGTCGATGGGGACCTGCAGCGCTTCTTCCCGAGTTCCGTACCGCGCCCCCTGTTCGCATGGCGAACCCACGGCGCGGGCCTGCGCGTAATCTTCGTGGCGACGCCGGATGCTACAGCGGTGGAGCTGGCGGCAGCGTGGGCGCTCCTCGCCCCCTACGGCAGACTCGCGTCGTGGCGGCTCGAGGTGAAGACGGATACTCGACACCCATCGGGTGCCCGGGGCGACCAGACGTGCGGTCCCGTGTTGCGCTTCGAGCCGTCGGCTTCCACCGTCGTCCCCGGAAACAATTCTGTCAGCGCGGCTACACAGGACGAGGTCGCCGACTGGATGAGCGAGCACGGGCTCTCCTACGGGCGGCATCGGTGCATCTGGTGCGGTGCAGACGGCTCGTCGGGCAATCCACCATTCGTGGTCGACGATCGCGGGGCCAAGTGCTTCCGATGCGGCCAGCGCCGCTCCTGGGACGCGCTCGTGGGGCGGCTCGTCGATGACGATCGTGCATCTCCGTATGAGGCCGCCCGCTCGCTGGTGCACCTGCCTCATCAGCGCCACGTCCTCCGGGACATGCGACCGGGTGCACCGGAAAAGCTCTACGAGCACGCATGGCGGCTCTTCCTTCGCGTCGCGAATGCGGACCGGTTGGCGTCCCCGGACGAGAAGGAGGCCGCGAAGTGGCGCACGCTGGTAGATCGCGCTGCCAACACGATCGTCGACGTCGCCCGGTCTGTCTCGGGCGCCTGGGTGGATGCGGTGACGCTTCAGGTCCGTCGAGTGACGGGCGATCGCACGCTTGCGGAGCTGCCCTGGGCACGTTCGCGCACGATGGTCGACGCCGCACTGAACGGGGGTCCCCTCCGCGGATTCGTTCCCATCGATCCGGTGGATGCGAACACCGTCGTTGGCCCCTACGTCGAGCCCGCGGAAGGGTCGATCCGCGCGCGTCGCCCGAGGCGTCGCGGTGATCCCCCACCGGTGGATCTTGGAACGTCCGCCCCGACACAGCAGGAGGTCGACCTCGCGTTCGGGTGTCTCGGAGAGCTGTTGCCAGGTTTGAGCAGGGGATATTTGTGCGCGCTGATCGCGGCTGACTTCTACGCCCAGCGGGCGAGCGGACTGCCTCCAATCCTCGCCGTCACCGGTGGGAGCGGCACCGCGAAAACTGCTTCGGCTCGGCTGGCAGGAGGCTGCGTCGGACGCCGCGCCGCGGACGTCGCGCTCGGCGAGCCCGAGGGAACCCGCCGCGGCACCGGCCTGGCCATCGAGAGCGGAGCGGGAGTCCTCATCCTCGACGAGGTCGGTCGCGTCCCAGACGTGTACCGTCGCCTTGAGGCGATCTTGTCGCTCAACGCCTCGCTCACATTCGCGGCGAAGTACGCGAACGAAAGGACGGTGCGGGTCACGTCCCCGGTCGCGTTGGTGGGATCCACGCTTCCACGATCGATAACACGCTCGCCCGAGATCGCCCGGCGGTGCGTGGGCTTCCGCCTCGTGGACCGAGCAACAAACTGGGAGCGGTGGGGCGACATCTCAGCCGCCCGCAGTCGCAATGAGCTACGCCCGCATCTCGACGTGATCACCCGGTGGGTGTGGTGGCTCGTCTGGTCGCAGGGACGCAACATCAGCTGGCGGGATCTGTGCCGCACGGAATTTGGCGCGGTACCCCTCGTCGACCTCGACCTGGACGATCTCTCCGGACCGGGTGTGGAGCCGGCGGTCCGTGCGCTGTACGAGCGATTCCGGTCGGCGCCGGAGAGCGACCTGACCAGCGGCACGCGCTGGGCTGGCTGGCTCGATGCGAGCCCCGGATCGCCGGCCGCGCTGGAGCTAGGGGAGCTGGTCGACTTCGAGGCGGACCACCGTACAACGCGAGCGGAGACGGCCGAGTTGGAGCGCCTCGACCTAGCGCCTGTCCTCCGCCTCGACAAGCCGAGCTTGCGGCTCCTGGTCCGACGTCGCTCGGGGAGATGGCTCGCGCGGTTCGTCGAAGTTGGAGTTGCGAAGGGTCGCGGCCTGCCTCGCGCAAGCCTGCCACCCGCGGGTCCAGAGCCCAGCGAAGCGCTCGACAATGCGCTGACGGAGTCGGCTCCAGCACCGCCGTCAGACAGCGATACGCACGAAGCGCACGATGATCCTGACTACGAACTCATGGATTTCGACGGCGGCACGGCGCGCGCTGCCAAGGAAAACGTGAACGCAAACAATAGACCGCTTCGCGCGCTTCGAGCTGCGGGAGGTAGTGATCGAACGGCCGACGCCGGCGCTTCGCCGTGCGCCGTGGCTCAGACACCGGTGTTCGTGGACTTCGAGACGCGCTCGATGGCCGACCTGCGCGCCTTGGGTGGCCGCCTCTACGCTGCGGACCCCTCGACAGAGGTTGTCTGCGCGGCGGCCCTTCTGCCCGACGCGACATGGGTGGCTTGGACACCCGGTACCCCCCCGCCAGCCAATCTCTTCGCAGCGATCGAAGCAGGCGCGGACGTCGCAGCGCACAACGCCCACGGCTTTGACCGGCATGTTTGGCGCGGTCTCGGCTGGCCGGAGCCGAAGATGTGGATCGACACGATGCACCTGGCTCGCCTCGTAGGCCTGGGCGGCAGTCTCGAGGCGCTGGGGCAGGCTGTGGGCGTGCCGAAGGACACTGCGGCGCGCAAGATGACGCTCGCCCTCAGCCGACCAGATCGACGGACCGGCACGCTTACCCCAGTGGACCCTGACCAGCGCGCCAGCGCTCTTCGGTATTGCCGCGGCGACGTCGAGGTTCTTGCGGCCGGTTGGGCCGGCCCGCTTCAAAATGTAGCCGCATCCGAGATCGACGTCCGAACCGTCGACGCTGCAATCAACGCCCGCGGGTTCGAGCTCGATATCGCTCTCGCACAGGCGATCGTTCGACTCGACAATCAGGAGGTGCGCGACCTGCAGGCAGCAGCACCCGTGCCTGCCAGCGTGCTGCGCTCGCCCAAGCAGTTCTTGGCTTGGCTTAGGGGCGAAGGCCTCGACTTGCGGGATGCTCGTGGCGAGCGACTTGAGCCGTTGGTGGCGGACGCCACCGTCCCGGAGCCCATTCGCGCCGCGATTCGCGCGCGCCTGGCAACCAGCGGGATCGCTGCAAAGAAGGCCGCTGCCGCTCTACAAACCGTATCGCCCGACGGCAGAATTCGTGACGCGCTCGTCTACCATTCGGCACACACTGGTCGGTGGGGTGGGAGTCGATTTAACCCTCAAAATCTCCCGCGCGGCGTCTCGATGGACGTTGATGCCGCGATTGAGCTCGTCCTGCGCGGCGACCTCGCGGGGGCACGCCGGATCGCCGACGCGGCGGGCGTCGGCATGGAGGATGTCCTCGGTACACTCATCCGCCCCTGCATCCGCGCCGGAGCAGGTCGCCTCCTCGCGGTCGTCGACTACGCGTCCATCGAGGCTCGCGCGTTGCTCTGGTTGGCTGGCGACGATGACGGGCTCGAACTGTACCGTCGAGAGGGCGACCCGTACGTCTCGATGGCCGCCGTGCTTTTCGCAATCGACCCGGACACCGTCTCGAGAAACCAGAGGCAGCTTGGAAAGGCGTGCGTACTGGGTTGCGGATACGGGATGGGAGTGGACCGATTTCGCGCGCACGCGGAAAGCTATGGGATCGATTGGTCAGCTCTCGACGTCACGCCCGCGCAGTCGGTCGACGCGTGGCGAGACTCGCATCCATTGGTCGCCGGCACGCGCACCGGAGCAATCCGTGAGGGCCACGTCGCGCGCCGAGGTGGGCTGTGGAGGACATCGGAGCAAGCCGCAATCCGAGCCGTTTTGACCGGGCTGCCAACATCCACGGGCAAGTGCACCTGGAGGGCGGAAGCCCGCGTCCTCAGCTGTGCGCTCCCGAGCGGTCGCTCCATGGTCTATAGAGGCGCCAGGATTCACGAGCGCGACGGCCGCGCTGCGCTCAAGCATCTGCACAGGGGCACCGAAGTCTGGACTTTCGGGGGGAAACTCGTCGAGAACGTCGTCCAGGCAGTCTGCAGGGACCTGTTGGCCGACGCGCTGGTGCGTCTCGAGCGAGCGGGCCATGAAGTCGTTCTCCACGTCCACGACGAGATCGTGTGCGAGGTCGACCGTGAAACAGACCTCACGGCGATCGCGGAGCTGGTGAAGACCCCGCCGGACTGGGCGGACGGCTTGCCGATCGCGGTCGAGGGATATGTAGCCCGACGCTACAGAAAGTGAGGAGCCAATGCCAGATGACGACTTCGAGGTGTGCTGGCGCCTATTGCGCAAGCCAAGACGCCGGAACAAGGCTCAAGCACCAGGTCACCCGGGCGACGACTTCTTCTTGTACTGGTCCGAACTCGGCGTTGTGCCCGCCGAGGATCGAGAGGCGTTTACGCCCGATCGTCACCTCGAGGAGCTGCTTGCTCAGGGGCTGCCCCGCGACTTCGCGGAATTCATGGCCTTCATGACACCCCTCGTCGACGGACGCGCCGAAGCCGCCTCGAACGCTCGGTACGAGCGACGTCAGTGCATGGAGCGATTCGGCGCAGTCCTTGCGCGCGTCCTACAAGACAGCGGCGATGACGTGGCTGTCCAAGTAGTCTCTTCACTCGACGAAGCCACGGTGCCCCGAGCACTGGTTGAGAGCACGTGGGCAACGACGTCGCTCGCGCGCCACCTTGCGCTTTCCGCTTCCCTTCCGACCCGGCTCTACGACCAGCCGCTCGGCGCCGATTCGCTCATTGCCTTGCGGCGCGGGTATGAACGCGCCCAGCGTCGACGCCGGAGACGGAGGCCGTGATGCCGCCAATGCAACGCCGTCAAGACACCCCGGTGCCGGTCGGGGAGGTCGGTTCGTGCAGCGATGTCCGACACGACACCTTCGACACCTACGCGGATGTTTTCAGCACCTGGCCTTTCGCCGTGGTCCGCGTGCATAGGTTTCTGGGGCGCGTTCTCGTGCTCGGGCATGTTTCGGCCACAAACGGGAAAAACGAGCTCGTGCGGCGGACGTGCGCGATCGACGGTCGCCCGTTCCGTGAAGTTGATTCGGTCGCAACGTACGAGCGGAGGGGCCCCGGGGATGCCACGTTCCGCATCAAAGTGCTCGCGCTGCCGCGCACGCCGAGCAGCTGCAAGTTCTGGACGCACATCGACGATCCGTCGCGACCCAAGGGGACGAGAGATGTCAAGGAGCTGTACAGGTACCTAGAACTTTCTCCGGATGGCGTTCGGGAGATCGACATCGAGACGTACAACTCGATTCGCCAGAACCCAATCCGCGAGAAGTCGACCTTGGCCGGACGCCTGCTGACCGAGTGCCAAAGACCGCTCCGACGTGACGCCGAGAAAGTCTTCTGGGAGATTCTCGAGGAGCTCGCCGCATCGTACGATCACTCAAGGTTCCGTTCGATCGGCATCCTCGGGCGAGCGCTGTCCTTGCTCGGCCCGGTGATCGAACGGGATCCGCGGTCAGGCCGTGCGACGTCGGTGGAAACTGATGCGCTCGGAATCCACATCCGTGCGGGGAACTGGGAGCGTGTCCCAGACTTGCCTTCGCTGCGGACGGGCTGCGACTCGACGAGTGGCGACGACGGACCCGACGGCCGCAAGGACGCGGCACAATCCACCGAAGCCATCATCACGGAAGAACAAGATGCCGGACACGATGGACACTGAGCGATTCTCCGCCCTCGCGGCGGCTACGGCATGGGGGAACCTGGAGGGCGCTCGATCTCTGATCGAACTGGGCGACCTGGAGGGCGCGAGACGGGCGATCGAAAACGCCGAGGCTTGGGTCGACGCGGTGGACGTTGAAGCCTCCGACGATCTGGCGACAGCGATCCGAGCGATGCGAAGCCTCCTAGGCGCGGGACGTACCTGGCACGAGCGCATATTGACCGACGGTATCGAAATCTGACCGCGTGGTTGTGACGGACAGCTCGATCTCCTCCGCTCCGCCGCTCGTCCAGCGACCGGGCAACTGCACATGCACGCAATCTTGCGCCGGAATTTCACGTTCGTGACGCCCTATTGAGGGACCGCCACGTTGCGGTGCCGGCTCTGGTTCGCCGCCCGCGGTTCGTCTACGGTCCATCCCCCGGGGGCGCGGTCCCCGGTTGCTACCGATGCCACCTTCGAGTGCGACAGACCTACCGCGGGTGGGGATGCTGGCGACGATCCGGAACCGCCGGGGGCTCGTCGTCAGCGTCGATCCTTTCCAGGTTCGGCCTGAGGGCCAGCTACACCTCGTCCGGGTCGAGTACACCGACTCCGACGGAGTCCCCGAGGACTCGGTGATTTGGGAGCGCGAGCACCACCGAGCGCTGCTCGAACCGACGACCCTGCCACGCGTGGCCGACGAGCCGCCCATGCTGGAGAAGCGCACGTCGCGATTGATGCGAAACACCTTGGGCGCCCCGAGCTCGCAGTCTGGGTAGGAACGATCCAGCTTCTTCTGGACCTCGAGCAGCAGCGCGTTCATCGGCGCGGCAAAGCCTGCGTCGTAGCTCGACTTGTTGGCGAGGAACCAGTCCCGCGACTGATGCTTGGCGAGGTCACGAAAGAACTTGGGGTCGGCGAACCCTGTGAAGCGGTCCGCCAGGGTCGCACGCGGCATGGTCACGAAAGCCAATTCGACCCAGAGGGCGGACGCAAGCGCCGATCGGCTGCGCGGACCCTCGCGCAATTGCGCGGAGTCGCTCGAGGCGACGGCGAAGGACTCGGCAAATAACCCACGAAACTGCCACATCAGCCCCTGGCACGTCGGTTGCTGAGGGTCCTGCCATGGGATCGACGTCGTATGGCACCAGGTTTTCGCCCGCACTGGCCTGTCTCGCACTCGTCGCCGCGACCGGCTGTGGCGATGGCGCCGACGCCGTCGCGGGCCCGGGCGGTGACATCACGGTCGGCACGGGCGGTGGCGCCGGTGGGCCGGATTCCGACGAAGGGACCGACCTGGGTGGGGCCGCGGGCAGCGATGGCAATCTCGCCGGCGCGAGCTCCGGCTCGGGAGGCGCACCGACCGAGTCGGCGGCGCGGGCGGAGCCGCCGATGACGCGGGCGGAGCCGCCGGGGCTCCGCCCACCGACACTCCGGACGAGCCCGCAGGCACGCAGACGCCGAGCGGTTGCCCGACCAACGGCCCCCCGACGGGCCCGTTCGTGCCGCGCTTCGACGTCGCCACCCTACAGTGCGGCGCTCAGGGTCAATGCACCGGTGTCGAAGACGAGTGCCTGTGTCAGCCGGACTTCGCCGCGCTGGCCGCGCTGCCGGGTCACTATCTCGCCGTCAGCTCGGACTTCAACAAGGCGGTCACCTGGGGCAGTGGCAACGCGCAGGCCGTGTACATCGACGACATGAACACCGACTGGAAGGCCGGCGGAGCCGCGCGCGCCGTCTCGTCGAGGCTCGGTGAGCTCGTCATTGCGAGGGGCACCCGAGAGATCGTGGTTGCCAGAGCCGGATGGAGCTTCCACCCGTCGACGTCGTCGGCGAGGTACGACCCGATCGCCGCCACGCGCGCGAGCCACTTGTCGTTGAACCACGCGCGCCGGACCGCCTTCGCACGTCGCACGTTGCGAGCGCTGTCGACGGGGCGCCCCGTCGCCGTCGTGAAGTGAACGGTTGGTCGAATTTGAAGCGCAGGGGCTCCGAACCGACGAAGCTCGACCTTGAAGTGGAACGCGAGGTGGTAGCGGACCTGCTCGGGCTGCTTGCGGTGCCACACACGGCGTGTCCCGACCGGTTGCAGCCAGGTCGCGCGACCGGTCGGCAGCCTGAACGGTAGGCGAGCCGCCACTGGAAGCGTGTCCGGGAAGTAGAACGCGCTCGTACTTCGAGTGCGCGGGAGTTCGGCAAGGCCGCGCGTCCGACAGCGAACCTCGACGTACTGACGAACGAGCGACGACGTCACGTGGTTCAGGTTGACGTCGCCGATGCGACTGGGTCCAAGGGCGTACTGGTCCCGCTCTGGTCGGCGTGTGCCTGCGCTTCCCGGGGGAGGCTCGAACGCCCAGCAGGCGCGCGGCCCCTCGCGAAGGTGCACCCAGCCGGCCAGCGCGTCATCCGCCACGTCCTGGTCCCATTCGTAGCGGCTGATCCCGAGCGGAAGGTCGTTGATGTGGAAGAGGTTCAGCCATACGTCTTCCGGCGCATCCGTGACGAAGGTTGCCCGCGACAGGTTCGCGCGCACGAGCTCCGCCGACTCACTCGGGTAGCACGGGGCGCAGGCCGACCGCAGATCGTCGAGCAGCTGGCGCAGTCCGACGGTCCAGCTGTCCATGAACGGCACAAACGTTAGGTTCGTGAGGTTCCACGGCAGCTCGGGCGGCTTCAACTCAAGGTTCAGCGGAACGAGAAACGGCTCGTCCCGCTCCTTCCCGATCGCCAGCGCGAGGCTACGCTCGGCCTCGGGGCTTGGCTTGCGCGACGAGTAGTGCGAGAGGACGGCGAGCATTCGGAACGTGCGCGTCTTGAGCGCCACGTCAATGTCGGTCGGAAACGATGCTCCACCGTGGAGCTGTTCGCGATCCCACCAGACACGGTACCCGCAGGCGGACAGCTTCAACGCGAGCCAACGCACGAACGAAACATCCGCGGTTGCGTAGCTGATGAAGAGATTCTCCCGCGGCGTCGCGCTGACTGGACGGCCGCCGCCGTCGCCGTCAGCCCCGTGGTTCTCGGGCGCGGAGCCGTCAGCATGCTCGGGATTCGCCGTGCGCATGATCATCCTCGCGGCGGGTACCCGTCGGCCCCGTGGCTGTCCTTGTGCCGAATCGATCCTCGCCTGCTCTGGATCACCAGCTCAGATCGTTCATCAGCAGCAGCGCGCCGCGCGATGTCGATCGCGTCCTTTCGCTTGGGCACGACCGCGGATGCGCGGCGCGCGCCCTCCTTCTTGACTGTCCACCCGCCGGCCCGCGGCGATACCCAGATGTTCTTGCCCATCGCAAACTCCTGACTGTCCGGATCCGCGCCACTGCGCTGACGATCAGCTAGCTCCATCTGAGCCTGGCGCAACCTGCTGATCTTCCGGACTGAGTTATCCACAGCCTGTACACAGGTACACCTGCTAGTCTGCATAGTATTCGGTCGCCGCCGAACTTCGAACCGGCTGTGAAATCGCGGTCTGTCGCTTGCGGGCCAAGCCCGCGGCGCGGCGCGTAGCCTTCCACCCGACGAACCTTGACGACCGAAGCCCCGGGCGGCCCGCTACGCCGCTCCATGGTCGTCGCGCTTCGTCTACCTTCCATGGCCCGGGGGATCGGCCCCGGCGGCGAGCGATGGCGATCCCCACCACTACGACTGATCTTCCTCGCGTGTCTTCGAACTCGGCGATGCGCTAGCTAGTCCTCTCTGCCCTCCGAGTCGACCATCAGCTCCCCCGCTCAGGATACAGGAGGAGCGCACAGCGGGACCGGGGCTGCCAATCTTGACCCCGACCGGGGAGGCTCGGGACCGCGGAGCATCCGAAATTCCAGCGCTTCAGCCGGAACCTCAGGCAGCCGCTATGCTGCGCGCGAAATGCGCGGTCCGCCTGCGTCGACCTTCCGGCTGCTTGGTCGGCACCAGTTCGCTTCGCTGGTGGCGACGGCTGCGGATTTCGGCGCGATGGTCGCGCTGGTCGAGCTGCTTCGCCTCTCGCCCGTGCTCGCCGCTCCGCTCGGTGCGACCGTCGGAGCAGTGATCAACTTCGCGCTCAATCGACGCTGGGTGTTTCGCGCTGATGATGTCCCGGTCATGGGTCAAGCCGCCCGATACGCCTTCGTCTCGGGCGCCAGCGCCGGATGGAACGCGCTCGGAGAGCACCTGCTGTTCAACGTGCTCGGTCTGCACTACGTGTTGGCGCGCGTGATCGTTTCCGTCGCGGTGAGTCTGGGCTGGAACTTCCCCATGCAACGGTGCTGGGTCTATCGCGCGAGGCAGGAGTCCCGTTGAGGGAGCCGAGTAGCGATTTCGAGAAGGTCCCGGAGCCGACGCGCCGCTTCGTGGCCTTCACGCTGAAACACGCGCGCCTCATCTGGTTCGTGGCGCTGCTCCTCGCCGTGCCGGCGACGTGGCGCACGGCGTCCCTCTACGCCAACCTGCGCAGTGAGCTGGAGCACCTCCTGCCGCGCAGCTCGCCGAGCGTCGCCGCCATCGAAGAGATGCGGGCGCGGCTGCCGGGGCTCCAGCACCTCGGGGTCGTGGTGAACGCCGACAAGGTGGAGAACCTGCCGGCCGGCGAGCACTTCCTCGACCACCTCGCGGCCAGGATCCGCGCCTACCCGCCCGAGCTGGTGCGCGCCGTGCGCCTGGGCAACGACGCCGAGCGCGAGTTCCTGGAGAAACACGCGCCCATCTACCTGAAGCACGCCGACCTGGTCACCGCTCGCGAGCGCATCGAGGCTCGGCGCGACTGGGAGGTGGCGAAGGCTGCCGAACAGCTGCTCGACGAAGACGAAGCCCCACCGTCGCTCGACTTCAGCGACATCGAGCGGAAGTACGACAGCCAGGCCGGTGGCGGCGAGCGCGTGCCCACGGGTCGATTCTCCAGCAAAGCGCTCGCTCACACGCTGCTGATCGTGGACGTGGCGCTGTTCTCGACGGGCCAGGGCAAAGGGGCCGAGCTGCTCGGGCGTGTGAAGGCCGACGTCGCCGCGCTGGGCGGGCCGGAGAAATACGCGCCCGGAATGAGCATCGGGTACGCCGGGGACATCGCCATCGGTGTCGAGGAAACTCAGGCCCTCAAGGAAGACCTGTCGCTCTCGTCCGTCCTGGTGCTGCTCTTGGTGGGTGGCGCGCTGCTCGTGTACTTCCGCTGGTATAAGAGCATGCTGGCGCTGATCCCGCCGCTGCTCCTGGCGACGGTGTACACGTTCGCGCTGGCCTCGCTGCCCCCGTTCCGCGTCACCGAGCTCAACTCCAACACCGCGTTCCTGGGCTCGATCATCGTCGGCAACGGCATCAACTTCGGGATCATCCTGCTCGCGCGCTACACCGAGGAACGGCGCGCGGGCGGGAGGCTCGAGGACTCGCTGGTGATCGCGGTATGGGGGGCGCGTCCGGGCACGCTGTCGGCATCGCTGGCCGCCAGCGCGGCCTACGGCTCGCTCGCATTGACCGAGTTCCGCGGGTTCCGACAGTTCGGCTACATCGGGCTCATCGGCATGGTCCTGTCGTGGGCCGTGTCGTTCCTGCTGATCCCGCCGCTGACCGCCTGGCTCGACCGCGACGCGGGCTCGGGAAGGAGCCCAGCCAAGACCACTGGCGTAGTGATGGGCAAGGTCGCAGATCTGGTCGCGCGCTACCCGCGCGGCATTCTCGTGTTCGGCTTCGCTCTGACCGTGGCCTCCGTGCTGAAGCTCCGCACGGTCAGCGACGCGAACCTCGAGTACGACTTCTCCAAGCTCCGTCGCGCCGACACCTGGGTCAGCGGGGAAGGGCACTGGGGAAGAAAGATGGACGCCGTGCTCGGCAGCTATCTGACGCCCACGGTCATCCTCGCGGACACGCCGGGGCAGGCGCGGCAGATTCGCGAGCGGCTGGAGACGCTCCGGCGCGGCCCGCCGCTGGCCGACATGGTGACCCGGGTCTTCTCGTCCGACGACGTGCTCCCCGCGGGTCAGGAGAAGAAGCTGGAGGAGGCCCGGAAGATCAAGCAGGCGCTGACCCCGCGCCTGCGAGCGCAGATCCCCGAGGACCGGCGCGAGCTCACGGAACGCCTGCTCGCACACGACGTGACGGCTCCGGTGGGTCCGGACGACCTGCCTCCGAGGCTGCTCGTGGGGCTCAGGGAGCGAGATGGCAGCGTCGGCAAGACCGTGGTCGTCTTCCCTCGGCCTTCGCGGGAGCTCTGGCAGGGACCACCGCTCGCCGCGTTCGTGGCGGCGCTGCGCAGCGCCGCGGCGGAGGGCACGCCGCCCGGTGGGAGGCCCGCCAGGGTTGCGGGCTCGTTGCCGCTCTCGGCCGACATCCTGGAGTCGGTGAGAAAGGACGGCGTCTTTGCCAGCGTCGCCGCGTTCATTGGCGTGCTGCTCGTGGTGATCGGGCTGTTTCGTTTCAGCCGGACCACGCTCTTGGTGATCGGCTCGCTGGCCGTGGGCGTGGCCTGGCTCGGCGCGTTCGCCATGGTGACCGGGGTCAAGGTCAACTTCGCCAACTTCATCGCCTTCCCCATCACCTTCGGCATCGGCGTCGACTACGCCGTGAATGTGATGAGTCGCTACATCAGCGACGGTGAGAACGACGTGCGCCCGGCGATCCGCGCCACCGGTGGGGCGGTGGCGCTGTGCTCGGCGACGACGGTCATCGGCTACTCGTCGTTGCTTTTGGCCGAGAACCGCGCACTGTTCCTGTTCGGCCTCCTGGCGGTGCTGGGCGAGATCGTGTGCCTGGTGGCGGGCGTGCTGATCCTGCCGGCGCTGCTCCTGCTATTGCCGAAGCGGCGCCGCGCTCAGCCGCCCTGAGCTGTCCCCGGCTCACTCGGCGGCGACCCGGGGTCGAAGCGAGCGAGCAGGCGCTTGGCGAGCACGACGGAGACGAGCGCGACGAGCCAGCCCGCGATCGCGTCGAGGATCCAGTGATGGTCGAGGTAGACCGCGGCCATGAACATCACCGCCGTGTAGAGCAGGTGGATCGGCCGCGTCTTCCAGGTCGCCGCCTTCCAGGCGGTGAGCAAGCCGAGGACGGGGTAGGCGCAGTGCATGCTGGGCATGGCACCGAACACGCTGGAGGCGCGCGAGTAGAAGTCGTGGAAGTACGAGATGCCGAACAGAGCGTCGACGCGCGCCAGCCCGGCCGGGCTCGGCAGGGACGCCATGTCGATGGTGCAGCCGTGGGCGCGCAGGTACCAGGGTGGGGCTGTTGGGACCACCAGCCACATCGCAAACGAGATGTAGTTCCCGATGGCGAAGGCCCAGAGGTAGTGGCGCATTCGTGGGCGATCGACAAAGTAGAGGTAGGCCGCGTAGATCAGCGCAAGGTAGGCGAAGATCGCGTAGGGCACCGCGAAGATCAGATCGAGGACGGGGTGGGCGTGCGCCTGCGCGAAGTCCTGCCAGGTCTGGCCCGGACCGGCCGGAAACAGCGCGAGCTCGGCATTTCTGAGCCCGCAGCCCATCACGCGGTCGGCTCCCACCAGCAGCTTTCGCGGGTAGCGAACCGCGTCGTAGCCGATGCCGACCGCGAGGTACGGCCACACGTCGGCGAAGAACCGTTTCGAGCGTGGGCTCGCGTAGGCGAACCCGCAGGCGATGCCCGCCATGACGACATGCTCGACCCGCGTGTCGCCCTTGGCCACGACGAAGGCCAGGTAGGCGAGCGGTATTCCACCCGGCAGCATCCACCACCGGCCCCACAGCGAGCGCATGTGTCGGAGCGCCGATGTCATGTCGCCGGAATCTCTAGTCCGACTGCGCTCGCGATGCAGGCGCTGGCGAAGAGAGCGAGTGGCGCGCCGCTCTCAGGGCCGAGACCACGCCGACGAAGCTCGACGCCGCGAGCACCGCGACGCCCAGCAGCGTGAGGGGCGCGGGGATGTTGCGCTCTTCACACGGGACGAGGCCCGCGAAGAGCGAGAGGGTGAGCAGCGCCACGCGTTCCGCCCGTCGCATGAACAGCGGCGGCAGTGTCGTCCCCAGGGCTTCGGCGCGCGCGCGGACGTAGCTCACGGTGAACGCACCCAGGATCGCTAGGCCGGGGATGGCGACGAGCGGCCCCTGCGCGGCGTAGAGCACGGTCAAACCCAGGAGCGGAAGCCCGTCTGAGAGGCGATCGACGGTCGAATCGAGCAGCGCGCCCCAGCGGGAGCTGCTGCCCGTGGCGCGGGCCACGACGCCATCGAAGACGTCGAATAGCCCGCTCGCGATCACCAGCGTCGCTGCGACGACGAACGAGCCCGCCGCAGCCGTCACGCCGGCGCCGGCCGCCAGCACGAGTGAAGCGTAGGTCAGAGCATTGGCCGAGACCCCGGTGCGCCCCATGGCTGCACCGAGGACGAGGCAGCTCCGGTAGGCAGCCGTGGCCAGCGGCACGTGGTCCCAGACACTGCCACTCAGACGCTTGGAGGCATACTCGGCCGGGCCGGGCTCCGGGTATTCAGCGAGCCCAGGTGACGTCTGAACGGCTCGATTGGACACGGGATACGAGCCTAGTGCCGCCAGTTGGATGCGCAATGGCCTCCGGCCGCGCGACCGGGCACGGCCAACCTGGCCTGCGCAACCAATCACGCCCATCGTCCAACGCAAATTGTTCAATCGTCCCAACGACGGCTCGCCTTACTCCGGACGGCGCGCCCAGGCGATGAGCGCGCACAGGCCAGCAAGCGCGACCGTGAAGCTCGCCATCGCGCCCTCGCCGCTGGCTCGGAACAGATGTGTGTACGTAGCTCCCGCCATCACCGTCGTGAGGGAGAGAGCCCCGAAAAACGCCACCCTTGGCACGCACAGCAGAACTGCGGACGTCACTTCGACGGCGCCGATGGCAAGGCGCATCCAATCGGGCCAACCCCAGCGGGCGAAGCCTTGGACGTGCCTCTCCGCACCCGCGAGCTTCGAGCCACCCGCCATGAGGAAGAGCGCGGCGAGCAGCCCCGAGACCACCCACAGCCCGATGATTTTTCCTTTGCTTCGATTGGTCATTTTCTAGGTGTTCTCCACGAGGACATCACGACCTACGAACGGAATGTGCGATTCGGAGCGCCTCTTCGACGTGAACGAACGAGCGAGAAACGCTCGCTTCGTCCATCTCGATGGTCCCCGTCCACTTGGCGAACCGGCCGTGGACTTTGGAGAGCATCAGGTGTCGCACCCAGAAAGTTGATGCTGGAGTGCACGAGGTCGAAGTCCCACTCTTCGATCGCCATGTTCATCCGCCTTCCCGCCGCTTGGTCCGAGGGGCCGCCTCACTTCGCGGCGGCCGCGACCAAGGCATCCCGGTGCGCGGAGAGAAACTCGGCGACGCTGGTCGGCGGATTGCCCGTGAGCTCGCGAAACGCCGTGGAGGCGGGGCCGAAGTACCCGCGTGCCATGCCAACGTCGAAGGAGACCCAGAGCTGCGCGACGGCCTCTGGCATGCCGCCCTGAGTCACCATTGCATTGGTCATGGCGTCCGGCTCCATTGGTACGTAGGCGACACGCATGCCACAGAGCTCGCTCGCGAGCTGGGCGAGTTCGGCGTAGGTCACGACGGCCGGGCCGGTGAGCTCAAGGGTCCGCGTGCCCGCGAACGGCGACGAAAGCGCCGCCGCCGCAGCGCGGGCGCAGTCCTCTCGCGTCACGTACGCGGCGCCTCCCGTCCCGGCGGCTGCCAAGAGCTTGCCCACGGCAACGGCCTTCGGGAGGCTCATCATGAGTAGATCGGTGTAGAGGTTGTTGCGCAGGATCGTGTGCGCGAGCCCGCTCTCCGCGAGCGCTCGCTCCGTCGAGATGTGATCACCGGCGAGAAGCACGGGTGACCCCGCTTCTGCGCGGGCGAGCGACGTATAGACGACGTGCTCGACACCTGCGTTCGCCAGGACCCCAATGGCACGATCGTGCTGCTGACCTCGCTTGCCGGGTTCCATCGAGTCGGTGCTGACGAGGAGGACCCGGTCCACACCGGCGAGCGCGTCGCGCAGGGTCTCGGGTTCGTCGAAGTCCACCTTTCGGACCAGCGCACCGCGTTTCGCGAGGTCGTCGCACTTCTCCGGGCTGCGTGTCCCAGCGAACACGCGGCCCGCCTTCGTTTCCAGCAGCAGCTCGACAACGCGCCGACCGAGCTGGCCCGCCGCGCCCGTCACCAACAATGAATTCGTCGCGCTCATGGTCGTCTCCCGGTCGTGGTTCTTCTTTGTAAGCAGGGATGAATCTGTAACTTCAGCCCTCTTCGGCCGCAAGAAGGCACATCGGTGTAACCGGACCTGCCCACCGTCATCACGCCGTGGCGCCGAACTCGAACGCCGAGACCGACGCGCCGAGCACTTCATCGCTGAAGATGAGCCGACCCGCTTCCGCCTGCGCCGCGCCCGATGTGACCATCAGGGGCAGGAGATGCTCTTCGCGAGGGTGCGCGGCCCGCGCTGCGGGGGCCGCGGACCAGGCGGCGAGGCGATCTTCGCGCAGCGGTGGCGCTGCCTCGCAGGTCTGCCGCAGCCACGCATCGAACACTTGTGAATCGAGGCGCGCCGAGGGACGCATCAGCACGCGCATGTTGTGAAAGCTCATCCCGCTGCCCACGATGAGAACCCCTTCGTCGCGAAGTGGCGCGAGGGCGCGGCCGAGCTCCAGGTGCTTGCGCGCGTCGAGGCTCGCATCCAGAGAGAGCTGCACAGTTGGCAGGAGCGCTTCAGGGAATGCCACCTTGAGCGGAACGAAGACCCCGTGGTCGAAACCTCGCTGGGCGTCTTCTCGAGACGGGATGTCCGCTCTGCCGAGGAGCTCCCTCACCCGTGCCGCCAGGGCGGGCTCGCCGGGAGCTTCCCAGGTGAGCTGGTAGGTGTGCGCAGGAAAGCCGTGGTAGTCGAAGAGAAGCGGCGGTCGCGCTCCGGTCTGAACGGTGACGACCGACTCCTCCCAGTGCGCCGAAATCACGAGGACGGCGCGCGCGCCGGGGTAACGCTCAGGGAGCGTTCGCAAGAAGGCGGCCATGCGGTCCCACGTGTCGCGAGGACCGAGCGTCCACTCCATGAAGAAGCACGGACCCCCGCCGTGGGGGAGGTAGATCGTGGGAAGTCGCTGAGTCGATGTCGTTGGTACGATGGGCATGGTCGGCTCCCGGAACAGCCGCGCCACCACCGCGGCGCCCACCCCCGCCGACAGCGTGGCGAGGCCCCGGCGTCGCGTGAGCACACCCGCGGGCTTCGAGGGAGCGCCGCTTGCGCGCGGCGGGCTGGTACGCTTGGGTATGTTGGTTCCCGATGATGACTTGGGCTAGGTTAGGAAGGTGAAGGAGCCCTGCGCAAGAAGGCACCTCCATGTCTGCTAGGCACACAAAGATCACCGACGACGACTGCCCGGTCCGCGAGGTGCTCAACCGCGTCGGCGACAAGTGGAGCATCCTCGTGGTCGCGGTCCTCCGCGACGGCTCGATGCGTTTTAGTGACCTGCGACGGTCCGTTGACGGGATTTCTCAGAGGATGCTCACGCTCACCTTGCGCGGCCTCGAGCGTGACGGTCTGGTCACGCGCACGGTGACGCCGACGACGCCGCCGCGCGTCGACTACGCACTCACGCGACTCGGCCGCAGTCTTCTCGACCCCATCATGGCCCTGGCCGAATGGGCCGAGAAGAACCGTCCCGCCATCCTGAGCGCGCGCTGGCGTTTCGACGAGGCCGACCGACCTCGGGCAAACCCTTCGCCGCCCGGCGGGAAGTCGGCTCGCGGCGCGCGTGGTGCGTGACGGTGGGGGTGGTGGCTGAACCGGGCTGAACCGCGCGAGCCAAGACGGCTCCATCGGAACGCGCTACTCTGCTGACAGGAGGAACTGCCCATGGTCTCGCGTCGGGTTCGGCGAATCGTCGTGGTGTTACCGCTCGTGCTCGCTGCGTGCAGCAGTGGCGCCGAGGGCGGAGATCTGTTCGGGAAGGGGACGGGAGGGAGCGCGGGCTCGTCGGGCTCCGGAGCGGTGGGCGGGGCTGCCAATGGCGGGACCCCCGCCAAGGGAGGGTCGGCTGGAGCTGCCGGTACCGCCGCGGGCGGCATCGGAGGTGCTGCCGGCTCGGCCGTCGGTGGCAGCGGCGGGGCGACCGGCGGAGGTGGGAACGGCGGAGCGACGGGTGGCAATGGCGGAGCGACCGGCGGCACCGGCGGAGCGACCGGCGGCACCGGCGGAGCGACCGGCGGCACCGGCGGCGGTGGCGGTACCGGCGGCGATCCGAACTCCGGAGTGGTGAGCTGCGGCGAGACCAACACGGTCGTGTGCTTGGCGAGTGAAAAATGCTGCATCATCAGCAATGCCGTCGACAAGTGCACCCCCGACGGTACGACGTGTGCGTGCAGCGGCACGTTCTGCACCGCCCATCCGGTCACCTGTGACGGTCCCGAGGATTGCTCTTCTGGGCAGGACTGTTGCTGGTCGTACAGCGGCGCGTCGTGCAAGTCGTCGTGTTCCTACAGCGAGCAGGAGCTCTGTCACTCCGCCACCGACTGCACGAATTCCAATTCAAAGTGCGACGGCAGCTACACACTTCCGGCAAATTTGAAGCGATGCAACTAGCTCGCCGTCAGGTCAGCAGACGAGCGTCGAGTCGTCAGCCAGCTTCTGATTTGGTCACCTATGTAAGGTCTCGGCGGAGGCACAACGTCATAGGAAGCGCCCGTCAGCACCACGGCGCCGAGATTGAAGCGGATACCGCCGAAGAACCAAACCTCTTTTCCGTGGCCGTCGAAGGGATCTGCGAGCAGCGAGAGCTGCGTCCAAGGTCCGATAATCCCTCGCCATCCGAGGCCAAGCTCGCCCATGCCTCCCAGCCGGGTGCCGGACCCGAGCTCGCGCAGCGGCGCCAGATACCAGAAGTGCTCGAGCTGGGCGCCTAGCGCGGGCTCCAGGACGAAAGCTCGTCCAGTCCGGCCTGCGAACGGAAACCAGCGGAGCCGGACACTGGGACTGAGCGTCCAATCCGTTCGAACCTCGCTCAACCCTACGGCCCATTCAATGACCGGCCCCCAGTGCGTGTTGCTCTGCGGCGACGTCTGCGCAACGAAGCCCGCGGCCACGAAGTACTGGCCGACGAACCGGGACCCCGCCGGAAGGCGAGCGGGGTCTTCTCCAAAGTGTGCGGCCCCCGGGCCCCCGCCGGCCTCGATGATGAGCGACCGCCGGCACGCAGACATGGCAAACAGCGTGCATTCGGCAAGTCCCGGATCGACCGGCACGGCGAGCGTTGGGCGGGGGGTGCCGCCATGGGGCTCACCGCGCGCCTCATCGGCGCGAGCGTTCGAGCTCGCCTGGACGGCCACGAGCACCCCGCACGTAACCAGGGCACGTCGCCCGGGTCGCGTCCCGCCGTGACCTCTGACAGGCGCGGACCGGCACGTATCGCGAGGAAATCCGAGCGCTGGCCCGCAGCGCGGCTCGGCGCGCATCACAGCCGATAGCCGAGCTCGGCGAGCGCGCGCAGGTCAGCTTGACCGTACGCCATCATGAACGCCTCCATCATGCGGTCGAAGGGAAGGTCGTCGAAGAGGCCGTGGAACCGGAGGTACTCGGCGTGCGGAGAGCCATCGAGCCGACTCGCGGCGAGCAGGGCGTTTGCGCTGCCGTCGAACTCGACGGTTCGGTAGCCCTTTCGGTCGACGACGTCGGGCGACAAGCTCGCGTCGGCGAGCAGCCACCGGCCGCCGAGATAGAAAGCGTTCAGCCCGTGGTAGAACATGGTGTCGGTGCCCAACGCCGCCGTTAGCTTCGGCGACAAAGAGCGATCACGCAGGTCGCACAGGACGAGCGCCGCCGGGACGTCGACGGCTCGAGCCAACGCGGACAGCAGGACGGCCTTCTGAACGCAGAACCCCTTGCCGTCTTCGAGGACGAGGCTGGCACGGTACTCGTCGCGGGTCAGCTTGGCGCGGAACTCATAGCGCAGCTCGTCGCGGACGAATCGAAATAGTCGCGCCGCTCGCGCCGGAGGGTCGAGCGCACCTCCGAGTTCACGAGCCAGCGAGCGCACTCGAGGATGGTCCGCTTCGATGAACGGTGTCGAGCCGAGGCAGCACGTCGGGTCGAGCGTGTGGTCCAGTTTCTCGAGCGTCATCGAGCGTGCTCCCGGCCCGCCGGAGTGAAGAGCGATGCGACGTCGGTGGCGAGCGCGCCGAAGCGCTCGGCATCGAGCACGATGAACAACGCCTCGCCCTCGCTGTACAGTGTGCCCTGCTCGTCGCGCAGCATCGCTGCGGTGCGCACCTTCCGCCCCTCTACGTGTGCGACCCGGGCTTCGATGACGCATCTCGTGGCGAGGGGAAGCATCTTCCTGAAGCGCGTGGTGAGCTCGGCCGCCACCACCATGTGCCCGCTCATCCACGCCGCTCCGCCCATGGCCTCGTCGAGGAGCGCGGCCATGCTCCCGCCGTGGGCGTGACCTGGTGGTCCCTGAACGCCTGGTCCCAGCAACACCTTCGCGCGGAGCGAGCCGTCGAGCTCGTTGCGGAAGTAGCGTACGGTCAGTCGGTGCCCCGACGTATCTCCAGACACGAAGCCGTCCTTCGAGACAGCATGAGGGAGCCCGACTGCGATCCAACCCGGAGCCGGCTCCTCGATCCAGCCCAGGTCAGGGGGCGTCATTTCCTGGGTCGTTTCGCCGGCACGGCCGCGCGAGCACGCCCACCGGCGCCGAGCTGCTCGTAGGCTGCCGCGACGTCGCGCGGGCGCGTCGCCACGGCGAGCGTTCCAAGTCCGATGAAGGCAGAGAAGGCATCGGCGATCTCTTCCGGAGACCTCTCCCCGTCGGGGCGATACCAGAAGGCGACGGAATTGGCCGCGCCGAACGCGAACTTCCGGACGAGGCTCAAATCGAGCCCCGGCGCGAGCTGCCCGCTCGCCGCGGCCGCAAAGATGAGACCGTCCCAGATCGACTCGTAACGGTGTCGTTCTCGCGCGAGCGCGGCACGCGTGGGCTCGGACAGTCGCCGCCAGTCGAACAGCAACACGTGGATGGCGTCGTCGCGAAGCAGGGCGCGGAGGTGAGCCCGCAGAGCCAGTCGAAGCCGCTCGACCGGATCCGCGACGCCCCCCACGGCTGCGAGCACCGCGGCGGTAACCCGTGTGACCGCGCGCTGCATTAGCGCCAGCACCAGCGACTCCTTGCTCGGGTAGCGATAGGTGACGCTCCCGAGCATCATGCCGGAGGCGTCGGCAATCGCCCGCACGGAGGTGCCGGCTACGCCGTGCTCGCGGAACAGCCTTGCGGCTACGTCCAGCAGCGGCGCCGCGCCGTGGTTCGCCGGCGATTTATACGTCTGTACAACGCTCTGATGTTCTCTTGAAGCGTTCACAGTGACTTTTCCTGAACGATTTGTACATATGTACAATACCGACGTCAAGCCGCAATTCAAACGCCGGCTCGCGCGAAATCCGGCTGCATCGTGCTCACTCACGTCAATCCGCGCTCGACATGATGCTCATCGTGATGCCGCGCGCCGGCACGGTGTTGGGGCTTGCTGGCCTCGCAGGCGGCATCGCCGCTCGCCGGCGCAGGCGAGAGACACAGTTCCGCCGGGGTGTTGCGCTGGGTCTTGCCGCACTTGTTCCGGCAGCCCTGGTCACCTTGTTCCACTCTGTTGACAGGAGGACGATCGGGGCCATAAACGGGAAAAGTGCCTTTTCGGAGACCTCCGTGGAGGGAACCGCTTCGCGTGACCCCAGCTCGGCTGCGGCTGATCGCCCTGGGCGCAGCTCTGGCGTTGGTCGCCGGTTGCCAGCGGCCAGGGGCTCCGGTCGCCATGGCGCGGTACGGGATCGGCGTACCACTCGCGGGAGCGAAGCCGACTGCCGTTCACACGGCGACCCTGGCGGCGGGTGGCATGACGACGGGACCGGGCGCGAATGGCGGCGCGACCCTGGGGTTTGGCTTTCGGCCCGTGGGACGCGACGTGCTGGGCGGTGCCCTCGAGCTGAACGCGCTCACGACGTACTCTGGCGAGACGGGCGGAACGCCGTTCTTCGTTGGAGATGCGGGGCTCGGGCTGCTCGGACTCACCGAGCTCCGGAGCGTGGATGGCGACATGAGGCCCACGTTGGACTTGATGACACCGCATGGCTCTGGCGGGGTTGGGATGCCGTTGGGTGCCGGGTTCGCGGTCTCGGGCGGGCTGTCGCTTCAATACCTGTGGCACGCCTGGAACGACGTGCCCGGGCGAAAGGGGGAAAACCAGCTACTGCTCGGTTTTCTCCTGGGCGTTGGCGTGTTCGATCCACACACAGCGCTCGAGGACAGCGCGCTACGCTTCATGACGTCCAAGTAGCTTCACATCTGGGTTGGAATCATCAAGACCAGCGCGACGAGCGCCGTGGCCAGGAGCAGTGACTTCAAGTGGACCTTGCGAGCTTGGCGGCACACCTGAGAGAGCTCGGCGGTGTCGGTGATCGCCGCCGGCCCGGTGTCCAGGTCGCGCTGACCGCGCGACGCGAGGGCCACTCAGGTCTTCGCGCGGGCTTGCAGCATTCCGAGTGCCCCAGCCCAAAAGGGCAAGAACAGCAGGAGCCGCCAGAGTCGGTGCGCCTCGATCCCGACAAGCACCGCGGCGAGGCCGGCCCCGCCGCCGAGAAGGATCACGCCAAACCGCATGCGCGTTCGCCGCTCCTTGGGGCCGATGTTGGCGACGCACACCGCCGCTACGTCGGCGGCTCCCGCGCCCTGATCGCTCATGGGCAGGTCGACCTCATCGACTCGGGCCCGCTGCCAGGCAAACACTGTGTTGGTTCACCTTGGATGTAATCCCACATCAACGGGTAGTTCCAAGTCGTGTAGACGACCGCACGGGTCAACAACCAGCTGCCGAGGAAGCTCATCCCTGGGACGCACAATCCGACCCACACGCCTCCGGTGTTCAGCGCGGTGGAGCTCGCCCACACGAACGCGAAGCGCCAGAGCGGTGGCATGCTCGTGGCGCCAGTGGCGGCGAATGTCCAGACGCGGCACAGCATCCAGGCCACCAGGCCACCGGCCGCGCAGCCCGCGACCGTTGCCAGAGTGGCGGGTGCGTCGCCGCGATCCGCGAGATTCGCGACCACGAAGTCGACAGACGTGGCGAGCGCGCTGGTGAACAACGCGCGCAGGAAAGTCGTTCGAGCGGGCAGGACGGTTCCGCTCAGCGAGCGCACCAGCGCTTGCAGGCGCTGGAGCGCAGTGGCGTGTGAAGTCAGTGCGATCAACACCAGCGCCGCCATGGCCAGCCGGTGCGCGGGGTGCCTGCCCATTGGATCGAGCACGGCTTCGACGACCGGAGCGAACGCCGTGCCAAGCCCGAGCACCGCGATCCGCTCCGGCCGCTGCATGAAGCCCACGCTCTTCATGCTCGCGCCGAGCGCTTCGCCCTTTGCGCGAACGTAGGGCACCATCTGTGACCCGATGACGGCGAGCAGTGCCGGAACGAGCACCCAGGACGACCGATAGTACCAGGCAAGCCCGACCAGCACGGCGGCCTCGGCGTAACGGTCCAGCACGGAGTCCAAGACCGCGCCAGTGCGCGTCACGCGCCCCGTCACCCGTGCAACGCGGCCGTCCACGAAGTCGAGGGAGCCGGCCGTCACGAAGAGCCAGCCACCGAGGGCAAAGTGACCCGACGAGAGCGCGACGCCCGCGCCGACCGACAGGCCGAGCGAGAGCGTCGTGATCGCGTTGGGCGGAACCTGTGCCACAACAGCGAGGGACCACACAGGGCGCATCAGCCAGGCAAAGAAATGGCGCAAACCTGCCGTGGTCAGACCGCCGGTCCCGCGGTGATCCATCTCCTCGTCGCGGAACGGCCCCGAACGCCGACTGCGGATCGCCCATGCCGCGAGGCCAAGGGCTGCGTAGCCGAGCGCGAGCACGGCGGGGGCCAGGGACCGTACGATGCGTGCCGATGGATCGTCGGGGTCGAACAACCACGGCATCATGGTCGTCACCCGCCGGCTCCGGCTGGTACGTCCCGCCCGACCGCATGCGACAGGCGAACCTCGGCGATACGCAGCCCGATGTGTGCGTTCAGCTCGGCAAGTCGCGCGTTGAGAAGGTCCAGCTCGGCTTCGATGAGCTCCGTCGTCGTGGCCCGCCCAACCCGATAGAGATCCGTCGCGACGCGGTAGGCCTCCTCTGCCGCCCGTGCAGCACGCTGAGAGGTCTGGATCGCGACCCTCGCTCTCTCCCGGTCGAGATACGCCGCGGCGACCTCTTGGCGGATCGCGTTGCGCAGCGCCTCAGCCTGCGCTTCGATGTTCCGAGCGCTTGCGGAAAGCTCGCGCGCGGCAGCGGAAGTCGAGAAAGCTTCGGTGACCGTCCAGCTCGCCGAGAGCCCTACCGCCCAGGTGGAGTTCCATTCGCGCCGCGCCGGGAAGTACCGCGGGTTCGGGTTCGCGTAGGTGATGTCACCGAACGCTTCGAGCCGCGGGTACGCACCAGCGCCGACCGCTTTGGCTCCGGAGCGGAGCGACCGAGCGGTCTGATCCAGTGCGGCAAGCTCCAGGCGACGCGAAAGCGCTTCGGTCGACAGGCCATCGAGTCCACCGCGGACCTCTGCGGTCGCGGGGACCAGCACGTCCTCGCCGACCTGATAGCTCGCGCTCGACTTGTCTCCCATGAGGATCTGAAGCTGTCGAGCTGCGAGCGAGCGCATCGTCTCGCCCTCTTTGACGGCGAACTCGGTGTTGGCGACGAGCGCCTCGAGGCGCATCAGATCGGCTTTCGAAATACTGCCGAGAGAAAAGCCGGCTGCGGCGTCCGTTTGGCGTGCACGAGTCCGGTCGAGGGACTTTTGCGCGACGGCGACTTGGCCGAGCGAGCGCACCCAAGTGTAGTAGAGCACCTTCGCTTCGGCCTGAACCTTGAGGCGCTCGGCGCGCGTCGCAAGCCTCGCAGCCCGGCGGGTCGCCTGGGCTGCCGCGGCCGCGTGCGAGAGCTTCGTGACGTAGTCGCTGAGCGGAATCGCCGCGGAGGCGGTCAACGCGTAGTTGTCCTTCAACGACTCGATCTCGAACGCTGCTGCGCCCACGGGTTGGCCGGCCGAGTCGAGGACACACACTCCGACGCCGCCAGGACACGGACCAGTCGTGAGCAGCCCCGGATTCCCCGCGCCGACGAGGGCGCCGCTGCCGAACCCGCTCGAGACGGGCGAGAGGCGGGTGTAGGTCGCCTTGAGCCCGACGCGAGGAAAGTACTGGACCGTCGTCTGATCAAACTTTGCCTCAGCGACCTCCACTTCCGCCTGCCGGGCGCGCACTGTCGCGCTGCTCGCGACGGTGCGGCGGGCGACCTGGCTCGACGTCAGGCCGCCGGCGACAGGTTTGAGCACAACCAGCGGCGACTCCTTGGCGTCGGGCAGCGGGCGCGCGACGAGCGGAACTTCGGCGGCAGGCGCCGTTTCTTGCGTGGGTTGCGCCGCGGCGACGGCCGCGGTCAGCGACATCGTCAGAGAAACCAGTCCCAGCAGTTCCGAACGTCGGGTCATGAAGCGTTGTCCTCCGGTTCTGGAGCCGGCGCGAGTCCCCGCGCGCTTTGCGGGGAGTCCGTCAGGAGCTTGCCGGCGATCCAGCGCATCGGTCCGCTGTGCGCAATCCGATCCAAGAATGTGTACACGACTGGCACCACGACCAGGGTGAGGGCTGTGGACGTGATGAGCCCGCCGATCACGCACACCGCCATTGGCGCGCGGGTCTCGCCGCCTTCGCTCATCGCCAGCGCCACGGGAATCATCCCGAAGATCATGGCTGCCGTCGTCATGAAGATGGGACGCAGACGGATGATGCCGGCCTTGACCAACGCCTCGTACATTTCCTCGCCGCTGTCGCGCAGATGGTTGGTGAAGTCGACGAGCAAGATAGCGTTCTTGGTGACGAGCCCCATCAGCATGATGATCCCGATCATCGAGAAGATGTTGAGCGTCATGCGCGAGACATAGAGAGCTCCAAAGGCCCCAACAAGGCTCAAGGGCAGTGAGAGCATGATCGTGATCGGCTGCACGAAGCTGTCGAACTGCGCGGCGAGGATCATGTAGACCAGCACGATTGCCAGAATCAGGGCCAGCCCCATGTATTTGAACGACTCACCCA
Organism: Myxococcales bacterium; assembly: GCA_016191785.1. GTDB lineage: Bacteria > Myxococcota_A > Polyangia > Polyangiales > Polyangiaceae > JADJKB01. The sequence continues at coordinate 22,349 of JACPVJ010000088.1, read as the reverse complement.
TGATGTCCGCCATGCCGGCGTAGTCCGTTGTGAGCGCCGGCGGGACGACGCCTTTGGCCGCCTCGTCGAGTCGGTTCTTGGCCTCGCCGAGAGGGAGACCCTGCAGCCCGGCGAGCACGGTGATCTGTCGCTGCCGTGCCTGACGCTCGATCTGGGCGGGCCCCTCGCCGCGTTCCACCCGCACGACGCTCGCCAGGTCGACGAGAGCGCCACTCACGGATCTGACTTGCAGGTTGGACAGCTGGTCGACCTCGTTGCGGAGCTCTTGGGGCAGCTGCACGACGATGTCGAACGCATCGACGCCCTGCTTGAGCTCGCTGACAGCGTCGTCTGCGACCAGCGCGCGGAGTACTCTCCCGACCGACGCCACGGGCACCCCGAGATCCGCAGCGCGCTCGCGATCCAGCACGATCTCGACCTCCGGCTTTCCACCCCGATACGTCGTGTCGAGATCGACGATACCCTGGACCTTTCCCAGCTCCTGCTTCAAGCGCTCGGTCACGTCGACGAGCTGTTGCATGTCGGCGCCGCGCACGTTGAACTGAAGCGGTTGGGAGCGGAAGCCGCCGCCGCCGCCGCCCACGGCGTTGATCGGCGTCGCGGTCACCTTCGCGTGCGCCAGAGCGCCGTAGCGACCGCGCGTCCAGGCCATGAGCGCCTCCTGGTGGAACGCGCGCTCCTTGGCCGGAGTCAGAACGACCTGGATCTTGCCCTGGTTGACCTGGCCCTGCGCTCCCTCGCCAATGGTCGTGAACGCGAACTTCACCCCCGCAGCCTGTTGGCGCAGGTCCGACGCCACTCCCTCGACCACTTTCTTCGTGCCCTCGAGGGAAGTGCCGGTGGGGAGCTCGACGCTCAGCGTGAACTCACCGCGATCTTCGGGGGGAATGAACTCGACCTTCACGCGCGACACGAGAGCGAACGCGCCGATCAGGGCGGCGATAGCGACGCCGATCGTCACAAACCGGTGGCGAAGCGCCGCCCTCAAGAGCCCGCCGTAGGCGCGATCCAAGGCCGCCAGCACGTGCTCGATGAAGCGCGCGAGAGGGTTCTTGGGCTCGCCGTGTGTCGCCTTCAGAAAGCGTGACGAGAGCATGGGCGTCAGCGTGAAGGAGACGAGCATCGACACCGCGACCGCGAAGCTGACCGTGAGCCCGAACTGGAAGAAGAAGCGGCCGATGATGCCGCGCATGAACGCCACTGGGACGAAGACCGCCAGGATGGACGACGTGGTGGCCAGCACAGCGAGGAAGATTTCGCCGGTAGCCTTCGACGCTGCGGTCATGGGCGTTTCGCCGAGCTCGAGGTGTCTGTGAATGTTCTCGATGACGACGATCGCGTCGTCGATCAGGATGCCGATCGAGAGCGACAGACCCAGCATGGTCATGTTGTTGAACGTGAAGCCCATCACCTGGATGAACGCGAAGGTAGCGATGACGCTGGTCGGAATGGCCGTGGCGCTGATCACGGTTGCCCGGAAGTCGTGCAAGAAAAACAGGATGATGACGATCGCCAGCAACGCGCCAAACGCCAGGTCGAACTGAACGTCGTGGATCGAGTGCTCGATGTATCTCGAGTTGTCCGTCGGAACCGCCAGGCTGGCACCCGCCTTCTCGATACGCGGTCGCACGGCATCGAGCTCCTTGCGGACGCGTTGGGCGACCTCCACCGTGTTAGCGCCGGATTGCTTGCGTACGACGAGAGAGACCGCCGACACGCCGTTCAGGAAGGACGCAGACCGGGCGTCTTCGACGGTGTCGCGGATCTCAGCGACGTCTCGAACGCGGACGAAGCTGCCAGCCGCGTTCGGGATGATGATGTCGCCGACCTCCGCCGCGGTCTTGACCTCGCCTTTGGTCTTGACGACGAGCTCGCGCGAACCGCGCTCCATGAACCCACCAGGGATGTCGAGGTTCTGCGCGCGAATCGCGGTGCCGACGTCGTCCACGGCGAGGCCGAGGCCGCTGAGCTTCGCGGGATCCACCAGCACCTTGATCTGTCGATCCCGCGCGCCTACGAGGTCGACTCCGCCTACACCGGGCACACGCTGAATGCGTTCCTTGACGACTTTGTCGGCGAGCGCAGTGAGCTCTTTCGGCCCGAGCGCGCCCGAAAGCGCGATTCCGATGATCGGTGCCGCACCGACATCGAACTTCTGGATCAATGCTGGCTCCGCTGCCTCTGGAAGATCGCGCGCGATTTCGGACACCTTGTCGCGCACTTCTTGCACCGCTCGGTCGACCGGCACTTCCAGCTCGAACTGGATGATCACCTGGGTCACGCTCTCCAGGTTCACGGAACGGAGCGTCTTGATACCACTGAGGGTGTTGACCTTCTCTTCGATCGGATCGGCGACCTTGGTCTCCATCGTCTCCGGGTCCGCGCCAGGGTAAACGACGGTCACGGTGACGATCGGGAACTCGACGTTGGGGAAGAGGTCGACGCCGATCCGGGGGTAGCTGATGACGCCGAACACGACCATCGCGAGGATGAGCATCACGGCGAAGACGGGCCTGCGAATCGAGACGTCGGCGAGGTTCATGGGCTCTTCGCCTGGCTGGCGGGCTTCGGCGCGCCGCCATCGGCGGACGCTGAGTCCCCCGCACCGAACGTCACCTCCGCCAGCATCCCCGGTTTCAGACGACCGTCCCGGTTCGCGAACTCGGCCACGACCTCCACGGTGCGCGTGCGCACGTCGATGGTTGGGTTGATGCGCGTTATTCGCACGGATCGGTGCTCTCCGGTCGACGGAAACGTCAACTCGATAGAGTCGCCCTGTTGCAGCCTGCGCAGCGCTCGTTCGGGCATGCGCGCGCGGAGCTCGACCACGTCGACGTCCTGGACCACCAGAACGATGCTCGGCGGGGTCACCGTGGCCATCTCTCCCACGCTCTTCAGCTTGGCAGAAACGACACCGTCGAACGGCGCGTACACCGCGGTATCGCCCGCGAGCTTCTTTGCCTGGGACACCGCGACCTCTGCCTGGCGAACCGCGGACTTCGTTGCGTCATAGCGGGACTTCGCCTGATCGTACGTCGCGGGTGCCACCGAGCCGCGGTCGAAGAGCTCCTTGGTGCGTTTGTAGTCCAGCTCCGCAATGGAGGCGGAGACCTTCGCTGAGTCTAGCCCCGCACGGGCCTGCGCCACGGCGAGGCTCGCTTGCTGGGAATCCACGCGAAACAGGAGCTTTCCCTTCTTGACACGGTCACCCTCCGCAACGGTGATCGCCGCGATCACGCCGGTGCTCTTGGGACCGAGCTCCGCCTTTTGCCGCGCCTGGATCGAGCCGGTTCCTCGGTACGCTTCGCCTTGACTCGAATCCGCCGCGACGGGCCCAGCGTCGCCCGATTCCAGCACGGGCACCGCGGGGGGTGGGAGCGCAGAACTGGAGGGAGGCAAATGGTCCTTTTTCGCGCGCGCGTCGTTGCACGCACTTGCAGCCGCCGCTGAGAGCAAGAGAGCCGCGAGCGAGAGACGGCCGGCGAGAATCATCGAGAGCGAGCTCCTTCGAGGAAAACCTGGACCACCTTTTCGGCATGCGCCGCGAGCGGTTCCTTCCGCTCGCTTTTTACCCAGGCGAAGATCCGAATGTTCACGGCTCCTGCGATGGCGCCCACGAGCAGGTCTACCGGAACGTCGCGCCGCACGACTCCGGCCTCCACCGCGTCCGTGAGGGCGTGCCGCAGCAAGTCGAGGTACTCCAGGTACCCCGCCTCGGCCTCTTCGCCCCCGGCGCGCCGGATATCGCTCTCGGTGAGCGCTCCGACCTGAACGTACAACGCAAATAGCCCTCCGCGCCGCTCGACGCTATCGAGCGCAGTCCGCACGACGCCAAGTACGCGGTCCTCGGGTAGGCCTTCCGTCGCTTCACGACGCATCGACGCAAGAAACTCGTCTCGGCCGCGCAGCACGAGGGACCCGAAGACGCGCTCCTTGCTGGGGAAGTACTTGTAGAGCGTACCGACCGAGACGCCGGCAGCTCGCGCGAGATCGGACATTCTCGCCTCGTGGTACCCGGACTCGACGAACAAGCGCTCGGCGGCGTCGAGGATGGTTTCGCAGTAGGCGGACGTCGCGTAGCTGCGAATCCGCTGGCGCATAGGCTGTCGCTGCGTTGTCCGTTTCACTGCGGTGTGTCCTGCGCGGTTCGTCGTCATGAACCTAGATTCACATATGCGAGTGGCGCTTCATATAGCCCAGCCAGCGCGGCGTCAAGTCCCTCCGCTGCCGGCCGGCGCCCCAAGCGCAAGTTGGTGGCGGGGTCGCGCCGAGGCGCCCGCAGTTCGCGCCGCGAAAACCATGGTTCAATCAGGCAGATGCCGAGTTCTACGCAGCGGGACGCGGCCAAGGCGCGTCGGGCTCGAGCCCGCGTGCCAGCACAGCCACATATCCTCGAATGTAACTCTGCTCCGGCATCGGCGAGCTTTCAGGCGCATTCGCGAGCAACTCGAGCAGAACGAAGTTGCCGAGCGCTCCCACGAAGCTGCGGGCGACGACCTCCGCGTCGGCTCGGCGAATCCGGCCAAGGTGCATCTCTGCCTCGAAATACCCGGCCACCTTCCGCAGCGTCGCGAGAGGGGTCGAGGCAGCGGAGAGGAGCACTCTTCCGCGCGGGCCACTCGGCGCGGACCACGCCAAGAGATGCACGGGAGCTGCACGACGGAAGTACTCGAGCAGCTCTCCCGCGAGCCACTCCAGATTGGCGAACACGTGGCCAGCGCCGACTCGCGCCGGCAACTCGGATATGAACGCTGGCTCCCGCTCCACGTCCGCGACCACCGCCTCCAGCAGCCCGTGCTTGGTTCGGTAGCGCTTGAAAATGGAACCTTCCGAAACGCCCGCGCGCCGCGCGACCTCCGCGGTCGTGGCAGCCGCGCCGCGCAACAGAAACACCTCGCGGGCAGCGTCTAGGATGGTGGGATCGTGGATCGCCACCGGTCGGGCCATGGCATCTCCATACACCGTGTCCGTCCGGTGTCAACGACGACGGAGCGCCCCAAGTCTGGGCGCATCTGACGTCTCGCTTGACGGCACGTTCGCTTTGCCACGCAGGGAACGTACGAGACGAGGCGCCTCCTCCACGTGTTTCCGCGTCCGAAGCTGCGAGTTGAAGAGTCTCGGAAGGCGCAAGCCTCGGCAGTACAGCCCGGCGTGTCGTCCCTTGCGTAGAAGTACAGAACGAGGCAGCCCGTGGCGGCGAATCAGACCGTCCGAGCGCACCTGACCGAGGCGCGCCCCCAAGGGAAGGAGCTCGGGAGCCGTCGGCTCCGCGCTGGTCGATGCCACCCGAACACCGATCGCAACGACGTGGTTCTGCCCGCGGAGCGCCCGACAAATGGTTGCACCGGCAAACCATGGCTAGTACAATCATTGACGACCACGACTGTGGTGGAAGCGATCATCGAACTCCGCCGGGCAGCGGCCCGGGCGGCGGCCGCCACTTTCACGGGCGACATCAGCGGGCGCCAGGCCGCCGTTCTGCGCGAGATCCGCGCGTCCGGCCCCGTCTCGCAGGTGAGTTTGGCGCGAGCCACCGCAAGTGACCCGTCGTTCGTCGTCCGACTGCTCGATGATCTCGAAAGCCGCGGCCTGGTGAGTCGGCGTCGAAGCATGACGGATCGGCGCGAGATGGCCGTCGCGCTGACCCCGCGCGGACGCAGGGCCCTCGGCCCGGTCGATGTCGCGCATGCGCGCCTGGCTAGAGCGACGGAGGGGGATCTGACTGCCGAAGAGCGCGCCGCCTTTGTCGCGCTTGCTGCGAAGATCGGCCGCTCGCTCGCAGCGGTCGCGGCAAGCGCCGTCACAGCGTCGGAGGCGGGACATGGCCACCGTTGAGGCTGCGTCGAGAAGGTCCCCGCTCCCAAGAAACCGGGGCGTCCGATGGCGGAGCCTTCCGTTCTCAAGCACCCGCGGTTCCGGCGCGTGTTGCTCGTCATCGCGTTCGTGCTCGCCGGGCTCTCTGGCCTGTGGTGGTTTCAGTATCGGCCGTTCGTCTCCACGGACGATGCCCGCGTCGCTGCACCGATGGCCGCCGGCGGGCGGGTCGAGCGGGTGCTCGTGCGTGAGGGTCAGGCGAAGACAACCGGTTGATTCCGGCCGAAGACCTGGAGCGTTTGCAAGCCACCAGCGCCTAGGGAGGTGGGCGTGCGATGCAGGCGTTGCCGGCGTTGCCGGCAATGGAGGCTGCGCTGCCATGTCCAAGTGCTCGACTCAAGTACGATGCGGATCCGCTCTGAGGTCGAACGTGCAGATACGCGCCGGTGGTTGCAACTGACGCGTGCCCGAGGGTTTGCTGCACCACGTGGATGGGAGCGCCCCGCAGTAGCGCGTGTGTGGCGTGGCTATGACGCAGCACGTGCGGGGAGATCGGTCTACCGAGCGCTTCGGCCCCGGCGTCGCAAACGATCCGACGCGCCTGCCGGTCCGTGAGGTGACTGCCAGCGCGCCCCTTGAACACGGGTGCTTGGCCGTCATCCGAGCGCCCGCGGAGCGCTCGGAGCTCGTCGATGACCCGCGGTGGAACCCAGACCGAACGCGACCTTGCCCCCTTCCCTACGACGTGCACGACGCCGGCTCCGACATCGACCCACCTAAGCCCCACGGCTTCAGCTACGCGAAGGCCACCGTAGTAGAGCAACCGAACGAGCGCCCGATTGCGACCCGGTGCAGCCTCGCGGATCACCTGCTCGACGTCATCCTCGGTCAGGATTCGTTCGTGAAGGCGCCGTGGGACGCGCGGCGTGCGGACCACCTTGCTGACGTCTTGCTCGATCGCCCCGACCCTTGACGCGAACGAGATCAGGCTCTTCACGGCGGCCGTGCCCCGCGGGCCAGACGCGGCCCTGATGACGTCGCTTGGGCTGAGCTCGGCGAGAGGCTTGCCGACGCGGCCGAGGAACTCACGAACGTCCGCCGCGTACGCGCGCCGCGTGCTGTCGGGCCTGCCGGTAAGCCAGAGGTCGATCGTCTCGGCGTCGGCGAGCGCGCCTCCAGGGCCAGTGGGAGCCTCCATGAGGCTGACTACGTTTGGTGAGCGAGCAGATCACCCAAGAAACCCCCGGGCGCGCATGTCCGGGTAGGCGTCTTCTCGGACATCGGCCCGCCGGTTCGACGACGGCGCCGCCGCGCGGGGGCAGGCCAGTTGATCGTGTCGACGCCCGGGCGTAGTCCCCACATGCCCAGGCGATCCGCGCCGGCGCCCGCCCGAAATCGCATCGACGCGTCCCCGCTCGCGGTGACGAGCTCCGGGGTCTTCTTGGGCCTGGGGTACACCCACGGTCTGCGCACCGTCGAGCAAGCCTTCAAGCTGCTCCGCACAGGCGCGATCAAAGGGACCGTATTTGTCGGGGTCGCCGTCGTAGGTTCCAAGGGCATGGAAGCCCTGAAGCAGTTTGAATCCCCGGAGGCGGACACGGCGAGGGGAAAAACCGGTCGAGGTCCCTCGCGATCGCGAGAGCCGCCCTGACGGGACCACAGTAATTTCTGGATCTTTGCCGAAAATTCTCCACCGTCAAAAATATCGAAATCCTCGCCGGATGCTGCCGCATGGTTCTGGGGGGGGGCGGCGTCCCGGTTTTCCACCGGTCATTGACCGCGTTCCGGCACGCCTGCCCAAGGAGGGCGTGCGCCAACTTGGTGGACACTTCAGCGTCGATCTCGACCCGCCGGGGAGATAATCAAGCGGTTTTGAGGTGCGATGGTAGCGAGTTTCTCGAAGCTCAGCGCCGTGCAGTCGTGTTCGTCCACGAGCAGCACCGGCATCGCTCCATGCCGGGCTGCGAGTTGCTCGAGTTCGGGAATCAGGCCGATCTCGCGGAGCTTGGGAAGGCAGCTTACAGACACGGGGAGCACGACCGAGGATCGATCGGTCACAAACACCGCCGTGTGCGCCATGGCGCGCGCGAGCGTGGATCGCGCGTGGGCAACCACGAACGCCAACCTCGCCGCGGGGAGTACCGAGCAAGACGCAAACCGAACCATTGCCGGACGGTGACGTCGGAGCATCGCTCGGTGGCTGTCGTTGAAGTCTCCCATGCTGTGCCGGCTCGTGGGGCAGCCGGAGTACGTCGCAGCGCAACCAGGATCAACCGAGCCAGTTGATCCTCACGGGTCGGCGGCGTACTCGAACAATGAACCTCCTCAAGCACGCGCTCGAGGTCCTTGTGGACACCGAGAGCCCGCATGGTCTCCGTGCCGTTGCTTGCTCGGGCCTCGTGGCCGCGCTCGAGAACAGCCTCGCTGTCCCACCAGGCACGCCAATGGCGGTCTGGAACTGGATTCGAGAAACAACGCCGAAGCATTGGAACGGGGCTCAGTTCCGGCTCGGCGAGATCACCGACGCAGACGTGTTCGCGTCGGCGCTCCATGCCCTTCGAGACCCTGCTTCAGGGTCCGAGCTCCAACGAATCGCTCTCGACCTGCTTTCGGGTCGGGCGCATGCAGCCAGCATCGGCGACGACGCGCTGCGCGACCTTGTAGACCGGCCGCACGTCGATCCATCGGGCTTGGCGGAGCTCATAGGTAGCGTGCACAAGGGGCGCACGGTGCCGACCGAGCTGTTGCTCGCGGTTCGCGACCGCTGGTACGCATCGCCACTGCCTGGAACTCGCGAGGCGGGCGTGGATGTTGCCGCGCTGGTCTCCGTCCCAGAGCCCGACTTCTGGTCCACCGCAGCGCGCGACTCGTCGGAGGACGTGCGTTTCGGTGTGATCCAACACCTCGTTCGTAGCACCCAGACGGAGTTCGCGCTCGAGGTCGTGCGAGTGCGGCTTGAGTCCGAGCGGGTCATCGACGTTCTCGACGGGCTCCATCGGGCGATGGCGACGCTTCTACAGCGCGCGCCACGCTAATGGCGAGGGCGGGCGCCGACAAGGACGTCGCCGCGGCGATCACATCATGGCCGAACCCGTCCTGTCACGACGCGGTCCGCGGCACGGGTACGCACTTACTGCCATTTGCCATCGAAGTTAGCTGGTTTGCCTGCGCGGCGTCGTCGTCGGGCGGAAGAACCACTACGGCTCGCGCTCGCTGCGCGGCACCGAGGTCGCGGCTCTGCTCTACAGCCTGATCGAGACCGCGAAACTCCACGGCGTCGACCCTGCGCGGTATTTGGCTGCGGCGATCCGTGCCGCTGATCGCGGCGAAGTGCTGCTGCCCTGGCAAATGTCCAGCTAAGCGCTCGACCTGACCCACGCGGTTTTCGCAGCGACGGTCAAGACGGGGCGCGGAGAGCACATACGTTCTACGTGACCGAGCACAACGAGCGGATGCCCCACAGTGCGTTCGACGGGCAGACCCCGGGCGAGATGTACTTCGGGCGCGGCGCTCGAGTACCTGACGAGCTCGCCGCTCGGCGACAGGAGGCGCGCAAACGGCGGCTGGAGCACAATCGTCAGCAGGTCTGCGACCAGTGCTCTCGGCAACCCGGGGAGGACGTCGCCGCATGAAGCGTACCCGGTTTTCGAGCGGGAATTTCGACGAACGCAATTGCATCGCGCCAGCTGCAGAATGTTCGCCGCCGCAGCTGGGCTTGCTGCGATGCGCTGACGTACCCCCGGACTCTAGGCCATGTCGCTGCCCGGGGCGCCGAAGCCACCAAGATGCGGTCGCGGGCCTTCTGCTGAAGGGAGTGGTCCATCCATGACCCGCGCCATCCCGCGCCTGTCCCGTCGCTCCCTCCTGCGCTCGGCCGCCGTCGAAGCACTCGCGGTTGCTGGGCTCTCGGCGTGCGACAGCTGTCGTTCGTCGTCGAAGCAGGAGGTGGTCGTCTGCACCTCGGTCGACCAGGTCTTCTCGGAGCCGGTGTTCCGAAGCTTCGAGCAAGCGTCTGGAGTACGAGTACGTGCCGTCTACGACACCGAGGAGACGAAGAGCACGGGCGTCTTGAACCGGCTCATCGCCGAGGCGCAGAACCCCCAGGCCGACGTGTTCTGGTCCGGTGATCCGGTGCGCCCGTTCCAGCTCGTCAAGCGCGGGCTCGTCGAGCCGTACATTTCGCCGAATGCCGCCGGGCTCCCGGCGAGCGCCCGGGCGGCGGACGGCACCTGGACGGGATTTGCCGCGCGCGCGCGAATCTTGCTCGTGAACAAGGCGCGCGTGCCGGTCGCACCGAGCGAATTTGCGGCGCGCTCGGCTTCGGGGCGGCCGGGTCATGGGAATTCGGCTGGAGCGTCAGACGCGGAGATTCTCTGTCCGCCCGCAGAATGGAAGAGTTGCCAGCGGCCGGGGCGACGAGCCTACGTGCCCCACGTGAAGTTCGTCATCGGGAAGTTGGACGACGAGCGGTTGTTCAACTCGCCGACCTCCCAGGAGACAAGGAGTGCTGAGAACATGACCCTCATCGCGATCTCTGAGATTGACCTGGCACGGGGTCCAACGCTGCTTTCGGCTGGCTACCGCTGGCCTCGGGGCCCCAAGTTGTTCACGTTGGGGACTGCGTGCGCCATGGCGTTCGAGGGCTCGACGCAAGTCGCGTACCCGCTCCTGATCAACGCCCGCAACTTCATCTCGCTCAGCGACAACCTCTCCAGCCCTGACGCCGAGCCGGGTGCGATCTTCAAGCGCGTCCACGCCGACATCTCCGACGCGTACGACCACCTCGTTCAAGACAAATACTTCGCTCCGGCGGACGCGACCTGTTCGATCATCCTCGCCGGGTGGTCGTGGCGTCTGCGGGCGCCTGGTCGTTTCCAGCCTGAGTCCGCCTGCGGCGGGGTCCGAACCGGGGACGCAGTGGACGCAACAAGACGTGGTCGCGGGCACGGAGTGGAGTGAGCACAACGCCTTTTTCGCGGGGAACGGAGACAAGGACCCGGTGGGCCGGGCGTGGGACGCCGTCAAAGCGAACTCCGCCGTGCCCCGCGCGGGCTACGCGGCCTTCCTCGAGCGAGTTTCACGACCACGACGAGACTGGTGTCGGGGGCGCCCCCCAGATCATGCTTTTGGGTCCGCGGAGCCGGGAGGTCGTAGGCACCCGCGACGCTCAGAATCGACGGTTTCTCCTGGGCCATCGCGTTCTCAGCGGCGCGCAGGGTGTGGAGTTCTACGATGAAGAGTTGTCGGAGTTGAAATGAGTGTGGAGGTGGGCGAGCGCCCTTGCGCGACGGACCTACGAACCAGGTGCACTGAGATCGAGCGGTTCAGGCCACGATTTTGTGCCTACGTTCCGCGCTCAAGCTGGGCGAGCAGTTGCAGCAAAGCCAAGCGAAGCTCCCGCCGGTCATGGCTGACGTCCCACCTCTCCCTCGCCGCATCGAGCCGCTCGGAAACCCTAGTTTCATGCCCCAATTCGTCACTTACTACATCACTACAGCGAGCCACTTCCTCCCGCTGCTTCCTGCTCACTCCGATTTCCAATCCGGCCACTTTCGGCTCGAGCTGATACGAGCCGTCACGGCCTGACACTCGATTTGCAGCATTCGAGTCCCGTCCGCCCCGCAAACTTGAAGTAACCTAGGCGCGTGCGCTGGTTCTCCCGCACTGGCGAGTATGCGTTCTTCTCGGTGGGCGGGGTCGCGCGGGGCGTGATCGCCATCGGCGGGGTGGCTCACGGAGTCGTCGCTGTCGGCGGAATCGCGTCCGTGGGCGTGGTCTCGATCGGGCTGAACGCGGTGGGCTCGGTCGTGGCCCTCGGCATGAACGCCGTGGCGCCGATCTCGCTGTCGTTGATCAACGCGCTGGGGATCTACGTGGTCGCGGGCGTCAACGGTTGGGGTGCTTGGACGCGGGCGGGCACGAACGCGACGGGGATCGCGTCCCGGGGTGGTGTGAACAGCGACGTGAGCGTGCTCCCGGCGGCGCTGGTGGTGCTCCTGACGCTGGTGCTCTCGACCGTGTTTCGCGGTCGGCGCAGCCGGGGCGGCGGGCCAATCCCGCTCGGGCGATTCCGCCGGGCACCAGAGCTGTCGGAGGCCAGTGTGAGCGCTCGGCTCGGGCGTGTGGAAGACCACCGCGTGGAGCTCACCGGCGACGGCGACCCGGTCTGGTGTCGCGTCGATGGCCGGGTGCGCGGGCTGGCGGCCGATCTGGTCGCGCGCTCCCTGGCCGGGCCGCCGCGGGTGACGGCAGAGCTCGTTCGAACTGAGGAGCGCATCCCCGACGCGCGGACCGACGGAGCGAGCTACCGCGAACGGATCCCCGAGATCCGGCGCGAGCTGGTGGTGTGTGTGGGTCTCGAGCCCGCGGCAGAAGCAGAGCCCTTCTGGCCGAAGGACGCCGACGAGATGCAGTGGGTGGTCGCGTGGGCGGCGCGCCTGGCGCTGGTCGCGATCGTGGTGTTGCTCGGGTTCTTCGCGCGGTGAAGCGGGGGGCGTCGCCGATACGCTGACACGAGCTGACGGCCGGTCGCCCCGCTCAGTCGACCGGCGCACAGGTCGACACGCCCGCGCCGACGATCACCTCTTTGGTGGTGAGCACGGCGGTCTCGGTCTTCAGCGCGGGGTCGTACTCGGTGACCGTGGACCCCACCCCTTGGTTGCCGGTGAAGATCCAGAACTTCCCGCCCCAGAAGGCGAAGGCGAAGGCGCTGGTCGAGTTGCCGACCTTCAGGTTGTCGACCCCGATCACCTTCGCGGTCTCGGGGTCCACCTGGGCGAGCGTCGCGCCGTTGTTCTTCATGCACAGCGCGAACAGCTGCCCGTCGCCCCGGCTGGTGAGCTCGCACAGCGAGAGCGGCGGCGAGAAGTCGCCCTTGAACTCGACCTCGAAGCTCGGCAGCGCCACCCGCGCCAGGGCACCGGCGCCGTCCGACTTCGTGATGTACAGGGCCTCGCCGCCGTCCTGATCGCCCAAGAACCCCATGCCGAAGCGCTGGAAGCCGAACTTCGGCGCGTAGGGGGTGGGCGTGCACTTGGCGGTGGCGGTGCTGAGCTTCCAGATCTCGCCCGCCTCGCCGGTGGTGAAGTTGGCGTAGGCCACGCCCAGGTGATCGACCGCCATCGAGTTCGGCGAGAGCTGCGTCGGGCACGCGACCGTGCCGATGGTGGCGATGGCCAGCGTCGCCGGGTCGAAGCTCAGGAGCTTGCCGTCGGACGAGAAGAGGTACACCAGGGTGATGGCGGCGTCGGCGCAGTTGTTGGGCTTCACCACGTCGAGCACGTTGGCGTCGATCGGCGGCAAGGCGTCCTCGGCCTGGGCGTCTTCGACGTTCGGACCGCCATCTTCCGCGCTGACATCCACCCCGGCGTCGGCCGAGGCATCGGGGAGCCCGCCGGCGTCGAAGGCCAGCGAGAGCCCGCTCTTGCTGCCGCAGGCGGCGAAGCCGAGGCCGAGCGCGACGGCAGCGATGGAGCGGAGCGAGGGTGACACGCGCGGGCAGCATATTATGCTGGCGCTTCGCATGGCCAGCTTCGAGGACGTGATGCCCACCGCCGCCGAGGTGAAGGGCGCGCTCGGGGCGCACGGCGTGGGGGACACCGATCGCGCGGTGGCGGTGCTGGTGAGCGGTCGCGCGGTCGAGCGCTCGACCTGGAGCGACTCGGTCGAGGTGAGCGAAGAGGACTTCGACCGCCTGCTGGCGGAGGGCCCGCCGGTGCCCGACGTGAACGACCTGAACGGAGCGAAGTTCCGGGCCCTGGACCCCGCCTCACGGGGGGCGACGGTCCGCCGCTGCACGGAGTGTATGTACCGGCCCGCGAACGGCCGCTGCTTGCGCTGCAACGGGGCAGGGAAGCTGCCGGCGGGCAACGACGAGTGGGTGCAGTGCTCGGCCTGCAACGACGGCATCGCGCTGCCGTGCCCGGTGTGCGCCGGCTCCCGTCGGGCCGTGCCGGTGAAGCTCGCTTACGGCGAAGACGTGGTGCGGCGCTTCGCCCACATCTTCCTGCCCGAGCTGCCGTTTCGTCTGCGCGAGCCGCTGACGCTGTTCTTCAAGAATCGCAGCAGTGTGCCCGACGTCCTGAGCATCGATCTCACAGACGACTTCGCTGCAGCCGACGCCTATCGCGGCCGGCGCTCACGCGCCGAGGTGAAGGGGCATCGCGCGGACGCGGCGCTGGCCCTGGCCCGGAACTACGTGGAGCGGATCCACCGCCTACCGAAGATGGTCGCGGTCGAGGTCGCGGCCTTTGCCTGGCCGATGGTGGTCGGCGCCCGCGCCGGCGAGGCCGATCCCGGGTTCGTGGTGGTGCGCGACGAGCTCGGCAGCGTTTGTCTATTTGCCTGAGCTGGCCGCTGCCACGTCGATGCCGATGGCGCGGCGGACCTTGGCGCAGCGGGCCGAGACCGAGAAGGGGATCAGGTCGCGGATGCGATCGGCGGCGCTCAGCCCGCCCACCACGCGGCCGTCCACCGCCAGAACCCGGGCTGCCGCGGTAATGTCGCCGCAGATCAACAGGCCCGCCCGGCACGACGCCAGCTCGATGGCGCGGATCCAGGGCTTCAGATCGAGGCGGCCGTCCCGCGCCGTCAGCGCCCCGACGGCCTGCTCGAGCTCCGCGCGTCGCGGCGGGTCGACGCGGGCCTGGAGCGAGTCGCGGAGCTGCAGGACCTCAGAGGGCAGGCTCGAGGGCAAGACCTGGGCGACGCCGGCGACCAGCACCGAGCGCAGCTCGGGCAACGTCGGATAGAACGTGACCAGACGGCCAGTCAGGTGCTGGCAGCAAAGCTCGCGGCCGATGGCGAAGACCAGCTCGGGGACCGAGCGACCGGAGAGCATCGACTTGCCCAGCAAGAGCGCGGGCTCGGGCAAGGGCAGGTGGGCGATGCCGCCCGGGATGTCGTCGGTCTTGGCGTAGACCTCGGGCACGGGGATGCCCAGGACCGCGCAGGCCCAGGCCACGGTGCGCACCGCGGTGAGCGTGGTCTTCTCTGGATCGTGGCGCTCGCTCTGGGAGAGCTCGGGCAGACGCTTTGCGCTGCGCAGCTGCTCGATGCGGAGCGCGTTGGCGGCCGGGGCGATGGCGCGCACCACTCGCGACACGACCTCGTCGTGCTCCGCGGCATAGAGCTCGGCCCAGCTCGCGGCGTCGACCGCGGCGCGGGGGCGGGGCGTGGTCTCGGGGGCGAAGCGTCGGTATTCGGCCTGCTCGTCGAGGTCGGCCTCGCCCAGTTGCACCAGCACCGCGCAGACCGAGTAGCCGCGATCGACGTCTTCGAGGCGATGGCAGACCCGGTGCAGATCTCGGAAGGTGTCGGGCCGGGTCGGGCCCCACTCGGCGGCGGTCTCGAGACAGCGCGCCGCGAGCTCGATCTGATCGGTGCGCTCCAGCAGCGAAGCCAGCCGAAGGCGGGCGTCCACGTTCGACGGCGCGAGCACCACCAGCTGGTCGAGCGCGACGATGGCGCCGTGGATGTCGTACAAACGGTCGGCGCGGAGCGTGGCCAGCCGATCGAGCATGCTGGTCGCCGCGGCCTTCTCGCTGCGCTCGACCAACCGTTCGAGCTGGCGCACGTAGGCGCGCTCGATGCCGGCGAAGTCCTCGTTCTTGAGCAACACCGACTCGATGGCCTCGAAGGCGCCCGGCGCCGACGGGTCGTCGGCGATGGCCGCTTCGTAGAGCGCTACCGCCCGGGGCACGTCGTTGGTGCGCCGCGCACACATGCCGGCAGCGGCGGTCATGGCGCGGGCGCGATCGCGCGGGCTCTCGATGGTCTCGGAGAGCGCGACCTTGGTGTCGACCGCCTCACGCCAGCGCCCGGCGGCCTCGAGGGCGGCCTGCAGGCGCTCGAGCAGGCGCGGATCTCGGGGGCGCAGGGTCAGCGCTTGCTGGAGCGCCTCGATGGTCGCGGTCAGCGAGTCGTCGGCGATGGCCGAGAGCAAATCGGCGCGCGCGGTGTCGCTCTCGGCGCGCGCGAACAGTCGCCGCCCGAGCGCTGCCGCGATGGCGGCTTCGTGGGCGACGCGAGCCAGCTCGATGCGACGCCGCAGGCCCGCCTGGTGATCGGGGAAGATGGCGAGCGCGCGGTCGAGCAGCGCGGCGGCGGCCGCCGCGTTGCCCCGGGCGAGCTCGATGTTGCCCAGGCAGACCAGCACCTCGGCGCGGCGGGGCCCGTGCTCCCAGGCCAGCAGAGAATCGGCGGTGGAGTAGGCGCGATACGCCCGCTCCCAGTCCCCCGCGTCGAAGTGCTGCGCGCCCTCGACGATCGCGCCCTCGACCGCCGGATCTTCCACCGGCTCGATGCGCCGCACCCGCTTGCCGAGCTCGAGCGCGTCCCAATCCGCGGCGCTGCAGCGCCCGGTGCCCGCCCGAGCCAGCACCACGAAGCCCTCGTCGCCGGGCTCGTGACTGCCCAGGGCCTCGGCCAGCGCGCGGGTGAGCGGGTCGACGCCCGGCAGGGTCACGAGCGTGGCCGCGCCCGCTTCGAGCGACTCGCGCAGCCACGCCAGAGAGCTGGTCTTGAACACCGGCGGGTCGAGCACGAGGACGATGCGCATCGGTCTCACTCGCGGAACAGGACTGCGTACCCGTCTTGCCGGAACTCGCGGGCCAGGCTGACCACCGAGCGGACGTAGTGCTCGGGGCGCTCGGTGAAGAAGCCCCCGTGATCGAGCTCGAGGATGAAGTTCACCGCGTCGCCGCGTCGCGCGGCCGCGACCGCCTTGGGGTAGCGACGCAGCAGCATCTCGACGTAATCGAGCGCCCCGTGCTCGGGCGCCTCGTAGCTGCGAAAGCGCGCGCGGATCCGGAGCGCACGATCCTTCTTGTCCTTGGGCTCTTCCCAGGTCCACCAGTTGGCGGTACCGCCGTCGGGGGCACGCCCCTTCAGCCCGGCATAGTTGTAGTCGACCATCCAGCGCCCTCGTCCGGTCTCGAGCGCCCACTGGCCCCAGAGCACGCTGATTACCGACTCGGTCGGCGCCTCGTTGGTCAGGTGCTGCCAGGCCTGGGCCAGATGGCGGGTAGCGTCGTTGGGCGACATCGGTGTCGGACGCCGTGGGCGATCGATGCGTTTGGGTTTCGGGGCCGGCGGCGAAACCGGTCGCGTGGTCGCGATCGCAGGAGCCGCTTGCGGCGGGGGCGCAGGGGGCGCGGGTGCTGCGGTCGGCGGCGCGGGCGGAGGTGGCGTGGGCGGAGGTGGCGCGGGCGGAGGTGGCGCGGGTGCTGCAGCCGCAGGAGCGGGCGGCGATGGCGGCGCGGGTGGTGGCGGCGCCGGCGGTGGTGGCGCAGGTGACGGCGCAGGCGCGGAAGCGCGCGCGGGCGGAGGTTTTGGCTCACTCTTCGGCGGCGACGGTGCAGGTGCGGGAGCGGGCGGCGAGGCGGGCTCAGGCTCGGCGACGGCAGGCGGCTCGGGTGGGCGCGCGAGGCGCTCGGGGATCACGTCATCGAGGAGCTGCGGCGGTCGTCGGGGCGCGGGCACGGGCGTCGCCACGGCGGCGACGGGGGGCGGCGCTGCAGCAACCGGCGGAGGCGGTGCGGCAACGGGTGGCGGGGCCGCGGCGGCGGGAGGCCGCGGTGCGGCAACCGGGGGCGGCGGCGCGGCGGCGACAGCAGGCGGCGCGGCGGCGACAGGAGGCGGCGCGGCGGCGACAGGGCGGGGTTTGGGCGGCGGCGACGCGACCGGCTCCGGCGCGCGTTCGACGGTGAGCGACGCGACCACGGTCTCGGGCTTCGCGACCTTGGGCTTCGCGATCACCGGCGGGGGCGCGGGCTTCGGGAGCGGCCGCTCGATCGGGGGCGGCGGCAGCGTCGCCACGGAGACCGGCTTCGGCGCCGATCGCACCGCGGCCACCAGCGCGTCGCGCGCGGGCCCCGAGAGGCGCAACCCTCGCACCAGCTTCGAGCGTTTGTTGGGCTCGGGATCTTGCACCGTCGGAGTGGGATCGGGCGCGAGCACCGCGGCGAGCCAGGAGCGCTCGGCTTTGGTCTCGGCTCGAGGCTCGGGCTCGGAGCACGCGTGCGCGAAGACGCCCACGCTGAGCAGACACACGCCGAGGCTCGGACCTGCATCGCGCGCGTGAGAGCGCACGCGCGCCCAGAGACCGGGGCGTTTCGGCGGCGTGGGCCAGTGGAGCGAGCGAACCAGCACGAGCGTTCGTCATTGAACCTGCTCTCTCGAGCTTCGGCCAACTGTCCGCCGACGATCAGCGCTTGCAGTCCTGGACGCTCAGGAACCGCTCGCAGGTCCCGGTCTGCCACCAGGTGCAACACACCTTGCGGACCCGGTCTGCAGCCACCTCGCGCTCGGCGTCGGTGCGGGCACGCTCGCCCAGTGCCAAGCACGCGCCCAGCTCGCTCCGCGAGGTGCAGCGGTGCTCGAGCAACGCGCGGGCCCGAGCCGGATCGGGCCGGACGCTGAACGCGCGCACCGCGGGCGCGCTGCAGCTCGTCAGCTTTGCGCCGTCGCGGCAGCCCGTGCCCGATTCGTAGGCCTCGACCACGGCGGCGCAGGGGCCCTCGGCCTTCGCGGCCTCGGGGTCGGCCCCGAGCGGGCCGGTGGTCATGCACGCGGCATGGGCGCGCCCGAGCGTGTCCGACGCGAGCCAGGCGTGGCTGCCCATCGCGGTCGCCAGGTAGAGCCCGACGCTGAGCGCCGTCATGCGCAGGCCAAGGGCCAGGCCGAGCGGGCGCCGGCGCGAGCGCCAGAAGTAGATCGGCGCCATCAACGGGCCGAGCAGCACCGTGGCGAGCACCGCGGCAGCGACGCTCGGGCGCTCGAGGGGCACTCCGGTCGCCTCGTCGGATCGGGCGCGACCGCGCATCCGTCGATCTTCGATCTGGTACGAAACCGAGAGCGTCGTGAACATCACCAGCCAGGGGACGACGACCGGGACGACCTCGCGCACGACCCGAGTATGCTAGGTGCTCGAGGTGATGTCCTGGTGGAAACGCGCCGCGCTCCTGGCGCTCTGTTTCCTTCTGACGGTCAGCGTGGTGCCGCGTCAGCTGCTCGGCTCCGAGGCGCGAGCGCTGTACGCCGGAGAGCTCGACGCCCAGGACGCGCTAGCGCAAAGCGTGGGAAGGTGGGTGCTCGAGCAGAACGAACCGGTGTTCTACCGCACCGGCCAGAGCCGCTTCGACGGCCAGAGCGCCATCGCCATCTATCAGATGGCCGCGCTCGGGCTCGGGCAGATCGTGCTCGATCACCCCGAGCAGCGGGAGCGGTACTTGCCCGCGCTGCGCCGCGCTGCGGACCGCCTCGCCGACCCGCGCACGCTGGCCTATGCCGCGCAGGTGTACGGCGCCCACGGCGCGACGCGGATGCGCCCCGGGGAGGGGCACGCCTACCTCGGCTACGTGAACCTGGGTCTGTCGATGGTGCGCGCGGTCGATCCGACCACGCCCCACGCGGCGCTCAACGATCGGATCACCGACGAGCTGGCCCGGCGGGTATTCTCCGCGCCGACGGGCATGACCGAGACCTACCCCGGCGAGACCTGGCCGCCGGACGTGGCGGCGGTGGTGGGCTCCATCGGGCTGCACGCCCGTGCCACCGGCCGCGATCGCTCGGCCGAGCTCGACGCCTGGGCCGAGCGCTTCGCGAAGTGCGCCGTCCACGCCTCGGGCTACTTGGTGCAACGCACGCGGAGCGGGACGTGCATCGCGCTCGACGCGCCGCGGGGTTCGGGCACCGCGGTCGGCGCGTACTTCCTGAGCTTCGCCCACCGCGGGCTCTCGGCCCGGCTGGCCTCGGCCCTCGAGACCACCGGGCGGCGCTCGCTCTTCGGGTTTTCGGCGATCCGCGAGTACCCCATGGGGTTCTCGGGTTCCGGAGACGTGAACGCGGGACCGATCGTGGCCGGCGTGTCGGTCGGCGCCACCGGCTTCGGCATCGGCGCAGCCCGGGCGCACCGCCAGGAAGCGCTGTTCGTGGGCCTCGCCCGCACCGCGTCGCTCTTCGGCGTGTCGGTCAGTCACGACGGCCGCCGCTCGTACGCCATCGGTGGCGCGCTGGGTAACGCGCTGCTCTTGGCCATGCTCACGGCGAGGCCGGCGTGAAGCGGGCGGCGTGGGTCGTGGCGATCGGGTTCTCGTTGATCGTGCTCGATCAGCTCTTGGCTCGGGCCCTCGCGGCCCGCGAGCCGCTGCAGGCGATCCTCACCGGTCGGATCTGGGTCGGCGCCCTGGCCGTGACCAGCCTGGGCCTCCGCCTGGTCTTGGTGCTGTGCGTGCCGGCCTGGGTTGCGTGGCGGGCGATCGAGTCAGCTCTCGAGCGCGCGACCCCGCGTCTCGATCGCCACCCGGCTCAGCACCAGCAGGGCGCCCACGAGCGGCAGGACCGCGGCCCAGCGGATGATCTCGAGCGGTGAGTGCCCCCACCCGCCCGGCTTCGCCGGGCTTGCCTCCCCCTTACCCGGCAAGCGCGGGCAGGATGAGGTCTTGCCAAGGCACTGCCGCTCCGTTCCGTGCCCGCGCTCGCGCGGGCGGGGGAGGCGCGTGGTGCCGAGGCTGCTGGCGATCACGCGGGCTGATGTCCAAACGCCAACAGGTCCTTGGTGCGCGCGCGCAGGCCATGCGGTCCGAGCCGACCGAGAGCGAGGCAGCGCTGTTCGAGCTGCTGCGCGCTCGCCGGCTCGGCGTCGTCGTGCGCCGCCAGTATGTCGTCGGTCAGCACATCGTCGACCTGGCCATTCCGAGCGTGAAGCTCGCCGTCGAAGTCGATGGGCGAAGCCACATCGGCCGACGAGCGGCCGATGCCCGCCGCGACCGCAAGCTCGCGCGCCTCGGGTGGAGCGTGCTGCGGCTGGACGCGGAGGTCGTGCTCCGGGACCCGGAGGTCGCGGTCGAGCGGGTGAGGCGGGCCGTCGGGATCTGAAGCCGGGTCAGGCATCGAGTATACGTCGGATGATTTTTCTCGGAGCACGTTACTTCCAGATGCCGTTGCGCGAGCCACTTCAGAGCTGCTCCTGAAAGCGCTGAACGATCCACGCCACAAGCGTGACGTCAGCAACTTCGCCTTCGCCAAGCACGTAGCCAAAGGACTTCGCCGACCCCAGCCGACGCACGATCACCACATTCGGCTGCCCGCCTCGCTGGGGGACACAGGCCCACTCGTACGCGGAACCGTCGTTCAGAACCGCGGTCCACTCAACGCCGCCTTCAGCCACTGACACGGGCGCGTCCAATATCTCGCCTGCCAGTTCAATGCACCCAGAGCAGATGTGAACGGCCGGTAGCTGCCCACGCGGCTGAGCGCCGCCGCCAGAGACCATTCCCGCGACCGAGTCGCCTGATTTTCCACAGAAGCTGCATCGCGGCCCAGCCACGCGCTAGCTCCCGAACCCTATCGTTGGGGGACACGCCAGTGAGTTGGGGAGCGCTAGCGTCGGCTTGCTGCCGTCCTGAGGGCAGTAGTACTGGCAGACGTGCTCGCCGGAACCGTAGAGCGCGAGGTCGCGCTCCAGTCCGCAGATCCCCTTGCTCTTGGGACCTGGCGGCCCTTTGCACGACGCACCCGCAACGTCGACACATGCATCGGCGTTGTCGTTGGCTGCGTCGCCTGTGGCCCAGGCGAGAGGGCTGAGAAGGAGCGAACCCTTCAGGGCGTTCGAAAGCAGGTTGCCCAGTAGCTCCAGCCACGGAAGTGCCGGCGGCGGAGCGGGCTCACACCACGGTACCTGCAGGCCGCTCGGGTCGCGCCGGTTGATCGGGTCCTCCCCAGTGTACGAGTAGAGCAAGCGCGTACCACCAGACCACAGGATCGGATCCTTGCTCACCCACCTCCCCACCGTCGGGTCGTAATCCCTCGCCCCGAACCGCGTCAGCCCGGTCTCGTGCTCGAACATCCCTGCCGCGA
Organism: Myxococcales bacterium; assembly: GCA_016191785.1. Lineage (GTDB taxonomy): Bacteria > Myxococcota_A > Polyangia > Polyangiales > Polyangiaceae > JADJKB01. Next base: position 677 of record JACPVJ010000088.1, on the reverse strand, counting down.
AGCCAAACGGCACGAAATCAGCTGCTCCCGCGATCAGCGTCCGGTTCCCCCAGGCGTCGAAGTCGGCCCGCCACGCGACCACGCCCGTCGCGACGTCAACCAACGTTCGCGGCGACCCCAGGTGGTCGCTGAGCACCCGATACGTGACGCCTCCGCGCACCACGTACTCCGGCACGTTGCTCCGCGCGCCGTAGACAAACCTTGCGACCAGGGCACCGGCGCCATCGAGCTCTGCGACCGGGTTGAGCTGGTTCCGGTAGAGCCACGCCTTCTCGAGCACGCCGTTCTTCTTCTTGCCGACGCGACGGTCCTGGCCGTCCACCAGGTACTGGATCACGTCACCACCCGGCAGGTCGACGCGCACCAGGTTGCCGCGCACGTCATACGCGTACGTCGTCGTCCCGCCGGCGTCCGTCCTGGTCCGCAGTTCGCCGTTGGCCGTGTACGTGTACGTCGTCGCGCCGTAGCTCAGGAGCCTGTCCTGCGCGTCGTACACGCCAGCCGTCGTGCCTGTCGGCGTGGTCAGCAGCGTGCGATTCCCGTTGCCGTCGTAGTCGTAGTGCTCGTAGAGCGCGCCGTCCTTCTGCACGTCCACGAGCCTGCCGCGCAGGTCATACGTGTAGCGCCAGGTGATCGCCGCCCCCCCGTTGGTCTCGACCCGCTGCACGATGCGCCCG
>JACPVJ010000087.1 GCA_016191785.1 Myxococcales bacterium | reverse complement strand
GTACAGGTACTCCTTCACGGCGCGCTTGATGCGCAGGTCCTCGTGAAGCCACTTCTGGTACTGGCCGTCCTCGTACCACTTGCTCGTCCAGGTCTTGATGACCCCGAGCCGGAAGCCATACGGATGAGTCTTTTGTCCCATGCTGGTTCTCGTCCTGGTTCAGCGTGCGTCGAGCTCGATGCGGATGTGGCTCACGCCTTTTTCGATGCGAGTCGCGCGGCCCATCGCGCGGGGGCGCCAGCGGCGCATGGCGGCGGTCGAGGCCTTGTCGGCGCTGGCGTGGCTCACATAGAGCGAGTCCACGTCCACGTCGGGGCGCTTGACCTTGGCGTTGGCGATGGCGCTCGCGAGCAGCTTCTTGACCACGGGGGACGCGGCCTTCGGCACGAAGTCGAGCAACTGGAGCGCTTCCGCGGCGTCGCGGCCTCGCACCAGGTTGACGATCACGCGTGCTTTGCGCACGCTGATTCGCTGGTAGTTGGCATTGGCTCGGCTGATCATCGACTCGACTCCTGACAGCCCCGTCTCGAGGGGCAGCTCACGAGACCCCGCCGGTCGGCGGGGGAAGCTTGTCCATTCGCACCGCGAGGGTGCGGACGGACGAGCGAGCTAGTCTTCCGGGAGCGCGGGGAGCGCCCCCCGTTCGGCACCTTCGCGCGGGTGTTGGGTGGCCCGCGTGAACAAGGACGAACGTCGGACCAAGGTGGCCCGAAAAAGGGAGGCGCTAAGTAGCAGAGGCTTTCGACCCATGCAAGGGTCGTGATTTCGGGAAGATACTGAACAAGTCGTCACCTTCTGCGGCAGGGCGAATTTCTCGGGGATCTCCTGAAGCCCGCCGCGTACTATTACGTCGAACCAGAACCCCCAACGGAGGCTCGAGACTATGCGGATCCAGGTCGAGAAGTTCCTGGCCTTGACGGCCTTGCTTGCTGGCGGCTCGATGATGAGCGTCGGCTGCGTCACAGAAGACACCAAGACCGACACCGACGCCGGCGTCTCGGGCGGCGGCGGGACCGGCGGCGGGACCGGCGGCGCGGCGGGCAGCGGCGGGGCGGCGGGCAGCGCCGGCAGCGGCGGAGCGGCCGGCAGCGCGGGCAGCGGCGGGGCGGATGGCGGGGATGCCGGCGCCTGCCTGGGCGACACCGGGGTCGAGGCCGATTGTTCCACGTTGCCGTACGCGACGACCACCTGCGGCGACGCCGGGGCAGAGGGCGGAATCGCGCCCCTGGGCTACGACATGTGCATCTACACCGCCGGCTACGGGCGGAAGGGCGTGCAAGAGAAGATGCTGAGCTGCCTGAAGGCGATCAGCGGCGACGCCTGCGCGTCGGCTCACGACGCGGCAGTTCAGAAGTGCCTGGATGACGTCTTCCCAATGGCCTGCCAGCACCCCCCGCTCGCCGGGGCGGACGGCGGCACCTACGACCCGTGCAAGGACGTCGCGGAGTCGTGCCCGGCGGTGGACGGCGGGACCTCGGGCGTGTCCGAGGCTGAGTGCAACGCGGCGCTGAACCCCCTCACCATCGACTCGGTGAAAGACGCCCTCGTCTGCTACGACAAGGGCACAGGCGACTGCCGGCAGGACTTCGAGGACTGCCTCCTGCTTCCGAAGTGAAGCTCGCGCAGCGCTGAACGAGACGGGCCTCCGAGTGGGGCCCGTTTCTTTTTGGGGGTGGTACCGTCAGAGCCGCGCCCATGACCGAGCTCGCTCGCCCCACGACCGCCCCAGCTCCGTGGGCAGAGCCGTTCTTCACGGTCGGGGTGACGGGCACCAATGGCAAGACCTCGACCACGCTGCTTCTGGGCGCGGCGCTGGCGGCCACGGGTCGGTTGGTGCTGGTCGAGACCACGCTGGGCTACACGTTGGGGGGGCGCGGGCTCGACGTCCCGCGCACGCTCCAGGGCTATCTGGATGCCTTCGAGCAGGCGGCCGCCGCCGGCTGCCGGGACGCGGCCGTCGAGGTGACGAGCCAGGCGCTGGCCCAGGGCTACGCCAAGCGCTGGCGCTTCGATCTGGGGGTGTTCACCAACCTCTCGCGGGATCACCTCTCGCAGCATGGTTCGTGGGAGCACTACCTGGCGAGCAAGGCGCAGCTCTTCGTCCACCTGCGGCCGGGGCAGTGCGCCGTTCTGAACGCCGCCGACGAGAGCGCGCTGCTCATCGACCGCGTCACTCCCGAAGACGTGAAGCGGGTGTGGTACCGCGCCCCCTCGCGCGGCCCGGAGCTACACGCCGCGGATCTGACCGCGCGCGAGGTCCGCGTCTCACTGGACGGCACGTCGATCGCGCTCGAGCCCTCGCCGTTGGCCGAGGCCCTGGGCGGGTGCTTGCGCACGCGGATGATCGGCGAGGTGTTCGCCGAGAACGCGCTGGCCGCGGCGGCGGGCGCCCTCGCCGCCGGCGTGGACGGCACGCTCGTCGCGCGCGGCATCGCCGAGTGCCCGGTCGTGCCCGGCCGGTTCGAGCTGGTCACGCGCGCGCCGGTGGCCATCGCCGTGGATTATGCCCACACGCCCGACGCTCTGGCGCGCACCTGCGACGCGGCGCGCTCGCTGGCCGGGAGCGGGCGCGTGATCGTGGTGCTCGGCGCCGGCGGCGGGGCGGACCCAGAGAAGCGCGAGCCCATGGGGCGCGCGGTGGGGCAGCGCGCCGACGTGGCCATCGTCACGAACGACAACCCACGCCTGGAAGATCCGAAGCAGATCGCCAAAGCGGTGGCCCGCGGGGCCGAGCGTGGCGGGCGCGCGTACGTGCTGGTCGAGCTCGATCGACGCGCTGCGATCCGCCAGGCCCTCGAGCGCGCGCGGGCGGGCGACGTGGTGGTGATCGCCGGCAAGGGCCACGAGCGCGGTCAGACCCTCGGCACCGAGACGCTGCCGTTCTCGGACGTCGAAGAGGTGCAGAAGCTGGTGGGGGTGCAGGCGTGACCAGCCGGATCCCCGAGAAGGCGCTGACCGCCGCCGAGCGCGCCCTCGCCGAGCTCCGACGCGACCTCGAGGGCGCCTACGGCTGGACTCACGTGGACGTGGCACTGACGCTCGGGTCCCACGACGTCGGGATCTCGGCCCGGGGCACCGTCGTGGTCCCGCGCGTCGCGCGCCGGCTGCACGCCGCGCTGATCGACGCGGTGCCCGAGGGCTGGCCCGTGGACGTGAGCGAGGTCCGGCCGCTGACCACCGGCGAGTGGCACACGCTGGTCGAGGCACCGACACCGTTGTGGCAACACCACCCGTCCCGCGGCCGGCGCCTCGCCTCCGAGCTCTTGCCGGAAGACGGCCCGGTCGAGCTCTTGGCTCGTCATCGCGAGGCCTGCTTGGTGCGCGGGGTCGACGCGACGGTGGGCTGGGTGGAGTCCGGCCTCGGAGCGCCGGGGCCCGCGCCCGTGATCGAACCCACCAGTGGCACCGCCGACGGGGTAGTCGCCGCTGCGCGGGCCTTCCTGGACGCACCGTATCGCCTGGGCGGCGCGACCGAGTCGAGCATCGATTGTTCCGCGCTGGTGCAGCGCGCGTACCTGCGGGGCCTGGCGTTGCGCTTGCCCCGTCACTCGACCGACCAGCTAGCAGCCACCGTGACCCTCGGGCACGTCCCCGAGCAGACCGGCGACCTGGTCTTCGCCTGGACCGCGCGGGAAGGCCCGTGCCACGTCGGGATCGCGATCGAGGGTGCGCCGATGACCGTGATCCACGCGTCGCACAGCCGCCGGCGAGTGGTCGAAGATCCCCTCGAGCGCTTCCTGGAGGGCGCCGAACGCACCGAGGCTTCCCCGCTCGGGCGCGTGCTCGAGTTCCACGCCAAGAACCTGGGCCGGCCCAGCCTGATCTTGCCCGACGAGGGCTCGGAGGTCGATGGTTGAGCTCGCCCCGCTCACCCACGGCTTCGCCGGCGTCGTGGGGGTCGCTGCCGAGAACCTGGTCACCGGCGCGCGGGTCGAGCTCCGGGCGAGCGAGACCTTCCCGACCGCCAGCGCCATCAAGATCTTCGTGCTCTACGCCCTCTGGTGCGAAGCCGCCGACGGGAAGATCGATCTGACGGAGCGCCACGCGGTCCCCGAGCGCGCACGCACGCTCGGCTCGGGGGTGCTGCTTCACCTTGCGCCGGGGCTCGAGCCCACCTGGTCCGATCTCGCCACGCTGATGATGATGCTGTCGGACAACCTGGCGACCAACCTGCTCATCGATCGCCTGGGCGTCGACACGATCAACGCCCACATTCGCCGCGCGGGCCTCGAGCACACCCGACTGAACGGCCGCGTGGATTTCGCCCGGCTCGCCGCCGACAAGACGGCCCTGGGCGCGTCGACGCCCGCTGACCTCGTGTGCTTCTTCGTGCGCTTGCGCCAGGGCGCGCTCCTCGACGACGCCGCCACCGAGCGGCTGCTCGACGTGATGCGCATCCAGAAGTACATCGAGCCGCTGCGTCGTTACCTGCCGGCGGACCCCTACGCGCGGGAGTTCGGCGATCCCGAGCCGGTCTGGGTCGCGAGCAAGACCGGCAGCCTCTCGGGCGTGCGCTGCGAGGCCGGCCTGGTCCACGCGCCTAAGGCCGAGTGGGCGATCGCGGTCATGACCCGCGAGGTGCGCGACCCGCGCGTGACCAGCGACAACGACGCGGTGCGCCTGATCGCGGAGGTCAGCCGCGCGGTGTACGACGCCTGGGCCTGACCCTCACCTCAGCTACAGGTCGACGACCAGGTCGAGCAGGTGTAGCCGGCGGTCAGCGTGATGCAGATCTTCTGCCCGGAGCAGGTGCAGCAGGTCGCGGCCGAACCGCAGGTGACCGCGCCGCAGACCTGTCCGGTGCCGCCGCCACTGCCCCCGGAGCCGCCGCTGCCCCCGCTGCCACCGGAGCCGCCGCTACCGCCGGAGCACGAGCCGCACCCTTCGGAGGTGACCTCGCTCACGCACGAGCTGTCCCACTTGGTCGAGCAGCAGTAGCTGTCCGCGGCGCACACGCAGGCCTGGATGGCTGCATTGGTGCAGCCGGGCGTGCTGTGCGACGTGCAGCAGTTGCCGCTTCCCGCGCTGCCACCCGTGCCGCCACTGCCTCCGGTGCCGCCGAACCCGCCACTGCCACCGACACCGCCGCTGCCACCGGCGCCGACACCGCCGCTGCCGCCGGCGCCGACACCGCCACTGCCTCCGGCGCCGACACCGCCGCTGCCTCCGGCGCCGACACCGCCACTGCCTCCGGCGCCGACACCGCCACTGCCCCCGGCTCCAGCGCCGCCACTGCCTCCGGCTCCGACGCCGCCACTACCTCCGGCTCCAGCACCGCCACTTCCGCCGGCACCGACGCCACCGGCGCCGCTCGCGCCGCCCGTGCTCGCGCCACCCGTACCCGCGCCGCCGGTGCCCGCGCCGCCGTCGGGCGTAACGCACACGCCCTGGACGCAGACCAGGTTGTTCTCGCAGAGGCCTGCGTCATTGCAGGGCACGCCGCCGCCGCCGCCACCCGCCGAGGAGCAGCCCAGAGCCCAGATCGCGAGCGACGAGAGAACGAGGCGGAAGCGAAGTTGCATGGGTGGTGTTCCTCATGTGCCAGCCGACGGCGGTTTCTTCCCTAGTCCCCTGCCCGGGCGGCGATCGTACGGAGGTTGGCCGAGATCTGCGCGGCACCCGGATGCACGATCTTCGCCGGGGGTGAGCTCTCGAGAACCTTGATCACGCCCTTGCAGCTCGAGGGTTGGCTTCCGCAGGCGAGCGTCTGAAGCTCGGACAGGCAAGCGTCCGCGCCGGACGAGAGCCCGACACCGCTCGAGCAGGTGGCGGCGAGCTCGACGGCCATCTCGGCCTCGCACGCAGCCTGGTCGCTGGCCTCTTTGCAGCGCACGCCGAACTTGCAGAGCTCGCGGGCGAAGTCCTTGCAGTACTGCGCCACCGGCGCCGGATCGTTGATGTCCTTGCACTCGCTCGGCAGGTCGATGGGCGCCGGACAGGTCGCCTGCGAGAGCTTGCCGATGCAAGTCTGCATGGTCGCGTCGTCTTTGCAGAACAGGCTCTGATAGAGCAGGTCGCAATCGGCGCGAGACTGCGCCTGGCACTTGTCGGCCAGAAAATCGCAGGTCGCGTTCTGCCAGTTCTTGCACGTCGCCGACCGCTTCGACTCGTAGACCCCGCCGGTGCCGGCGCCACCGCCGTCGTACTTGCCCGAGCAGGCAACGACCACGATCACGAACGCGACGAGGGGGGTCAGGCGGGGCGCCATGGTCTCGACCACTCTCACCGCCGAACGCGCTCCAGAGTGGAGCGAACCTCGTCTGACTTGAGCACGGGCAGCGGCTCGTCGGGAACAGCCACGACGCCTTTGCCCTTCCGCTTCAGGCGCATCGGCGTGCTCGCCGCTTCGATCTCGAGCACGCCGTCGCGCTCACGGATCTCGAGCAACTGGCCGGGCTTCAGGGCCAGCGCGAGCCGGAGCGCCTTGGGCACGACGATGCGCCCCGCCGAGTCAACTTGAGCCTTCACGGCTGAGAGTATGCCATGGAAATGCCAGGAGCCCTGAGCATGGCCGACCGGCCACCTGCGGCGCGGCGACCTTCAGCTTGGTGAGAACCCCCGCCGGTCCGAACAGGTCTTGCTCGGACTGGCTCCCCTCCAGGAGCGAGTCGAACAACTCGCTCTCGGCGAGGCCTTCGTCTCGGTTGCTAGGCCGATCGTCGTTGGCTTTCTTGGTGTCCATGAGCGACCCCTTTCGAGTCGCGTGTTAGGTCAACCTACACAAGTTTTTTGACACGCCCCGGTCGGGCCGGCGGCGACCCAGCGCTGTCCCAACTGTTGCAGCACCCGCTGTTCATCGCGGTGGCGCACCTTCCCCCGTCGTCTTCTGCGTGACTCGAACAGCGTCGCCGACGTCAACCGCCGGGGCGCGCCATGCCCGCAAGACCATGATGTCCAGCTCTTGATCGCCAGTCGTTGGCGCCCAGCCCACGAGCGTGCCAGCGTCGTCGAACACGTAGCAGGGAGGTCCGGAGCCCCCGCGGAGGAGGATGGCCACGCCCGACGACTGTGCAAACCACACGAAGTAGCGTTTGCCCCGCACTTCCACCAATGAGAGACGAGCTGGACTCGCCTGCGTCCTCGCAAAACCCTCAAGTGTCGACGCGGTTGGTCTCACCCAACGTTCGGCGCACCGAATGACTGTGCCCGGAAGCTGCACAAGTGCGGCGAGGACCAAAATCCATGACAGCATGCGGCGACGGTCCACGTCTCGGTCCCTGCCTATTCCTTCGGGCAGGTGTCCGGATCGCACCACTGCTCGCAGCTCTTGTTGATGGCAACGCCCAGCGTTGCGCCTTCGTAGTCGTCGACCAGATCCTGGTACCAATCGCCTTGAAACAGGGTCGCTGCTTCGAAACCAAAGCCGAGCGCGAAAGCAAAACCAGGATTGAGCCCGGCGCAGTAGCGAGACGTTACGCAAGACGCGTAGCAGTGGCGCTTCGACGAGTCGTGTGGGTACTTGTCGAGCGCAACTTGGAAAGCAACTCCGGCGCACGCCACCGGGGGACCCGCCACATCGATCCAAATGGGAAGGCGACCGTTGACATCGATCATCGAGAGCGGGTTTCCCAGAGCGTACTCGTAGCGATTCACTTCGGGTCCACCGAGCGGAATCTGAACGGCTGACGTGAACCGCCCAAGCACCGAGTCATAGTCCCGCGCACCAAACCGCGTCAGCCCGGTCTCCGGATCGAACATCCCTCCCGCGAAGCCAAACGGCACGAAATCAGCCGCCCCCGCGATCAGCGTCCGGTTCCCCCACGCATCGAAGTCCGCGCGCCACGCTACTGTCCCGGTCGCGACGTCCACCAGCGCCCGCGGCGAGCCCAAGTGGTCGCTCAGCACCCGATACGTCACACCGCCTCGCACCACGTACTCCGGCACGTTGCTGCGTGACCCGTACACGAAGCGGGACACCAGGTTCCCCGCGCCATCCAGCTCCGCCACCGGATTCAACTGATTCCGGTAGAGCCAGGCGCGCTCGAGCACGCCGTTCTTCTTCTTGCCGACGCGGCGGTCCTGCCCGTCCACCAGGTACTGGATCACGTCGCCACCCGGCAGGTCCACCTGCACCAGGTTGCCACGCACGTCATACGTGTACGTCGTGGTCCCGCCTGTATCCGTCTTCGTCCGCAGCTCGCCGTTGGCGGTGTACGTGTACGTCGTCGCGCCGTAGCTC
>JACPVJ010000097.1 GCA_016191785.1 Myxococcales bacterium | reverse complement strand
GGTCGCGCCGCTGCCGCCCGCCGCGCCGCTGCCGCCGGTGTTGCCGGCCCCGCCGTCGCCGCCCATGCCCGCCTCGTTGCCCGAGCCGCCGACGTTTCCTCCGCTGCCACCCGCCGCGCCGCCGCTGCCGCTGGCGTTGCCCGAACCGCCGGTGCTCGGCGTGCCGCCGGTGCCGCTGAACAGGCCGGCATCATCGTCGCCACCACACGCGACGGCGACGACGCCACAAACCAAGAGCGAAAGGACGAGTGACCGAGAGCGCATCGAGATCTTCATTCGTGGCACGCCGTGGCTGGAGATTCAGGCTCGCGGGTGGCGAAAGCATAGCGGCGAGAGCCGCGCCAAGCTAGCCTCGGGGCGGTGAAGACCCTGGTTTGCCGCTGTGAAGACGTCACGCTGCACGAGCTCGAGCACGCGCTCTCGCTCGGACACCGCGACATCGAGTCAGTGAAGCGCTACACCGGGTTCGGCACGGGTTGGTGTCAGGGCAAGGGCTGCATGGCGCTGACCGGGAAACTACTGGCCGAGCGCGGCGGCGATCCGGGCGTGGGGTTCACGCCGCGCCCGCCGTACCATCCCGCCAAGCTGGCCGACCTCGCGGGCCTCGACCCCGAGTGGGGTTACGACGACGAGGGCTAGTCGCCTTCGTACTCGCAGCGCGCGTCGCACGTCTCGTGGACCGTGACCCGGACCAGCTGGGGCAGCTTCGGCTGGAGGCGCTCCCACAGCCAGCGCGAGAGGACCTCGCTGGTCGGGTTCTCGAGCCCGGGAACGTCGTTCAAGTAGCGGTGGTCGAGCGCGTCGTAGAGCGGCGCCCAGATCTCGTCGAGCTCTCCGAAGTCGATGAACCACCCGGTCTGGTCGTTCACGGGCCCGGCAATCGCCAGCTCGATCTTGAAGCTGTGACCGTGCAGCCGCTGGCACTTGTGGCCCTCCGGCACATGGGGCAGTCGATGGGCGGCTTCGAAGCGGTATTCGCGGACCAGGCGGACTTTCACGGGACGGTGAGCTTAGTGCGCCTGCCGCGAAACGTCAGGCGGGTTCGGCGAGCAGCACGCCCGGGTTCAAGATCGACGCGGGATCGAGCTGGCGCTTGACGGCCTCGAGGCTCGCGCGAACCTGCGGGCCGACCTGGCGCTCGTACCAGGGTCGGAAGTCCCGACCCACGGCGTGGTGGTGAGTGGTAGTCCCGCCCTCGGCCAGCATGGCGTCGGTGATCGCCGCCTTGATGGCGGCCCACTGCGCGAGCTCGCCGCCGCGCCGGGCAGGTGCGATCACGGTGAAGTAAGGCGCGGCCCCGTCCGCATAGGCATGCGTGATGCGACAGCTCACCAGCGCTTTCGACTCGGAGGCCGCCCGCGCCGCGTCGACCACCCGGGCGTGGAGCGCGCCGAGCTTGTCCCAGGTGACGGCGGTCTCGAAGGTCTCGACGAACACGTCGCGCGCCACCAGCGCGTCGCGCAGGTACGGCGCGCGCAAGAACGCCTCGCGCCAGGCGTTCTCCGCGGCGTCTCGGGTCGAAGCGTCCTCGTGCCGCGTGTGCAGTGCCTTGTCGGGGACCGAGCCGGCGTGGTCACGGCAGATCTCGGCAGCACGCGCGACCCACGCGTCGAGCGCGTGGTCCGACGACTCGAAGGCCAGCATCAACACCGCCACGTCGCCCCCGGCCACGCCGTTGATCATCGCCTCGAGCGGGTCGAGCAGGCGGCAGTTGGAGGGCATGAGCCCCGACTGCGCGAGCCCCCGCACCGCCCGAAGGCCGCTGGCAAAATCCGGGAAGCGCACGCTGGCCTTGGCTCGAAACCGCGGACGCTCGAGGACCCGGACCCACGCCTCGGTGATCACGCCGAAGGCGCCCTCGGAGCCGATGAACAAGCGGTCCGGGCTGGGGCCTGCGCCGTCGCCCGGCAAGCGACGCGTCTCGACGACCCCGGTCGGGGTCACCACGCGCAGCGCCTCGACCAGCTCGTCGATGTGCGTCGGCCCGGTGGCGAAATGCCCGCCGGAGCGCGTGGCTATCCACCCGCCCAGCGTCGAGAACTCGAACGACTGCGGGTAGTGCCGCAGCGTGAGCCCGTGGGTGCCGAGCGCCGCCTCGAGCTCGGGACCCAGGGCGCCGCCCTGGATGCGCGCCGCGCGCGAGGCGTGATCGATCTCGAGCACCCGGTTCATGCGCGCCAGATCGATGCTGATCGCGCCGCGGTAGCGCTCGCTGTCGGTGGGCTCGACCCCGCCGCACACGCTCGAGCCGCCGCCGTAGATCACGGCGGCGACCTGGCCTGCCCCGCAGTAGTCGAGGAGCGCGGACAGATCGGCCTCGGTCTCGGGGTAGGCCACGAAGTCCGGCGGGTTGTCGAACTGACCGGCGAACCCGCGAACCAGATCGCGGTAGCCCTTGCCGTAGGAGTGGCTGGCGCGGTCGTAGGGGTCGCCCGTGAGCAAGCGGGCGATGGCCGGGCTCGGCTGCACGCGCGGTGCGCGGAGCGTGACGTCGTCGAGGCGCGGCGCCGCTCGCGCCACCAGCGGCGGCATCTCGAGCAGCCCGGGCAGCGCGGCTTCGACCGCGCCGAGCAGCGCCGGATCCGGCCCCATCCCTTCCAGACCCCAACCCCAGAAGCTGCGCCGCGCCATGCGCTCGAAGCTACCACCGTCCGGGGCCCGATCCCGATCGGATCGGGCCCAGAGCGCCCGACCGTCACGGGCAGGCGTTGTACAGGAGCTTCACGGTGCCCACCTGCGCCGGCGTCGGCCCATCGAGGGTGACCACGATGTCGTCGTTCTTCTGCAGATCGACGTTGGTCACCACCACGCGCTTGCCCTTGCCACCGATGGCGTAGTCCAGCGTCTGGCCGAAGGTGCTGGGCAGCTGCACCATGAAGTTGACCGAGACGCCGTTGTCACCGGCCACGACCAGATCTTTCATGCTGTCGCCGTTGATCTTGCCCGCCGTCGCCCAGACGGGCTTCAGCCCGGTGGTAACGTCGACCTTCGCCTGGAACGTGCCGTTGCCGTTGCCGTAGACCAGGCTCACGCTGTTCACGTTGGTGTTCGCGACCAAGATGTCGAGCTTGGCGTCGCCGTCCATGTCCACCACCGTGGCGCGGCCAGCGGTCGTCACGGCGGATCCCGTCTGCTTGGTGAACGTGCCCGCGCCCGTGCCGACCATGACCCAGACCTCGGTGCTCGTGCCGGCGGTCCCCAGCACGGCGAAGTCGGCCTTGCCGTCGCCGTTGAAGTCGCCGGGCAAGACCTGGTTCACCCCGATGCTGAGCCCCTGGATGGCCGTCGCGGCGCCGAAGGTCCCGTCGCCGTTGCCGAGCGACAGCATGGCGTTGCCCCAGGACGACCAGACCACGTCCAGCTTGCCGTCGCCGTTGAACTCGCCGAGGGCAGCGCCGGTGGGCTCGCTGACCGTGACCGGCTTGGCTGCACCGAAGGTGCCCGTGCCCGTGCCGAGGAACACGTTGGCGCCGCCGCCATGGATGGCAAGCAGGTCGTCCTGGTTGTCGCCGTTGAAGTCGCCGACCAACACGCCGTTCGGGGCGTTCATCGTGACGTCTGCGGCGGCGGTCATGGGGGGCGGGCCGAGCAGGACCTTCGCCGCGCCGCTGCCGCCGATGGCAGCGATGACGTCGGGGCGCGCATCTTTCTTGAAGTCGCCCACGGCCAGCGGGCCCGAATACGGGCCGCCGAGGTTGAAGGTCTCACCCGGGAAGGTCATGCAGTTGACGACGGTGCCACCGGTGCCGCCGGTTCCACCGCCGGTGCCGCCGGTGCCGCCCGTGCCGCCCGTGCCGCCGGTCGACCCGCCGGTGCCACCCGTGCCGCCCACGCTGGCGTCCGCGCCGCCGGTGCCGCCGGCGCCGCCCGTGCCACCCACACTGGCGTCCGCGCCACCGGTGCCGCCGGCGCCGCCTGTGCCGCCCGTGCCCGCGTCTTGCTTTGCGTAACACGAGCTCTTGCAGGCGCCGTCCATGCAGTCGACGAGGCTGGTGTACGTCCCGGCGTCGGTCACCTGCTTGGCGCAGCCAAGGGCGCACTGCATGGTGGTGCACGAGCTCATGGTGCACTGGAAGATCGGATCACACGTCGTGCCCGTGCACTTCGCCAGTTCGTTGGCGCACGACTGCGCCAGGCACGCAACGCACGCGCCGGCGTCAGCGCCGCCGGCGCCACCCGTACCGGCGTCGGTCCCGCCGGTCCCACCCGTGCCGCCGTCGGTGCCGCCGTCGGTCTCGACGCACTTGCCGCTCTGGCAGCTCAGGCCCGAGCCGCACGCGTTGCCGCACGCACCGCAGTTGGCGCCGTCGCTCGACAGGTTCACCTCGCAGCCGTTCTGCGGGTTCTTGTCGCAATCGGCCTGCTGCGCCTCGCAGGTCAGACCTGCCGCCGTGGTGAAGCTCCACGCCGAGCCTGCCGCCGACCCTGCGGCGTTGGCCGCGATCACTCGCCAGTAGTACTTGGTGCTGGCGCGCAGCGCTCCGACCGGAACGTCCACGAACTTCGCGCCGGTCTTCAGCACCACTGGGTGGGAGAACTCGGCGTCGCGGGCGACCTGCACGGTGAACGTGGCGAAGCTCTTCCAGTCGTCGGTCGTGGTCCAGCCCAGCCGCGGCGTGAGGCTCACGTCGACCGCGTCGTTGGCCGGCTCGGCGCCCACGGGGGCGCTGGGCGCCTTGGGCTTGGCGGTCGGATCGATGGTGTTCTTGTTGCCGCCGTCGGTCGATGCCGCACCCGACACGCTCGTGGGCTCACCCTCGAGCTTGCTGCAGTGAAAGGTCGGGCCCGGGTCGTGCAGCTGCACGCCCCACTGCCCGGCGCTGGCCGGCACGCTGATCTCGTAGATGGTGTGCGGCGACTCCCGGTTCGGCGAGCTGCCGAAGTGCGCGCCCCCCGTGACGCCCTCGGCCTTGGGGTCGACCTTGGTGCCATTCTTGCGGACCTCGACGCGTTGGTCGCCGTACGCGCGCACCTCCCACTGCTCTTTGCCGCCCGCGGTCCAGACGTTGAAGCGGTTGTAGCAGTCCGGCGAGATCTTCTCGTCGCTGTAGATCCAGTCGTTCAAGATGTAGAGCCGCGTGCCGTCGAAGTCGGCGTAGAAGCGGGTGAACATCCCCTTCGCGCTCTTCACGTCGAACCACTCGTACTCGCCGCTGCCCGACCAGTCCGTGAAGCGACCATCGGTGTCGGTGTGCTTGTACTTCGAGGCCGGGTTGATGATCGGTTGGGTCTTGGCCGGCGCGGTCTTGATCTTCACGCGCCGCCCCTCGTCCGCGTTGGTCGACAGCTCGAGCCCCACTCGATCGCGGACCGGGGAGAGGTCGAGCTCGCACGCGGCGCCGGTGGGCAGATCGGCGTCGGCGCGGAACGAGAGGCCCATGCGGTCGTCGGTGAGCACCACGCGCCCGGCGACCTTGGTCCCCGCGCAGCGAAGCTCGACGCCCTCCGCGCTCTTGTCGTCGATGCGCTTGCTGAAACGCACCGGCAGCGAGCCGTAGACCGGGAACTCGTTCTTGATCGCGTCGGTGATCCGGCCAGCGAGCGCGGGCGGAATGCCGGCCACGGTCAGCTGCTTGTCCGAGCCGTAGACCAGGTTGCCGTCCACGATTCCCACCCACCCGGGCTTCTGGTCCTTGTTGGTGGTCACGGCGCGGGGCGCGTCGGCCCGCGACACGTCGACCGCGCTGACCCAGCCGCGCTCGAGCTCGACCACCAGCATGCGCCCGAACAGACGGACCCGCTTCGGGTCCGAGAGGTCCTTGTTCCGCTGCAAGATCTCGGGCTTGGCCGGGTCGTCGAACGAGACCACGTTCATGCCGGTGTCCATCGCCAGCGCGATGACCTTCGAGCCGTTGGTGACCAACCCGCGGGTCTCGCCCCCGATCTCGATGGATCCCAGGCGGGACGGCGCGCTCGCGGCCGGCACCGACCACGCCTCGACTCGACCCGAGGCGTAGCCCAGATAGAGGGCGCCACCGCCCGCGGCCACGTGGGTCGGGGCGTCGTCCAGCGTCACCGCTGCCTCTTGGGTCAGCGTGCCGTCGGCGGCCACCGCGACCGGCTGCAGCTTCGTACCCGCAACGACGAAGATGCGATCGCGCACCCGAGCCACGCCCCGGGTGTCGGCAAAGGCCGAGCCGAGATCGATGGAGGGCATCGCCTCGGGGCTGTCGGCGGCCTGCACGCTCAGCGTCTGCAGCCGTCCGCTCGAGTCGACGGCGTAGGCCATGCCGCGCTCGGCGTCGTGCTCGATCACGGTGACACGTCCGGGCGTGTCGATGCTGGCGAGCGCTGCCGGCGCCTTCTCGTTGGTCAGGTCGACGATCTGCAGGCCTTGGCCAGCGTTCAGCGCGAAGGCGTAGTTGCCGAAGGGCACCACGTCGTGAACGGCGGACGCCAGGGTCAGCGCGCCGACCTTCTCGGCGGCGGGCGCCTGGCCGAGCCCTAGCGAGGGCCCGAGCGGCGGACTCCCCTCTTCGCCGTCCGAGCATCCCGTTCCCGGCGCCACCGCAAAAGCCGCCGCCGCCACCAGCCACCAACCACTACGAATAGCCAAGCGCCTCATCCGAACTGTGCCTCCTGTCGAGCGCCGCGCGCATGCACGGAGCCAACCTGCGCTTAGAGCACAAGCACAGCGGATCGCCAAGCTCAGTCCGGCGACTTCACCGACGCGTGGGGCGCCGTCAGGCCCGAGGCGAAGAACGAGACGTACTGGTCGATGGCCTCTTTGGTGAAGATCAGACCACCGTGCTCGGCGGGCTTGCCGTCGGCTGTCTCGAACTGGCACAGCACCACGGTTGCCCCACCGGCGTTGCCGTTCGCCGACGCCCCGAGATCCGAGAAGCCCGAGGCGTCGGTGATCCGATGCATGATCCCCGCGCCCGCCGCCCGCGCCAGGGCTTCGCTGGTCGAGTTCGGGACGATCGAGTCCTCGACCACCTCTTGGATCAGGACGTCGCGCGGGGTCCACCCCGAAACCCCGTCGAGGGGCTCGAGCGCCGCGTGGCGAGCGAAGTTCAGCGGGTCACCGGGATCGACGATGGCCTGGGTGAAGGCCATGAACCGCGCCACCGCGCCCCACGGGGTGCCCGGCGGCGTCATCGATTTCACCACCCCCAGGCTGAACAGGGGCGAGTCCCGAAGCAGCATCATCAGGCCCGCGCCACCGACGTTCCAGGTGGCCTGGGTGATCTCCGGCGCCAGCGCGAACACGCTCGCGCCCTGCACGCTGCCGAACGAGTGGCCGATGTACGCGATGCGTGACACGTCGAGATCGGGCTTTCCGTCCGGTGCCGGATTGCCAGCCGCGTCCAACGGCAAGAGGTCCAGGGACCCGAGGGTGCCGATGAAGCGCACCAGCTCGAGCTGGTCGAGGGCCATCTGCCGGAAGTTGTCTCGCGCGCGGCCGATGTCGAACTCGAGCGAATCGGGCTCGACGCCGAAGAAGCCGAACGCGCTCGACACCACCGAGTCGCCGCCCTTTCCCCGAGCGCCATGCTCGGGCGAGTCGATGGCGATCACGGCGACCCCTTGGGGCGCGACCGCCGCCAGCCGCTCGGCGGTACCCCAGCAGCCGTCTTTGTCGCCGCCCAGACCATGCTGATAGATCACGACCGGCCGCGGCCCGCTCTCGGTCGCCTTCGAGAACGCCAAGAAGGTCTCGAGCTCGACCGTCTTCTGGGCGACCGGCGCGCCGCTCGGGCCAAGCTCCCACTTTCCGTCGGGCTTGCCCTTGCGGAACTCGGGGGCGGGGAAGCTGGTCCTGAACCGCACGCGCACGTCGGGCGCTTTCAGGGGGGTCTCTACGCTCCAGCTGGACGAAGCCGCCGGCGCCGGCGCCGCGCGCCGTGCTTGGGCAGCCGCCAAGAGCCCGCGCTGCACGCTGGCCGTCGTGAAGAGCGTCGCGGCGACCACGTGTGCGGGGGTCGTGCTCACCACCGGCGCTGCCGCCTCGAGCGCCGAGCGCAGCTCGACGTCGTAGGGGTCGTCGGAGCTCTCGAGGGCGCGCTGCATGGCGCTCGAGCGAGCCACCGGCGAGCCGTCTCGGGACGACAGCTCGTCGGTGACCGCGAAGAGATAGCGGCGCTCGGGCAAGAGCGGCGCGGCGGGCTCCGCCAGGAGCGTGAAGTCGTCGCTGGCAAAGTCCACGTCCTTGGGCTGCTCGAAGTAGCGCGGCACGAGACCCACGGCCTTGCCGCTCTCGACGTCGACCAGGAACATCGGCGTCCCGGCCTGGGTGTACTCCCTGGCGTCTCGGGTCGGGTCCACGATCGGCGGGTCGGCGTCGGGCATCTTCACCAGGCCGCGCGGATCGATCGGCCCCGAGAGTCGCAAGCCGATGCCACCGGTGGTCGAGAACCCGTCGAGCTGGTTCAGCTGCGCGAGGGTGGTCGGGTAAGAGGTGACCAGCTGATCGGCGGTGTTGTCGTTGCCCAGGTGGACTCGCAGCCCCGTGGCCGTGGTCGGGTCGCTGACGGTGTAGCGGTTGGACGGAAACAGCGTGAGCTCGGTCTCGGCAGGCGCCCCGTAGACCACCACCACGCGGACCGGCGCGGGCTCGTCGTCCGAGCCGCACCCCGAGAGCCCGAGCAGCGCGCAGACCACGAGCAGACGACGCACCATGCGTGCATCGTATCCGAATCTCAGCGGGGGCGGGCGGGCGGCGGCGGCTCGAGCAAGGTCACCAGCGCCTTCCGCACCGCTCGCGGATCGGCTCCGCCGCGCTTCATGGCCAGCAAGCGCGTGGTGCCGAGCACGATCACCGCCAGCGACTTGGCGTCGATGTCGTCGCGAATGCTTCCGTCGGTTTGGCCCGCGCGCAGCGCACCGACGACGTAGGCGCGGGTCTGGTCCACGCACTTCTGCAAGCGCGCGACCGCCGCCGGGGGCAGCGCGAGCTGGAACTGCTCGGACGAGACCAGCTGCAGCACGCCGACCTGGCTGCCCACCGCGGTGCTGCGGGCCTCGACGAAGCGAGCCAGCCGCTCCCGCGGGGGCAAGGCCTCGTCGGGGAGGGTGCCGGCGAGGAGTGTCTCGACCCGAGCCACGACCGCGTCGAGCAGGGCGTCCAGCGTGGGAAAATGCCGGAAGATCGCCCCCCCCGTGATCCCAACGTGGGCCGCCAGGGCGCGGGTCGTGAGCGCGCTGATGCCCCGGGTCGCGATCAGCTCGAGGGCTGCCGACGTCAGCTCGTCCTGACGCTGGGCGGTGGGGCGGCGGGTGGTGCGGGGGCTTGACATGTCTGCAAGTAAGCGCTTACTTACAAGCATGTCAAGTCTGCTGCGTGTCGCCCGAACGCTGCTCTGGCCGCTGGCGCTGGTGGGCGCCGTGGCCTTCGCCCTCTGGTTCCGCCTTGCCCGGCCCGTGGCTGCGCGCACCGCGCGGGTCGAGCGCGGCGCGGTGGTGCTCGAAGCCTTCGGTCGCGGCACGGTCGAGAGCCAGCGCGAGGCGGCGGTGGGCTTCGACCTGGTGGGGCGCCTGAGCGCGGTGCTGGTGGACGAGGGCGATCGGGTGACCCTGGGGCAAGAGCTGGCACGCCTCGAGACCAGCCAGGCCGAGGCCGACCTGCGCCTGGCCAAGACTGGGATCTCGGCAGCCCGCGCGTCGCTCGAGCGGCTGGCCGCCGACGAGAAGCGGGTCCGAGCGCTGATGAGCGCCGCCGAGCGGGACTCGCAGCGCACCTCGGCGCTATCGGCCACCGGCGTGGTCTCGGCCCAGCAGAAGGACGACGCTGCCGATCGCTTGCGCGTGGCGCGCGCCGATCTCGATCGCGTGCTGGCCCAGCGCGCCGAAGCGACGCGGGGCATCGACGTCGCGGCCAGCGGCGCCAAGCAGAAGCAGGTGGCGATGGTGCGCGCCACTCTGCTTGCGCCGTTCGACGGTCTGGTCACTCGCCGCCTGCGCGAGCCGGGCGACACGGTCACGGTGGGCTCGACGGTGCTCCGGATCGTCGACCCGACTCAGACCTACGTGCGCGCGGCCATGGACGAGTCGGTGCTGCACGAGCTGTCCGCCGACCAGCGGGGCTGGCTCTGGTTTCCGGGTGCCAGCGCGGCGGTGCCGGGGAAGGTGACGCGCATCGCTTGGGAGGCGGATCGCCAGACCCACGAGGTCTTCGCCGAGCTGACGCCGGACAAGCTGGACCGCCGCGTGGCCATCGGGCAGCGTGCCGACGCCCGGGTCGAGCTCGCGCGGAAGGAAGACGTGCTGCGGGTGCCGACCGCCGCCATCGGGCGCGATGGGAGCGGGCCCTACGTGCTGGTCGATCGCGATGGTCGCGTGACACTCGTGCGACCGCGCTTCGGGATCAGCGGGCGCGACCACGCGGAGGTGCTCGAAGGGCTGGCCGAGGGCGACACCTTGCTCAGCGCCCCCGCCCCCGGCGGCACGCTGAGCCCCGGCCGACGCTGGAGGGTCCAGTGAACCTCGCGCTGCGCGACGTGCGGCGCCACCTGGCGCGCTTCATCGGGACCGCCGCGGGCATCGGCCTCTTGGTCAGCGTGGTGGTGGCGATGCAGGGCATCTATGCCGGCATGGTCGACGACGCCACGCTCTTGACCCGCGCCATGCACACCGACCTGTGGGTCGTGCAGCGCGACACGCGCGGGCCGTTCGCCGAGGCGTCACGCGTCGACCCCAGCGTCGAGGCCCGCGCTGCCGCGGTCCCCGGCGTGCGCCGCGCGCGCGGCTACACCTATCAGCTGATCCAGCGCGAGCACGCGGGAAGCGTGATGCGGATCGCGCTGGTGGGCCTGAGCTGGCCCGACGACACCGGCGCTTCCCTGCCGCTGGTGCGCGGGCGGCCGCTGTCGCAGCCCCACGGCGAGATGGTGGTCGACGCGTCGCTGGGACTCGACATCGGCGAGACGCTGGTGCTGGCCGCCGAGCCGTATCGCGTGGTGGGGCTGACCCGGAACGCGCTCACCTCGGGCGGCGACTCGGTCGCCTTCATGACCGTCGCAGACTCGCACAAGGTCGCCGTGGAGCAGCCCGCCGAGGCCGTCGCGCTCGAGCGGCAGCGAGTGGCCGACCGGCTGCGCCGCACGGACCTCGGGCGCGGTCAGCCGGCGCTGGAAGACCTGGCCCTGGACTCGGCGTGGCGCTCTCCAGCGCTCTCGTCGCCGCCGCTGGCGGCGGTCTTGATCGAGGCCGACCCGCAGCGCCTGAGCGAGGTGCAACGCACGCTCGCGTCGTGGGGTGACGTGTCGGTCTACACGCAGGCTGAGGAAGAGGACCTCTTGCTGGGTGGCGTGGTGGCCCGGGCCCGGATGCAGATCGGGCTCTTCACAGTGATCCTGACGCTCACGGCGACGGTGATCATCGCGATGGTGATCTACAACCTGACGCTCGAAAAGACCCACGACCTGGCGATCTTGAAGCTGATGGGCGCGCCCAGACCCAAGCTCCTCGGCATGGTGCTGCAGCAGTCGTGGCTGCTCGGTGTCTTGGCTTACGGCATCGCGTTCGCGCTGGGTCAGGTGGTGTATCCAATCTTCCCACGGCGCGTGGTGATCACCGAGCTGCTCTCGGTGACGGCCCCGGTCGTGGTGTTCGTGGTGGTCAGCCTGGCGAGCGTGCTCGGGCTGTCGCACGTGATGCGCGTGGATCCGAGCCGCGCGCTGGAGGGCTGAGCATGACGCGCTCAGTAGAGGCCATCGGGCTGACCAAGACCTACGGCGACGGCACGGCCAAGGTGACGGCGCTGGCGGACGTGAGCCTCTCGCTCGAGCGCGGAACCGTCGCCGCGCTGCTGGGCCCGAGCGGCGCGGGGAAGTCCACGCTGGTCAAGGCGCTGGGCCTGGTCTCGCTGCCCGACGCGGGCGAGGTGATCTTCGAGGGCCGCTCGGTGGTCAAAGACGGCGTCGCGCTGACCGACGTCTCGCGCCTTCGGCGCCTGCACCTGGGGTTCGTCTTCCAGAAGGCCAACCTGGTCTCGTTCCTGAACGCGCGAGAGAACGTCGAGATTGCCTGCGAGCTCGGGGGCAAGTCCGACGGCAGGAAACGCGCGCTCGATCTGCTGCGCTATCTCGATGTCTCCCATCGGCAGTCGGCCTATCCCGAGACGCTGAGCGGGGGTGAGCAGCAGCGCGTGGCCATCGCGCGCGCGCTGGCCAACGAGCCTTCGCTCATCTTGGCCGACGAGCCCACGGCCGCGCTCGACAGCGTGCGCAGCCGCGCGGTGATGGAGCTGTTCCGGAAGGTGGCCCACGAGCGGGGCGCCGCGGTGCTGGTGGTCACCCACGACCACCGCGCGCTCGACGTGTTCGACGTGCTCTACGAGATGGAGGACGGCCGGCTCAGGCCACACTGAGGCTCACTCGAACTCGAGCCGCCAGCGGATGTCGGCGCCCAGGTTGCCGAGCGACGAGCTCGAGATGTCGTTCACGTTGTCGTACGAGCCCTCGAGGCTGACGCGGTTGTTCAGCCGCCACTCCAGGTTCGAGCGGATCTCGCGGGACTCGGCCAGCCCGCTGGTCACGTTGGCGCGAATGCGCTCGGCCAGCCGCTTGCCGATGGTC
This sequence comes from Myxococcales bacterium, assembly GCA_016191785.1. Classification (GTDB taxonomy): domain Bacteria; phylum Myxococcota_A; class Polyangia; order Polyangiales; family Polyangiaceae; genus JADJKB01. Next base: position 21,447 of record JACPVJ010000097.1, on the reverse strand, counting down.
ACGGTGGGCTCGGTGCGGCCGGTGCGCGACGAATACGCGCTGCCGAAGCGGAACTCGTCGATCAGCGGCAGCGCCTCGGCCACGGCGCGGTCGGCGCCGCTGAGCGTGCCCAGGGCTTCGAGCGCCACCGACTCGCCGACGCTGGCGCTCTGGGCTTGATCCAGCTCGGCGCGCGTCAGGCCCACGGTGAGCAAGAGGAAGATGTCGTCCTGGGCCAGCGCCGGGTCGCTGGTCAGATCGATGGCCAGCTTGTCGGCGTCACCGTGAGCGCGCATCGCGATGCGCCAGCGGCCACCTTGTGCGGCGGTGCCGCTCTGACCCGAGCCGCCGGTGGGCGCGGCAGACCCGCCCTTTTCGGCCGAGCTGGACTCGCTGTACCGGCGATATTCGGTGACCGCGGTCACGTCGACCTGCGGCGCGATGCGCGTGACGTCGTCGAAGCGCACCACGCCCTGGCGGATCTCGAACTCGTTGCGGCGCAGCTTGATGCTGCCGCCCTGCTTGATCTTGACCTCGCCGCGCAGGCCATAGCGCTGGTTGGTGCCGGCCAGCGTCAGCCCCTCGGGCTCGAGCACGAGCTCGGCCTCGATCAGGTTGTTCCGCAGCTTGAGCGCGCGATCGCTCTTCAGCGTGACGTCGAAGTCGAGGAAGTCGTCGGCCGGATCGTAAGCTTCGAAGGTGGTGCGCTTGCCTCGCTGGGCCAGGGTGGTGATGTCGGCGGTCATCACCACCGGGCGGGTGTACTCGAACGACTTGAGCAAGACGTTGCCGGTGAGCCGGGGCAGGGTTCGCTCGGCCGCGTCCGAGGCGGCGGGCTCCCAGGTCAGCGCCAGGTCGCCGTCCACGCTGCCCTTCACTCCCTCGGCCAGGGGCAGGGCGATGTCGCGGGCGCGGATCAGACCGGTCAGCGTACCGAGCTGGAAGCCTTTGAGCGGCGCGCTGCCGCTGACGGAGAGCGACCCGCTTCCGACCTTGGCCGAGCCCCGAGTCAGGCGGAGCTCGTCGTTGTCGACCAAGAGCGAGACCTTCACGTCGGTGATCGGCGAGAAGCCCCGGAGCTGGACCTCGCCCCCGTCGAGATCGAACCCGCCCTGGTAGCGCAGCGCGGCTGCCGGGCCGGTGACCTTGAGGCCACCAGCCAGCTTGCCCTTTACGTTCTGCACTCTCGGAAATGCACCGGACAGCTTCTCGAGATCCATCGGCCGCAGCGTGAGCGACGCGTCGACCGTGGCGCCCTGGCCCAGACCGCTGACGCTGCCCTTGACGTCGAAGACGCTCTCTTGCCGGCTGGGCGTGCGCAGGGCCAGCGCGAGCCCGGGGAAGGACAGCTTGCCCCGGGCGAGCGCGATGGGCTTCGAGCCCGGCAAGATCTCGGCCTCGAGCCCGCCCCGAGCCAACGTCATGCGCTCGATGGCGAAAGAGCCCTGGGCGGCGCTCGGGCGATCCAGCGGCAGGTCGTCGAGGGCCAGCTTGCCGCTGAGCTTTCCGGTGGCCTTGGCCGTGCCCGCCGCCGGCGACAGCTCGGTGAACGCGCCGACGTCGAGGTCCTTGAACACGAGGGCGCCCTTCGCGGTCTTCTTGCGCTGGCGCGTGACGCGCAGGTCGTCGAGGCTCACCTGCCCGCCGAACATCCGCCCGCCCACGTGGAACACGCCCGCCACCGGGTCGGCTTCCCACTCCGAGCGATCGAAGGGCGCAGTGACCAGGCCGCCGCAACGCGACCGACCGACGACTTTGAGCGGGCGCTTGACGGGCTCGAGGGTGACCGACAAGTCGGAGGCGGGCAGCGTCTGGCTCCCCACGCGCATCGGCGAGACGCGCACGTGGCTGGTGAAGGCCAGCTCGTCCACCGTGCCCTCGACCTCGGCGACGGCGCTCGCCCGGGCGTCGAGCAGCGCGCCCAGGGTGCCAAAGCCGTCGATCTTGGCCAGCGGAACCGAGGTGCCGACCAGGTTGCCCCGCACCACCCCGCCCTGCCGCATGCTCAGCGATCCGAGCACGGTGCCGGTGCCCTTGGTGAGCGTGACGCTCGGGACGTCCATCTCGATGCCGAGGTAGCTCGCGTCGCGGTCCACCCAGCGAAAGTCGAAGTCGGCGCGACCCGAGTCGTACTTCTCCTCGAAGAGATCGAGGTTCTTCATGTCCACGCGCGCCAGCACGTTCAACAGGCCGCCACCGCAGCGGTCTTTGCGGCCCCCGAGGTCGTAGTGAACGCGCGCGTCCACCTTGCCCGAACCAAAGATGGGGTCGAAGCGGGGATCTTGATCGAACAGGAACATCGCCAAAAAGTCCCGCACGTCGAAGCGCTGGGCCTGGAGGGTGGCGTCTGCGATCACCGTCGAGCCGCTGTCGAAGTCGAGGCGCCCGGTGGGGATCACGAAGTCGCTCTTGCCCTTCTTGCCGTGCACGTCGAAGAAATCGACCACCAGCGGGCGGAAGCGCACCTTGCCGCTCTTGATGTCCCCGAGCGGGAATCCGCCGAACTCGAACTTCGCGATCGCGAGGTCGCCGGTCAAGAGCGGGTCGCCCATCTTGCCCGCCATCTGCACCGACAGCTCGGCCGACCCGGCCCAGGGGATGTCGACCAGCGGGCTCGCGTCGGCCAGATCGATCTTCGAGCCCTTGGCGACCTTCACCTCGATGTCGTTGTGGAAGCCGATGCTGACCAGCGGCGCGTTCAGCACGCTCTTCCCGAAGCTGGTGCGCACGTCGTAGAACTCGAGGGCGTCGGCGCGCACGCCGAAGCGGCCGCGGATGCTGGCGGCACGCACGCCGATCATGTGCTTGCGCGCCGAGTCGTGGTACGCGCGGTCGAAGATCTCGAAGTTGCTGGTCTCGGCGGTCAGGTCACCGTCGATGCGCAAGGGCGAGAAGGTGCCCTTGATCTTGGTGGCGCGGGTCTTGTCCAGACCCCAAGTGACGATGGTGTTGGGCGTCACCCCCAGGTCGCGCATCATGGTCGAGAACGACACACCGTTGCCGTCCACGCGCGCCGCGGTCATCGGCGCGCCGGGCTCCATCGGACTGACGCGCACGTCGCTCACCACGATCACGCCGTCCGAAAACCCCATTTCGAGGCGCGAGACGTCCACGCGATCGTTCTCGAGGGCCACGTCGACTTCCAGCTTCTTCGCGAGTCGGTAGACGTCGATCTGCACGTCACCGCCCCGCACCCGGCCCCGGACCTCGGGCAACTTGGTGCGCCCGTCCCAGCGCACGTCGCCGGCGAACGCCACCCAGCCCGCGAGCGGCCCCATCTTCACGTAGCGATTGGTGATGTTCGCGGGCGCTCGGACCACCACGTGGCCGTCGATCAGCGGTGTCTGCCCGGCCCGCGGCTGGAACCTGACCTGCGACAGGCCCACTGCCACCCGGGCGGCGCTCGGATCTTCGGCCGTGACGCAGGCCGGCCGGGTGTTCTCCCCCGGATCTTGGTCTGCCACCCCGAGCAGGGCCAGGCGGCGAACCAGCAGCTTGTCACCCTCGACCCGCACGCGGGCATCGAGCTGGCAGAGCACGTCCTCGTCCCACGCGGTGTAGGTGAACTCGCGCTCGCCCACCCGGTCGAGCTCGCCACGCCGATTAGGGGCGCCGTCGGTGGCGGCGATCGTCACCTTGCGCGGGCTCTTCACCAGTGTCTCGGCGGCGCGCACTCCGATCTCGAAGCTCGGCCCGACGTCGGTGAACACGTCCACGTCCATCGGCCCGGTCGTGACCCTGAAGCCGTCCACATCGAGATCGACCTCGGCCTCGGTCACGCCGAGGGAGCCGAAGGGTGCGCGCGTGCTCTTTTGCGCCGGCGCCTGTCGCTCGGGCAGGCGGTACGCCAGGTTGGTCAGCTTGCCGCCCTGGAGCACGATTCGGGCTTTGGGCCTCTGGATCTCGACGTCTCCCACGTCGAGGCGACCCGCCAAGAGCGAGAAGAACCGCGGCCGCACCGAGGCGCTCTCGGCGACCAGGAAGGGCGCGCCGCCGTCCGACGCGGGCACGACCAGGTCGTGGAGCGCCACCCTCAGGGGCAAGAGCTGCATCTCGACGCGGAAGCTCGCGGTCACGCCGAGCTCTTGCTGCAGCACCCGCGACGTCTCGCGGGCGGCCCAGTCGAGCACGGGTCGTGAGCGAACCGCCACCGCCAGCGCCAGCGGCACCGCGCCGATCAGCGCGAAGAGCGCGCAGAGCAGCCTCGCCAGCAGGCGGCCGAATTCGATGGGGCGCCGGTGCGAGGGCATGCAGGTTCGACGTGGAAGCGTACCGCGCGCGCCAAATTATCCGCGCTTCGGGCTGTCATTTCGCAGGCTTGCGCGTCGGCCTTCGGGTAAAACCGAGGCCCGGCCGCCCCTCACCTGACGCCGTAGACGGCCACCACCGGGTCGTGGTCGCTGGCGGCGTTCACCGAACCGCCGTGGACGATCTGCACCGAGGCCACGTCGAGCAAGCTCTTGGCCACCGGGTCGCAGTACTGATCGTCGTAAAGCTGGGGACTGCCCCCGAAGGTCACGCTGTAGCGGTCCGCGGCCGGCAGCGCCTCGGTGGCGCTCGAGAGCAAGAACGGCGCGATCCCGGCCAGGGCGTTCATGGGATCGGAGCCGGGGGTCGAATTGAAGTCACCCATCACGACGATCGCCGCGGTCGGATCGGCCAGGCGGATTCCGGTGCCGATCTTCCGGGTCTGCTCGGCCTCGGCGACGCGCTTGAGCCCGCTCTTGGGGTCGCCGTCTTCGGCCTTGAAGTGAATGCCGAGCAGCGCCAGGTGTCGCCCGTTCACGGTCAGGTGCACCTCGAGCACGTCCCGCGCGAACTTGAAGGTCTGAGTCGGGTCGGTAGAGGCCTTGAAATACTCGTCCTTGTGCGAGGGCCCGATCTGAACGGGCAACGCCGAGAGTACGGCGACGTCGATCCCCCGCGGGTCGTTGCCCTGCGTGATGGCCCGATGCGGATATCCGCCGAGCTTGGCGGCCAGGTCGTTCACCACGTTCTGGTTCTCGACCTCTTGCAGCATCAAGACGTCCGGCTTCACGCCGCCGACCACGCTGGCAATGGCCGTGAGCTTGGCCTGGTACTCGGTCGGCGACAGCACGGTCTCGTCCGCGACGGCGACCTCGGGGCTGTCCTTCTTGTCGTTGAAGAGGTTCTTGACGTTCCAGGTCATCACCTTCACCGGCTGGGGCGGGCCCGCTTCGATGTCCGTGGCGGCGTCCGGCGGGCCGGGCTCGGCGTCCTGGGTCGGAACGGAGAAGTCCTGCTCGGTGCCCGGGCAGCCGATCGCCGCGAGGCACAGGGGGACGAGCAGCGCGGCGATTCGGCGCATCGGGCCGAGCATGGCGCATCGCCCCCCGCGCGGTAAGGTCATTTCTCACGGGACTGTGCTAAAGGGCCGACCCCTCGCCCGACCCCATGACCGAGACGCAGACCCTCGCGAACAAAACGCGTGCCATGGACGCGCTCGAGCGAGCCGCAGAGCTCGCCGAACGCGGAGTGAGCAGCCGCCCGGTCGTGCTGGTGGCGAGCGCCGATCTCGAACCGCTGGTCGCGGCCGACATGCGCCCGCTGCTCGACCGCGTGATGATGGGCGAGCACGCGGACGAGGGGCTCGACTCGCTCTTGACCACCGGGGTGCTCGACGTGCTCTTGCCCGAGGTGAAGAGCATGGTGGGGTTCGGTGACGGCGAGTGGCGTCACAAGGACGTGTGGAAGCACACCAAGCAGGTGGTGTGTCAGGCCGTGCCGCGCATCGAGGTGCGCTGGGCGGCATTGCTCCACGACATCGGCAAGATCAAGACGCGCAGCATCGACGAGCACGGCGAGGTGCACTTCTTCGGTCACGCCGAGGTCGGTGCGCGCATGTTCGACAAGCTCGAGCGCCGGCGGCGCTTCTTCGCGTCGGAAGAGGGGCTCCGGTCGAGCATCCGGTTCTTGGTGCTCCATCACCTGCGGGCGAGCCAGTACGACGGCAGCTGGACCGACAGCGCGGTCCGACGGTTCGCTCGCGAGATCGGGCCGCACCTGGACGACCTGCTCTGCCTGTCGCGCGCCGACATCACCACCAAGCGCCCGGAGAAGAAGCGGCGCGGGATCGGTTACATCGACGAGCTGGCCGCCCGCATCACCGACCTGGCCAAGGAAGACGCCAAGCTGCCCCCGCTGCCCACGGGGGTGGGCAACGAGATCATGACCACGTTCGGCATCCCGCCGTCGAAGAAGCTGGGCGACATCAAGCGCGCGCTCGAGGCCGCGGTCGAGGCGGGCGAGATCCCGGGCCAGCAAGAGAGCGGGTTTTACCTGCAGTTTCTGGCCGAGAACAAAGCCCGCTTCGGGATCTAGGTCCGCCGCGTCGCGCGCAGACCGGTAGCGACGCCGCGGACCAGATTGCGGAAGCCCTCGACCGCGCGGCTCTCGGCAGCGCGCACCGGCGCGGGCCGTGGGTCGAGCCACTCTGCGATGCCACCGCTATCGAGCACGCCCGCGAGCCCGTACACGCGCGTCCGCTCGAGGGGGATGCCGGCGGCCTGGGACGCCGCCAGATCTTCGGCCAGCGCGTGGGGCCCGGGATAACGATCACCCGCGTCCAGGCCCTCACCATGCTCGCCGACCACACCCAGGTCGATGCCGGCGCGATCGCCGAAGCGCTGAACGGCGGTGCGCGCATAGGACTGGACCAGCGCGGGCCCGAACCAGCTGCCCGCGAGCTGCGCGAACGGCGTCTGGTACACCATGAAGCTGACTTCGTCCCAGTCGATGCCGCTCACCGGGATCGAGAGCGCGTCCTCGAGCGTACAGTCGTGCTCGGCTTGATCGAGCACCAGCGGATAGGTCACCGCGTGTGCGAAGATGCCTGCACGCTGGAGGGTCTGCACCGTGCGCGCGAGGCTCGCCCGCGCCTTGGCGAAGCGCGTGGGGGTGACGTTGTCGCGGAGCAGCGCCAGCGCGCGATCGGGTCGACCTCGCGCCTGCAGGCGCAGCGCCTCGCTGTAGTGGAAGTCGGGCTCGAGATCGAACGACACCGCGTCGAGCTCCGGGCCGCCTCGGCGCGACCGCCAGGCAACGAGCGCGCGCATCAGGTCGCTGACCTCGGCGACGTTCTTCTCGCCCAGCCAGTAGCCGTGGGCCTTGGAGAGCAAGGGCCAGAGCCGCACCGGCACCCCCGCCCGGGCGGCCTTGCGGGTGAGCCGAGCGAACTCGGGGTCGCCCAAGCGCGCGCTCGGCAGCGAGAGCCCGAGGCCGACGCCGCTCGCGGCCAGCGGTTCGAGGGCCGCCTCGACGGCGAGGTCTTCCATCGACTCGGCCCAGAGCGAGAGCGCCATCCGGGCGGGATTCTTCCACCCTTCGCGCCGTCGGGGAACTACATGGCGGGGCTCGGCTTCAACTTCGGCGCGCTGCCCAGCTTCGACGACGTCAAGTGACCCACCATCGCCCGGCGCACCGCGGCCAGCGGCGCGCCGTCGTCCAGGCGCGTGCCGTGGGCGCTCACCTTCACGCCCAGCTGCCGCCAGACCGAGCCGAGGTCGACGCGGGTACCGTGGCGCGCGTGGGCCGCCGCCAGCGGAGCCAGCGCCCGGACGCCGGTCGCCTGGTCCGAGAGCGCGAGCGTGCGATCGAGAGGCCAGACCTCGCTGGCGTGACCGCCGGCTCTGCGAACGCTGCGTAGCCCGTCTTCGAGCCCGCGGGCCCCACCGGTCTGCCGGCGAACCTCGAGATCCGCCAGCATCACCAGGATGGCGCCGCCCCAGTACACGCCCGAGAAGTCGTCGACCTGCTCGACGCCTCGCTGCTCGACGGCATCGAGCCCCCGCGGCATGGCCTGCGCGAACTCGTGCCACACGCTCTCTTCGGTTCGCCAGCCGGCCCGAGCACGGATGATCGGCTCGAAGTAGGTCGCGAGCCCCTCGTCGAACCACTTGCCCTCACCCGAGAAGCTGGGCACCCCCAGGTGGAAGAGCTCGTGGATCAAGATCCAGTCCTGATACAGCGCGGCGCGCGGCGTGTTTTCGCCCACCAAGAGCGCGATCCCGGGCGCGCTCTCGGGGAGGACCTTGCCGAACACCACCCGGTCGCGACCCGGCACCGGAACGACGATGATCTGCGCGCGCGGCACGGGAAAGCCGTGCCAGAACTCGGCCACCTCGCGGGCCGAGTCGGCCACCCACCGCGCGACTTCGTCGCGACCGGCGGCCAACTGCCCGTCGGCGAAGGCCAGGGTGACGAGCGCGTCGCCCACCGGCAGCGTGCGTGACTCGAACCGCCCGAAGAGCGCGTAGGTTCCCACCGGGATCTCGTGAGCATCGAGGCGATGACCGTCGCCCTCTGGGGTGAGCCCGGTGGCGAAGCCGAAGCCGGGGGGTGTCTCGACGTGGAGGTGTACCGGAACGTCGACGGTGAGCGGCTCGGGTCGGACGAGCCAGGTGGACACGGGCGCGAGCAGTGACGAGCCCGAGCGCAGCGCCACGTCGATGCTCTGGCGCCCGGCCGCCACCGCGTCGAGATCCACCTGGTACGCGATGCGCGACTCGGTGCGCGTGAGCTGCTGCGCGCGGGTGACGACGTGCGGCGCAGCGGCAGAGTCGTTGACGAACCCGGTGAGCGCCGGCCCGTGACACCGCATGTCCACGTCCAGCACCAGCGGTCGCTCCTGGGTCACCCGCACCCGCGCGTCGCACCACCGCCGGGTTTCCGGGGGGGAGGCCGGGGACCGCGCACACGCAGCGACGAGGGCCGCCGAGAGCAGCGCGGCCCCGCGCTTCACGGGGCCGCCTCGGCGGGGCGCTGGGCGGCCAGGCCCTTGGCGAAGGCCAGCGAGGCATAGGGCAAGATCAGCCCGGGCAGGCCCTGCTTGGGCGCCAGCTGCCCCACCAGCCCGAACAGCAGCACCAGCGTGCGCTCGACGTAGAAGTACCCGTCGGGGTACTCGACGCTCTTCATGATGTCGCGGAGCTGGCCCTTCACCTGCTGGTAGCCATTCACCGTCAGCTTCTCGACGGTCTCGCGGTCGAGCTGCGCGAAGTCGGTGATGTTCACGCTGGCCAGCATCTTCAAGTAGTCCCGCCCCACCCGGGCCAAGAGCTCGCGATCGCCGCCCTCGGCCACGAAGCCCATGCGCTCGAGCCCCGCGAGCACCTGGTCGTCGCTGCGGGTGATGGCACCCAGCACCACCATGCGCATGCCGTCGGCCAGCTCGGGGGTCACCTCTTCGACCGCGCCATAGTCCAAGATCACCAGCTTGGGCCCGGGGCGCACCAAGAAGTTCCCCGGGTGCGGGTCGGCGTGGAACACCTGATGCTCGAGCAGCATCGCGAAGTAACACTCGGTGAGCAGCTTCGCGACCGACTCGGTGTCGATCCCTTGCTCCTTCAACCTCACGAAGTCGGTGATCTTGGTGCCCTCTTCGAAGGTCATGGTGAGCACCCCGCCCCCGGTGAGCTCGCCGACGATGGTGGGCACGATCACATCGTCTCGACCGGCGAAGATCTCCCGCAGCCGCGCCATGTTCTTGCGCTCGTTGGCGTAGTCCGTCTCGCGCGAGAGCATGGCCGCCAGCTGGTCGAGCACCCGCTCGAAGCGCGTGATCGGGAACAACCGGCGGACGATGGGCATGATCGAGCGCAGCACGCCCAGGTCTCGACGGATCAACGTCTCGATGCCTGGGTACAGGACCTTCACCGCGACCGCTTGCCCGTCTTTGGTGACGGCGCGGTGCACCTGCGCCAGCGACGCGGCGGCCAGCGGCTCGCGGTCGAACTCTGCGAAGCGCGAGAGCGGGTCGTCACCCAGCGCCTCGCGCAGCCGCTCTTCGATCTCGTGAAAGGGCTGCGCCGGCACCTGGTCTTGCAGCTTCTCCAGCGCCTCGCCGTATGCGCGGGGCAAGAAGGTGCCGATCACGCTCAGCACCTGCCCGACCTTGATGAACACTCCGCGCAGCCGCATGAAGCCGTCGACCAGCCGGCGCGCGTTGGCGCGGTGCACGCCGTCCCAGCGCGACGCGATGCGCTTGCCACCGAAGACCTTGGCCGCGAGCCAGTGCACCCCGTACGACGCGAAGATCGTCCAGAACATGAGCAGGGCGCGGAAGGTGCGGACCACGGGGAAAGGCAGCGTACAGCAGCCGCCCGGACCGGCCGGGGCCGATGCAAATGCCGCAGCGTTCCATGGCCATATTCCCACGCGAAATCGGTGTGATCCGCGGATCTGGCTGATTCAAAGGGGGGCCGTGAGATACCCCCGTAGTCAAGAGGGTATTTCCATCCGGAATATTTTGAATAGACTGGGCCGCCGTGGCTAAGCCCGCGAAAAGACCGGCACCGTCCAGCGGCGAGCTCATCCGGCGCGGCATGGCGCTGGGCCTGCTCGGTGTCGCGGGCGTCGCGATCGTGAGCGGCCTTCGGGCCGAACCGGTGTCCCGGGCCGCGGCGTTCTTCCGTCGCTTCAGCGCGCCGACCGCGGTGGCCGCACCGGCGGAATTGAAGCCGGCGGCCAACGAGCTCTTGCACGCGGAGCCGCTGAGCGACGAGCTGAAGAAGAAGGGCTACCACGAGTGCTTCCCACACGATCCGATGGGGCTCGGGCCGTACACGCCGTTCAAGAACCTGAGCATGGGACGGATCGCGATTCCTCAGGTCGGCGGCCACACGCCGGACATGGGGTTCGACGTGCTGATCCAGTTCCACGGTCACAGTCCGGTGCGCAAGACGTTCGTCCAGGTCACGCGCGGCCTGGTCTACGTGGGCATCGACAAGGGGCTGGGCAGCGGACCGTACTCGGACGCGTTCGGCAATCCGGACGTCTTCACCGCGTTGCTCAAGTCCATCGAGGCCGCGTTGAAGCGACAGAGCGGCGACCCCCGCGCGCACATCCGCAAGCTCGCGCTCTCGGCGTGGAGCGCGGGCTACGGCGCGGTGAACGAGATCTTGAAGTACGGCGACGATCGGGTGGACGCCGTGGTGCTGCTCGACGGGCTGCATGCTGCGTGGAACCCGGCGGCGGCGTCCCACGACGCGGGCATCAGCTCGCTGTCGAGCCTGCCGCTTGGTCCCACCTTCCGCTTCGCCAAGAAGGCGGCACGCGGCGAGAAGTGGTTCGTGTTCACCCACTCCGAGGTCGTGCCCGAGACCTACCCCTCGACCCGGCAGACGGCGGACCTCTTGCTGGCCGAGGTCGGGGTCCCCCGGACCGGGATTGCACCCGGAAAAGAGCGCTTTTCTCAGACCTCGACCGCCGACCTCGAGGGCTTCCACGTGTGGGGCTTCCGCGGCAGCAACGAGCACGCGCACTGCAGCCACGTCCCGCTCATCGAGCGCGCAGTGCACCTGCTCGAAGGGGCGTGGCAGACGCCGGCGATGGATCGCAACGTGCCCTTCACCCCGGCCCCGGTGTTGGGAGTGCCGGCGGCGGACGGCGCCGAGACCACCGGCAGCCCGCTGGCGGCCGCGCTCACCCCGCCGCGCGCGGACCTCGAGCTCTTGCCCCGGCCGGCACCGCAAGACGAGCCGGTGAACCCGCAGCCGAGCGAGGTCGAAGCGGTGCCCCCGGCCGCGGTCGAGCGGCCGCGGCCCGAAGAGTGATCACTTGCCGATGGCGTAGAGCACGCCTTCGGCCGTACCGACCAAGAGCGTGCCGTCCTCGGCGATGGCCGCCGGCGCGTAGATGGCGCCGTCGGGGTTCTCCCAGCCGCACGTCTTGCTCTTCGCCGGCTGGTCGCGCCCCGCGCGCTTCGAGTCCCCGAGGAAGATCTCCCACTCGACCTTCCCGCTGGTCGCGCGCAGCGCGTACACGCTGCCATCGTAGCGCGGCAAGTAGACCAGATCGCCCGCGGCGCCCGGGGACGACCACTGGGGAAAGAAGCACCCACCGATGGTGTCGCGGTACCGCGTGCGACCGGTCTTCGCGTCGAGGCCGGCGACGTCGCCGGAGTACGGCTCGCCGTACACCAGGCGATCTTGGACCAGCACCGGCGTGGAGCGCACGTTGCCCCAGTCGCCCGGGCCTTTTCCCTTCCACTTCACCGCGCCGGTCTTCTTGTCCAGGGCGAGCATGCCGGGCTGACCGGTGTAATAGGTGTCGCGACCGAAGGTCAGATAGAGCGCGTCTTTCCCGACGACCGGCGGCGAGTAGGCGACGATCGGCTCGTCGGGCCCCTGGTTGTTCCAGGCGGCGCGCTTCACGATCTTCTTCCAGAGCGGTTTGCCTTCCAGGGACAGCGCGGCCACCTCGCCGCCCTGCGACGCAACGTAGACGGAGGTGCCGTCGCTCGAAGCGCCGCCTCGAATTGCTCCGGTGAGCTGCACCTTCCACAGCGGCTTCCCGTCGGAAACAGCGAAGGCATACACGTAGCCGCTGGCGTCCCCAACCACCACGCGATCGCGAACGATCAGCGGGTGCGAGTACATCTTGCCGGCCCCCTTGGCCTTCCAGCTCACCTTGCCGCTCTTGAGCTCGAGGGCGTAGACGTGCTCGTCGTCCGAGGTCGCGAAGACGTGCGTCTGGTTCGCGGCCACTCCGTTGGCGTCTTGGTCGAAGTGGGTGAACCACGCGCGCTTGCCGGTGCCCAGGTGATAGGCCGAGACGCCGTCCTTCGGATCGGGCTTGTTGTGCGCGCTGCCGGAGCTCGGCGCGATGACCAGCGTCTTGCCCAATGCCAAGGGCGAGTTCAGCCACGAGAAGACGCCGACCTCGGCCTTCCACACGATGCGAGGCTGCCGGATCTCGGGGGCGCTGCTCGCGCCGGTGCGCGCGTTGTCGCCGTGGAACGTGGCCCAGCCGGCGGCGCTCGGCACGTCCACCGCGACCGCCGGCTCGGGCTCGACAGGCGGGGTCGGGGTTTGTGCCGACGGCACTGCCACGATGGTGGCCGCTGGCGGTGGCTCCGTGGGCTCCGCGACGATCGCGCCCGGAGCCGGGGGCGAGCCAGGTTCGGCAGGGGGCGGCGCGCCCCCCGCGCACGAGACCATCAAGAACGAGCCAACCATCGAGCGGCGCAGCATGCGCTGACGAAACCGCCACGCTGGGCCGTCGTCAAGCGGCCCTGGCTGTGGCATGCTCGGCGCCGATTCGGAGGAGGGCTCGCGGTCAGTGGCAAAGGACCGTGCACGAACCATTTGCGGCAGCGGTGCGAGCGGAGCAGCCGAGACTGCTCTCGCCGTGAGCGAGGCCATGGGCCAGGCGAAGGCCCAGCTGGGCGGTGCCTCACCGCAGCTGGTGTTCGCCTTCGCCTCGCCGCGGCACCCCATGGAGCAGGTGCTGCGCGAAGCCAAGCGGCTGCTTCCGCGGGTCGACGTGGTGGCCTCGAGCACGGCCGGTGAGCTCACCGAGCGCGGCCTCACGCGGGGCGGCGTGTCGGTGATGGCGATCCGCTGGGGTGAGGCCGCCCACGTGGCCACGGGCTGCGCCGCCCCGTTGGCAGACGTTCCGGCCGTCGCACGCGCGGTCGGCGGCCAGTTCTTGGATCACACCCCGGAGGTCGCGCGCCACGCCGCGTGCGTTCTGGTGGGCGACGGGCTCGCCCCCGAGCTCGAAAAGACGGTGACCGAGCTGCGCAAGACGCCCCGCCACCGCCACCCGATCGTCGGCGGCGGTGCGGGCGACGACGGCCACTACGTGAGCACTGCGGTGGGCGTGAACCACGAGGCGCTGCCCGGCGGCATGGCCTGCGTGCAGGTCACGTCCACCCGCCCGTGGGGCGTCGGCGTCGCACACGGCCTGACGGCGGCGACCGCGGCCATGACCGTGACCCGCGCCGCCGGCAACGTGGTCCACGAGATCGACGGCCGCCCGGCGCTGGACGTGTACCGCGCCTACGCCCGCGACCGCGGCCTGGACCTCGATCGGCTCGCGCTGCCCAGTTTCTTGGTCGAAAACGAGCTGGGCGTGATGCTGTTCGACGAGGTAGTGCGGGTCCGCGCCGGGCTGCGGGTCGTCGAGCAGGGCGCGCTGTTCTTCGCGGGCGAGGTGCCCGAAGGGTCGTCAGTGTGCATCGTGCGCGGCAGCGACGAAGACATCCTCGCCGCGGCCCAGTCGGCCGCTGAAGACGCCAAAGACGCGCTCGACGGGGCTCAGCCGGCAGGCGTGCTGGTGTTCTCGTGCGTGTGCCGCGGGCTGGTGCTCGGGCCGCGCTACGCGGAAGAGGTCCGCGCGGTGCACAGCGTGTTTCCGGACGTGCCGATCGCCGGCTTCTCGAGCTATGGCGAGATCGCCAGCACGAGGAGTCGGCTGGACGGCTATCACAACGACACGATCGTGGTCGTCGCCATCCCCGAGTGATCAGCCGAAGGGCAGCTCTGAGAGGTCGACGTTCCCACCCGAGAGCACCACCGCCACGCGACCCAGGCCCGGCATCGAGCGGAACGCGTCGGACAGCACGGCAGCCACCGACACCGCGCCACTCGGCTCGATCACCAGCTTCATGCGCTCGAAGACCAGACGCATGGCCGCCACGATCTCGTCGTCGGACACGGTGATGATGCGATCGACGTGATCGCGGACCACGGGCCACGTGTGGCGACCGAGCCCCGCCAGAAGCCCGTCCGCGATGGTCTTGGGATCGTGTTGCGGCAAGAGCTCGCGTGCCGCCTTGCTGCGGGCCGCGTCGTCGGCGCCGGATGGCTCGGCGCCGAACACGCTGATGCCCGGAGCCTGCGCCTTCGCCGCCAGCGCGATCCCGCTGATCAGCCCGCCCCCGCCGATGGGCGCGACGATGGCTTCGACCTCGGGGATCTGCTCGAGGACCTCGAGCGCGACTGTGCCCTGACCAGCGATCACGTCGGGGTGGTCGTAGGGAGGGATCATGACGGCGCCAGTGTCCTCGGCCACTTCCCGCGCGACCCGCTCGCGGGCCGCCAGCGTGGGCTCACACGGGATCACGCGCCCCCCATAGCCGACTACCGCGTCGCGCTTCACCCGCGGAGACGTGGTCGGCATGACCACGTGCGCGGGGATGCCGCGTAGCTTGGCAGCCAAGGCCAGCGCCTGCGCGTGGTTGCCGCTCGAGTGGGTGACCACGCCGCGCCGGGCCGCGTCGTCGGGCAGGCGCATCACGGCGTTCAGCGCGCCGCGAAACTTGAACGCCCCGACGTGCTGCAGGTTCTCGCACTTGAAGAACAGCTTGCGGCTGGCCAGACGGTCGAGCGCCGCGCAGGTGAAGATGGGCGTGCGGTGCACCCAGGGGGCAATGGTCTCGCGCGCGGCGCGAATGCTGTCGAGGGTGGCTGCGTATTCGGTCATCTTGCCGCGCAAGCTAGACACGTCACGGATCCCACATCAACCCGACGCGCAGCCCGCCGCGCAAGAACGTTGCCGAGGCCCGACCCCCGCTCTCGAAGTAACGCTCGCACGCCACCGCCAGCCCGGCCCAGGGCAAGAAGCCTCGAGTGCGCAGCGCCGCCACGCCGATCGCGCCGCCGATCCGGACGCCATGGCTGAAGTCTTGATCGTCTGCCTGAAACAGCGCGACCGGCGCGAGCTCGAGATCGTAGTGCCACGACACATCGTGCAGCCGCAGCACCAGGGGGAGCGCGGGAAAGTAGTTGATGGCAAGCTGCGTGGGCTGCACGCCCGGGCGGATCATCGCCCCGCCGCCGAACTCGACGCCCGCCAGCACCGTGATCGAGCCGCCGAAGCCGTACCCCGGCAAAATCCGGGCGGTCCCGCCCCCGCCGAACGTCCAGTCGCCCTCGGTGCGACGGATCTGGATCATGCCGCCGGTCTCGAGGCTGAGCGTGAAGCGATTGCGGTCGGTCTGGCGACCGATGAAGTCGGCCTCTGGCTCGACGAAGAACGGGCAGTCCGCGTCCGCTCGCGCCACGGCATAGTCCAGCGCGCCGAGCTGCCGCTCGACGAACAGCGCCGCTTTGGTCTTGCCGTCGAGCTCGCGCCCCGCGCGGAGGAACAGCTCGCGCGAGCCGCCGAGCTCACGGCTCCGCCGCGCGAGCTCGACCCGCGCCTCGACGCGCGCCGCGGGGGGCGCCCGGCACACCGACTGCAAGATCGCTGGCAGCGCCTCTTCGTAGGCCAGGCGATCGACGAACCAACCCAAGCTCTGCTCGACGCTGACGATGCGCTCGACGTCGGCCAGGAGCCCCGCGGCGTCTTCGCGAAGGCCCTGCGCGCGTGCTGGGGCAGCCCACGCCACCAGCAGCGCAATGACCACGACGGCACGGGTGTGCATCGAACCTAGGCGTGGTGCCGGCGCGCGCGCTCGTCGAGGCGCCCAAGCGTCACAGGTAGGAACACTGCGTGCCGCACTCGGTCTGCATGCAGATGAGGGCGGGGTTGTACACGCCACCACCGGCGTTGTGATTGGTGATGCAGGCCTTCACGCAGTCGCTCGCGGTGTCGGTCGGCGCCGGGCAAGCCCGCGCACACGTCACGAAGGCGGCACAATCCGCATTCCCGGCGCAGGCGCCCGCCTGCGAACAGCACTTGCCGGAGAGACAGGTCTTGCAGTCTGCCGTCTGGCCGAAGTCGCCGCAGCTGGTCGCGTCCCCACCGCCGCTTCCACCGGTGACCGAGCCGCCGCTGCCGCCGGCCGCACCCGCCGTTCCACCGCCACCGCTGGCACCGCCGGTGCTCGCGCCGCCGGTCCCACTTCCGCCAGTTCCACCGGTCGACGAGTCACCGCCACCGTCATCGTCGCCGCACGCGAACATCAGCCCCACTGCGGAAAGCGAAACGAGCCAAGCACGAACGAGCATCTGTCTTCTCCCTCGATGGGTCGCAAAGGCGACCCGCGGATACCCTACCACAGCCTTTCCCGCGGAATTTGCGCACCACGGGTCCGGTCGTGCTCGGACCTCAAGTTCTTCGCATGCGCGCCGTCGGTTTGCGCTATGGAAGGCGGGCCGGACGACCCCCCGCCCATGTCGGCGAGCCCATCCGTCGCCGGCCGCGCCGCAAGGCGCGTGGAGCCCGAGATGCTAGTCGCCATCCCTAGAGAGGTGCGTCCCGGCGAGCGCCGTGTCGCCGCGACCCCCGAATCCACCGCCCGGCTGAAGAAGCTGGGCTTCGAAGTCGCAATCGAGACCGGCGCCGGCGAGAAGGCGTCGTTCTCGGACGAGGACTATCAGAAGGCCGGAGCGACCATCATCGCGAGCCCAACCGAGCTGTGGGCGAGCGCCGACATCGTGCTCAAGGTCCAACCCCCGGAAGAGCACCCCGACCTCGGTAAGCACGAGGCCGACCTGATCCGCGAGAAGCAGACGCTGGTGAGCTTCATCTGGCCCGCCAAGAACAAAGAGCTGGTCCAGCGCATCGCCGCCCGCAAGGCGACGCTCTTGGCGATGGATCAGGTGCCGCGCGTCACGCGCGCCCAGAAGATGGACGCGCTCTCGTCGATGGCGAACATCGCCGGGTATCGCGCGGTGATCGAGGCGGCCAGCTTCTTCGGCCGGTTCTTCACCGGGCAGATCACCGCTGCCGGCAAGGTCCCGCCGGCCAAGGTGATGGTGATCGGCGCCGGCGTCGCGGGTCTGGCGGCCATCGGCGCGGCTCGCGGCCTGGGCGCCATCGTGCGCGCGTTCGACACCCGGCCAGCGGTCAAAGAGCAGGTCAAGAGCATGGGCGCCGAGTTCCTCGAGGTCACGCTGCTCGAAGACGGCACGGGCGAGGGCGGCTACGCCAAAGAGATGAGCCCCGAGTTCATCGCAGCCGAGATGGCGCTGTTCGCGGCCCAGGCGAAGGACGTGGACATCATCGTCACCACCGCGCTGGTCCCAGGCAAGCCCGCGCCAGTGCTGATCACCCAGGCCATGGTCGAGAGCATGCGCTCGGGCTCGGTGATCGTCGATCTGGCGGCCGAGTCAGGCGGCAACTGCGCGCTCACCCGTCCGGGCGAGGTCATCGTCCACCGCGGCGTGACGGTCATCGGCTACGTCGATCTGCCCAGCCGTCTGGCCCCCACCGCGAGCCAGCTGTACGGCACCAACCTCACCCACGTGCTCGCCGACATGGGCGGCGCCAAGAGCTGGCACGTCGATCTCGACGACGAGGTGATCCGCGGCGCGCTGGTGCTGCACGAGGGCGAGCTGATGTGGCCGCCGCCCAAGAAGCCCGAGCCCGAGATCAAGAGCCGGCCGAAGAACCCGCCGAGCACCGTCCCGCCGCCGGAGGCCAAGAAACAGCTCGACACGACGCGGAAGCCCGAGCCCAAGCCCGCTGGCTCTGGCAGCGCGGTCGCCCTGGCGGTGATCGCCGCCGCCCTGGTCGGTCTCGGCCTGGTCGCGCCGGCCAGCTTCCTGACCCACTTCACGGTCTTCGTGCTGGCGTGCTTCATCGGTTGGCAGGTGGTCTGGAACGTGACGCCTGCCCTGCACACTCCGCTGATGAGCGTCACCAATGCGATCAGCGGCATCATCTTGATCGGCGGCATGCTGCAGGTCTCGGGTCCGGTCACCGCGCCGGTCACGCTGCTGGGCGCCATCGCCGTGCTGATCGCCACCATCAACATCTCGGGAGGCTTCCTGGTCACGCAGCGCATGCTGCGCATGTTCCAGAGGTGATCCGCCATGCCTCAGATGCCCCAGAGCCTTCAGAACATCGCGTATCTGGTCGCTGGCGTGCTCTTCATCCTCAGCCTGGGCGGCCTGTCGAAACAGGCGTCCGCCGGGCGCGGCAACGTGTTCGGGATCGTCGGGATGGTGATCGCGCTGCTCGCCACCGCGGCGCACCCCGCGGTCAAGGGCTACGGCGTGCTCGCCGGCGCGATCGGCATCGGCGCGCTGATCGGCGCCGTGCTCGCGGCCCGCGTGGCCATGACCAACATGCCGCAGCTGGTCGCCATCTTGCACAGCTTCGTCGGCGCAGCCGCGGTCCTGGTCGGCATCGCGTCGTTCCTCGCTCCGCCCGCCGATCTCGCCGCGGCCGAGGCGGTGATCCACGAGGTCGAGGTGTTCCTGGGCGTGTTCATCGGCGCCATCACCTTCACCGGCTCGATCGTGGCCTACGGCAAGCTTCAGGGTCTGATCCGCAGCAAGCCCCTTCTGCTGCCGGGGCGCCACCTGGCCAACCTGGCGCTGGTCGTCGCGTCCGCGGTGCTGTGCGCGCAGTTCTTGTCCGCCCAAGAGCACGGCGGCCTGCAGCCCCTGTTGATCATGACTGCCATCGCCGGCGTGCTTGGGATCCACCTGGTCATGGCCATCGGCGGCGCCGACATGCCGGTCGTGGTCTCGATGCTCAACAGCTATTCGGGCTGGGCCGCCGCAGCGGCGGGCTTCATGCTCGCCAATGACCTCTTGATCATCACGGGCGCGCTGGTCGGCTCGAGCGGCGCGATCCTCAGCTACATCATGTGCAAGGCGATGAACCGATCGATCGTCAGCGTGATCTTCGGTGGCTTCGGCGCCGAAGAGGGCGCCGCACCCGCCAGAGGCACGGGTGAGCCGCAGGGCGAGGTGGTCAGCATCACCGCCGCCGACACCGCCGGCCTGCTCGCCACCGCCAAGAGCGTGGTCGTCGTCCCCGGGTACGGGATGGCGGTGGCTCAAGCACAGTACCCACTGTGGGAGGTCGCCAAGCTGCTGCGCGAGCGCGGCGTGAAGGTGCGCTTCGCCATCCACCCGGTCGCGGGTCGCCTGCCGGGTCACATGAACGTGCTGCTCGCCGAGGCCAAGGTCCCCTACGACATCGTGCTCGAGATGGACGAGGTCAACGAGGACTTCCCCGAGACCGACGCGGTGCTGGTGATCGGCGCCAACGACATCGTGAACCCCGGCGCCCTGGACGACACGTCCAGCCCCATCTACGGCATGCCCGTGCTCGAGGTCTGGAAAGCCAAGGCCTGTGTGGTGATGAAGCGCAGCATGGCGAGCGGCTACGCCGGCGTCGAAAATCCGCTGTTCTTCAAGGAGAACACCCGCATGCTCTTCGGCGACGCAAAGAAGACCGTCGACGCGATCTTGGGCGAGCTGCGCACGACCGCGGGCGCGAAGGCCGCCTGAGCGGGGCGCTGAGGCCAGCCGCGCACCCGCACCCCTAGCCTGAGGTCGACCGCCGCCACCGCGACGGCTGGCCATCGCCACCGCGACGCCTGGCCATCGCCACCGCGACGCCTGGCCATCGCCACCGCGACGACTGGCCATCGCCGCCGCGACGCCTGACCATCGCCACCGCGGGCAGCCCGCGCCTCGGGGAAAATCGCCGTCCCAGACTGGCACGCGGACTGCAAGCGCGCGGCCGTGCCCGACGAATCCCCCAACGCCCAGGCCCGCCAACAGCGCCCACGCCTGCTCGACCAGGTTCGCGCTGCGCTGCGCGCGCGCGGCATGAGCCCGCGAACGGAGAAGGCGTACTGCGGTTGGACTCGGCGCTTCATTCTCTTTCACGATCGCCGTCACCCCGCCGAGCTCGGCGAGCAGCACGTCTCCGACTTCCTGTCGCACCTCGCCACCGAGGGCCGAGTCAGCGCGTCGACCCAGAACCAAGCCGCCGCCGCCTTGCTCTTTCTCTATCGAGAAGTGATCGGTCGAGACCTCCGGGCCTTCGACGAGGTCGTGCGCGCGAGACGTCCCGTTCACTTACCCACGGTCCTGTCGCGGGCCGAGGTCGCAGCGGTTCTGAGTCACCTGCACAGTGCGCTGTGGCTGATGGCGTCGCTCCTCTACGGAGGCGGATTGCGTCTCACCGAGTGCGCCAGCCTACGGGTCAAGGACGTCGACGTCGCGCGCCGCGAGATCGTCATCCGCCGCGGGAAGGGAAAGAAGGACCGCGTCACGATGCTACCTCTGGCTCTGGTCGTACCACTCACGGAACATCTCGCCGCCCGCTGGTCCCAGCATCAGGCCGACCTGCGCGCGGGGCTCGGCCGCGTCGAGTTGCCCGAAGCACTCGCTCGCAAGTACCCCGAGGCCCCGGTCGACTGGGGCTGGCAATGGCTCTTCGCCGCCGATCGGCACTACACCGACCGCGTCACCGGCGAGCGCCGCCGGCACCACACCCATCAGACCGTGCTCCAGCGCGCGGTCCGCCGCGCCGCCCTCGACGCAGGCCTGGCCAAACACGTTTCGTGCCACACCCTTCGCCACTCGTTCGCGACCCACCTGCTCGAGGCCGGGTACGACATCCGCACTATCCAGGAGCTCTTGGGCCACAACGACGTCAACACCACGATGATCTACACCCACGTCCTGAACCGTGGGGGCCGTGGCGTCCAGAGCCCGCTCGACCACCTCGCCGCCGCCGTCCCCCCGCCCCAACACCAATTATCCAGCTACACGGCCTCGCCCAATCGGATTGCCCCCACCCCACCCCAGGCGGATCCCGGGAAATACATGGGGCGTCCGGCACTCGCCCAGCCACCTCCAAAACGGAAAGGCCCAAGGTAGAATGACAGTTATACAGCCGCACTTTGGCGCGCTGTTGTGCAGCGCCGGCAAGACCACGGCGCCTTGCCGCCGGGTAGAAGTCGAAGTCTCCTCGCGTATTCCCACGCGTCTCGATTCACCCGGAGCTCTTGTCGCTGGTAGCGGTGCC
>JACPVJ010000096.1 GCA_016191785.1 Myxococcales bacterium | reverse complement strand
CGACCGTTACCTCGCCGAGATCATCCGCGTCATGCCGTACTGGCCCCGCGACCGCTACCTCGAGCTTGCTCCCGCCTACTGGGCAGGAACGCGACAGCGACTGTTGCCCAAAGAGCTCGACGCCGAGCTCGGCCACGTCACCGTGCCGCCCCCTGCGCCCGACGCGGCCGAGCAGCCGCTGCCGGACTGAAGTCGCGCGTTCCGTCACGCCGCGAGTATCGCTTCAGCCGAACTGCCCCTCAAGAACGGGGTCCGTGCTCCGGATACTGTTTCGGATCGTGGGGAGCGCGTTCAGTCCTCGTCGCGAAAGCTCCGCCGCAACGAACAAGACCCCCGCGTTCCCGGCAACGTCCTTCCTGAGTCGGAGCATCCCGAGAGGATCGCCAGCTTCGAACGCGGGCGCAATGACGGCGCTCGGTCTGCTACTTGGGGCGTCCCTCGGGCGGCTCCCATCTCGGCGACCAAGTTACGTGAGCGACGGCAGGTGGGCCATGGTCAACGGAGAGAGCCCGTTGGGGTCTGCTTCCCATTCGCCCAGTCGGAGCGCGAGCAGCCTGATGGCCTCGCAGAGCCACAGCAGCTCGGGCCCGGTGTGCGGGGGTCGCGGCTGTTCCAGTTCAGCCTTGTCGGTCACCTTTCGCCCCGTCATCAGATCGCCCTTCTCCGTCGTGAGGACGAAAAAGGTGTGCAGGATGGTGCGGTCGATGTTGAACGCATCGGCGACTCGATCGGCCCGCTCAATTCCCCTCGGCCAGTGGGGTTCTCGCACCCTCGCTTTGATCGCAGTGAGCGCGAAGTAGCCCGCAGCGGCAGCGAAGCGCCGCTCATTCGTCGATGACTGGTATAGGTGGAAAAGGGCCTCGACCAGGGGTGTGCGGCAGAAGCGCTCCGGTGGTGCTGGATAGGATCGCAGCGGCGTGGAAACCGTACCCGTTGCGTGCAGATCGAACCGCGCCATCAGCGCCGTGCCCGCGCCGACGACGCCGGGAGGCTCAGGTGGCGGTGCCCGATCGACTACTTCCGCATGCTCGAATTCGAACCAGAAGTCCCGCCGGTGAGCCTTGAGCGCGGCGTGCAGAACCCAGGTATCGAGGAACGGATCGACCTCTTCCCGCGCGGCCTGCTCGTTGCTGAAGTGCTCCTGCATCGTGACCCTGAGCCGCCCACTGTCCAGGTGGAGCGTGAACGGGCCCGCTTCGTGGAGGAGCGGGGGCGGCGACTCGAAGATGACGGAGTCGCGAACGCACATCCGGTAGTGGAGCGCGACGACGTGGGGGTCGTTCATGAACTTGGCGGTATCACATCTGGCGCGGGGCCAGCGTTTCGACGGCGGTCACCGGTCGGATGGGCCATCGCGACCAGACCCTGTACACGGGGACTTTGCGCCTCAGCTTTCGATAGGCGCATTCTTCGACGGCGGCGAGCGTAGTGCGCAGGGAGATCAGCGTGGGCTCCAGTTCTGCCTTGAAGTGGGGCGTGTTGGTGAAGTGGGCGACACCTTTGCTGGCCGAGCGCAGAGCGTGGACGCATGCAGAGCGGACGACTTCTGGCGCGCCTTGGCCGAAGCCGAGGTACTCATCGACGGTCAGGCGAGTGCCGTCGATCTGCTCGATGCCGGCGTCGTCACCCTCACGGTCTTTCTCAACGGCGTAGAGCACATCTTCGTTTCGCCTGAGCTTGATGCCGAGAAACTCGACCACCTTGCGATTGCACACAAGACCGGTTTCGGCGAGCGCGTTCGTCAAGGGCAAGAAGCTGGCGTGTTCGCCCAGTAGTGCTCCGGCCAAGTCAACGCTCATCGGTGCGGGTGGATTCGCCGCGATGAACTCGCAAGCCCAGATGGCACCGTCGATGTGGGTCAGAGCGTAAGGGAGGTGCTCCAGAATCTCGTTCTTCTCCGCCGAGTCCATGCTGGCGCGACCAGTAGCGCAAGAACGACCGTTGGCAAGCCGGCTCGCGCGCAAGGGCTGTCGTACCCATGGGCCTGTCAGCGATCGGCGGATCTCGGTCGAAAACCTTTCTGGAAACTCGACGGCTTCGTGTCATGTGATGGGCAAGGCGACGAACATCGCGTCGCTCTCGATCGTTCGAGCGCGCGACGAGAGCCGAAAGAGGCTGTGGCGTGATGTTGGGCGACGAGAGGGCGACGAGAGCGAAGGGCTTTTAACACCGGCTACTTGCTACTTCGGCCCGCCCGTCTTGCACGCCTCCAAGCAGTCGTTCATCAGCGGCACGCAGCAGCTGCCAGTGTAGCATTCCGCGCTCTCGCACACGTTCTCGCACTGCTCTTCGCAGCTCTTCGCGGGCGTTGGTGGCGGTCGCGGTGGCGGAGATGACGAGTTGGCGGCCGGCGGCGCAGAAGTTGGCGATGCACTTGGGCTCGGCGATGCGGGAGCGGTCGGTGTCGAGGTGGGAGCGGCGTTGGTCGGTGGTGACGTGCCTGCATCCGTCTCGATCTGGTGCCCTCTGCTGGTGTCGCTGGCTGGCACTGGCGACGCTGGTGATGGCGATCCCATGGGGCTGGGGCCACAAGCCAGCGCCACGAAGCCAAGAAGCGTTGCAGACCGAACTCGCACTGCGCCCCTCCTCCTCTCCGCTCAAGGCAACGCGGCCCACATCACCGTGCCGTCGCCGAAGTTGACCCAGTAGGCTCCGCTGATGTCCACGGCGATGCCGTCCGGGCTCGACTGCGCCGTCGCCAACGCCGTGGGGCTGCCGCCGGTCTTCGCCAACGCCATTACCGTGCCCTGGTCGAAGCTCGTCCAGTAAACCCGCGATGCATCCGCGGCGATGGCACGGGGAGAGCCCTGGCCGAATGCATGCGTCACAGGAGCACCGCCGGCCTTCGGGATGGCCATGATCGTGCCATCGCCTTGGTTGGCGACGAAAACGCTCGTGGCGTCGAGCGCAAGGGCGACCGGGTGATTGAGCCCGAGCGCCAAGGGAGACGACTTTGGCGCGCTGAAGTCGAGCCGGATCACCGCGCCGGCATCGGGAGCGTCGTCGTTCGACCAGTAAACCATCGTCCCGTCCACCGCGATGCCGGCCGGGTGAGCGAGGTCGTAGTGCGATACCGCGGCGATGGCTCCGCTCGCCTTGGGTGACCTGCCCACGTCACCGCTCGCGTGCTCAGTCCAGTAGATCGAATTGCCCGCTTGAGCCAGTGCCCAAGGCTCGCCTCCGAAGCTGTGGTGTTCCTTTGCTCCCCCGCCCGCGATGGGTGCGGCCATGATCGTTCCCGCCGTCAAATCGGTGAACCAGACCGTGGTGCCATCGACGGCGAGACCCCACGGCTTCTGCTGCCCTGTCGCCAGAGCCACGGGCGTTCCGCCGCTCTTGGCGAGCTTCATGACGGAGCCGCCGGTGGAGTTCGTCCAGTAGACATGGGTTGCGTCGAGAGCGATGGCGTGAGGGCCTTGCTGGCCGCTGGCAAGCACGGTGGGGCCCGTCGGCGCATCGGCCTCGGCTTCGGCGGCGGCATCCGCTTCGGCCGAGACATCCAGCTTCGAGTCATCTTCGGGCAGCGCATCCTGGCTCGCCCAACCGTCGCTGCCGGCGTCCGCCGAGTCCGGGCCAGAATCGGACTGGCTCTGCGGCCCTTTGCTCTCGGTCGAACCGCAACGGGCGAGCGCGATGGCCAGCCCGAGGACGAGCGCTGCGCGAAGACCCCGCATCGAGCGTCAGGGTACCACGGAGGACGGTTGCCGGCCGTGGGCATTGCGGGCGTGGGGAGGTCGGTGGAGGCGGTGGAGGCGGTGGAGCTTGTGGAGGGTTGCGCGGGTATCGGTTCCGATGATGACGCAGAGGTGGTGGAGGGTGTGGAGGGTTTCCAGGGCAATGGGCGCGATAGATACCTGCGTAGCGGCTCTCCTCTATCTGATCTTTGGGCGCATGATCACGGCAGAGTCTGCGTTTAGCAGATCGATGCCGTGACAACCCTCCACACCCTCCACCTCGGGTCGGCATCGGTGAGCGCGTAGCGAACTGATGCCGGCGGGAAGCTCCACACCCTCCACCGTCACCCCTTGGCCGCCGTCTTCTACGAGATCGATGCCGGCGAGAAGCTCCACACCCTCCACCAACTCCACCGGGCCGGTCATCGCGTAGGAGATCGATGCCGCCTTGACCCTCCACACCCTCCACCGTGTTGGGCAGCGCGAGAAGAATTCGGGCCGAGCCGCCGCCAATCGCTGAATAGGCTGACATATAGGGAGAAGGAACGTGTCGTGGCGTTCATTTCTGCTCCTGAGCGGGGGTCGGTAGTCGTGAGCCGGCCCCCGCAACTTTTTTTTCAGCCGCGTCCAGCAATCTACGAATGCCCCGATATAGGTAATAGCGAGACCGAGATCGAGGAGACAGATGACGAAGCCGAAGACCAACAAGATCAGCAAGCCGAGCACGCCAGCAAAGCCCGAGCGCATGACGTTCGTGGGCTTGCGCATGCCGCCCGAGTGGATCGACGCGGTAAAGCAGCACTGCGAGCAGGCCGGGTTTCCGGGCTCTCACCCGACCATCATCCGACGCGCGATCGAGATTGGCCTCAAGACGATGGGCATCGAGGCAGAACCGAGATGACCCCAGCGACAACAACAACAATCCAACCGGAGCAGACATGCATGAGCAACACGAAGAGAAACCCAACACGCCATCCATCCCGCAACCAGCCAAGAGCGACGAGCCCCAAGAGAAGAAGATCGATTTCTGGGTCGGTGATCACGTCGAAGTGGCCAGCACCCTCGCGCAAGAGCTGACGGAAGAATTCGGCACCGCGCCCGTGTTCGATCTCGGCTCGCTGTGGGCGTACGACGAGCGACTGGGCACCTGGATCAAGATGCGCCGAGAAGAGCTGTCCCAGCGCGTCCAATCCTACTCGGGCAAGCTCGTCGCCGGTCAGAAAGGGCCACACCCTCTGAAGCTCAAGCACAGCGACGTCAGCGGCATCGTCAAGACCTTGAACGAGAAGCTCAGCTCACCGGACTTCTTCGAGCATGCGTCGGCCGGCATCGCGTTCAGCAACGGCTTCTTGCTGGCGACGGCAGAAGGTTCGGAGCTGAGGACGCATTCGCCGAAGAACCGAGCGACGATGCGCCTGGGCTTCGCGTACAACCCGTCAGCAGCGGCACCAGGTTTCGGTACGTTCCTCCGGGACGTTTTCCGAGACGATGCCGACGCCGCCGAGAAGATCTCGCTCCTCCAAGAACATGCCGGCGCTTGCTTGCTAGGCGTCGCGGCTAAGTATCAGCTCGCCGTCGTCTTGCTCGGCTCTGGCGCGAACGGCAAGAGCACACTCCTCGACATCGAGACTGGCGTCTTCCCGCCTGAGTGGAGAGCATCGATTCCGCCTCACGCTTGGGGGCACGAGTACAACCGCTCGCTCTTGCCGGGGATCCGCATCAACGCCGTGAACGAGCTGCCCGACCGGGAGCTGATGGCCTCGGAGATGATCAAGGCCATCATCAGCGGTGACGAAGTGCAGGCTCGTTTCATCCGAGAGCAGCCGTTCACCTTCCGCCCGATTGCTGGACAGCTTTTCGCCGCCAACGATCTTCCTGCCGTCACCGACCAATCCCATGGCCTCTGGCGAAGGTTCGTGGTCGTCTCCTTCAATCGCATCTTCGCCGAGCACGAGATGGTTCGTGGGCTGGCCGAATCGATCTTAAAGGAGGAGAGGGCCGGCATCATCAACTGGATGCTCGTCGGCGCTCAGAGGCTGATGCAGCGCGCCTCGTACACCGTTCCGCCAAGCTCCGACAAGATCAAGGACACTTGGAAGAAGGGCCCCGACAGCGTAGCCAGCTTCATCGACGAGGAGATGGTGCCTATTGCCGATCGACCGAATGGCATCTCCGCGAAGAAGCTCGGCTACATGCGAGCGGGCGAGGCGTACGACGAGTACACACGGTACTGCCGCCGCAACGGCTACCGCTCAGTGTCGGCCCGCAAGTTCGCCGAGCGCCTGAAGGTCTTGGGCATCAAGCGCGCAGAAGACCGCCAAGGCCGGTGGTACTCAATTCGTGAGCGCGAGTTCGATGCCGACGCTGCCGATGCGGAGAACCAAGAGCCGGTCAAGCCCTTGGTGAACTGAAGGAGCACCGATGCCATGGCTCGACTCGAACTTGGAGAACCCCGCCCTTCGCTCTCTCGCCCAACGCATCGCCTCCGAGCTTCGTCTCGGCGACGATCATGCTGACGCCGTCGAGATGCTCCTGGCCAACCTCCAGCAGGCCGGCCAGGAGCCGCTCCTCTTCCGCCGTGCCGCTGATGCCTATGCCCCCAGTCGGTACCAGCGTTTCGGCCGCCATCACATCTTGAGCCCCCTATGGCGAATGCGCGGAAAGTACATCGGCGAGACCAAAGCGAGCGCCGGCCATGCGCCATCGGCTCACGCATTGCCCTTTCTTCAGAGCAAGCTTGCCCGCATCGAGGCCACGGCCGTCTTCGCCGAGCCGATCATCTTGCGCGCCGAGAAGCTCTGGAACGAGAAGCGCGCAGCACGAGTGGCGGCCGGCATCGACCACACGGACACGGACGAGACCAAGCGCATGCGAGACGAGCTGCGCCGGTACAACGCTTTCATGGCCCAGCATCGGGTCGTCGATGCGGCCGGCCAAAGACACTCGACGCACTTGGCCAGGATCTTCAGCCAGGGCAGCTTCGAAAAAGGAGGCAGGTTCTACCGAGCTTCGTACCAGCAACTTCCAGGCGACGAGCGCGCGAAGATGACGATCGATGGCCAACCGGTGGTCGAGTTGGACTTCTGCTCCGTGCACCCCACGATGCTCTACTTGCGCGCCGGACTTGAGCCGCCCGAGGACGCCTACGCCAAGGACGGGTTCGAGCGCGGCGTCCTGAAGCTCGCGTTCAACGTGGCGCTGAATGCGTCGAGTCCAGCGAGCGCGAGTCATGCCGTGGCGCGTTCGCTTCGAGAGTCAGATCACCAGGAGCCCGAGCGCACGGCCCGTCAATACATCGAGGCCATGCCCACGCTGTACCCCGAGTTCGAGCGCCAGCTATTCACCGGCGTGGGGCTCGACCTTCAGCGCTTGGACTCCGACATTGCGGCGAAGGTGATGGCCCGATGCTTGGTTGCCAGCATGCCCGTCTTGGTGATGCACGACAGCTTTCTTGTTCGCCGCGCTCATGAGGCCGAGCTGCGACGACTGATGACCGAGGCGTTTCAGAAGGTGCTTGGGATGCCGCACGTGCCGCAGATCAAGTAGAGACGCGACAACGGCAGCTGTTGCGGTGCCGATCGGAGCGCTTCAGAATGAGGAGATGGGCAGACGTGGCGAGCGTGGAGCAAAGCGAGCCGCACTCATCGCGATGACCCTCTTCTCCCAAACCTGCGGCGGCGAGACCGAGCAAGAAGGGCCGGAGTGTGGAAACGTTCTTTGCGCTCCGACCGAGTACTGCGCCGACCCGCATTGCGGCATCTGCCTTCCGCCAGGCTCGGTGCTGATCCACCACGAGTTCGAGTCGTGCACCTGTGGCGGCGTCGAGTGCCCGACCCCGCCGGACTCGAAGAGCAACTCGTGCTGCCTGCCCGACAACTCGTGCGGGTTCACGTCGAGTGATGGAGGTTGTGTCCCAATCGATGACCTGCCCGACGGCTCTTCGAGCGGGTGAGTGAAGGGCTGCGTTCGCGCCCCTGGGTGGTATCATGAACCCGAGATGGCCCAGTCCAAGCCCACGCCCGAGCCGGTGGTCGTCCCCGAGGCGCTCAAGCCCTTGGTGGAGGCGCTCGCCAAGCTTCAGCCGGCCGAGCGAGACCTCGTGGTGCGGGCCGCCGAATCCAGCCGGCGGTACAAGGCCGTCAGCTGGGAGCTTCTGGAAGCAGCCCGCGGCGTCGTGAGTTTCGGGGGCGACGCCGTGGAGGATTGCAGGGCGCTCTACGATGGCTGAAGTCGTGCTCGACGCCAACATCATCGTGGGTTGGCTCGACAAGGCGGATGTCCACAGCGCTCGCGCCACCGACCTCGTCGAGGGGTTGAAGCGCGATGGCCATGTTGCGTTGCTCCTCGACGTGTTCGTGGCCGAAGCGGTGTCGGTTATCTGCCGGCGTGCTCAAGAGCGACGCGCCAAGTCCACCGACCTCTTGAACGCGATCTCGGTCGTGCGCCGATGGCATGAGGCCGGACAGATTGCCCCGGTGAGTGGCGACATCGGTAACCGCTTCAGCGCGATCATGGACGTCGTCGAAACTTCGGCCGGCGCGCTGAACTTCAATGACGCGCTGCTCGTGGTTCTGCAACGGGCGGGTGCAATCGGAGACGTGGCCTCCTTCGACAGGGCACTGGACAGCGCTTCGGGCTTTCGTCGCATTGGCTGAGTCCGGCTTCGCGCGCGATGGTGTGGTGGCCGGGTCGCTGTTAGCCCGACGCGGGATTGGGATGCGAACCTTTCAGAGAAGGAATCGCCAGTCTCAGCTCGCCTTGCCCGCTCTGCGCTCGTAATACCGCACCTTCTCCGCCCACCTCTTGTGGATGGTCTTGGCTAGCTTCAATCGTCGCTCGGCCTGCGCGAGCATCTTGCCGGCGTGCTCCGCCCTCTTGCGCACCAGCGCGGCGGTACGCTCGGCCCGCGTCGGAGCTGACCTCGGCGCTGGCGGGAGCAGCCCATCGGCCGCGCTAGCCCCGTCCATTGCCTCATCTCCTAGCGCAGTCGGGCCGTCTAGCGGGCTGGTGTTTGCCAGCTCCGGGGCTCCCGACTGCGACGTCCCGAGGGTATGGTCCGCAGCTTCCGGCTCGCGGACGAACTCCTCGTACTCGGCGCGCGTGAACAGCCCGACGTCCGGCACGAGGATCTCTCCGGGTTGGGCCTCTAGCTCCGCGATCAGCTCCTCGGTGCTTCCCGGCCAAGCGGGAAACATCTCTCTCGCCTCGCCAATCCCACGTCCCAGCCAGTAGATCACGAATTCCTTGGGCAGCGCCAGGATCGGTGTACCTGCTGCGACCGCAGGCTTGCGCTTCTGGGTAGTCATTGTGACTCCTGTGCGCCGACTTCGTGCTGGGCACCGGCGGCGCAACAACCAAGGTAGCTCCCTGTCACTGCCGCGCAAGCTCGATCAACCCGAGAGTCGCTGACGATCACGCGCCAGAAAACGATCGCCGAGTTCCTACTCGCTCGCTCATCGTAGCGAGCGCTCATCGTAGCGAGCGCTCATCGTAGCGAGCGCTTTCGATTCCCGGACTTTCGATCTCCCAGGATCAATTCTCGCGTCGCGCGTCGAACTCGAATTACTCCGTCGCGTTCGATATCCGGATCCCTTTCCTGTCGCACGCGCTGACACCGGAAAGTCGGAAGCTCTTCCTAACGACGGACTTCCAGAGCTGCGTTTCGAACTCGTGGGCGTCAAGTCCGAAGTGGCCCAAACGCCACAAAAGATGCCGATCCGGCGTTCCCTGGGCGCTCTTCACATGGATGCATTGCGTCATGCTCGCCAAGGCGGTCGTGCCGTTGAAGCTGGTTCCGTTTCCTGGTGCCGATCGCCCGAGCGCGACGAGCTGACGCGACATGGAAACCGAGGGCGACGCGACGCTTGGGCGACGAGAATTTTCTGGTCTCGATTGCTTGACTCGGAGCTTGGCGCGAGGCAGACGATCGCGATGCCCCGCGGAGCCGCACTGCTGGAGACGAGGCCAACGCCGTACGGCTTCAGCTACGTCCGCTTGAAGTTCCACCGCGCGACCAACACGAACGCCGAACGCCTCGTGCTCGCGCCCGACGACATGAAGGCGGTGGTGGAGGTCTTCAGCATGCTCCGCGCTTGGCGCGACGAAGGGCAACGATGATCGGCGGCCACCGGCGTAGTGAGTCGAAGCCCGCATGGTGGGACGCCAAGAACGGGCGCGCGATGCTGATCTGTCGGATCAGCGACAAGAAGCAGAAGGACGGCGTGTCGCTCGACGCGCAGGAGCTGGCGGCAACCGAGTACGCGCGCGGTGCCGGTTTGGAGGTCGTGGCGGCGAGGCCGTTTCAGGAAAGCGCCAAGAAGTCCGCGCTGCGCGCCGAATTCCACGCGGCCATTGCCGAAGCCCGGAGGCAGAACATCAAACACTTGGTGTTCTCTTTCTGGGATCGCATCACGCGGAACTTCACCGACGCGGAGCTGCTGGAAGAGATGATCCGTGATGACGAGATCACGCTCCACATCGCTTCGGGGCGTACGGTGCTCCACGCGCAGAGCGACGACTCCGAGTTCTTCATGTTCGACATCAACGTCGCGCAGGCGAAGCAGGACAACCGGCTCCGGCGGCGAAAGACGATCGATGGGATGGAACAGCGCTGCCGGAATGGGTGGTATCCGAGCAAGCCGCCCTGGTTCTACTGGCAGCAACCCGTGCTCGACGAAGACGGGCGGCCCAAGCGACGCGGCAGCACCGTGATGGGGCCGACGCCGGAAGGCCGCCGGCTCGCGCGCCGCGAGATGGAGTTGCACCTGCGGGGCTTCAGCCTCGGCCGCATTCGGGAAACCTGTCTCGAAGAGGGGCTGGTGCCGGCACGGCTCATCCCGAGGTACCACTGCTCGATCATCGACGCGCGCCTCAAGAACTCCTTCTACGCGGCCATCCCGAACCCCCACGACGGTTTCAAGAGCCAGTTCGTGTGGCGCGGCACTTGGTACGAGGCGAAGCACGAGCCGATCTTCAGCGCGGAAGAGTGGGAGCGCCTCCGTGCGTCGTTTGGGGAGCGGACGCTGTACCGCAAGCTGAGGCACGATGGGCTCTTTGCCCAAGGGCCGCTGTCACTCACGTGCGCGGAGCCGGCTTGCGGCTGCAAGATCACCTACTCCCCCAAGACCAAGCCGAACGGAGTCGTGTACCCGTACTACCGCTGCGCGGATGGCCGGCGCGTGCACCGCGGCAGGGGCGAGCCCCAGGTGAACGTGCTCGAACGACAGATCCTCGGTCAGATGCTCAGCGCCGCGGACGCGATCCAGATCACGACCGATTTTGCCGAGGCCGTGGCACGCGGGCTCAACGAGTCGCACAAGGCGGCGATGGTTGCGAAGGCCAGGTCAGCGGAGGTGTATCGCGCCGAGATCCGCTCGCTCGAAGAAAAGGAAGACCGGCTGTTCGATCGTTTCGACACCGCCGAGATCGATCGGGACACCTACGACCGGCAGCTCGCGCGGCTGCGGGCCGAGAAGCAAGATCGGTTCGAGAGGCTCCGCGAGGCCGATGGCGAGATCGACGCGGGGTACCTGGAAACGGCCGAGAGCGTTTTGGAACTCGCCAAGAGCGCGAGATCGCTACTCGAAGCGCGATCTCCCGCGGAGCAGCGCGAGTTTCTGGAACGGCTGGTTTGTAACCCGCGTCTCGATGGGCGAAGCGTGCGTTTTGAGTTCAGAAAACCGTTCGACGTAGTGGTGAAAATGCGCGGAGTTGAAGGATGGCGTCCCCAACGGGATTCGAACCCGTGTTACAGCCTTGAAAGGGCCGTGTCCTGGGCCGGGCTAGACGATGGGGACCAAGGAGGTCGCCTCCTTTAGCAAAAACCCGGGGGCTCGACAATCAAGGTGTGGCCTCGAGGGTCCAGAGCGCCCCGCGACGCTGATCGCCCACGAAAATGCGCCCGTCGAAGACCGTCAGGGGGGCCGCGCAGTAGCCGTCGTCCAGGGCGAAGGGGGTCTTCTTCTCGTCGACCTGGGCCAAGACCGATGGCCCTGCCGCGCCGATCTCGACCAGCGCGCGCTCGGCCATGACCAGCAGGCGCTCGCCGACCCGCAGCACGTCGGTGGGCCGACCCGCCTCTGCCGGCAGCGGGACACGCTCCCAACGATCGCCGTCGGAGGTGACGCGCAGCTCGCCACCGTCGGCGCCGATGGTGACCCAATACAGGCGGCCGCGGTCCGCGTACCAGCGGAGGGTGTGCGCACCGCCCGAGCCCGTGACCTGCACGGCGCGGGCGTGCTGAGCCGAGATCTCGGTCGCGTCCTTGGGCGGAGCGAGCACCACGTAGTCGTGGCGATCGATGCCCTGGAGCGGGCTCACGGCGACGTACAGGCGGTCTTTGAACCGCGTCATGTAGCCGAGGCGCACGGCGGCCTCGCCCGGCGCGCCGTCGTAGGCGTAGGCGACGTCCCAGCGGTCGGGCTTCTTGCCCTCCACGAAGAGCACTCCCGGAGAGCGCGACGCCGTGGCCTTGGGGGGGATCACCGCGCCGCTCGAGGCGTACAGCGAGCTCCGGAAGCGGATCACGTCGAACACGTGGATCGCGCCCGGCAAGACGATCGTGCCGCGCGGTGGGCGATGGCCCGGACGGCCGACACGCGCGAAACTTCCCCCCGCGTCGCTGGCGAAAACGTAGCCCTCCACGCCGAACCCAACGCCGAGGCCCAGGTACGGCGGATCGGCGTCGGGCACGAAGAGGCGCCCGTCGATCTGGCGGATGCGCAGGAAGCCCTGCCCACCCG
This sequence comes from Myxococcales bacterium, assembly GCA_016191785.1. Lineage (GTDB taxonomy): Bacteria > Myxococcota_A > Polyangia > Polyangiales > Polyangiaceae > JADJKB01. The sequence continues at coordinate 5,550 of JACPVJ010000096.1, read as the reverse complement.
CGCCGCCGGTCTCCGGCTCGCCGGTCCGGTTCCAGTCGAACACCAGCGCGAACGGATCCTTCTGCTTGGGATCGTAGCGCGTGAGGGTCGCGCCGGTGTAGCCGAGGGGAGCGGTGGCGTGGGACATGTAGAGCACGCCTCCCTGCTCGGTGAAGTCGCAGATCCGATGCAACGCCGACCAGTGGCGCCCGACCTTGGTGAAGCGGGGGCGCTCGGGCAGCGTGACCGCTGGCACGGCGCTCTCGTCGTTGCCGTCGGGGTCGATCTGCGGAGGCGGCGCGGGGGTCGCGGGTGGCAGAGCCGCCACCGCGCCGGCCGACGGAGCCGAGATCGAGCTGGGCGCAGGCGAGCTGGGCCCCGGCGAGCTCGGCCCCGGCGGGGGCTTGGGCACGCTGCAGGCGGCCAGGAGCAGGGCGGTCGCGAAGCGCAGCACGCTGCCGACTGTACTCCTGACTCGCCGAAAACTCGGCCAACTTGGCCTCGCTGACTAGCTTCGGTCGGGATGCTTCGCCTCAGGCCGATAGTGCTGGGATTCTTCGCGTGCTTCGGCTGCGCGGCCACCGACGACGGCAGCCCCCCTCCCGCTGCCAAGACCGTCCCGCTCAAGGCGAAACCGGCGAGGCACAAGAAGGCCCCTCCACCCGCCGCCGCGAAGCCCGAGGCGGCCCAGGCCGCGCCCGCGGCGCCCGCCTGTCCCGAGGGCATGGCGCTGGTCGAGGGCGACCACTGTCGCGCGGTGGAGCAGCGTTGCCTCGAGCAGCTGAGCTCGGGCGACGGCGGCGCCGACGAGAACCGCTGCGCCAAGTTCGAAGCCTCGAAGTGCACGAGCACCGCTCCCGAGCCGCGCAAGATGCGCTTCTGCATGGATCGCTACGAGTACCCCGGCAAGGTCGGCGAGAAGCCGATGACGCTGGTGAGCTGGACGGACGCGGCGCGGGTCTGCGAGTCCCACGGCAAGCGCCTGTGCACCGAGAGCGAGTTCACCTTCGCCTGCGAGGGCGAGAAGATGCTGCCGTACACCTACGGCTACGAGCGCGACGCGACGAAGTGCAACATCGACAAGCCCTATCTCACGCCGCAGAAGCACCTCTTGCCGTACGAGCAGTGCCTGGCGAACCCCGCCTGCGCGGCCGAGTACGCGCGGGTCGACGGCCGCGAGCCCATCGGTTCGCACCCGGAGTGCGTCTCGCCCTTCGGGATCTACGATCTGAACGGCAACGCGAACGAGTGGGTCAGCCAACCCTGGAAGAACCCGCCGCACCGCTCCGGCATCAAGGGCGGCTGGTGGGGACCGGTGCGCAACCGCTGCCGCGCCATCACCATGAGCCACGGCGAGACCTACCAGGGCTACGAAGTGGGCTTCCGCTGCTGCCAGGACGTGCCGGGGGCGGCGGACGCCGGTCGCAGCGACTAGCGCTGCCTCACGCGAGACGCGCGCGGAGCTCCGCCACCGTGGCGCGCCACTGGTCGCCCTCGTCGCTCTCGTCCCACAGCTCGCGGAGCTCCGAGGCCTCCGCCACGATCCGATCGATCGCCTCGACGGCGCGCGCGAGCAGCTCTTCGGGAGGGCTCATCGGATGCGCTTCGACCCAGGCGTCCACCGCTTCGGTGTGCGGCGTGCGATCGCCCCAGCGCCCGCGTAGTCGCGCCAGCACCTCGCAGGCGGCCAGGGCCTCGCACGCCTCGTCGGCGTCCAGATAGTCCGAGGCGGTGATCAGCACCGCTTCGATCGCGCTCTCGACCAGGGCCAGATCCTCGGAGCCGTGGAGCTCGTACGTCCAGTCGCTGGCGGTGTCGTTGTCGAAGGTGCCGACGTCCCAGGCTCCCATGGGCCCGAGCTTAGCTCAGTCCGACGGCCGCGCGGCACCCCGGACGAAGCGCTCGACGGCCTGTGCCACCTGGGGGGCGACGCGCTCGGGCGCCGGCGGGTTGAACCAGGCGAACGGCTCGATCAGCTTGCCCGGGACGAATCGCGGCAGCCCCAGACCGCCGCGCGAGCACTCGACGAGCAGGCTCAACGCGCCGTGCTGGTCGTAGAACCAATCCAGCTCCATCCCGGGCGCCGTGAACCCCGGGACCCAGTGCGAGCACTGGGTCGCACGATACGGCCGGTGCGGATCGGCCCGGCGCGCGACGTGCCGCGCCCAACGGCGGAGCTCGCTGCGATCGAGCGGGGGAAATAGGCGATTGCCCCAGGGGTAGAGCACGACGCCGCCGAAGCTGTGGAGCGACAAGGCGCGGTCCACCATCTGCCCCTTGAAGCAGCTGATGATGGCTCGCACCTCGGGCTCGCTCGCCGGGCCAGCGCCCGCCGAGAAGACCGGCCGAAGCAGCAGGCGGGACAGGCTGCCTTTACCCCAGAAGCTCGGGAAATTGCGGTTCAAATCCACACGGCGCGCGTTGTGGCGCACGAACCGGCGGCGGGCCTTGCGGAGGTTGTCTTCGACTCGCACCACGCCGTCGGGGTTCGCGACGACTACGGACACGATGCGCCGATCGGTGGGCGGGCGTTCGACCAAGCGCTCGAGCAAGGTGAAGTGGGTCTCGACGCCGATCCACTCCATAGGGTGGACGCCACTCAGAATGGCGCTGGTGCGGCGCGCCGAAGCCGGACCGATGCTGAGCGCGAAGATCGGTTCGTCGCGGACGCTGCGACCGATGACCGACACGGCGGCGCCCCGCCGCCCGAGGTCGGTCAGCTGAGCGAGCACCTCCCCATAGCCGCGATACGGGCCGAGGCCGCGGGGGACGGTGGTGAGCGCGAGCGGCGAGCGCCGATGCCGGTCGGCCGCGCGGGCCAGAGCTTGCTCGGTCTGGGCGGCTCCGATCGGGAGAGGCTGCATGCGGGTGGCCTATTTAGCCCGAAAAGCCTGTATGGTGCCCGCGATTTGTCCACCCCCCTCACCCCCGCCGTCGATTCCGGTCTCTCGCGCGCCAGCGTCGCGCCGAGGGCGATCCCATTTTGGGTCCCGGTCGTGCTGTTCGTCGCGTCGGGCGCCACCGGTCTGATCGATCAGCTCTGCTTCTCGAAATACCTGACCTATGTGGTGGGCTCGACCGCCTACGCCGTCAGCGCCGTCCTGGCCGCGTTCATGGCGGGCCTGGCCATCGGCGCCCACTTCGGAGGCAAGCTCTCGGGTCGGATCAAGAACCCGCTGATCGCCTACGGCGTGCTCGAGCTGGCCGTCGCCGCCTCGGTGGCCCTCGCCCCCTTTGCGTTCCAAGCGCTGACGCCGCTCTACGTGAAGATCGCGCAGAGCGCGCCGGGCTCGCTGGTGGTGCTGAGCGCCGCGCGGTGGTGTCTGGCCATGCTGGTGGTGATCGTCCCGACGACGGCCATGGGCGCGACCCTGCCGTTCTTGTCGCGGGCGCTGGGCGAGGGCCCTGCGGCGTCGTCCGACGAAGCTGCTCGTCGCGCTCGCCGCCTGGGCGTCTTGTATGCCTCCAACACGCTCGGCGGGGCGCTGGGGTCGCTGCTCGCCGCGTACAGCGTGCTGCCGGCGCTCGGCCTCACCCGCACCCTGGGCGTCGCCGCCGCGATCAGCGCCGGCATCGGAGTCGTGGCCATCGTCCTCGGGCGCCGCGGCGCCCTCTTGGCCGAAACGCCCGGGCCGTCAGCGACCCCGGCGGCCCCGGTCCCGCACGCGAAACCCGACGCGGAGCCGGCGTCGCGCGAGCTCTTCTTGCTGACCACGCTGGCCTTCGCCTCGGGCTACCTGGTGTTCTCGGCCGAGGTGGTCTTCACCCACCTCTTGGCGTTGATCATCGGCAACAGTGCCTATGCCTTCGGCCTGATCTTGGCGGTGTTCCTCAGCTGTTTGTTCGTGGGCGCGTCGCGGGCGCCGGCCCTCGAGCGCCGGTTCGGCGACGCCGCGCTCCCGGCCAGCCTGGCGCTCACCGGTGCGCTGCTCGCGATCTCGCTGCCCTTCTGGGACCGCTTGCCGCTGGTCTTCACCCGCATGGGCGAGCACGTTCACACCTTCGAAGGGCGCGAGGCCGTCCGCGGGCTGGTGGCGTTCGCGATGTTGTGCCTTCCGGCCTCGCTGATGGGGCTCACCTTCCCGCTCTTGCTCACTCGCGTCGCGCGCTACGCGGGCGTAGGTCGGCTGGTGGGGCGGCTCACCGCGGTCAATACCGTCGGCGCGGTCACCGGTTCGCTGGTCACGGGCTACTGGGTGCTGCCGGCGCTGGGCTCGCAGCGCGTGCTCGGCGCCAGCGCGGTCGTCTTCGGCCTGCTCGGGGTCGCCACGGTGCTCAGTCGCGCCTCCCGCGGGAGAGCCGTCGTCTGGGCGACGGCCGCGGTCGGCGTCGCCGCCGTCGGGCTCGCGCCGCGCTGGGATCTGAGCCGGCTGACCAGCGGCTCCAACGTGTACTTCGTCACCGACGATCCGCCGGATGCGATCGTGTCGATGGAAGAGGACGTACACGGCGGCGTCACCACCGTGGTGCGCCGCAAGGACGTGCTCACGCTCTACACCAACGGCAAGTTCCAGGGGAACAACGGCTGGGAGATGCACGCTCAGCGGTTCTTCGCCCATTACCCGTCGCTGTTCGTGACGGACTTCCGCCGGACCGCGGTGATCGGCCTTGGCACGGGCACCACCCTCGGGACCATCGCCGCTTACCCGTGGCAGAACATCGACATCGTCGAAATCTCGCCGGCCATCGCGCGGGCCGCCAAGCAGCACTTCGGCAGCATCAACAAGAACTCGCTCGACGACCCGCGAGTGAAGCTGCACCTGGCCGACGGGCGGAACTTCCTGCTGCTCACCACCGAGCGGTACGACATGATCGGCATGGAGCTGTCCAGCGTCTGGTTCGCGGGCGCCTCCAGCTTGTACAGCCGCGAGTTCTATCGCCTGGTCCACTCGCGACTGCAGCCGGGGGGCATCTTCCAGCAGTGGGTGCAGCTGCACCACATGACCCGCCGGGACTTCGCCACCATCTTGCACACGCTCGCCGACGAGTTCGAGCACGTGGTGCTGTTCTACGGCGGCGGGCAGGGCATCCTGGTCGCCTCGGAGCGGCCGCTGGCCGCGTCCCAGGCCAATCTCGACCGGCTGATCCAAGACCCACGCGTCCGCGAGCTGGTGCCCGGCGAGCAGAAGCTCGAGTCGTTGCTCGACGATGTCGTGGTCGGCAACCAGGCCCTGCGCCGCTTCGTCGACGAGTCGGCCAAAGAGAGCGGGCTCGAGACCGCCGGCCTGCTGTCGACCGACGACAACCTCTACCTCGAGTACGCCACACCGCGGGGCAACGTGCTGCCCTGGTCGACCCGAGACGAGCTCGTCCGGACGCTCAAGCGCCACCGCGATCCGCAGGAAATCGCGAGCATGCTCGGCCCGTGAGCGCGCGCCGTGCTAGGCTGGTGGGCGATGGTGGCGCGCCCCGGGTTCCTGCTCGCCTCGCTGTGTCTCGCGGGGTGCTCGCTGCTTGCGCCCAGTGATGACGACCTGCTCGGCGGTCAGAGCACCGGGGGCAGCACCGGCAGCGGCGGAGCGAGCGGCAGCGGCGGAGCGAGTGGGAGCGGCGCGGCGGCTGGCGCGCCCT
>JACPVJ010000092.1 GCA_016191785.1 Myxococcales bacterium | reverse complement strand
GCACCAGCGGCGGCGGCGGCAGCACCAGCGGCGGCGGCGGCAGCACCAGCGGCGGCGGCGGCAGCACCAGCGGCGGTGGCGGCAGCACCAGCGGCGGTGGCGGCACCGGCGGTGCGCTCTGCACACCGGCTTGCTCCGAGCCGAAGGACATCTGCAAGAGCACGAACCTTTGCGTCGAATGCCTCTCCAACAACGACTGCACGTCGTCGAAGCCGTACTGCAAAGACCAAGAGTCGTGCAAAGAGTGCCTGTCGAGCTCGCACTGCGCGACCAACAAAGCTTGCCACCCCGAGCAGAAGCGGTGCCTGACCAAGTGCCAGACCGAAACGGAGTGCGCCGGGTTGCCCGAGCCCCACTGCAACACCACCCTCGGAATGTGCGTGCAGTGCACGACCACCATCCACTGCACCTCGCCCAAGGTCTGCAAGGGCGACGGCAAGTGCGAGGACCCGTGACCTCAGAAGCCCGCGCGCCACACCAGCGCGGACTGCACCAGAAGCGCTTCCAGATCGCCGCCGGTGACCCAGTCCGCGTCCAGTGACAGCTCGAGCTGATCACCGGCCGCCAGCCACAAAGCGCCTCCGAGCGCGTGCTCGAGCTCGACCTGGGTCGACGCCCGATACCGGATCAGCGCCGGTCGATAGCGCAGTGATGCGTCGCCGGCCCCGCCCAGGAACGCGAGCCCCGGGCTGACCAGCAGCGCAGCCGACTGGAGCAGCGTGCCACGAGAGCCGGACACGCCCGTGTCCACGCGCAGGCGCCCGATGATGTCCGAGAGCCGCAGGTTGCCGTACCCGGCCAGTTGTTCCAGGTCGGTGTTCGCGGTCCGGCTCAGGCTGACTCCAGACGAGAGCCGGGTGTTCGACCAGGTGAGCCCGGCATCGCCGCCGGCGACGTAGACCGCTTCGTCACCGAAGCACGGCTCCGGCGCGGCCCCGGTCGCACGGGGAAAACACAGCCACTCGGGTGGCAGCACCGAGGCAAGGTAGCGTGAGCGCTCGGGGCGTTGCATCGCGACCCGCCCACCCAGGTCGACGGGGCCGGCGCGAAACCCGAGGTCAGCGCCCGCCGCGCTGAGCTCGGTGGGCTCGGCGTTCCACTCGTTGTCGCGATCGAAGAACGAAACCTCGGCATGGGTGCCGATCCGGCCGAAGTCGGGGTTCAGGTCGAAGAGCACGTTCAGTCGGCGCTCGTCGAGCCGCTCTTCGAAGCGCGACGCGTGCCCACCGATCACCGCCCGCGGTCGCCAAGCGGCCTCGGCGGCTTCCCATGCGAGCTCGGCGCCGAAGCGGGCGACGCGGCTCGACGGCGCACCCGAGAACGGGTCGGCCACGAACCCGCCGAACGCGCCGACGCCGAGCCCGCCGATCAACGGAGCGTGCAGCTTGAGCCCGTCCACGCTGCCGAGGGTGCTCGACGCGTAGCGAAGCCGGCCGAGCGCCGCCAGGAAGGCGCCGTCGTTGCCGTAGGCTGCCTGCAGGGTGCGGACGCGGGCCAGCGGGCGCGACGCGACGCCTGCGCGCTCGTCGAAGTCGCCACCGGTGAAGGCACCGGCCGAGAGGTCGACGTCGAGCGAGAGCGGGAGCTCGACCAGCGGCTCGTAGTGCAGCACGGCGCGTGCTTCGCCGTGGCCCCACGCGGGCTCGCCGCCCCCGGTCGGGACGACGCCGTAGCCGGACAGCGAGGCGAGCACGTGGCTGCTCTCGGGCCGCGTGATCGGCCCGAGCGGGATGGGCTTGGGCCGCTGCGACGCCGCTGGCCTCTGTGCGGGCGACCACGCGCTGCGGAAGCTGGTGAGCGGCGCCGGCGCCTCGATGGGCTCGACCTTCGCGGGCGCTCGATTCGGATCGATGACCACCCATCCGGTCGCCCCGGTCTCGAGCGGCAGCTTGCCGAGCTCGAGCACGGCGTTCGAGGGGCTGACCGCCACGATGCTGTACTTCTTTCGGCCGACCTCCGCCGTGTCTCCGGTTCGAAGCCCCGCGGTCGCGCCCGGCTCGATGTAGGCCCGCCCACCGGCGACTTCGACCACGGTGATCTTGATCTTCCCGCTGGCTTCGGCCTTCTTGGCGCGGGGCGCCTTCGCCGGCTTGGGCTGTCCGTTCGCCTGCCCCGCAGCGACCACCAGCGCGAGCGTTGCGACGAGCGCGTGCCGGGTCATCGGCGAGCCCCTCCGGGGTGACAGCCGAGACAGCTCCCGATCGCGCCGTGAACGCGGCGATGCTGGCGACGGGTGCGCACCGGGTCGTGAGCGTGACAGCCGTCGCAGCGGACGATGCGCGGGCGCTCGAGGGACGAGTGGCAGCTGCCGCAGCCGAGGCCCCGATGCTTGCCGTGCGAGATCGGAAAGCGTGCGTCGTGCGAGCGCGCGCTCGTCAGCCCTTGCAGCGCGCCGAAGGTCTTGGACACCGACACGACCGCCGGCGACCAACCCGTCGGCCGGTGGCACTGGGTGCAGTCGCGCGAGAACGGCGGCTTCTGAGGGTCGCCCGGCGTGCCGGTGTGGCGCGGGTGCACGTCCGTGCGCCGATAGTCCTTGGCGTGACAGGAATAGCAGTCGGCCGGGACCGAGCTCCAGGTGCGCTCGCCGGTGCGACGGTGGCACTCGGTGCAGTCCAAGAGCGCGTGCTTTCCGGTGAGCGGCAAACGAGTGGAGCGGTGGCGCTCGAGGGCGCGCACGTCTTCCCAGCGCCGGGCCGAGTGGCACGAGTCGCACGCCTGGCCCAGGCGGCGCTGATGGGGGTCGTCGTGGCAACCGGCGCAGTCACGCCGGACGGTGCGCTGCCCGGAGTGACAATCGGTGCAGGCGGCCGTTCGGTGTCGTCCGGCGAGGGGAAAGCCCGTGCGCCCGTGGTCGAAGCCCGACGCAGCGCTCGAGGTGCCGCCGAGCAGATCCCAGCCAGTGGTGGTGTGGCATGCCAGGCAGTCGAGCCCTCGAGTGATGCTCTTCTGGTGCGGAGCCTTGGCCTCGGCCGGGTCGGTCGACGCCACGAGCGCGCAGAGCGCGAGCGCCAGCACCAGCAGAGCCGTGAGCCGATTCATTGGCCGCCTCCGTGGGGGTCGGCGTGGCAGTCACGGCACTTGCGATACCCCAGGCGCCAGCGCGTGGTCCTTCCACCGTCGCCGAGCTTCTCGAGCCGATGGCACTGCCCACAGCTCAGCCGGCGGTGCGCGCCGTCCAGGGGGTAACCCGCCAGCTTGCCGTGGTCGAACTGCGAGAGCACGAAGCGGTGCGTGCTGTGGCAGGCGTTGCAGCTCTTGACCGGTTTGGTCAGACGGAATTGACCGCGGTGCACGTCTGCGTGACAGCTCTCGCAGTCGCGTGGGGTGTTCTGGTAGCTCGCCCCTTTGCCGCTCTTGCGATCGGCCTCGGTGGGCCGGTGACAACGCGCACAGGGCGCCGAGGCGTGGGCGCCGGTCAGCGGCCAGCGCTCGTGCGCGATGTTGGGGGTGTCCCAGCCGATCGGCGAGTGGCAGCCGCCGCAGCCGTGCTTCTGCACCTCGGCCGCGAACTGATCGCCGTGGGGGCTCTGGTGACACTTCACGCACGCGCGCTCGGCCACGTTCCAGGCGGTGCGCCGCTTGCCCGGGGTGTGGTTCTGGTGGCACTTCCCGCAGGGCGTCGCGACATGGTGCCCGACCAGTGGAAAGGGGGTACTGGCGTGCAGATCCGGACCGAAGAGCGCCGGCTTGAAGCCTTCGTCGGTGTGACAGCTCTTGCACTCGCCGCCGCTGCGTTTCTGGAACTCGCCGGCGTGCGGGTCGGAGTGGCAGCTCTTGCAGCGGTCGAACGCGAGCTCGCGAAAGCGCTTCTGCGCAGGCTTTGCCGGGTCGTGGCACTTCTGACACGCCGTTTGCACGTGCCGGCCGTGCAGCGGAAACGGCGTCTTCTCGTGGGCTGCGAGGCCGACCTTGGGGGGAAGCCCCAACCATTTGATCGAGGCGTGGCAGCTGTCGCAGCGGTTACCGAACGGCGCTTCGTGAACCGGCTGGTGGCACCCGCTGCAGCGCGAGCCCTTGGTCGGGCGCGCGTAGATCCCCTTGTCGTGGCAGCGGCCGCACGCCAAGCGCACGTGGCCGCCGGCGAGGCTGAGCCCGGGATGCGCACCAGCCTTCATCTGGATGGTCTTGAAGCTGGTCTCGACGTGGCAGTTGGTGCACGTCTTGCTGAACCTTCCCCCGTGGGGGTCGTGATGGCAGCTCGCGCACCCCCCCGAGTCGAGCCCGCGCCAGCGCGGCGGCGTGCCGTGGCAGTTCTCGCAGGCCACCTGCGAGTGAGCGCCTTTCAGCTGGAAGCGCGCCAGGGAGTGGTCGAACTTCTCGATCTTGACCTTTGCCCAGTCGCTCTCGTCGTGACAGTTCAGACAGGCGCCGAACCGGCCGGTGTGCGGGTCCTTGTGGCAACTGGTGCAGGCCGTTCCGAGCCCCAGCCAGCTTCGCGACTTGTGGCAGGCGCCGCACTTGGCCTGCGCGTGGTCGCCGCCGAGCTTCCAGACCTGGCCGTGATCGAAGCTCTTCGGGTCGAACCGCACCAGGGCTGCACCCCGCCCGCGGTGGTCCGAGTGGCACTTGGCACACGACTGACCACGGAACGAGCGCCCGTGGAGCCCCGCCCCGCTGGCGACTGCCGCGCCAATGTTGACGTGGCAGTTGGTGCAGAGCGAGCTCACCACTCCCTTGCCCGTGGAGTGACAGCGCCCGCACTTGTCGTCCCCTTCGAGGTCGGCGTGCCCCGCGGCCAGTGGACCAGGCGAGAGCAACTGCCCGAGCGCTACCGACGGCACGAGCAGCGCCCACAGCGCCGCCATCAGCACGATCGCGTATCGGGCGCTCATTCGACCGAGAAGATCCAGCGGTACCCCAGGTACCAGGCGACCACGATGTGAACCAAGACCAGCACGACCAAGAGGAGCGCAAAGAACCGGTGCAGCCCGCGCCAGGACCGGACGAATGCGTCCAGCGCGACGGCGCGCACCTCGGACGCCGCGATCTCGGCGCACTCGCCGACCTTGGCACCGAGCAACCGGACTTCGGTCAGGTGAGCGAGCTCGTGCTCGGCGGCCGTCTCGAGCACGATCTGTCGCCGCTGGTTGGCCTGGCGAATCCAGGTTGGGGTGGTGAGCAGCACCGACAGCAGCGACGGGCGCCGCGGTCGGCTCGGTGGCAGCGCGTCGAGGCGCTCACGAATCACCTTGCCCATCCCGTTCCCGACCGAGTCGAAGTCGCGCAAGTGCTTGTCGAGGCGGGCGCGATCCACCCAGGGCGTCAGCGTGTAGAGATAGCGACCGAACACGCCGGTCAAGAGCACCAGGAAGAGCGCGACCATGGTGGTGGTCGCGATCGGCGAGCGCAGCTGGAACGCCGAGTGGAACACCACCAGCACGCCGCCGATCAGCCCGGTGGTGACGTGGAGGTTCAGCCACGCGCGCAGCGAGCCGAGGCGCGCACGAGCCAAGCGCCGGCGCAGCAAATACAGGAGGTTCGTCAGCATCAGCACCGTGCCGACGACCCCGTAGCCGTGCCCGATGGGCTTGCCCGGCGAGAGCAGATCGTGGTCCGCGTGATCGAGCCGCGCCTCGAGATCGAGCGCGTAGAAGGCGTACCCGCGCCACATCAGGTAGGCCGAGGCGCAGAGCAGCAATATCACCAGCACGACGGCCCACAGCACGCCGCCTGCCTGCTCTCGCGGGGGATCGGTTACTGTTGCGCCAGGCCCGGACACGCAGGGAAAATACACGAGTGGCCGCGGTGACCAATCAGAAAGTTCTTGACGTCGCGCTGCTGTTTGCTCTCGGCACGGCGGCGTTCGCGGGCGCGTGCGGTGGCCTGACGGGCGACGCCGGCGACCACGTCGAGATCCGCGATCGCCAGTGTGTGATCTGCCACGAGGCCGAATACACGCAGACCAGCAAACCGCCGCACCCTGGACTCTTCTCGAAGCAGTGCGCCGACTGTCACACAGAGAGCGCGTGGGTGCCGGCCAAGTTCCAGCATCCGTTTCCGTTGGCGGGCGCTCATGCGAAGGCGGGTTGCGTCGCGTGCCACGGCGACCCGCCCAAGTACGACGGCCTGCCGACCGAGTGCGTGGGGTGCCATCAGGCCGACTACGACCAGAGCCCGTACCCCGGCCACCAGACGTTCCCCCTCGGCTGCGACGACTGCCACAACACGCTGGCGTGGAAGCCTGCCTCACCCGTGGCGCACCCGTTTGCGCTGACCGGAGCGCACGCCGTGATCGAGTGCAAGGCCTGCCACGCAAATAACGTGTTCAAGGGCACGCCGAAAGCCTGCGTGGGGTGCCACCAGGCCGACTACGACCAGAGCCCGTACCCCGGGCACCAGACGTTCCCGACGACCTGCAGCGATTGTCACACCACCTTCGCGTGGAAGCCGGCCTCGCCCTTCAAGCATCCGTGGGCGCTGAACGGCGCCCATGCCAAAGCGGCGTGCACCGCGTGCCACACCGGCAATCCGCCCGTGTACCAGGGCACCAGCACCGCCTGCGCGAGCTGCCACCAGGCCGACTACGACCAGAGCCCGTACCCCGGGCACCAAGTGTTTCCGAAGACCTGCGGCGACTGCCACACGACCGTCGGCTGGAAGCCAGCGGCCACGGTCGCGCATCAATGGCCCCTCACCGGTGCCCACACGGGGCTCGCGTGCGCCAAGTGTCACACCGGCAGCCCGCCGGTCTACAAGGGGACGGCAAACACCTGCGTCGGCTGCCATCTGGCCGACTTCAACGCGAGCCCGTATCCCGGGCACTCCGGGTTCTCGAAGGTCTGCACCGACTGCCACGGCACCACGGCCTGGAAGCCCGCCTCGGGCGCGGGGCACCCCGAGACCAAGTTCCCGATCAAGGCGGGGCCGCACAAGGCGTTCGCCTGCGCCGAGTGTCACAACTCGAAGCTGGGCCCGAACGGCAAGGGCAACGCCGACTGCGTGGGCTGTCACACCGGGCAACACAGCAGGTCGAAGATGGACTCGAAGCACTCGGGCCAGAAGGGATATCCTTCCGGCGCGGCGCCCCCGGGCTTCTGCCTGGACTGCCACCCGCAGGGCAAGAACTGAGCGCATGACGTCTTGGGTCGTTCTCGGCGCCGTCGTGGCGTTGGTCGCGCTGCTGTATGCGCTCTGGGATCGCATCGAGCACCGCAAGGTCATCGCTGCGGCCCGCGAGCAGGCCGACGTGGCCTCGATGGGCGAGGTCGTGCCCGCGAGCCTGCACCCGATGATCGATCCCGGGCGGTGCATCCAGTCCGGGGCCTGCATTCGGGGCTGCGTGGAAAAGCAGGTGATCGGCCTGGTCGAGGGGCGCGCGCACTTGATCAACCCCATGGCCTGCATCGGGCACGGCATCTGCGAAACCTCGTGCCCGGTCGGCGCGATCCAGCTGGTCTACGGAAGCAAATCCCGGGGCGTCGAGCTTCCGCGGCTCGACGGCGAGTTCCAGACCAATCAGCCCGGGATCTACATCGTGGGCGAGCTCAGCGGCATGGGCCTGATCCGGAACGCGGTGAAGCAGGGGACAGACGCAGCGGCGAGCATCGTGCGGGGCGCTGCCGGGCAGCCACCGCGGCGAGGAGTGGCCAGCGCGGTCGACGCCCTGGTCATCGGCGCGGGCCCGGCGGGCATCGCCGCCACGCTCGGTCTCATGGCGGCCAAGTTGAACGTGCTGATGATCGAGCGCGAGAAGTTCGGCGGCACCATCATGCACTACCCCCGGGCCAAGGTCGTGATGACCGGTGCGCTCGACCTGCCCCTCTACGGTCGGGTTCGCCAGAAGACGATGACCAAGGAAGAGCTGGTCGCCGTCTGGCAGGACATCTTCCAGAAGGTTCGCCCGCCGCTGGTCACCGAAGAGCTGGTGGAGCGCCTCGAGCGGGACGACAGCGGCATGTGGATCGTGCACACCACCCGGGGCGCGCGCCGCGCCGCCAACGTGGTGCTCGCGCTGGGCATGCGCGGGGCGCCGGCCAAGCTCGGCGTGCCCGGAGAAGAGCACCCGAAGGTGGCCTATCGCCTGCTCGAGCCCGAGCCGTTTTCGGGCAAACACGTGCTGGTGGTCGGCGGCGGCAACGCCGCGGTCGAGAGCGCGCTCTCGCTCAGCGACTTCGGCCAGTGTGCCTCGGTGACCATCAGCTATCGGCGCGACAAGTTCGCGCGCTGCCGCGCCGACAATCGCCGGCGCATCGACGAGGCCATCGCCGCGCGGAAGGTGACGTTCTTGCCGAACAGCGCGGTCGTGGGCGTGACCGCCGGCGCGGTGAGCCTGAAAACCGGCGGCGGGCCGACCGAGCTGCCGAACGACGCGCTGATCGTCCAGATCGGCGGCACCCCGCCGACGCAGATCTTGAAGAGCTTCGGGGTCGAGCTGGTGACCAAATATGGCGAGCGTTGAGCCTCGACAGCCGCCCCGCGGGCGGCGAGCCTCGTCCGCCCCCCAGGGTCTGCTAGGCTAGCCGGTCATGGTGGGACAGCCCGACGCCGGCCCCCGCATCATCGGGCGATATGCGCTGTTCGCGCAAATCGCCGCGGGTGGGATGGCGGCCGTGCACCTCGGGCGTCTGCTGGGCCAGGCGGGGTTCGCTCGCACCGTCGCCATCAAGCGCCTGCATCCCTACCTGTCCGAAGACCCCGAGTTCGTCTCGATGTTGATCGACGAGGCGCGGCTGGTCGCCCGGATTCGACACCCGAACGTCGTCTCGACCCTCGACGTGGTGGCGGTCGACGGCGAGATCCTGGTCGTCATGGAGTACGTGCACGGCGAGTCGCTGGCCAAGCTCTTGGGGCGGCTGCGCAAGCAGGGCACCGCGGTGCCCGCGGCGATTGCCTCGAACATCATTTCCGGTGTGCTCTACGGGCTCCACGCCGCGCACGACGCCAAAGACGAGTCCGGTCGTGCGCTCGACGTCATTCACCGCGATGTGTCGCCGCAGAACGTGATCGTCGGCGCCGACGGGGTGGCCCGGGTCGTGGACTTCGGCGTCGCCAAGGCTGCCGGTCGACTGCAAGAGACGCGAGAGGGTCAGCTCAAGGGCAAGATCCGCTACATGGCGGCCGAGCAGCTGAAACACGGTGAGGTCGACCGCACCGTGGACGTCTATGCGGCGTCGGTCGTGCTCTGGGAGTGTTTGACCGGGCGGCGGTTGTTCGACGACGACAACGAGTGGAAGATCGCCCACGCGATCGCCGAGGGGGCGAGCACCCCACCGTCCCAGTTGGTCCCTGGGGTTCCCCCAGAGCTGGACGCGATCGTGATGAAGGGGCTCTCGCCCGATCGAAGCCTGCGCTTCCAGACCGCCTTCGAAATGGCATCGGCGATCGAGGACGCCGTCCCGCCCGCCACCGCCCGGCAGGTGGCGGCGTGGGTCGATTCGGTGGCCAGCGACGCGCTGCAGGCGCGCGCGGCGATGGTTGCCACCGTCGAAGAGCAGTCCCGGGACCTCGTGGACGCCACGCCGGCGACCTCGGGGTCGTGGTCGCGGCCGAGCGCCGCCAGCTTGCCGGACCGAACCTCGACCCCGGACGAGGGCTCCGAGCCGTCGCGCACGGGCGCAGGAACCGCGAAGTCCTACTTGCCCACGGGGCGGACGGCGTCCGGGCGGACCTGGAGCCTGCCGCTGGTCGCAGCGCTCGTCGCCGTGGGCGTGGTCGCGGTGGGAATCGGCGCGTTCAGCGCGGTGAAGAGCGGACGCGTCACGGCCGTTTCGGCGGCGCCGTCGACGGGTGCCCCGAGCCCGCCCACCACGACCGCCAGAGCCGCGTCTGCGGCGACCTCAGCGACCGCGCCGGCACCGAAGGAAAGCGCCCAAATGGCCGACGCTCCGGCCCCGAGCGGCAATCTCCCGAGCGGACCGCGGCCGGTTTCTGGCAAAGTGCGACCCCGGTCGCAACCCAAGGCCGGCGCTGCAACATGCGAGCCCCCATACTTCTTCGACAGCAAGGGAGTGAAGCACTTCAAGCCCGAGTGCTTGTGAGCGCGATGCTGCTGCTCGCGTGTTGGGCGTCGCCAGCATTGGCCGACGGCGACAAGCAGGCGTGCGTCACCGCGCACTCGAGCTCCCAAGAGCTTCGCAAGGCGGCGAAGCTGAAAGAGGCGAGCGATCAGCTCGTGGCGTGCGCCCGTCCGGAGTGCCCGTCGGCGGTCCGCGCCGACTGCGCCAAGTGGCTCGGCGAAGTGCAGTCCGAGGTCCCGTCGGTGGTGATCGTGGCCACCGACGCCAACGGCGGCGACGTCGCCGACGTGCGCGTGCTGGTCGATGGCAGCCAGGTGGCCAGCGAGCTGACAGGGCAGCCGATCGCGCTCAACCCCGGCAAGCACACCCTGCGGTTCGAACGCGACGGAGCGAACCCGGTGCTGCGGCAGCTGCTGCTTCGGGTGGGCGAGCGCAACCGCCGGGTCGAGGTTCAGTTCTCGCCCACGCTGGCCGGTGGTGGCGGCGGCGACGAGCGCCGGCCCGCGCAGGGCGATTCGGGCCCGGCCGAGCCGGCGGGGGCCGGCGTGCCCGCGGCCACCTGGGTCTTGGGTGGGGTCGGCGTGCTCGGCCTCGCAGGGTTCACCTACTTCGCCCTGGACGGTCGCAAGAAAGAGGACGACCTGGCTGCCTGCAAGCCCAACTGCGCCAGTGACGACGTCAGCGCGGTGCGAACCAGCTATCTCTTGGGTGACGTGTCCCTCGGCGTGGGCGTCGTGGCGCTGGCCGGTGCGGCGTATTTCTTGTTCACCGCGCCGTCGAAGCCCGCCGCCGGCAGGGCCGCGCCGCTCTTCTTCGACCTCCGCGCGTCGAGTCGAAGTGCGGGCGGCACCTTGACCGGGCGCTTCTGAGGGTCAGCGCGGGATCTTTCCGCAGGCCACGCCCTTGTAGAGGGCGGCGTTGTTCTGCTCCCAGCACTCTTTGCTCTGGCTCTTCGGGTCGACCTTGACGAAGACGTCGATGGTCTTGCTGCCGAGCTCAGCCTGACAGCTGACCACCAAGCACTCGCCCACGCCCAGCGCCACCGGGATGGGCGCGGTGCAGAGCTCTTTTCCGGTCTCGCTGCCTTCGAAGAACGCGACCTCGGTGCCGCTCACCATCGGCAAGGTGCCGCGGTTGCAGACCTTGGCCTCGATCGTCGCGAGGGTGCCGTTGCACTTCACCGCGCCCACGTCGCCACCGGCGGTGAGGTCCGGCTCGCCGAGCGCGTCGAGCCCACCCTGCACGTTCTGGCGGAAGTTGTTGAGCTTCGGATCCTTCCAGTTGATGGCCACGGCGCTGGTCTTGGGCGACTCGCCGTGATCGCCGACGTGCGTGACCGCGTAGGCGTGTTGGTTCCAGACCGGCCGCGACGAGGCCCAGCGGTCTTGCTCGTCGCGCAGCACGACGATGCCGTGGTTCGTCGCGAACTTGGAGGCGGTGAACAACGGATCGGCGGCGGGGCAGCCCAGCGATCCGGCGTAGTCGTTCACCGCCGAGACGATCTCGGTGCGATAGTCGCCGTCCACGTCGACGATCACCGGGTTCTCGTAGGTGGTGCCGCTGGAGCGGGCCGCGCTGAAGAGGACCTTGCCGGTGGCGCCCTCGTAGATGCGCAGGAAGCACTCGTCGGCGTACACGGCCTCGGCCGAACCGTTGGCGTCGAAGTCGAACACGCTCGAGCCGGTGACGTTCGAGCTCTGATCTTGCGAGGGCTGTTGCCACAAGACGCCGCTGGTCTTGCTCTGCCCGCCGCAGCCCGCTGCGCTGCCGCCCGCGAGGCAGTCGAAGTCGAACACGACGTACTGGGCGCCGCCCGCGCTGGCAAACTCGCGCCGCCCGTCGCCGTCGAAGTCCGCGATGGTGGGCGGGCCGCCGGTGCCGCCGCCGGGAATGGCGACCGGGCCGAAGATCACCGTGCCCTCCAGGGTCTGGACCCGCACCGAGCCGGCCGAGACCACCACCACCTCGGCCCGGTCTTTGTTTCCGAATGCGGCCAGCGGAAAGTTGCCGAGGTCCGCCACCGCCACCTGGCCGGCGGTCTTGCCCGTGGCGATGAAGTACGCTTCGGGCTTCCACGCGCTGGTGCTCGAGTCCCACTCGTGGATCGCGTTGCCCTGCACGAGCTCCATCTTGCCGTCCTCGTCCACGTCCGCGATGACGGGCACGTAACCCGCGCTGTACGCCGGGAAGCCCAGCGCGCTCGAGACGATGCAACCCTCGGAGTCGTAGACCACTGCTCCGTAGATGATCTCGGGCTTTCCGTCGTCGTTCAGGTCGTGGATGCTCGGCCCGCTCCACTTGGCGGGGCCGGTGGCGTCGGGCGTGGTCGGCGGCCCCTTGCCCCCGGTGCAGGTGCCCGAGCGCCACAGCCGCTTGAACTTCTTGGCGGCGGTGTCGAACTTGAACGCCAGCATGCCGCCGCCGTGCGCCGGCGCGATGATCTCTGCGCGTTTGTCACCGTCGAGATCGGCCACAGCCACCGAAGAGGGGGCCATCACCGCGTCGGCGGCGTCGCTCAGGCTGTCTTGCTGCGAGCAGTCCGACCCGCTGATCACCCGCAAGATGCCGGGCTGAGTGTAGCTGCCCGCGGTCGGGAAGGTGGGGAACACGATGGACGGCGAGAGCGTCTTGGGATCAGCGTCGAGATCGAGGTCGACGACCACCGGCGTGGCCATCACGTGGAAGTGGTTCGGGTGGGCGTCCCCGGTCGGCGGCGCCGTCCAGCGGCACTGCACCGAGGGCACGATCTTGTCGATGCTGATGGCGACCTTGCACGTCTCGTCCTTGTTCTTCTCTTTCGGGATGCCGTACGGAATGCACTTCCCGTTCAGGCAATAGCTGTCGAACCAGCACTCGTCGTTGGTCGTGCACGGGGCCTGCTCGACCGCGCACTCGGTTCCGAGCGCGCAGAACATGCCCGCCCCGCAGCAGACGTCGCCGCACTGCTTGTCCGCAGCGCACGCCGGCCCGTCGGGGTTGAGCCCCCCGGTGCCGCCGCTCGACGAGCCGCCGCTGCCGCCGGCGCCGGAGTCGCCGACGGCCGTGCACGTGCCGTTCTTGCAAATCTCGCCGACCGGGCAACCGCCGCCGCAGTCGCCGGCCACGTCGCCACCGCCATCGTCACCCCCGCAGGCCAGCGCGATGCTGCCCGCCGCTGCCGAGACCACGAAGCCAAGTCGGACTGCTCGCCACATGCGTGCAGGTTACACCGCGGGCGGTGCGCCGCCAGCCTGCGCCCTCACTTCTTGCGTACGTAGAAAAAATCACGCTCGGCGATCTCGCCGACGTAGCTCCGCTTGCCGTGCACCAGCTTGGGCACCAGGGTGCTCTTCACTTCCAGGTGGCCCTCGGCGTTCTTCGCGTAAAAGTTGAAGCGCGTGTAGCTCCAGTTGATGTCCAGCTGTGCCGCGCTCTTGGCGCCGGCCGCCCGCATCGCGAGCTCCATGTCCTTCGGCTCGACCCACTCGCCCAGGCCGAACATCAGCACGCGCCCGGTGGTGTCGACGCCCAGCGCCGTCCGCCGGATCTCGGGCTTACCCTCGGCAGAGAGCCCCCACTTCTTGTAGTCACCGCGGATCGCCGCGTGGGGCTGGCCGCCGTGCAATAGGCACGGCGGCGTCTGGCGATACGCCGCGAGCTCGGCCTTCTTCGCCGCGAGATCTTCCCACGGGCCCACCTCGACGCCGCCCGCCTTGGTGATCGCCACCGTGCAGGCGCCCTCGCGCGGCGGCAGGAACTCGGCGCCGTCGAGCATGGCGCCGAAGCGGCCGTGCTTCGCCATGAAGCCGCCGTTGAAGGCGGCGAGCAGGCGAGCCTGATCGCCCGCGGGCACGATGCCCTTGCGCTTGTCGGCCGGGGCGGTCTTGCTCTCGGGCTCCTTCGCCCCCGCCACCCAGACCAAATCGCTGCGGGTCAGATCGAAGGCGATGATCACCACCTCGACGTCCTTGCGGATCGGGTGGGGGTGGAGTGTGGTCCTCAGCGCCAGGGGTTCGCCCTCGCTCTCGCCCACTTCCGCCACCGGCTTCCACTCGCCGTCGCCCGGCTGCGCCGAGCGAGCGTGCGGCGGCGCGACCTTCGCCACGGTGAACGGGGTCTTCTTCGGCGGCTCTGCGGCAGGCGCCGACGGACCCGCCACCGGCGGGTCGGCGGGGCGGGGCGCTTGGGCCGTCGGTTCGGTTGCCGGCTCTCGCGGGGGCAGAGGTGCCGCGGCTGGCGGGGGCGTGCCGCAGCTCGTGAGCAGGGTCGCGAAGGCCAAGGCGACGAGGCGCATGGGCGAGCCGCAACGGTACGGCGCCTTTCCCCTCCAGGCCAAGACTTGGCCTACACTCCCCCGGCGTGACCCATCGCGACGTGTATTTGATGTCTCCCCCGGGAACCGGCTGGGCCCTGCGCGGGCGCGCCAATTTCCGCAGCGAGCAGGCGGCCGACGTGTCGCCGCTCCGGGCGCGCAAAGAGTGGTTGGCCTTGGCCGAAGCGATCGAAGCGGCGGGCGCCACGGTGGTCGTCTTGCCGCCCAGCGATCCGGCGCTCACCGGCATGCCCTATGCCGCCGAGGCGGGGCATGTCTTGCCCGCCCGACGATCCGGCGACAGGCCACGCTTCCTCTTGCCTCGAATGGCCGCTCCGCACCGCGCGCGTGAGCGCGAGCACTGGGGCCCGCTGGCCCAGCGACTCGGCTTCGAGGTGATCGATCCAGGGTCGGGTATCTGGGAAGGGCAGGGGGACGTCGCGAGCTTCGACGGCACCACCCTGCTGTTCTTCGGCGGGCGCACCGATCGCGAAGGGCTCACGGCGGCGCTCTCGCACTTCGACGGCGAGGCGCTGGTGCTCGAGCTGCGTCAGCCGGCGTTCCACGGCAACATGGCGCTCTTGCCGCTGCCCCACGCCGACAAGCTGCTGGTCTGCCCCGACGTGCTCGTCGGCGACGGGCTCGACCGGCTTGCCGCGCGGTTCGGCGCGTGGCGGCTCGATCCGGTCAGTGAGGGCGAAATCCGCTCTTATGCCACCAACGGGCTGCCGATCGGCGAGCGCTGGCTCGCGCCGAGCGTCGTGCCGAAACGGGTGAAGGACCGGGTCACGGCCTTGGGCATGAAGGTGATCGAGCTTCGGATGGCCGAGCTCTGCGAGAAGGCGGGGGGCGCCTCGCGGTGTCTCGTGTGCCACGCGCCGGGCGTGGGTGAAACGCTGACCATCCCAGATGAAAACCGGCTCGCCGCGACACGCGCGCAAATTTTGGCGGAGCCCGACGATGGATGAGCTGGCTCGGGACTTCTTCGGGCGCCACCCCGATCTGTCGCTGGCCGCGCTCGGCTCGCAGGCCAATCGCGCGTCGCTCGATCTGATGCCGGCGGGCTGCTCGGCCACCTTCTACGCCGCCGAGCAGCACCCGAGCTTGGTCGAGCGCTATCGCGACGCGAACGCCCTGGCCTTCCCGGGTGATCTGACGCTGCCGGGTTGGGTGCTGTCGGATCTGTACTTGCTCCCCGGAGCGATCGGCATGCTCGCGTGCCACGGGCGGTTCTTGGAGGTGCCCACGCGCAAGCGTCTGAACCTGGGTCCCGACGACGTGGCCATCGCCGCGGCGTACTACGCGGCCCCCACCGTCGAGCCCGGCACGTTCATCGGCGTGTCGCTGCTCAGCCTGGTGCCCAAGATCGTGGCGGGCGCCTGGGTGAAGGCCTTGACCCTGAAGATGCTGCGGGCCAAGCGCTTGCGCGGCGTGGCGCAGTGGGCCAGCCCCGCGGTTCGCGTCCACACCCGCATGGGTCCGCTTCGGGTGGTCTCGTCGGTGCCCGGCACCCACGAATTTCGCGCCAAGAGCTTCGTCTACGAGAGCGATCTCACCGACGCTCTCGCCTGGACGGGCGCGATGGCGCGGCGCGCCGGCGGCACGCCCGCCGAGAAGATCCCGGCGGCCGACACCGAGCGTCTAGCCGCGCTGTGCGAGCGCGCCGAGGGTGGCGAGCGCATCTTCGTGGTGCCGCCGGGCCTCGACGCCGGTGGGAACGTGCTGATCAAGTACGGGCAGTGATCAGCGATACGGCGAGCCGGTCTCGTCGAGCTTCCAGACTTCGCGCAGCCAGTCGAGCAAACCTTGCTCGCGGCCCTGAATGCAGTCGGCTCGCGCCACCTCGAGCACCAGCTTGTAGATCAGGGTGCGAGCCTCTTCGCCACGCACCAGGCCGACCCGCTCGCGGATCGCCGTTTCGTCGGGCAGCTTGCGGCCGGCCTCGTCCATCAGCTGCCAGAAGGTCTTCTCGCCGAAGTCCGAGGCGAGCTCTTCCAGCGCGGCTTGCTCTTCGTCCGAGAATTTGCCGTCCAGGCGCACCAACAAGCGCAAGAGCCCCGCTAGCACGAGTTGTTCGCCGGCTTCCAGACTGCGTGCGCCGGTGGTGTCGGCGACGCCGCTCACGACCCCGGCGGCCAGAGTTGCTGCACCACGTCGGCGAGCTTCTGGACCGTCTTGGGTTTCATGCCGTTCGAGGCGTGGGGCCAGGCGAAGGTCTTCGCGCCGACCTGGTTGCACGAGAACGAGATCAACACGTCGTTGGGCGGGCCGCCCGACGAGAACGAAAGCCCCATCTCGGCGTACATGCACGCCGCGTGGTTATTGTCGAAGTTGCTGTCGTTACCCAGGATCTTGCCGAGCTCGGCCTTCAAATCTTCGTCGATGACCTGGGTCTGGCTCAGGATCCGGAAGCCATGGAACCGCGGGGTGGTGTCTTGAACCGGCGCGGCCACGGGAGCGCCCGGCTTGGCGCCCAGCATCCCCGGCGGGAGCAGCCCCGGCGGGATCAAGGCCGACAGCCCCTGTGCCCCCTGCTGCATCCAGTTGCTGATCTCGGGTGGCAGGCCCGGCAGCGCTCCTGGCGCCGTCGGCGCGGGGGCCGCGGCCGCGGGCGGCTCGTAGTTCTGCAGGCGAAACGCGGTCAGGTTCGCGGTCTTCAGGGTGTCGAAGGGCGGTGCCGGCTTGCCCGCGCAGCCCACGGTGGCGGACGCGGCGAGCACTGCAGCAGCGAACAGTGAAGCCTTGTTCATGGCGGTTTCGTAGACGTTATTTGAAGGCTCGTCCAGCTACGCTCCAATCTACGCTGAAAAGGAAGTACAAATTCCGCAGCCGTGAGCCAGAAAAGCGTCCTCGTCACCGGCGGTACCGGCTTCATCGGAAGCGCGCTGGTGCGCGCCCTGTCGGCGAGCGGCGCGGCGGTGACGGTGCTGGTGCGTTCACCGACGACGATCTTCGGCGAGGGCGTGCGCGTGGTGCCCTGGGGTGAGCTGTCGAGCGCAGCGTCCGGAAAGGACGCGGTGGTGAACCTGGCCGGAGAGCAAGCGGTCGGCGTGCGCTGGACCGCAAGCGCGAAGCAGCGCATCACCTCGAGCCGTGTGGAAACCACTCGAGAGCTGGTGGCAGCCATGGCCGCGGCGCGCCCGCGCCCCGCGGTGCTGGTGAGCGCCTCGGCGGTCGGCTACTACGGCGCGTGCCCGGGTGACCAGCCGGTCGACGAGTCGAGCCCGCCGGGCTCGGACTTCTTGGCGGAGGTCTGCCAAGCGTGGGAGGCCGCGGCGGCGGCGGCTGGGGAGCTCGGCGTGCGGGTGGTGCTGGCGCGCCTCGGAGTCGTCTTCGACCGGGGTGGCGGCGCGCTGGAAGAGATGGCAAAGCCTTTCCGGATGTTCGCCGGCGGACCCATCGGCGATGGCCAGCAGGTCGTGTCGTGGGTCCACCGGGCAGACGCGGTCGGGATCCTCCGTCGCTGCATCGAGGACGACTCGCTCTCGGGGCCCGTGAACGTCGTGGCCCCACAGGCCGTCCCCCAAGCCGAGATCGCGAGGGCGATCGGTCGCGTGCTCGGGCGACCCGCTTGGCTGCGGGCGCCGGCCTTCGCGCTGCGCGCCCGGTTCGGCGAAGGCGCGGACCCGCTCTTGACCGGCCAGCGCGTGGTGCCCGCGAAGCTCCGCGCCGCAGGGCATGTCTGGCAACATCCCGATCTGGAGGCCGCGCTCCGGGCGGCACTGGTCTGAGATGGACCCAGCGATCAAGCGCGTTCTTTCGGCAGTCCTCTTGCTGCTCATGGTGATTTTCACCGGCGGCCTGGTGGTGTGGCTGATCGGCGGCGGGCGCTGGACCCTGTTCGAGACCGTGTACTACGCGATCTACACGGTCTCGACCGTGGGCTTCTCGGAGCTGCCCGGCACCGACTCGTACGCGATCGTGCGGGTCGTAACCGGCGTGCTCATCTTGGGCGGCCTCGGGGCCATCGCGTTCTTTCAATCCACACTCACCGCGCTGCTGATCGAAGGGGTGATCGGGCGCGCGTTTCGGAGACGACGCATGCAGAAGCAACTCGAGGGCATGTCGGGCCACTTCGTCGTGGCAGGCTGCGGGCGCACCGGGAAGTACGTGGTGGAAGAGCTGGCGCAAATTGGCCGGCAGTTCGTGGCCATCGACCGCGACGAGGACATGCTCCTCCGACTGAGCGACGAGATCGGCGGCGGCCTGCTCTACGTGGTGGGGGACGCGACGGAAGACCACACGCTGGTGGCGGCAGGGGTCAAGCGTGCTGCCGGGGTGGTGTCGGCTCTGTCAGACGACCGCGACAACCTGTTCATCACGCTCTCGGTTCGAACCCTGAACCCGGCGGCGCGCATCATCTCGAAGGCGGTCGAGATCGAGAACGAGGTGAAGCTCGCTCGAGCCGGCGCCGACTCGACCGTGAGCCCGAACCGAGTCGGCGCGCACCGGCTGGTGAGCGAGCTGGTGCGGCCCGAGGCCACCGCGTTCTTGGATCACCTGCGCGTGGATCGGGATCTGAACTTCGAGTTCGTCGAGATGCCGGCGAAGTCGAGCTGGGCCGGCAAGTCGCTCAGGGCCATCCCGATCCGCGACCGCACCAACCTGCTCGTCTTGGCGCTGCGCGAGCCCGACGGGAACTACGTCTACAACCCCGCGCCGGGGCAGGTGGTCGAGGCCGGCGTGCAGTTCATCGTGATTGGCGAGCACGCGAACGTGGACAAGCTGCGCGACTTGCTCCACGGCAGCTGACTCGCCCCACGCTCAAACCGGCAGGCCGCGGGCCCGGAGCACGTCGTCCAGGGCCGCTCGCAGCCGCGGCGAGGCGTCGGGGTATGCCGACCGCGCCACCTCGACGAAGCGATTGCCGCGACCCGCCTTGAGCGCAGTCAGCACGGCCTCGCGCTCGTCGGGCCCGCCGTGGTCGAGGGCGCCCAAGACGAGCTCGGCGGCTTCGACCGCGTCGATGCGCGCGATCGACCGGAGCGCGGCCAATCGCGCGTCCACCCGAGCCGACGAGCGGTAGATGCGAGCGAGCGGGTCGAAGGCATGATCGAAGCGCAGGCGCTCGAGGGCCGCGACGGCCTCTTTCACCACGCTCGCGTCCGGATCGACCAGCGCGCGCTCGAGCGTCACGAAGGTGCGCTTGTAGTAGTAGCGCGAGAGCGCCCTCACCGCGGCCAACCGCACCGATGGAAGCTCGCTGCCGTAGAGCGTCTCGAGCGGCGAGAGCAACCCGTACAGCCCGATCGGCGCCAGGTGGTCGGCGACCAGGCCGAGGGCCTTCCCCATGTCCTTGGGCGCCGCCCCCTCGGCCGCGAGCGCGACCAGCCGACCGAAGAGTGCGGTGCGCCGGGTGATGCGATCCCCTTCGTCGGACGGATCGAGCAGCACGTCCGCGCACGCCTCGGCGGGGTTGCCGCGCTCTTCCCACTCGAGCAGGTCCACGTGCCACACGTCCGGGGGGCCCACGTGCTCGCCCAGGCGCTCGTCCCGCAGCGCCGCGTCGATGGGCGCGTTCGCGGCGCCCACGTAGCGCGTGGCGGCACGTGCGTAGTGCTCACGTCGCGAGCCCTCGATCTCGAGGCTGGCGAGGGCGGTGTAGATTTCGCCGACCTTTGCGTATTGCCCGGCCTCGGCCTGGGCCAAGAGCCCGGCCACCAGCGCGTTCTCGACCAGGTGCGTCGGGCCTTGGCGCCGGGCCGTCTGCTCGGCCACGCTGGCCCAGAGATCGGCCTGGTTCAGCGTGCCCCGGGTCGCGCCGCGGTGCAGGCCCTGGCGCCGCGCGTACTCGGTCATCTCGCGGCAGAGCGTGGCCGCCGCCGAGTGCTCGCCGGCGAACCCTGCCAGCTTGATGGCGTGCTCGTACAGCCGGAGGGCGTGATAGCGCAGGTTGTCCTCGACCAAGATGCGGATGGCGTTCACGCAGCCCTCGAGCACGTGCTCGAAGGTGTCGGTGGCCGAGCCGATCTCGATCAGCACGTGGTAGCAGTCGAAGGCCCGCTCGCGTTGCCCCATCGACTCGAAGCGGTCGGCGGCCTCTTCCAGCCGGTGCACGGCGGCGATGGTGGCCTCGCGGGCCGCGCGGGTGTCCTTCGCCTGGCGGCACATGCGCGCCAGGTTGAACCGACAGAGCCCCGCCACGTACCGATCGGAACGCGCGCCGTCGACCAGCTGGGCCAGGCGCGACCAGAGGGCCCGGGCGCCGGCGACGTCGTTGGCGCGCTCGCAGCAGACCGCGGCACGAACCAAGAGGCCGGCTTGCTCCAGCTCGCGCGCGGCGGTCTTGTAGAGCTGCTCGCGCTTCGACGAGTCGGCCTCGGCCCAGCTCATGTAGGTGCGAGCGCGATCCACCGGCGGCACCCGCTCGAGCAGGCGCTGCTGGTGCGAGACGTCGCCCGAGTACCACGCCGCGGCCAGCGCCGCGCGGTGCTCGCCGGCTCGCTCGAGCGCTTCGGTCAAGAGCGTGACCACCGCCGCGTAGCTCTGCTCGCGCGCATGGCTCACCAAGAGAGACGACACGAGCACTTCGAGGGCGTCGCCCCAGCGGCCGCGTTCGGCCTGTTGCCGCGCCTTCGAGTAGCCGTCCTCGATCGAGCTCTGCGGCGACAGGAGTGAGAACAGCTCGATCACGCTGCCCTCTCCGTCCCCAGGATGCGCCGCGCCTCTTTGGCCCGCGCCGAGCGGCTGGCCAGCGCCGAGTGGTCCACCACCCAGTGGGCGTCGAGCAGATCGAGGTAGTCGAGATCCAGGTCGCCGCCCGAAGGCAGCATGAACAAGCCCGAGACCTTGGCCCGGCGGCTGATGGCGCCCATCACGTCGCGCGGCACGTAGAGCGCGCCGTGGGTGAAGACGTGGACGATGGGCTCGCGTGGGTCCCGCGTGGACGAGAGGGCCAGCGTCCGCTCGACCTCGGCGAACACGCGCGACGGGTTGCGCCCGTGCTCGCCCTTGAACGACAGCAGGTAGGCAATCGGCAGCTGCCCCGAGCGCGCCGCGTGCGCCTCGTACAGCCGCGAATCGAAGAAGCGAAACGTGACGTCCTCTCCGGCCAAGAGCAGCTTCTTGGCGCTGGCGATGGCCATCCCCCGGGCGAACGTCGCACGCTCGCCCCGCATGCTGGCCGAGGCGTCGATCAGGAAGTGGTGGACGCGGCTCGCGTCGTCGTGCGCCTGCTCGCGGGCGTAATACAAGACCTCGTCGTCGGCCATGCGACGCATCAGCTCGTCCCCGTCCCAGGCGAGCTCGGTCAGCACCAGGCCGTCGATGCTGCCCTTGCGGGCCAGCCCCGAATAGCCGAACGCCGCGTGGGTGCTGGCCGCGGGTCGGGCCTTCGACTCGAGCACGCTGGGCAAGATCTCGAGCGAGAAGTCGACCACGTCGTTGGCCTCGGGGGCGCCCAGCACGCCCAAGAGGTCGACCTGCGCCAGCGCGCCTTGGCTGGCGTCGCCGCCCAGCATGCCGAACAGCTGCAGCGTGTCGAGATCCAGCGCGTCCACCAGGGTCAGCACGTAGAGCCGCGCGTCGACGAGCTTATTCAGCGCGTCGATCTCGAAGCCGCGTCGGACCTGGCCGAGCAGCCCGGCCAGCTGACCGTCGATGCCCTCGACCAGCGTGGCGTCCAGCGGCACGGCCACGGGGTAGGGCGGCGGGATCTGGATGCGCTGGGCCGTGCTGCCCAGCACCCGAGCGAGCAAGACGGCCAGCATGTCGTCGGTCATCCGCAGCGAGCGTGAGCGCCGGGCGGTCTCGCTCGCGGCGACCTCGTCGATCACGCGGCGGTAGTGGGTGAACGCGGCGGGCGGGGCGCCGGTCGCTGCGACCAGCACGCTCGGATCCACGCGCACCTGGATCTCTAGCTGCTCGCCCGGGCACCCGAGGAGCAGGCCAAAGTCGTGGGCGATGAACAGCGGCACCCGCACGCCGAGCCGCTCGAGGTCGCGATGCCAGCGGAGCGCGCGCAGCGCCAGCGTGGGCGAGTGGGGGCGAACCACCGAAAGCGCCAGCGAGCCGAGGGGGCCCGCCACGGCCGGGTCGCGCGCGAGCTCGACGGGGACGGGCATGCGAGGCCGAACGGTACCAGAGCGCGAGCGAGAGCGCGCCGGTCACCCGCGGGAGGCGGGGCCGTCGCCCTCGGACAGCTCCTTGGGCGCCTGGTGCCCGGCGATGACGGGCAACAGATCCCAGGAACGCTCCCCGGTGATCAGGCGCGCGCCGCGCCGGTAGGTCAGGTAGTTCCAGAGCCAGTTGGCCAGCACGCTGATGCGATTGCGGAAGCCGATCAGAAACCAGATGTGGATGAAGAGCCAGGCGCACCACGCCAGAAACCCGCTCAGGCGAAGGGACCCGTTCATCGCCTGTGCCACCGCGCGCGAGCGCCCGATGGTGGCCATCACGCCCTTGTCCACGTAGCGGAACGCCTTGCCCGGCTTCCCGCCGCGGGCGATCGACCGCGCGACGTACCGCCCTTGCTGGGCGGCCACCGGCGCCAGGCCCGGCAGCGGAGCCTGCTCGCCGTCTTGCACCATGTGCGCGATGTCGCCGATGGCGAACACCTGCGGGTGCCCTGGAACCGCGCAGTCCACGCCGACCTTGATGCGACCCGCGCGATCGAGCTCGGTGCCCAGCGTGCGCGCCACCCCGCGGGCCTTCACCCCGGCGGTCCAGAGCACCGTCGCGGCGTCGATGCGCTCGCCGCCGGCGAGCCCGACCCCGGTCTGATCGATGGCCTCGACCGACGCGCCCAAGCGCACTTCGACGCCCAGCTCGACCAGCTGTCGCAGCGCGCGCTTGCTCAGCTTGGGATCGAAGCCCCCCGACAGCAGGCGGTCGCCGCGCTCGACGATCACGATCCGCGCCACGCTCGGGTCGATGGTGCGGAAGTCGTCGGCCAGCACGGTGCGCGCGAGATCGCTCAGCGCGCCGGCCACCTCGACCCCGGTCGGCCCCCCGCCGATCACCACGAAGGTGAGCAGGCGCTGGCGCGCCACCGGATCGGCTTCGCGCTCGGCCGCCTCGAACGCGAGCAGCACGCGCCGCCGGATCTCGAGGGCCTCGTCCAGATCCTTGAGGCCGAAGGCGTGGGGCTTCCACTCTGCCTCCTTGTCGAAGTAGTTGGTGCGGGCGCCCGCCGCGATCACCAGCCAGTCGAACGGGAGGTGGCTGCCGTCGTCCAGCACGCAGTGCTTGCCGGCCAGGTCGATGCGCGTGACCTCGGCGAGCAGCACCCGTGCGTTCTCTTGATGACGGAGCACGGTGCGGATCGGGTAGGCGATGTCCGCCGGCGACAGGCCCGCCGTCGCCACCTGGTACAAGAGCGGCTGAAACAGGTGGTGATTCGAGCGGTCGACCAGCGTGATCTGGACCCGAGCGCCTTCGAGCTCGCGCGCAGCGGACAGGCCCCCGAAGCCCCCGCCGATGATCACCACCTTTTGGTCGGGCTGCTGGTCCATCGGCGGGCCCCACGTACCGCAACGCTCAAGCAATTCCAATCCGCGTCGTTCCAAGGTGGCGATGGCACCGCAAACCGGCGAGTCGCGGATGGCCCTGGCAGCGGTCCGGGCGGTCGTGCTCCAGCGGCTGACCGAGGGAACGGTCACCATCTCGCCCTACCCGGCGGTTGCGCTACGCCTTCGGCGCCTGGTGGAGCAACCGGGTTTTCGGATCGAAGACGTTGCCGGGCTGGTCTCGGCGGATCCCGTCCTCGCGGCCGCGGTGCTGGCGACCGCCGCATCTGCCGCGTCTGCCGCGCGCGAACCCCCGCGCACGGTTCGCGACGCGGTGGTTCGCATCGGCGCGCGGTCGCTGGGCACCCTGGCGCTCTCGGTGACCCTGGGGCGGTCGGCGCTGCTCCCGGGACCGCTTCGAGCCATCAAGTTCCTGCACTGGCGACGCTCGGTCATGACGTCGCTCGCCGCTCGAGAGCTCGCCGCCGGTCGCGGCCTGGACCCCGAGACCACCGGTACGCTGGGGCTGCTGCACGGCTTGGCCGGCACCCTGACGCTGAGCATCGCCGAAGAGCTGGTCGCCTCGGGGCACGCCGTCGAAGCTGCGAGCGAAGCGACGTGGCTCGAGCTGATCGAAGACTGTCAGCGCCACGCTGGGGTTCGCGTCGCTCAGCGCTGGAAGCTCCCCGCCGACCTGGTTGCCGAGCTGGGTGCAGGCGCCGATCCGAGGACCGTGGCGCTGCGTGACCTGCTCGCGTTGGTCGGCCTCGCCGTGACGAACATCGACCGCGGGGATGACCTCGCAGCCTTCTTGGCTCCGCACGCGCGCACGCCCCGCGAGATCGAGCAGCTCACGGCCCTCTTGCCGACGCTGCCGGCCGCCGTGGCCACGCTGGTCGAGGCCGCGGACGCCCACGGCGCGGGAGGAGCGTCGCTCTTGCTGCCTGCGCCGCTGCCCCCCGAGCTCCGGCCGGCCGAGCTCACCGCGGTCGATCTTCGCGCCCACACCGCCGGCCCGCTTCGCATCTCGGCGCTCTGTCCTGCTGCGATGGTCATGAGCGGGACGCGGCCGTTGCCCGAGAACTGGCTCTGTCACCTGGCGATCGGCGAGCTTTCGCTGTGGTTCACCGTCAAGCGCGCGTGGGAAGACGAGTCCGGCTTCTGCATGCTGGCCGAGCCGTTCGCGCTCGGACAGGGTGCGGCGAACGCGTGGCGCGCGCTGTGCGAGCACCCGCCGGAAAACACCGTGACGCGGGCCACGGCCTGATCTTCACCCGGGCTCGCGCTTCCAGAAGAAGCCGCGGTCGATCCGATCTTGGCGGAAGTGGGCCAGGCGCTCGAAGTCCAGCGGGTACGCGCTGGCACCGCTGGCGCTGATCGGACGGAACAGCCGCTCGGCATCGGTCTCGGTGGGGTCGGCCAGGCCACCCACGCCGCTGGTGAACAGCGCCGGCAGCTTCGAGGGGTGGCCCCAGTCGCTGACGCCCACGTAGGTCCCCATCTCGTACGCGCGCGCGACGGCCAGGTGCCGCCAGAGCGACCGCGAGTAGTCCGGGGTCGGCTTGCGGCTGACCGAGAGTGCCGGCACCAGCACCACGTCAGGCAAGTGCTCGGCTTGGTGAAACAGATCCGAGAACCAGAAGTCGGCGCAGATCAGCACCATGAAGCGGCGGCCAGCGATCACGAATTCGCCCGGCGCCGCCCCACCACGAACGGCCGCGCGCTCGCTGGCATAAGGTCGCACCTTCTCGTACTCACCGAGCACCGCGCCGTCGGGCCCGACCGCGAGGCCCGAGTTCACCAGCTGGTCGCCTCGGGCTTCGTGATGCGAACCGCCGACCACGGTGCAGCCCAGAGATCGCGCCAGATCCGCGATCGCGCGGGCGTAGGTGGCGCGCGCGTGGGTCATCATGACGCGCTCCGGCAAGAGCAACACGTCGTCCGCGTGCGGCGTGATGCCGGCCTGCGCCAGCGTGGCGGTGACGGCTGCGATGTTGTCCGCGGTCTCCGAGTGGTCGAGCTGAGGCTGCACCAGGACCAAGCGCATCGTGCTCGTCACCTAGCACGGACCACCGGCTTGGATTAGCCTTCCGCGCATCACAGCGGGAGGAGCCAACATGGTTCCAGCGAACAAGCTTCTGCGTTGGGGCGCCATCTGCGCCGGTTTCGTTCTGACGGTCATGGCGTGCGGCGGCAGCAGCACGGAAGACGACGCGTCGACCAGAGGCGCCGCTGGCGCGACCGGCAGCGGCGGCGCCTCGGGTGGTGCAGGCGGCTCGGCGGGCAGCACCAGCGGTGGTGGCACCGGCGGCGCGTCGGGCAGCACCAGCGGCGGTGGCGGCGCTGGCGGCTCGACCGTGAAGTGCCACTCGACCGTCTACGGTCCGGGCAAGCTGGTCTACGTCGACTACGACAAGTACGGCGGGAAGATGAACAGCACCTGCTCGGGGACGAACCACCAAGACATCCAGAACCCCGAGAAGCTGGTGTTCCTGGGGGACTCGATCACCGAAGGCAGCCCTCCGACCCCGGCGAACCAGTTCTACCGCCAGCTCTTGACCGACATGGCCAAGGCGAAGTGGCCGAGCATCGAGGTCGCGAACTGTTCGGCGTGGGGCGCCCAAACCGACGACTTCTTCGGCGGCGACAACCAGATCCCGAAGTGCTTCCCGGCGGCCGAGCCGAAGAAGACGCTGGTAGTGATCACCATGGGCGGCAACGACGTCGCGGCCATGGCCAAGGACAAGCTGTCGTTCTCCGCGGCCAAGGCAGAGTCGGACAAGGTCCTGGTCAACATGAAGAAGGCGGTCGACTGGCTGAAGGACTCACAGAACTTCCCCAACGGCTCGTGGGTGGTGTTCGCGAACATCTACGAGTACACCGGCCTGACCGCGGATCTCAGCTCGTGCCCCGCCGGCAACTTGCTGGGTCTGACCGGGTCGTGGGAGGTCGGCACCTCGGCGCTGGTGCAGCTGCGCGAGGGCTACATGAAGATCGCGGTCGACGCCAAGGCCGACATGATCTTCATGGGCGAGCACTTCTGCGGCCACGGCTACAAGTACAACGACACCAAGTCGCAGTGCTACATCCCGAACTCGAGCAACTGGTTCGACATCACCTGCATCCACCCCACGCCGGCGGGCCACAAAGAGGTCGCCGACCTGTTCTGGAAGACCATCAGCGAGTGACGGCTTTTCGGAAGTAGTACTCCACCGTCTCGCTCTGGTCGTGGAGCTCGCGGGTGGTCGGCCCGCGCACCCAGCCGCGCCGCTCGTAGAACGCGTGGGCCGTGGTGAACCGGGTGTCGCTCCACAGGTCGATGAAGCCCGCGCCGCGCGCGCGGGCGGCGGCCTCGACCCGGTCGACCAGCTGCCCGCCCAGGCCGTGGGTGCGCGCGCTGGCGTGCACGTACAGCTTCTTCAGCTCGATGCCGCCGGGGTCGCTCGACGGGGTGTAGCCGATGCAGCCCACCACCTGGCCCGCCCGTTCGGCCACCCAGAACTCGCCGTGATGCTCACGGAAGTAGCTGGCGATGCGCCGCAGCTCGGGCAGCTCGCCGTCCACGTCCATCACGCAGCCGGGGTACTCGGCGAACACGCCGGCGATCAGCGCGATCAGCGGGTCGGCGTCCTGATCGTGGGCCTCTCGAACGGTCAGCACGGGTGGAGCGATGTCAAGGAAGCGGAAAGAAGGAAGATCGCTCGCGTTAAGTACGCGCCGAGGCGCGCAAGATTCGAGGGGAGGGCGAGCGGCTCAGGCCAATGCCGGCATCGGCAGGCGCAGGCGCTCGAGGAGCTTCATCAGGCGTCGCATGGCGTTCGTTTCTGCACCAGCTCGTTCAGGTGAGCCCATGTGCGCGGCCCTCGTACAAGAGGCGCCCAGGATTTGCAAGTTCTTGGAGACCGCCCGGGCTAACTGCTCGAAACCTGGTCGCGACCGGGGTAGTCCCCGGCCATGCCTGAACCACGCCTCCTGGTAGTGGGCTGCGGCGCCATCGGAGGGGTGATCGCCGGGCACCTGCTCGACCTCGGGCAGGACGTCTCGCTGCTCACCACCAACAGTGCCATCGCCGCCGCCCTGCGCGAGCGCGGCGTGCGCGTCACCGGCGACGAGCCGCCGGCACCCGTGCAGGCCCGGGCGGTGTACGAGGCGCTCGAGCCCGGCGTCGCGCCCTTCGACTACGTGCTCCTGGCGACGCAGCCGCCCCAGGTCGAGGCCGCGGCCGCGAGCGCGGCACCAGCGCTCGCCACCGACGGCCGGATGGTCTGCTTCCAGAACGGCCTGTGCGAAGAGCGGGTCGCGAAGATCGTCGGCGCCGAGCGGGTCGTGGGCGCGGTCGTGACCTGGGGGGCATCGATGCTCGAGCCTGGGCTCTACGAGCGGACCAGCTCCGGCGGGTTCAGCCTGGGGCGCCTGGACGGAACGCGGGACGCACGCCTGGACGAGCTGGCCAGGATCCTCGAAGCCGTCGGCCCGGTCACCCTCACCGACAACCTGCGCGGCGCGCGCTGGAGCAAGCTCGCCATCAACTGCGCCATCTCGACCCTGGGCACGATCGGCGGCGACCGCCTCGGCGTGCTGATGCGCCAGCGCTACGTGCGCCGGCTGGCGCTCGAGGTGATGACCGAGGTCGTCACCGTGGCCCGGGCCGAGCAGGTCCGGCTCGAGAAGGTCAGCGGCACCTTCGATCTCGACTGGATGGCCCTGACCGATGCGGAGCGGACCGCCGCCGCATCGCCCGGGCTCTTGGCCAAGCACACCCTCTTGCTCGCCGTCGGGGCGCGCTACCGGCGCCTGCGTTCGAGCATGCTGGCGGCCATCGAGCGCGGGCGCGCTCCGGCGGTCGAGTTCCTGAACGGCGAAGTGATCACCCGCGCGGAGGCCCACGGGCTCGACGTGCCGGTCAATCGCGCGGCGCGCGATCTGGTGTGGAAGATCGCCGGGCGACAAGAGCAGGCCTCGCACTCGACGCTGCGTGCGCTATACGAGCGGACACGGTGAAGAAGCTCGTGGTGTTGCTGCTGGCGCTGGCCCTCGGGGCCTGCGATCGGGGCGGGGAAGAGCCGAAGGTGCTCTACCCCGCGGGTCAGTTCGCGCTCACGGACCAGACTGGGGCGCCGTTCGGCAGCGCCCAGCTGGCCGGCAAGACCTGGATCGCGGCTTTCTTCTTCACCCGCTGCCCGACCATCTGCCCGAAGATCACCAAGCGGATGAAGGACCTGCAGTTCACAGCCAAGTCGAAGCGCATCGACGTGCGTTTCGTCAGCATCAGCGTGGACCCCGAGAACGACACCCCGGCGGTGCTCGGCGAGTACGCCAAGAAGAACGAGCTGGACACGACCTCGTGGACGCTGCTCACCGGTGACTACGACTATGTCAAGAAGACCACCCTCGAGGGCTTCAAGGTGGCGCTCGAGGGCAAGGCCGACGCCGCCGCGCCCGAGATGGGCATCATGCACGGCTCGCACCTGGTGCTGGTGGACAAAGCCGGGCAGATCCGCGGGTACTATCGGACCAGCGACGACCACGAGATGCGCTTGATCATGGTCCACGCCGCCACGATCGCGAAGTGACACAAAACACCGACGCCGCGGCCCTCGGGGTCGAGAGCGCGCGGCGTGCGACGCGAGCGTTGGACGGCTCAGTAGTAGCCGAGGATGCCGACGGTCAGACCGTACGAGGTGACCTTGGCGTCGGTCTCGGTGCTCGAGCCCGACGCGGGCTCGTTCTTGACGGTGCCCGAGAGGCCGTAGTCCACGTAGGGGCCCGCCAGGATGGCGAAGTGCTCGATCGGCGAGATGCCGACCATGGCCTCGACCGTCAGGGCCATGCCGCTGAAGCTGTCGGTGGAGGTGGAGGTGGCGCCGGTCGTGCTGGTGGTCGTCGTCTCGCTCTTGCTGCTCACGTAGGTGATGCCCGCGCGCGGCCAGAGCGAGAAGGTCTCGTCGAAGGCCATGGCGTAGCCCACCCGGGGCGAGATGACGAAGGTGCTGTTGGTCGGGCCGTCTGCCGAGCCCGCGTCGGTCTCGGTCTCGCTGCTGCTGGTGAAGTACATCAGCGAGCCGCCGACGCTGACGCTCTCGACCACGAAGAAGTCGAGGGCCAGCCTCGGGATCATCAGCCCCGGCGCGGCCATCCCACCGCTACCCGGGTTGCCGAACAGCGCCACGTTGGTGGACTTCTGGGTCACATCGCCGCCCTTGTCGGGCGAGAGCGTGGCCCGATCGAACGCCACGCCCATCACCCGATCGACGCCGAAGGTGATCTGGCTCTCTTCGCCGATGTTGTCGAGGCCGGCCGAGCGCACCGGGGGCGGTCCCGGGGTGTAGCTGCCTTGGTAGCCACCGCCGTACTGAGCCGAGGCGAGGCCGCTCACCAGAAACAGCCCGAGCCCACAGAACGAAGTCAGTTTCGTCTTCATGATTTCCTCCGGGAAGCGTGGCTGGTCATAGCCCATGCCGGGCGGGGCTGTCCCGTGAAAAACCGACCGCAAGAGCTGTCGAGAATTCGCCAGCTCTTTCACTTGGTCAGTCGGGGAGGCACGCGCCTCCCCGCCCCAACGAAGTGAATTCGTTGGGGCCCCACCCCACGCGGGCCGGCTGCGCCGGCTTCTGCCAGGCCAGCTTCTGGCAACCTTTCACTCCTCGAGCAGCGTCAGCGCTTCGGCGATCTTTGCCTCGAGATCGGCGGGCGAATCTCCGCAAAGCGTGACGTGCCCCACCTTGCGCCGCGCCCGGGGGAGCTTGCCGTAATCGTGCAGGTGCGCGCCGGCGATGGCGAGCACGCGGGCCGCCGGCGGCAGGCGCCCGACGCAGTTGAGCATCGCAGTCGGTCCCTTGGCCGAGGCGCTGCCGAGCGGCAGGCCGCAGATCGCGCGCAGGTGGTTCTCGAACTGACTGGTCTGGGCGCCCTCGATGGTCCAGTGCCCCGAGTTGTGGACCCTCGGCGCGATCTCGTTGGCGTGGAGCGTGCCGTCGACGTCGAACAGCTCGAGCGCCAGCGCGCCGACGTAGTCCAGGCGCTCGAGCAAGCGCCGCGCGTGCTCTTCGGCCCGCGCTTGCTGTGCGGGGTCGAGGTTTCGGGCCGGGGCGCGGGTCAGGTGCAAGATGCCCTCGCGGTGCTCGTTCTCGACCAACGGGTAGAAGCGCGTGTCGCCCGAGCGACCGCGCACGGCGATCAAGCTGAGCTCGCGCGAGAACGGGACGAAGGCTTCGAGCAAGAGCGGCTGACCGCCGAGCTCGCGCCACGCCTCGTCAGCGTCGGTGGCGGTTCGGAGCACGCGCTGCCCCTTGCCGTCGTAGCCGAAGCAGCGGGTCTTGAGCACCGCGGGCAGGCCGATCCGGGAGAGCGCAGCTCGCAGGCTGGGTTCGTCGCCTACCGCGGCGAACTTCGCCGTTGGGATCCCGAGCTCTTGGAACGCGGTCTTCTCGTGGAGCCGGTCGCGCGCCACGGCCAGCGCTCCGGCGCTCGGACAGACCCGAGTGCGCGTCGCGAGCATCTCGACGGTCTCGACCGGGACGTTCTCGAACTCGAAGGTGACGACGTCGCACTCCGACAGGCGCGTGAGCGCTTGCGCGTCGTCCCAGGGCGCGACCACCTGCTCGGCCAGCGCGTTCGCGGGTGAGCCCTCCGCCGGATCCAGGAAGCAGAAGCGCAGGCCCAAGGGGTACCCGGCCAGGGCGAGCATGCGCCCGAGCTGCCCCGCGCCGAGGACGCCGACCTGCACGCCTCAGCCCCCCTTGCGCGGATCGGGGTGCGCGAGCACCTTCTCGGTCTGCGCGTCGCGGTGGCGGCGGTAGGCGTCGCGGATCACCGGGTGCTTGGCGCCGAGCACGGCGGCGGCGAGCAGGGCGGCGTTGACCGCACCGGCTCGCCCAATGGCCAGCGTGCCCACCGGAATACCTGCCGGCATCTGCACGATCGAGAGCAGTGAGTCGACGCCCTTGAGGCTCTTGCTCTCCACCGGCACGCCCAGCACGGGCAGCGTGGTCTTGCTGGCGGCCATCCCGGGCAGGTGCGCGGCACCGCCGGCGCCGGCGATCAGCACCTCGAGCCCCCGACCCTCGGCGCCGCCGGCGTACTCGAACAGCAGATCGGGTGTGCGGTGGGCGCTGACCACCCGGACCTCGTTCGAAATCCCGAGATCGTCCAGGGTCTCGACGGCGTGGCGCATCGTCTCCCAGTCGCTCTGAGAG
This sequence comes from Myxococcales bacterium, assembly GCA_016191785.1. Lineage (GTDB taxonomy): Bacteria > Myxococcota_A > Polyangia > Polyangiales > Polyangiaceae > JADJKB01. Next base: position 17,875 of record JACPVJ010000092.1, on the reverse strand, counting down.
CCCATGATCACGCCGACCAGCGGAGCAGATTTCTTCGCCAAAGGGCGCTCAATCTACCCCAGGGAGCGAAATGGTAGAAGCGTTCCATGCGCCGCTCGGCATGGCTTTTGATCGCGACTTTGTGCGGGTGTACCGGAGCGACGCCGGGGCCGCGGGCCCCGAAGGCCAAGGCCCAGGCTCGGGTCGAAGCACCCGAAGCGCTTCGGTCGCTCACCGCGCGAGAGCGCAGCATCGCCGGCGAGCTCCGCGCCGACGTCGCCGAGCTGGCGGGAAAGATTGGCGAGCGCAACACCGAAGAGAAGTGGGAGCTGGCCAGCGCCGCCGACTGGCTGGTCGAAGCGCTCGAGAAGGCCGGCTACGCCGTGCAGCGCGACGGCCACGAGATCGACGGCGTGGCCGTGCAGAACCTGGCGGTCGAGGTCCGGGGCGGCCGTGCTGCGAGCGAGGTGGTGATCGTCGGCGCCCACTACGACAGCGCTCGTGGCAGCCCGGGAGCCAACGACAACGCCTCCGGCGTGGCCGCGGTGCTCGCCCTGGCTCGGCGCTACAAGGGCGCAGCGATCGACCGGAGCCTGCGCTTCGTGCTCTTCGCCAACGAAGAGCCGCCGCACTTCCAGACCGCGACCATGGGCAGCCTGCTCTATGCCCGGGGCGTCGCCGCCCGGGGCGAGAAGGTGGTCGCGATGCTCAGCTTGGAGAGCATCGGCGTGTTCAGCGACGCGGCCGGCAGCCAGCGCGCCCCGAAGGCACTCGACGGCAAGGTGCCCACCGTGGGTAACTTCGCGGCGGTCGTCGGGAACACCGAGTCGAAGGCCCTGGTCGATCTGGTGGCGGACGGGCTCGCCGTGCGTGGCAGCCTGCCGGCCATCGGCGCCGCGCTACCCCAAGAGGTGCCCGAGGCTGGCTGGTCCGATCACTGGTCGTTCTGGAAGATCGGAGTGCCCGCGGTGATGATCACCGACACCGCGCCGTTCCGCGATTCGCACTACCACCGGCCCACCGACACCCCCGAGCGCCTGGACTACGACCGCGCTGCGCGCCTGGTGGTGGGGCTCGAGAGCGTGATCGCCGAGCTGGTGGGCGAAGCCACGTCGCTTGCGCCGGACAAGAAGTCGAAAGACCTGCTGGTGCCTTGATCACGCCTGGCCGTCGGTGCCACGCTCCCGGGCGTGCGGGCCGATCGGCGCCATTTCCTTCGCTCGTTCTCCCTGGTCAGCCTGGCCATCGGCGGCGGCATCGCGCTGGTGCGCGGCGGAGGGTATTCGCTGCCTCCGGGGGTCACGGTGGGCCAGCTGGCACCCTGGCAGTGGGCGGTGTTCGACGCGGTGGGGGCGCGAATCCTCGCCCCCGAGCGCGCCGACGTGGGGAGCTTCGCCGACGGGTACGTCGCCGGGCTCGCGGCCCGCGACCGCGACGATCTTATGGGGCTGCTCGCCTACGTCGAGCACCTTGCACCCCTCGCCGCGGGCTTCGGGCCGCGCTTCACCCAGCTCGCGCCCGAGCAACAAGATCGCGTGCTCACGAGCATCGAGCAACACCCCATCGGACTTCTGCGCGGTGGCTTTCAGTCCCTCAAGGCCCTGGCGCTGATGGCCTACTACCGGCACGACGCGAGCTTCGCGGCGCTGGGCTACGGCGGCCCCGCAGTGAAGTGGAGCACGCAATGATCGAGCTCGGTCGCCGGCTGAAGCAAGCCCAGCGATGGACGGCAGACGTGGTGATCGTCGGCACCGGCGCCGGCGGCGGCATGGCGGCGAGCCAGCTCGCGCGGCGGGGGCTCCGGGTGATCGCGCTGGAAGAAGGCCCGGCGCTGGCTGCGCGCGACATGTCGCAGCGCGAAGACGAGATGATGCCGCTGCTCTACCAGGATGGCGGCGGTCGCTGTACCGCCGACCTGGCGATCCGCGTGATCGGTGGGCGCAGCGTGGGCGGCAGCACGGTGCACAACATCAACCTGTGCAAGCGCCTCGCGCCCGAGATCCTGGACCACTGGGCCCGCGAACACCGCGTCAGCGGTTTGTCCGAAGCCGAGCTCCGCCCCGTGTTCGAGAGCGTCGAGCGTGACCTGTCGGTCAGCGTGATCGAGCCCCAGCGCCGGAACGCCAACAACCGGGTGCTCGAGCGCGGCGTGGCCGCTCTGGGCTGGAAGGGCGGCCCGCTCTCGCACAACCGCCTGGGGTGTCAGGGCTCGGGGTTCTGCGAGATCGGCTGCCCGTACGACGCGAAGCAGAACGCCGCCAAGGTGTTGATCCCCGACGCGGTCGATCGCGGCGCGCGGGTCGTTTCGGATGTGCGCGTGACCCGGGTCGTGCACGACGGCCAGCGCGCGCGCGGCGTGGTCGGCGTCGCTCTGGGCGCCGACGGGCGTCCGCTGGCCGAGGTTCGGGTGGACGCCGGCGCGGTGGTGCTCGCCGGCAGCGCCATCGGCAGCGCCGCCCTCGCCCTGGCCAGTCACTTGCCCGACCCCCACGCGCGGCTCGGTCGTGGTTTGCGGATGCACCCTGGCGTCGCGGTCGCAGGGCTGTTCGACGAGCGCATCGAAGGGTGGAAGGGCATTCCCCAGAGCTACGAGTGCACCGAGCTCCTCGATCTGTCGCCCGGCAGCGACCGGCGCATCTGGATCACCACCGCGTTCGCGCACCCCATCGGCGCAGCCATCATGCTGCCCGGGTTCGGCGAGAAGCACCGCGCGTGGATGCTGCGCTACCCGCAGATCGCGGTGCTGACGGCGATGCTTCACGACGAGACCCAGGGCACGGTGACGCTCGCCCGGGACGGCCGCCCGCGCATCGAATACGTGCTCACCCCGTCCGACTCGGAGCAGCTGGCCCGAGGCGTCCGCGCCTGCGCGCGGCTGCTCTTCGCGGCCGGTGCGCGCGAGGTGCTGGTGCCCAGCGTGCCGCCAATCGCGCTCACTCGCCCCGACCAGGTCGAGTCCGTCCCGAACGCCATCGCACGCCCGCACGGCATGCTGATGGCCGCGTTCCACCCGATGGGCACCCTCTGCCTGGGGGACGATCCGCGTCGCGCCGTGGTCAAGAGCACGGCCGAGCACCACCAGATCCAGGGGCTGTTCGTGCTCGACGGCTCGCTCTTCCCGACCAGCATCGGTGGCCCGCCGCAGATCGGCATCTACACTCTGTCGCGGCACTTGAGCCGGCACGTCGCGGAGCGCGTCGGTCGCGGCTGAGCTGCCGCCCCGCTGCGGGCGCCCGCGTGGATCTCGCCCCGACCAGCAAAGTTCCGCGTGGCGGCAAGACGGTGGTCGGCAACGAGGTGCCGGCCATGAAAGTTCCGCGTGGCGGCAGTTCGGTGGTCGGCAACGAGGTGCCGGCCATGAAAGTTCCGCGTGGCGGCAGTTCGGTGGTCGGCAACGAGGTGCCGGCCAGCGAAGTTCCGCGTGGCGGCAAAACGGTGGTCGGCGACGCGGTGCCGACCAGCAAAGTTCCGCGTGGCGGCAAAACGATGGTCGGCAACGCGGTGCCGGCCAGCAAAGTTCCGCGTGGCGGCAAAACGATGGTCGGCAACGCGGTGCCGGCCAGCAAAGTTCCGCGTGGCGGCAGTTCGGTGGTCGGCAACGAGGTGCCGGCCATGAAAGTTCCGCGTGGCGGCAAAACGGTGGTCGAGAACGCGGCGCCGGGCCCGCGCTTCGGCGCGCCGGTGGTCGGCAAGTTGGTGCCGTGCCCATGCGCTGCCGCCCAGGCATCGGTTTGCTGGTAGCGTCTCGCTCATGCGACCGCTCGTGCTCCTGAGCCTTGCCCTGTCCGCCGCCTGTGCCACCGAGCCGCTGCCGCATGCGATGCCCGACGAACCTCGGCCTGCGCCGCCCGTCGCAAGGCGCGAGCTGCCCGGCGCGAGCGCCATCCCCGACGCCGCCGCGGACGCCCCTTCGGCGGACGCTGCAGCGCCGAACCTGGACGAAGAGCTCGCCTGGGCCAGACAGCGCTGGCCGAAGGATCTCGCGGGCATCGAGCATCGCTCGCCGGTGGCCACCCTGGTCGCCTGGGTCCCCGCCGACGCGCCCCTCGCGGTGTGGGTCTCGACGCGTGAGATCGCCTGTCGGCCTGGGCAGCTCGCTCGCAAGGCGTCGGAAGGCAGCGAGCTCGAGCTGACCGTGTTCCTCAAAGAGAGCCAAGCGGGTGGGGTGCGCCGGCGAGTCATCACCACCGCGCCGGTGGGCGATCGGATGCGGATCAGTCAGAGCACCGAAGAGCAGACCCAGAACCCCGATGGGTCGTGGACCACGGTGGGCGTCTCTGCGACCTCTGGTCTGATCCCCCACGCGGCGCTGTCTTCCGTCACGAGCGAGGCAGCGCGTTTCGATGGCCACTGGCTCGAGGTCGACGCCACGTGCTCGAGCGAACAGCTGCCCTGCGGCGATGCCGGGACCAGGAGCTGCGTCACGTGTCGCGACGTGGCGCTGAAGGTGAGCGAGCGACGGCTCGGAGCGCGCGCGTCAGCGGCGATCTCGCTCTCGAGTTGCAGCGAGCCGTGCCCGCCCGCCAACGACAACCCCGAGCTCGGTCGGGTGCGGCGGCTGTTCGACCAGATCGAGCCGTTCCGTGGGCAGGCCAAGGGCAACAGCGCGAGCGGCGGGCTGTATCGCAGCTTGGCCGCGTGCCGCGCGGGAGCCAAGCGCAAGTGAGGGCTGCGCGCCGCGCTGCGCGGGGCGCTGGTGTGTGGTAGGTTCAACGCGTGGACGTCGAGCGACTGACCTCGGAAGAGCGAGCGCGATGGGAGCAGCTCGACCCCGCGGGTGCTGCCCCCCGAGCGGATCATCGCTTCCAAGCGAGCGGCGAATCGGCCGAAGGACGTGGCCGTGCTGCCGGCGCTGGAAGCCACACTGGCGGTTCGGTCCCGCGCATGACGCGCCTCACGACCCCGCGGCCACCACGCACGTCCCGCAAAACGCGAGCGTCCACGCGATGAGCAAGAGCGCGATCACGCCGAGCACGATCCAGAGCCACGAGAGGCTGCGGGTCGCGGGGTGGGGTTGAGGCGCAGCGAGGGTGTTCGCGGCGTAGGGTGAAGGAAGCGTCGGCGCCGGCGTGGCCAGGGGGGCCGCACCGTGGACTCGACCCACCGGGAACGGCGTGGCCGGATGCGGCGTGGCCGGGTGCGGCGTGGCGACCTGCGCGTGGGGCGAGTGGGCCAGGCTGGGCGAGCCGAGGGGCCGGGTGGGCGCGGAGTCACCGAGGGGGGCGAAGGCGTCCGGCGGCAGCTGCGGCAGGCACTGCTCGATGGCCACGCGGAAGTCGAGGGCAGACTGGTAGCGGTACGCGGGATCCTTCTGCAGCGCGTGGAGCAGCACCGCCTCGAGGGCGGGCGGCAAGTCGGGGCGCAGGAAGCTCGGGGCTGGCGGCATCTGCTCGACGTGCGCCTTGAGCAGCTCGTACAGCGTCTGGGCGGGGAACGGCCGCTGGCCGGTCGCGCCCTCGAACAGGATCACGCCGGCCGCGTACAGGTCCGCCCGATGATCGACGTGGGCGCCCATGGCTTGCTCGGGGGACATGTACTGCGGCGTTCCGAGCAGCGAGCCCGTGCGCGTCGCGTCGCTGACCCCGCCCTGATCCGGGCGCAGCTTGGCGATACCGAAGTCGAGGAGCTTCACCCGACCGCTCTTGAGCACGTACACGTTGTCCGGCTTCAGATCGCGGTGCACGATCTGCTGCTGGTGTGCGGCGCCCAGGCCCTCGAGCACCTCCATCACCACGCGGCAGAGCGAGCCGAGCGGCAGCCCGCCCACCCGCTTCATGTAGGCCGACAGCGGCAGCCCATCGAGCAGCTCCATCACGATGTACGGTCGCTTGTCGGCCGTCCACGCGAAGTCGGACACCGTGACGATGTTGTCGTGGTGGATCAGGTTCACCGCCTTGGCCTCGGCGAAGAAGCGCTCGACCAGCGACGGGTGCTGCGCGCACTCTTGCGACAGGAACTTGACCGCGACCCGGCTGCCGATGCTGGGGTGCACCGCTCGGTACACCGAGCCCATGCCGCCCTTGCCCAAGAGCGACGTGATGCGATGGCTGCCCGCCATCTGCCCGAGCAGCGGGTCGTCGGCCGCGCTGGCGAGCGCGCCGCCGTCTTCGGTGCAGAACCCCGCCGCGGGGAACGGGCGACCGCACTCGGGACACACGAACATGGGCAGGCCGGAGCTTTACAGAGCTCGGAAGGCCCGTCCACACACGCTCAGTGTTTGCGCCGCCCGGCCAGGATCTTGACGAACGAGCGTGACGCGAGCTCTTCGGCCGAGAGCCCGGACAGGCGCGTGGCCTCGTGCTCGGTGAGGGCGCCGCAGTTCTTCGCGCGCAGGAAGAAGTTGAGCAACCCCTGACCCGTGGCGGCGTCGTCGAACAGGTCGCCGACCAGCGTGGCCTGCGCCGCGCGGTCGATGAAGTTTCGCAGGCGATCGCTCGCGGCGTCGAGCCCGCCCAGGAAGAAGCTGTAGACCGCGGCGTACCGCGTCACCAGCTGCGCCGGGTGCAGATCCCAGCCTTGATAGAACCCGCCCACCAGCCCGTGCATCGCGTTTTCGTAGTGGAGCTTCCACGCGCGCTGCACGCTCTCTAGGTTCTCGGCCATCTGCTTCGGGCCCTGGGGCGGGCCGTCTTTGGCTTGGACGTGCGGCGCGATCGGCATCACGGTGGTCGCGCCGTCGCTCATCCAGATGCCGGTGCTGGCGAGGCTGACCTGCATCACGTGCTTCGCGAAGTCGCACGACAGGTGCTTGATGCTCTGATGCGCGGCCGTCACGTTGCAGCTGGCGGTGTAGTCGTAGGTGCCGAAGTGCGCCGACACCACCCGACCCTCGCCCGCGTCGATCAGGCTGGGCAGGCTGGCGCGCCCGTCGGCCGCCAAGATCGCCTGCGTGGTCTCGATCATCAGCTCCATCTTGAGCGAGCCCGCCGCGAGGCCCGTCTTCTTCTCGAGCGCGTCGAACAGGCCCCGGAGGGCCGCCACCTGCTCGGGCATGACCACCTTGGGCAGGGTCACCACGAAATTCTCGGGCAGCTTGCCCCCGGTCTTTTCCCCCAGGGCGGTCACGTACAAGTCCAGCGTGCGGATGCTGCGCGCCCGGAGCTCGGCCGAGAGCGGCTTGACGCGGATGCCGAGGAACGGCGAGAGCACCTGCTCGCTCATGCCCTTGGCGGTCTCGTCGGCCGCGGCGACGGCGTGCCCGTCTTCTTCCGCGTCCGGCCGGTTGCCGTAGCCGTCCTCGAAGTCGATGCGATAGTCCTCGACCGGCTCCCGGGACAGCTTCTCTTTGATCCGGTCGTAGATCACCACCGCGAGCGCCGCGTGGCGGTCGGTGCGACGGGCCAGCTCGGGGTTTTCGCGCACCGCCTTGGCCACGGCGTCGGCCTCGCCCAGCGTGCTGGGCAGCGAGCCCGCGCCCGGCAGGTCGATGGCCCGCCCGAGCGCGAAGGGATCGGGGGCGTAGGTTGCAAGCGCGCGCAGCGCGAGGTCGCCCAGCTTCTTGGCGGTGCCAGCCTTGAACAGGTGCGCGCCGCCGTACACCGTGTGCACCGGCTGGCGCGCGCCCGACTCCCCGGGAAAGTGGTGAGCAAAGCGCTGCTCGGCGTCGGCGAGCGGGGCGATCAGCGCGGCGATGTCCTGCGAAGCGAGCGACGTCTTCATGGCGGGCGACGTCTAGCGCATTTCCGCCGCCGACGACAGCCCGAGCGGGGGCGTGCGCGAGGGATCACTCCCCGTACAGCCCCAGCTCGCGGCAGATGATCTGCTGCTGGATCTCGTTCGTGCCCTCCCAGATCGGGCCGACCCGGGCGTCGCGGAAATAGCGCTCGACCGGCAGGTCCTCCACGTAGCCGTAGGCGCCGTGGATCTGGACCGCGTCGGAGGTGATCTCGACCGCCGCCTCGGTGCAAAACAGCTTGGCCTCGCTCACCTGGCGCGTGCACCGCTCGCCGCGGTCGAGCAGCTCCGAGGCGCGCTGCACGAGCGCCCGGGCCGCGTCGAGCCGCATCGCCATGCGCGCCACCTTGAAGCCCACCGCCTGGTGGTGCCCGATGGGTTTGCCGAAGGCGCTGCGCTCTTTGGCGTACGCCAGTGAAGCCTCGAACGCGGCCTGCGCCAGCCCCACGCTGAGCGCCGAGATGTACAGGCGGTTCACGTCGAGCAGCTCCATCATCTGGCGGAAGCCGCGCCCCGCCCCGGTGCCGCCGCCCAGGCCGCCGGCGGGCGCGAAGGCGTCGTCCAGAAACACCTCGCTGGTCTCGCTCGAGCGCATGCCCAGCTTCTTCATCGGCGGGCCGAAGCTCACTCCGGGCGTACCGCGCAGTACCACGTGCACGCCGATGCCCTTCGCGCGCTCCTCGCGCGGCAGGCCGGCGTGATCGGCGCGGACCGCGGCCACCAAGAAGGCATCTGCGGTCGGCCCGTTCGAGATGAAGGTCTTCTGCCCGCGCAGGCGCACGCCGCCCTCGGTCTTGGTGGCGGTGGTGGTCATGCTCGCCAGGTCCGAACCGCCGCGCGGCTCGGTGAAGGCCAGCGCGGGCAAGATCTGTCCCGTCATCAGCGGCTCGAGCAGCGCTCGGTTCGCCTGCTCGCCCTGCAGGCGCACCAAGATGGCCGGCGCCAGGATGCTGGCCATGGCCCCGATGGCGAACCCGCCCGAGACGCGCGCGATCTCTTCGGCCAAGACGCAGAGCAAGAGCGAGCCGCCGCCGCTGCCGCCCAGGCTCTCGGGGACGCCGACCGAGAGCAGGCCGAGCTCGGCCATTCGGGGCAAGATCTGCGGGCGTGGGAAGCGGCCGGTCGCCTCGGCCTCGGCCACCAGCGGCCCGAGCTCTCGTTGTGCGAATTCGCGCACAGTGTGTTGAACGGCCACCTGCTCGTCGCTCAGGCCATAGCTCATGACCCGACCCTTGCTCGCCTCGGCAGCCGCGACAAGCGCATGACGGCCATCACTGGAGCGGGCGGCGACAAACGTGGATAATCCGCGGTCATGTCCCCGCGCCGCGTCTCGCTTCGGGTCCTCTGCCTGATCGCCGCCCTCCCCGCCGTCGCTTCGGCCCAGGTCTCGGGCACCGTGCGGGACACCGCGAACAAGCCCATCGAGGGCGCGATCGTCACCCAGCAGGCCAGCACCATCCAGACCAAGACCGACGCGACCGGCGCGTACTCGCTGCCGAGTGTGACCGGCACCGACGTGAACATCGTCGCGGCGATGCCGGGCCACTATTACGGGTTCGTCACCGTGACCGCGCCGGCGACCAAGGCCGACATCCAGATCGAGCCGGTGCCCACCACCAACGACCCCACCTACCAGATCAAGTCGCCCGAGATGTGCTCGGCATGTCACGACGAGTCGTTCGCCGCGTGGAAGGACTCGCCGATGGGCAAGGCCGGGACCAACACCTGGGTCTATGACGTGTACGACGGCAGCGCCACGCCAGGCGGCAAGGGCGGCTTCGTCTACACGCGCGACAGCATCTTGGCGAAGAAGAACCCGGCCAGCGAGTGCGCGTCGTGCCACCAGCCCGAGACGTGGTGGAACAAGCCGTACTCGGCGCTCGACCCCGTCGGTTCGGCGACCGACGCCATCGAGCACGGGGTGTCGTGCGAGGTCTGCCACAAGATCGCCAAGATCGACGCGAAGAAGCCCAACTTCCCCGGCCTTTGGCCGGGCGTGGTCGAGATCGCCAAGCCGGGCGGCACGCCCTTCAAGCAAGTGATGTTCGGCGTCCTGGGCGACGTGACCTACGGCATCGACAACACCATGAAGGCGGCGTACCAGCCGCAGCTGAAGGCCGACGTGTGCGCCGCCTGTCACCAGGACAAGAACGACCCCGACGAGGACGGCGACTTCGAGGAAGACAACGGCGTGATCAGCGAGCCGACGTACGTCGAGTGGCGCGACTCACCGTACGCCGACCCCTCGAACCCGAAGTACGCCACCTGTGCCGACTGCCACATGAAGCCGATCAACTCGGCGCAAGCCTGTTCCATGCAGTTCCCGCCGCTCAAGCGGCCGGCCGGTGACGTCCGCTCGCACGCCTTCCCGGGGACCACGCCCGAGTTCCTCGAGAACGCCGTGAGCATGACGATGAAGGCCGCCAAGACGGCCGACAGCATCGAGGTGGACGTCGAGATCGACAACGACAAGACCGGCCACCACGTGCCCACGGGCGTGACCATCCGCAACATGATCTTGGTGGTCGAGGCCTTCCGCAAACAGGACGGCAAGCCGCTGGAGCACACGGGGAAGCAGGTGGTGCACGAGCTGGGCGGCGTGGGCGACCCCGCGAAGGGGTACTTCGCAGGGCTGCCAGGCAAGCTCTACGCGAAGGTCAACGGCGACGCGAACAACAAGGGCCCCACCTTCTTCACCGACGCAGCGAACATCCTCTGGGACAACCGCATTCCGCCGCTGGGCAAAGACGCCACCAAGTACAGCTTTGCGCTGCCGAGCGACGGCGGCGAGATCCACGTGCGCGCCCGGCTGGTCTACCGGCGCTCGTGGCGGGCCCTGGTCGACGCCAAGGGCTGGACCACCGACGGCCACGGAAAAGAGCTGGAAGACATCAAGGCGCCCTACTTCGGCCACTTGATGGAAGAGGCCGAAGAGGTGTTCGACCTGCCCTGCGACGCGGGCGCGTGCCTCGACGGCGGCGCCGGTGCGGGCGGCGCCGGTGGCTCGGGCGGCAGCAGCGGGAGCTCCGGCGGCGGCGACGACGACGGCGGTTGCGGCTGTCGCGCCGCGGGCGGCGGTTCGCTCGCGCTGTGGAGCGGCCTCTTGGGTCTGGCGCTGGCCTTCGGCGCGGCCCGTCGTAGGCGGTGACGAGCGGCGCTCAGCTCTGCCACCGCCGCCGCCGCACCCACAGCACGCGGCAGGCCTCCGGCAGCGCCTCGCGCGGGTCCCAGGCGACGAGCGCGCCGTCGGTCTCGACCAGCGGGAGCTCTTCCCCGAGCTCGGCGGGGGGGCGGCCTCGCCAGTCCGAGGGTGGCGCTCCAAAACACAGCGCGGTGAGCCCGGCGTCCTCGACGAAGCCGACCGCGGCGTCGTCGAAGAGGGCGGCCGCGGCAAATGTCGGAGCAGCCAGCCGGGAGGTGCTGACCGCCAGATCCACCAGGCGCCCGGCCTCGAGCTTGGCGGCGAAGTCCGCGTCGAACACCCGAGCCACCGTGCGGATCTTCGGCGAGAGGCGCCGCGCCGTGAGCGTGATGGCGAGATTCGCCGCGTCGTCGCCGGTGGCCGCGATGATCGCGGCGGCGCTGCCGATCCCGGCGCTCTCGAGGGTCGCGGCCAGGCGCGCATCCCCCGCGACGAATGGCCGGTTCTCGCGCAGCGCAGTCGCGAACTCGCCGTCCGGGTTCAGGTCGACGGCGACGACCTCGCGATCGGCCGCGCGCAGCGTGTCGACGGTGCGGTAGCCGACGTTGCCGAGGCCCACGACGATCACGTGGCCGCCCTTGGGGATCGGGGGCCGCCCCAGTTCTTTTCGCAGCTGCTCGCTGACCACGAAGCTGGTCGCGAAGGAATACAGCACGGCCATGGTGACCGACCCGAGCACCATGAAGAGCGACCCGTAGATCATCATCAGCGAGCCGGACGTCCGCGGGGTGATGTCGCCGTAGCCGGTGGTCGTGACCGTCGTCGCGGTGAAGTACAGCGCCTCGACCAGGCTGATGGGCGGATCGACGCCGAGCCGGAACACGGCCACGCTGACCGCGGTCAGCGCCAGCAACAGCCCGAAGGCGCGCCGCAGCGGGCGCGGCGAGTTCGACCACGCCGTGGCCAGGCTCTTGCGCACCCCCGGCTCGGCCCCAGCGCGGGGCGGGGTCACCAGGGCGTCTTGGCCGCCGGGCAGCCGCAGATAGGCAGCGCGTTCGGCGACCACCGTACGGCTCTGGCCGGGCCCGAGCTTGCCCGGGCCGCCCGAGATCACGGCGACCCCGAAGCGCTCGCGCAGGTCGCTCGCGTCCAGCCCCTCGAGGGGCGAGCCCTCGGCGAGGCACAGACGTCCGACCAGCACGTCGGTCTCGCCCAGGCTGAAGCCCGCGGTGACTTCGTGACCGAGCGCACCGAAGGCGACGACTGGCGCCGAGAGCGCCGACACGCCGACGGCGCGAGCGCGCCCGAAGCTCTGCTCGAGGGTGCGCGCAAGATCCCGATCGAAGACCCGGAGCGCCAGGCGGAGCTCGGGGCTGGCCCGCCGCGCGTCCAGCGCGACCTCGAGGTTGGCGAGATCCGAGTCGGTCACGGCCACGAGCGCCGAGGCCTTCTCGACGCCGGCCCGCCCGAGCTCGGCGTCGTCCCGGGCGTCGCCCTGCAGCACGTCGCCTCCACCCTCGGCGACGGCCCGGGCGCGATCGGAGCGGATCTCGAGCCCCAGCGCGGCGACCGGCGCTCCGAGCCGCAGCAAGAGCCGGCTCACCCGGTAGCCCACGTGTCCCAGCCCACAGACGACGATGTGCTCGCGAGCGGTGGTCATCTGGGAGCGACTATACCCTGGAGCGTGTCAGGGCCCGGGCGCGCGACGGTGCCACGCCGGGCTCGGCGTGCGTGACGTGCGAGGTGACGCGCTGAGAGATCAGGAGCGCGGAGCGGCGCGCGCTGCGCTTGACCGCAGCATCGCCGGAGTCGACGCGGGACAGCTGATGAAGATCCGATTCACGTCCGGCGCTCTCGACTCCACCCTGCGCGTGCGCGGCGGTCGCGTTCGGCCAGGCGGGCGAAGCTCAGAGCAGCAGTGCTCCGAGCGGTCGGCAACTTTGTCCGTTCGTGATCCAGGACACGCTTGACCTGCAGCGGTATTTCACTTCAGTATTCCTGCGCATGCGCGGGAGAAATTTGGGGGGGGGCAGCCCCCAGTGGGAGAATTCGGACGCGCCGCTCGCCGAGGTCGTCGCCGGCCCGCGCGGCGTGGGGCGGCGATCCGGCGGCCGCATCGCGTGAGCACGGGGCGGCTCGCGAGGCGCATCGGCTGTCGGCGCTCGGGGTGGACGATGTGGTTTCGCTACGAGTCCTGGTGACCAAGGACGATGGCGCCGCGCCGCTACAATCCGTCGGCGTGCGGTTCTGATCGTCGGGTGTCGAGAAGTGCGTTTCGGGATCTGGACTGAAGGAGGCTAGAGGATGATGAACCGGCGAAGCGTGGAGTCTGGATTGGGAAAGCTCGCGTGCGCCGTCACCGCCATGGCTGCCCTGTCCTGCGCGGACGGCGAAGAAGGGCGCAGGTCGGTGCGACCACCGTCAGCGATCCCCGAGAGCGTGCAGATCACTGCCGCGCACGTTCAGATCGGAACCGCGAACGGAACGCTGCGCAGGCAGGTCGCGGTCGGCGGCTTCTCCATCGGCAGGTTTCCGGTGACGGTCGCGCAGTACCGCGAGTGCGTGGCGTCGAGGGGCTGCTCACCGCCCGCCCTGCACCAGGGCGCGTGCGCCGGCACCACCCCCGGATCGGGTGGCCCGACGTGGGCGGAAGCACCTTCGGATCGCGATGAAGTCCCAGTGACCTGCGTCTCGGTCTCGCAGGCCGCGTCATACTGCAGATGGGTGGGCGGTCGCCTTCCGGCGATCGAAGAGTGGCTCCATGCCGCACGCGGGCCCAGCGTGCGTCCGTACCCGTGGGGGAGCGAGCCGCCGACCTGCGAGCAGCACGCGCCCGGTGCCATGGCGATCGGCGGGAAGGCCGCCTGCTGTCCGGGCGAATGCGCGCTCCGTGATCTGATCGGCGTCGGGCGCCACCCCGCGGGCAAATCGCCCAGCGGGGTGGAAGACCTGCTTCTCACCCGGGCAGAGCTGGTCGCGTCGAGCCCTGAAGCCTCGGTGCCCGGCTGCCGCAACGGGAACCACGGGTGCATTGTGCAGAGCGCGACCCCGGGCTCGATCGATGCGGTGTTCCCGGTCCCCAGCGATGAATCCGCAGCGCAGGCGTGGTCGTTCCGATGCGCCTGGGAGTGATCATGCGCCAGGCCGTCAGCGTTCTCTCGGTGGTCCTCGGCCTTTCGGGTTGCGGCTCGGAAGAGTCCGGCTCCAAGTCGCAGGCGTGCGCACCAGGCGCCAGCGTCAGCTGCACGGGGCCGGGGAGCTGCAGCGGGTTTCAGGTTTGCCGATCCGACGGCAGCGGGTACACCGCTTGCGATTGCTCCGGGTCGGGCGGCGCGGGCGGGAGCTCGGGCTCGGCGGGCACCGGCGGCGCCTCGACGGTTTGCCCCACGGGGCTGAAGGGCCCGGCGCTGGTCGAGCTGAAGAGCCCAGCCGGCGTGCGCTATTGCATGGACGCCACCGAGGTTACGTTTGCGCAGTACGGCGAGTTCTTGGCCACGAAGCCAGACGGCGCCAAGGTAGAAGGACACTGCCAGTACGTCGTCTTCGACTACGACGACCCCGCCCACCCGAACTGCATTCAGGGTCTCGATAAGGTCACCGACGCCCCCGCGCGCTGCGTCAGCTGGTGCGCCGCGCGCGAGTACTGCAAGTGGGCGGGCAAGCGGCTCTGCGGGCGGATCGGCGGGGGCCCGATCAGCACCAAGGCCGGCGAGGACGACGACGCGAACGTCAGCCAGTGGTACAACGCCTGCAGCGCGGGCGGGAAGCAAGAGTTCGCGTACGGCACCACCGAGAAGGAAGAGTGCACGGCGTCGATATTCGCCAATGGCTCGGTGGGGACCCCCCCCGGGTGCCAGAGCAACGTCGCCGAGATCTTCGGCCTCTCCAGCAACGCGGCGGAGTGGGAGGACGCCTGCGCGCAGCAGCCCGGCGACTGCCCGTTGGTGGCGCGGTTCAACAAGCCCTCTTGCAAGGCCTGGATGCACAGCTCCAAAACAGATTTTATCGGCTTTCGCTGCTGCCACGACGGAACCAACCTCTGAGGAGCTGACATGAAGCGCTTGTTGATGGTCATCTGTTGCGTGTTGCTCCCCGTCGCGTGCGCGGCCGATTCTGTGGAACCTTCCGGGACCGGTACCGGCACTGTGCGAGCGGCGCTGTCGGCGCCCACGCTCACGCCGGTCCCGTGCGGCACGGTCGATGGCAAGAAGGCGTACACCTGGAACGGCACGCGCGGCGAGCTGCTCGTGGCGGATGCGTTCGCGGGGTGCGCGGACACGACCTACGATCTCGCGATGGACATGACCGACTTCCCCCTGGCCGACAAGGCGCTGCGGGACGTGATTGGTCACATGAAAGAAGCGCTACCGGGGGACGACCAGGGCCAACCCGTGTCGAAGTGGGCATCGTTCAGGCAAGACGAGACCAAGAACTGCGACCCCGACAACGTCAACCTCGGCAAGGCCGCGGTGATCGTCCCCTATCCGCTCCAGGAAACGCTCTACCTGAGCCAGCCCCCGAACCCTTCCAGCTTCCGGGCGTGGACCATCTCCCTCGCAGACATGGATCTCCGGTGGGCGGGGCTCAACCTCTGCGTGGCCATGCGCCTTCGTGAGCTGAGCCCGGGCGCAGCCGGGGCCGAGGCCCTCCTCATGTCGAGTGCCGAACAGCGCGAGCTGCTCGAGGCGATCCGCGAGCGGGCGCAGATCGCGATGCTCCAGTACGCGCTCCTCGGCAGCGTTTTCGCTTCCGGCGGACCTGGCAAGGCAATCCCGGGCAGCAGCAGCGACGGGACGTGCCCCCTGCCGCAAGGGCACGAGATCTGCGCGCTCTGGGACAAGAACAACCCGGCCCGCCACATCCGCGTCCCGTTTCTCCAGTACTTCGGTCATCACGCCCCCGCCAGCTGGCTGCGCGGAATGGGGCGTGACTTCGCGACGGCCGTTCAGCTCCACACCGAGGTCACGCGAGAGGTGACCAGTCTGCTCGCGCGCAGCCGCAGCGCTGGTCTCGAGCGTGGCGGCGATGCGGAGACCCGCGCCGACGAAACATGGGGCCCTGGTTCGTGGCAGCAGCGGTTGATGGCCGCCGCCTACGGCGGCGACCCGCTCGTCACGGATGACAAGAGCCCGTGGCAGCATCCGATGGGCTCGGGTTACACCATCGCCTGGCCCTCACGCACCGAGTTGCCCTACGTGCGACACGAGAGCCAGGAACCGCAGATCGGCAAGGCGCTATCACTGATCCAGAAGCACGACGTGCTCGATCTGACGCTGGTCTCGGGCTCCGGGCAGTGTCGGACCATCGACGCGGCGCAGAGCGCGGCCTCGGTCTACGACGCCCTCGAGCTCGCGGTGCGTGAGGCGCTCTGCCTCGACTACAACACCGCCACGGGCGCGTGTACGCCGGTCACGCTGCCCTCCGACTCCGAGAAGCACGGGCTCTGGCTGCACTACGGCATCCGCCAGCACCACGTGGCGGCAGCCGTCGAGGTCGCGGCCGATCTGGTCGGACCAGAGCTGGACATCGCGAACGGCAGTGCGTGCTCGACCTGGCGCTACGGGAGCCACCGCGTCGCGGGCGCACTGAGCATGGCCGCTGGCAAGATCCACGTGTCCGGGGGAGCTCTGTTCGTGCCGCGCGATCCGCGCGACACGGCGGGGCTCTTCAGTCGCCGCGCGAGTCTGCGGGTCCCACCGGCGTGGCAGATCGAGCCGGGTGTCGCGTCGCACCTTCAGGGTTTTTCGACGGACAAGATCTGCGAGCCGCTGGGGCCCGGCTTGCCGTGCTGGGAGATCCCAGGAGGGGTGGCGGCTGAAGCGCAGCGCACGATGGGTGCGATCAGAGCGATCACCGCGACTCGTGAAGCGGTGGCAGGGGCGGTGGAGCGGCTGCGAGCCCTGCCCGCGAGCGACCCGCAGCGCGCACGGCTCGACGACTATTTCGGGAGCTCCGACGGGATCCTCCGCGTTTCGAGCGGAGCGGTCGGAAACTCGTTCACCTTCCACCCGGTTTCCATCAACGGCGCGGTCCATCAGCCGAGCGCAGGTCGAAGCGCCTGGGTAGGCACAGTGACCGCCAAGCCCGAAGACGACTTCTTCACCCCGGCAGACGGGACGTTCCTGGTACTGATCGCCGTGAAGAACGACGGCCGCGCGGGGGATCTCGTGGCGCACCCAGGTGCGCGAGGGTTCGGGCGCGGCGTGCCGGAGCTGATCCGCGATGCAGCGTTCGTAACCCGGAACTTCGCGCTTCTCCAACCCATTCCGGGGGAGGCCACGGGCGGCCTCCGCCGCTTGAATACCACTCCCTGGATCAGCTTGGGCGGCCCGGTGAACTATCAGACTGCGTGGACTGTCTTCGTCTGGCGCGGCACCGTCCAGGACTTCATCGACACGATCACGTCTTTGTCGCCGCCGCCCAGCTCGGACGCGCTGGCTCAACCCAAGCTCTACGGCCGAGTCCGGCTGCTCGCGAGCAGCTTGATTGCGGACACCGAGAGTGTGCTTCGCGCGGACTATTTTTCGAACGACGGCGCCATCGGCACCTGGCTCACGAAGCAGCTCCAGGCCGACGAGCTAGAGCCGAGCGAGCCGGCCTACGACGGCTTCGGTCTGCCTCGGGCTTGGGTTCCGCCCGCGAGCTCCGAGGTGCTGGGCGGGGAACCCGGCGTGCCCGCCTTCCGCCACTACCTGAAAGCGGCCGAGGCATCGTCCAAGGAGGCGAGCGAAGCGGTCCACACCGCCATGCAGACCTTGCTCGACCAAGCCGCCGATGAGGCGAAGTCGGATGAGCTCGAGACGAAGCTCGACAACGAGACAACGCGCTCTCTGGCTTCCATGAAGGAGAGCGCTCAGAAGCTCTGCGGCTACGACAACGCCAAGTGCGACATTAAGACGAGCACGACTGCGGTGAAGCGCGAGTGGTACCCATCGCTCAGCACTCCCGATTGGTAGTCGGGCCGGCCCGGTGGTGAAAAGCGACGCGTCATCGATCAGTTAGGCGCTCTGGCGGGTGGGGCTGGGGGGGAAGCACAAATTCGAGAGCGGCGTTCGAGCGGGGTGCCCCCGCCTCGCCCGG
>JACPVJ010000017.1 GCA_016191785.1 Myxococcales bacterium | reverse complement strand
GCCAGGTTGCGCTCGGCGGGCGTGACGTGGCGGGCGACTCGGGACGGTCAGGACGCGCGCCCAGAAGAGATCGGCGCTCACTCGAACCGCGTGCGAGCCACGTCGAGGCGCGGGTGCGACGGGAACGAGAGCCGTCGCACGCGGCTCGCCACGCAGCGCTCGACGCTCGGGGCGCGCGGCGACAGACGCACCGTCACGCCGACGGCGCGCCCGTTCTGAACCGCGGCGCACACGTCGACCCGCGCGTGCTCAGGGACGCCGCACCCACCCAGGTAGCTGCCCGAGTCGAGCACCCGCGCGTAGTCGCCCGCCGACAGGTCCGCCGGCCCGCGATCGCCGCCGACGCGGATCTCATCTGCATACGCGGCGGCCGCCGCCTCGCACGAGCGGCCATCACTCGAGCCGGGCCCCTGGGCTTCGGCGGCGGGCGGCGGCGCGGGAGCGTCCGTCCGCGGGGCGTTTGCCGGCGCGGCCTTCTGCCGTCCTGGCGCATCGTCGTTGGTCCTCGGCGACGGCTCGGGGTGGGCAAGCGGCTCCGCGGCGCGGGCGGGAGCGGCATCTGATCCGCGACCGGGACCGTGATCTGCAGCGGGACCGAGCTCAGCCTCGGCCTCGGCGACGGGCACTGGCTCGAACGCGGAGCTCGGCGCGGGCGGGGCGGCGACGAGACGCGGCAGCGCCATCGGTTCGGCGGTGGGCCGCGGTCGCGCTCGCGCCGGCGCAGCCGACGGGCGGGGAGGCTCGGCCTCGCCGTCGAGCCACCGGTTCACCGGGATGGTCCCCGCGCTCACTCCCCACGCGACCGCCACCGCCGCGAGCCACGACAGCACGCCGACGAAGATCACCGGCGAGCGTTGCGCCCGCGGCATCGGCGGCTCTTCGGGATCCGGCATGCGGACCCGGCGTTTGAACTCGAGCGGACGGGACAAGTGGGGACGGGCGTCGTAGCCCTTCGGGACGAGGCCGTAAAGCGACCCGGTCCGCCTCGGCTCGGCTCGGCCTACGGCGCGCCGACGACGACGCGCTTCACCCGGCCGTAGGGTCCACCGTCGGGGCAACTCTCGAGCAAGAAGACCACGCCCGGAAGCGCCTTGGCTCGCGCGGCGCAGCTGGGCTTGTTGTCGAACTCCTCGGGGTCCCGTTGCACGCTGACCGCTCCGTAGGCGTCTTCCAGCGCGTCCCAACTCGAGCCCACGCCGATACCCGCGTCGGTGACGATGCCCGGGTGCTCGATCACGACGACCCCGACGGGGCTCCCGGCTCGCGCGGCTGCCAGGGCCTTCGGCGCGAGCTTGGGCTCCAGCGCTTCGATCGGGCCCGGCTCCACGTCCTTCATCGGACCACTCTCGAGCGTCACCCAGATCGGCGGATCGCCGAACAAGAAACCCTCGAGCGGTTGCGCGTCGGCGATCCAGCGGGCGTGGTACTTCGGCGTGCCCTCGAGCAGGTGCCCGGGGATCGGCGCGCCGACCACGATGTCGTCGACCGCCCCGGACCGCACACGGCCCTTGGGCTTGGACGCGCGGGGCGGAGGTTGCTCGGACGGTGTGCCGGCGCTGGGGTGCGGCGAGGGACGGACCTCGGGACCGGGGAGTGCGGCCTTCGGCGGCCCGGCGCACGCCAGGCAGAGCGCCGCGCACGCTGTGAGGATCGTGGGCTTCATGGCTCGCGGGAGGCGCTTCGGTCGGCGCCGCTCGGTGGCAAGCGACGCGGCGGGATGCGGACCAGCACCGGGCGGCCCAGCTTGTCGCGCTTCGGGATGCGATACACCTGCTTGGTGCGGATCCGGGTGTTCCTGAGCCCGTTCGCCAGCTGGATCTCGCGCACCGAAGTGCCGTACTTCTTGGCCAGCATCCCCAGCGTTTCGCCGGGCCTGGCACGATGAGCGACGAACGCCGTGGCCGCGTTGGCGTACCCGTGGGCGGCGAGCGTCTCGTGGGCGCGCGCGGCCGTCTCCTGGGCGATCGGGTTGTAGAAGCGCACGTGCAGGTGCGTCGCGTGCCCCTTGGCGTGGAAGATCAGCGGGCGCTGGGCGCCGGGAATGCCTTGAAACAGGCTCTGGATCCACTCTGCGTCCTCGCCGATCGACAGCGCGTGCTCGCGGAGGAGGGTCTGCAGCCCGCGATCGATCAAGATCAACTCGGCGTCGGTGTCGGTCACCAGTGCGCGCACGAAGGCCCACGTGCGCTCGCGATCGAGGTTGGACTCGGTGGCGCGCCGATACCACCGCGCCGAGTCGTCTTTGTAGAAGTAACTCAGATCGACGTCGCGCCCCGCCTGGTGGCTGACGTGGGGGCGAAGCGCGCCCCCGCGCCGCGCGCTGATGTGTCCGACGTACACGTCGTGGGCGTCGGGATGGAGCGCCCGAACCTTGGTGATCGCTTTGACCAGATAGTCGACGGTCTCGCGCGTTCCCCAGGCGTGGGACGGGTCGAGCACCACCCAACCGGTGCCGCGAGGCATCTGCACACCGTTGAGGAGGCCGCCGGCGCTGGGCCGGCCCAGCGAGATCGAACCGATGCTGGTGGGGTCGCGGGCGAAATCGGCGGCGATCTCCCGGGCGCTCTTGCCCTCGAGGAAGTGCGGCGCGCGCGGCGCGGGCTCCACCTCGGGTGCGGTCGGCTCGGGATCGGCGGGCTCCTCGCCGTCATCGGGCTCGTCCTCGACGTCGTGACCCGGCACGCGTGACGCGGCCAGGGTCGGTTCGGCGCCGGATTTCGAGGTGCCCGGCGCGTCGGCGGTCGGCGCCGGCCGCGGCGGGACCGGCGCGCGAGTCGGGCTTGCGACGCAGCCCGCGACCGCGAGCGCCAGGGCGGTGGAGAGCGCTCCGCGCATGGACGGCGCCAACGCTAGGCTATGGTGCACGCTCGTGCCAGCGCCGAGAGCGAGATCCTGAACCCATGTCCTGGCTTTTGTCGCAAATCTACGATCCCTTCATGCGCAAGACCGAGCGCGCGTGCCTCGGCGAGTGGCGCGGCGAACTGCTCGCGTCGCTCGCCGGGGACGTGCTCGAGATCGGCGCCGGCACCGGCGCGAACCTCGCTCACTACGGCGACGGTGTGACGCGGCTCGTGCTGGCCGAGCCCGACCCCCACATGCGCAAGCGGCTGAGTCGAAGCGTGGCCGAGCGGCGCGCGCGCGCCGAGATCATCGACGCGGGGGTGGCGGCGCTGCCCGACTCGTTCGACGTGGTGGTGAGCACGCTGGTCCTGTGCTCGGTCCCCGACCTCGACGCCGCGCTCGCCGAGATCCGCCGCGTGCTCCGACCCGGCGGCCAGCTGGTCTTCATCGAGCACGTCGCGGCCGACGATCAGCCCGAGCGGCTGGCGTGGCAAGAGCGCCTGGATCCGCTCTGGGTGCGGATCGCCTCGGGCTGTCACCTGACACGCCGCACCGACCAAGCGATCGAGCGGGCTGGCCTCGAGATCACCTCGCTGACGCGGCAGAGCCTGCGAAAGGCCCTGCCGTTCGTCCGAACGAGCATTCGCGGGGTGGCCATCCGACCTTGACCGAAGCTATCCTCGCGCCCCACGTGGCGATCACCATTCCCGAACAGGACGAGTCGCTCTCGAGCTTGGGCCAGCTCGAGATCCCCTCGCTGCGCGAACCGGGGGTGAGCTTCCGGCTCGGCGTCCTGCTCGGGAGCGGCGCGATGGGCATCGCCTACTTCGGCATGCGCCACGCGGCCGACGGCAAGTCGCCGGTGGTGATCAAGCTGCTCAAGCCGGGGTACGTGCTCCAGGCGGGGGACACCGCGAAGCTGGTAGTCCAGAAAGAAGCGACCGCGCTCTCGCGGTTGAACAACCGTGTGCCGCCCACGCCCTTCGTGGTGCGGATGATCGACACCGGCGTCCTGCCCGTCGTCTTCAGTGGCCGCAGGCTCGAGCTGCCGTGGCTCGCCCTCGAGTACGTTCACGGCGGCGTCGAGGGCACGACCTTGACCGAGCGTGTCGCGTACAGCGTGGACAAGACCGGCCACGCGTTCGACCCGCAACGAGCGGCGCTGGCCGTCGAGTGCATCGCCAAGGGGGTCGAGGCCGTGCACGACGTGGGGGTGATCCACCGCGATCTCACCCCCAACAACGTGCTCTGTTGCGGCTTCGGCGACAGCGAGATCTTCAAGATCACCGACTTCGGACTCGCTCGGCCGCTGGGCATGAACGCCACCTTCGGCGGGATCGTGGTCGGCACCGTGGGCTACGCCCCGCCCGAGCAGGCCGCGCTCGACGACCGGCGGATTGGCACCTGGAGCGACGTCTTCACGTTCGCGGTGGACCTGTACTTCATGTTGACCGGGCGCGGGTACTTTCCCACCCGCAACGCCATGGACTCCCTCGCGCTGATCCGCTCGCCGGAGCGGACCAGTATCCTCGAGTCGGCCATGCTCTCGCCCGAGCTCCGCGAGCAGCCCGCCGCGTGCGCGGGCATCGACTTGGCCCTGAAGCTCGCGACGGCGTCGCGGCCCGAAGATCGTCCGAAGACGGCGCCGATGTTCGCGTCGATGGTCTTGCCCTGGCTCAAGGCCGGGCCGCGCTCGAAGCCCGTCACTTCGCGCCGCATCGAGAGCGTCGCGCCGATGGCGGCCCCAGAGCCCGCGGTCGGGTCGACCTGGCGTTGGACGGTGCGTCACCTTCCTGGGGACGATCAGGTGGTGCGCAGCGTGGCGTGGGACGGCGACGGGCGCTGTCTCTGCGCCACCAACCAGGGGCTGCGCTTCTGGAACGGAACCGGCTGGCTCGCGGCGCCGATGGACGAGCTGCCGAACGAGCGAGGGATCCGCTTCGTGCAGCGCGCCTCGGCGGGCAGCTGGCTGGTGGGCGGGGACCAGGCCACGCTGGCGACCTATTCGGCCGACGGGGTGTCCGAGGTGGTGCGCGGGCCCTCTCGCGACGTGAGCTTCTCGCACGCCAGCGGCGAGTTCTCCGACCTCGCGGTGGTCGTCGGCGAATCCGAGGGCCGCCCGCCGGTGCTGTATGCGCTCTCGTCGCATCGGTGGCTCAAGCCGCTGAGCTTGCCCGACGTCGCCCGGGTGAGCGACATCGCCCGCATCGGCGACGATCGTTGGCTGATCGTCGGCCGCCGGCAGGACGGCGCGGGCTTCGCCGCGCTCTACCAGCCGCTGCTCTGGGAGGTGAGGATGCTCGACATCCCGCGGGTGAGGGCGCTCTTGTCGTGTGCCGGTCGCAGCGATCGGCGGGTGGGCGTCGCGACGGGCAGCGAGGGCCTGGTGATCTGCGTCGACGACAGCGGCGAGAGCCACTGGTTCCTCAAGGGCAAGCCCGACCTGCCGGCCGCGGCGGTGGACGTGGCGGGGCGGATCTGGGCGAGCGGCGCCGGCGGCATTTTCTTGCGTGACACCGGCTCCGATCGCTTCGAGCCGGTTTGGGAAGACCCGACCTGGGTGACGCCGATCGTCAGCTTGTTCGCCGATCTAGGCTTCGTGATCGCGATGAGCGCGGACGGCGGCATTCTCGAGGGCACGCGCACCGCGGCCGACCCGGTCGGCTCGACCCAGCGCGCCACCTGATCACCGCGCCTGGCTGAGCATGATGGTCGCGCACGGCGCGCGGCGCGCCACGTCCACTGCGAACTGTCCGAAGAGCGCCTTGCCCCCGACGCGCGGCAGCCCCAGCACCACCAGATCGGCGCTCGATGCCGCCCCCACCACCGCCTCGACCGGATCGCTGGCGCACAGCACGCGCACGTCGTGCCGCCCGCCGGCCTCGTCGTGGGCCACCCGCCCCAGCGTGCGCTCGGCGTCGCGGAGCTGGGCGGCGGTGCTGTCGGGTGAGAGCACGCGCACGTACTCGATGTGGCGACGCGCGCTCCGGTGCAGCGTGCCGAGCAGGCGCGCCCTGAGCTCGTGCTGGCGACCGCCGCCCCCGGTCGGCACCAGGACGCGGGCCACGGAGTCCAGATCGAAGCCGGGCGCGGCGTTGAGGACGGCGACGTCGCAGTCCACTTTCCCCAAGAGCCGTTCGAGCTCGCTCAGCGTGCCTTTCTCGTCCAGACGGGTCAGCCCGAGCAAGATCCCTTCGCACTGCCGCCAGCGCGCGACGCGCTCGATCTCGTCCCACGGCGAGTCGGCGATGGTCATCAGCGCTTCGGGTCGGTGGCCCCGACCCAGGGCGCGGGTGACCGCGTCGGTGAGCACCCCCTGGGCGCGGAGCAACCCGGGCGGCGGCTCGTCGCTCGGTTCGGTGGGCTTCATCACGCTGAGCAAGAGCACGCGCCCGACCTCGGGCGGCGCCAGCGCGCTCGCGACCTCGACCAGCCCCGCGGCGCTCTCGGGGTTCGCCACCGGCACCAGCACCATGGGCGAGCGGCCCCTCAGTCGCAAGAGCCCGGGGTCGCGGGCCTCGGCCCGAGCGTCCACGACCTCTGCGCGACTCGAGAACGCCGCGACGTAGAGCAACACCCCGAGCCCGAGCCACACCGCGCTGACGCCGCCGGCCGCCGGGACCGTCACTGCTTGGAACGCGGAGAGCGCCAAGCAGCTGACCCCGCCCACCACCGGCACCAGCGGAAAGAGCGGCGCGCGGAACGCACCCGGCGCTCCGCCGCGCTTGCGCGCCAGGTACGCCGTCCAGTGCGCCAGCGCGAACGAGACCAGGAAGATCAAACCCGCGGCCGCGCCGGCCGCGGCTAGATCCGGCACCATGAACAAGATGGTGACCACGGCAAGAAGCGTGGCGTAGAGCGCCATCACCGGGGTTCGATACACCTTGTGCTGCTGGGCCAAGAGGTGCGGCAAGGTCCGATCGGTGGCCATGCCGAAGGCAACGCGCGACGCCGCCAGAAGGCACGCTTGCAGCGCCGACAGCGTGGAGAGCACCGCCGCGACCATCACCAGCAGATAGCCGAACGGCCCCATGTACTGCCGGACCGCGACCGCGGTCAGGGTGTTACCGTGGCGCTCGGCCAGAGCGACCACGCTGGTTCCAGCGGGGGTGCCCACGGTGGCCACCAGGAACAAAAGCGGCAAGTACACCAAGAGGCCGAGCCCCAGCGCCAGGAAGGTGGCGCGCGGGATGTTCCGACGCGGCTCGCGCACCTCCCCGCCGACCCCCGACACGAGCTCGAAGCCCTGCACCGCGATGAACGTGGCGCCCATCGCGGTGAGCACGCCGCTGATGCCGTGAGGCATGAACGGCTGGAGGTCGGCAGCGATCGGATCGCCGTGCCGCACGCCCAGCGCCCACAGCCCGCCCGCGAGCAGCACGCCGAACACCACCAGCTTGCCGACGGTCGCCCACTGTCCGCCGCCGGTCGGCCTCCGCGCCAGCGAGAGCACGTACGCGCCCGAGGCGCCGACGGACGCGATCAGCGCTGCGCGGCGACCGCTGAGCCAGCCCGGCGCGGGCAGGCCCGCCGCTCGAAGGGCATCGCCGAGGAGCGCCGTGCCGTACTCGGCGAAGCCGAGCGCATACAGCACGGCTCCGACGATGTACGCGAACCACAGCACCCAACCGACGGCGAAGGCGGCGCGCACGCTGAGGATCTTCTTCGCGAACACGTAGGCGCCGCCCGATTCGGGGAAGGCGGTGCCGAGCTCGGCGAAGGACAGCGCCGTGATGGCCGCGATCACCCCGTTGAGGGCGAACGCCGCGATGGCGGCGGGCCCGGCCGCGCGGAACGCGACGCCGGCGAGCACGATGACGCCGCCCCCGACGATGGCGCCCACGCCGATCCCGGCGGCGCCGAGCATGCCCAACGGCCGCTCGCCCGGGGCGGGGTGGGCGACGATCGAATCGGGAGGATCGTCCAAGCGCTCACATGTTCAGCCGGCGACCGAAGGCCGGGTTCTTCTCGGCGTACTTGGGGGAGAACACGCTGAGCTGCGTGCCCTGCGCGGTCCGGATCATCAGCGCTCCGGTCCCGGCCAGGGCGCCCCCGGTGAGGTTGCAGTGCAGAAGCGCGCCTCCGTGAGCGTTCTTGACCTGGGTGCCCCCGCCCAAGAGCTCGCACGACACGTCGCCGGCGCTGACCGTCGCGAACTCGAATGCGTCGGGCTCGGCCTCCCAGTAGGTGACACGCAGCTTGCTGTCGCCGGCGGTGCGCTCGCGGGTGCACCAGCGCTCTTTCTCTTTCTTCGGATCGGCGGGGGCGGTGCAGGTCACGTTCACCGCCGCGCCGGCGGGGTTGGCCTTGTGGGTCCCGGCCCATTCGGTGAACAGCTTCACCAGCTGCTCGGTCTTCTGGCGCTCGGACTCGACCTGGGCCTTGCGTGCGCTCGCCTCGCCCTCTTTCTGCACGATCTCTTTGTCGAGCGCGTCGAGCGCGCTGCGATCGGCGCAGTGCTTGTAGGCATAGTCGCGCCAGCTGCGGGCCGCGGCGAAGTCCGACCCGGCGATGCCCTGCCGGATCACGCCCTGTGCCTCCTCGCATTTCTTCGGGTCCTTGCGGCTACAGCCGAGGACCACGACGGGGACGAGAGCGAGGAGAGCGAGACGGCGGGGCGACATCGGCGGCGATAGTAGAGCGAACCCGGGTCAACTGGCCAGCGGTGGGTGGTCGGCGGCCGAGGCGCGGGGCGCCGAGCCGGTCGCCGTTTCACCGCTGCGATCGAGGGCAAGCTTGAACAGGATTGGCCCGATCACCTCGTTGACCGCGACCACGGCGATGCACAGCGAGCGCAGCCCCGGTCCGAAGGTGGGGAACGTCCGTTCGATCACGATCGACAGCCCGAGGGTCAGGCCGGCTTGGGACACCAGCCCCGCCGCGCCGAACCGTCGGATCACGGGCGTGTCGCCGGCGGCGCGGGTGCTGACCCGATGGGCGAGCCAGGTGGCGGCGGCGCGGACGACGGCCAACCCGAGTGCCAGGGGCCAGAGCGATCGCAAGAGCGGCACGTCGAGGTGGGCGCCGGCCGAGGCGAAGAACACCACGAACACGATGGCGCTGGTCTGCTCCACCGCGAACAGGAGCTTCTCGCCCTGGCGCGAGAAGTTCTGGACGACGAACCCGGCGATCAAAAAGGTGAGCAGCGGATCGAACCGCAGGTAGTACAGCCCCGCCGTCATGCCGTAGCCGAGGGCCATCAGCACCAC
This sequence comes from Myxococcales bacterium, assembly GCA_016191785.1. Taxonomy (GTDB): domain Bacteria; phylum Myxococcota_A; class Polyangia; order Polyangiales; family Polyangiaceae; genus JADJKB01. Next base: position 20,259 of record JACPVJ010000017.1, on the reverse strand, counting down.
CAGGAGCTCGGATCCGATGAAGCGCAGATAGAAGGTGAGCACCAGGCCGAGGGTGATGCCGAGCGAAGCGCTGCCGAAGAGCTCGTGCCCCAGGGCCTCGAAGTCCGAGAACGAGGTCTGAGCCGCGGGGTCGAGCAACTGGCGAGCGGCCATCATGGCCACCGCCAGCATCACCAGCACCACCACGTCGGACGACATCACGAACGCCAGAGTGAAGCGGGCGACGGGGCCGTGAGCTCGGGTCTGAGACAAGATGGCCAGGGTCGCGCTCGGGCTGCGGCTGACCGCGAGCACCCCCCAGAGCAGCCCCACGCCGACCAGCCCCCACCGGGAGAGCCCCGTGGTGAAGGGCATGAAGCGCCCCAAGAGGACGAACGACGCGGTGGTGATCACCAGCACGATCGACGACTGGAAGAACATCGCCGAAAAGAGGCTCTTGGCGGCAGCCGAGAGGTCGGCGAGGCGCAGCTCTGCGCCGCCCGCCAGGGCGATCAGCGCGAGGGCCAGCGTGTTCACCACCGAGAGGCGACCGACCGTGTCGTGATCGATCAGGTGCAAGACGTGCGGGCCGGCGATCAGGCCGGCGGCGATGTAGCCGGTGAGGTGGGGCAAGCCGACCACCTCGAAGATCTCGCTGGTCAGCGTGCCGGCGAGCAACAAGAAGCCCAGCGCGCCCACCAGGGCGGCCATGCCGCGCGCCTCGGGCACCACGCGTACGCCGAGCCAGAGCAGGCCGAAGAGCGCGACCAGCGTGACCAGCTGGGTCAACCGGGCCGTCGCCGACTTGGCCGCCGCCGGTGCGCTCATCGAACCCCCGCGGGTGGCCGGTCGCTCTTGCGGCCGAGGCGCGACGAGACCGGCGCGTCGACCTCACCGGCACGGCGGAGCGCGAAGAGCAGCGCCGTGGGCCCGAAGAGCTCGCCGAAGAGCGTGACCGAGAGCGCGACGATCAGCACGGTCTGCCCGACCTCGCCGGGAAAGCGCAGCGCGAAGGCCAGCCCGAAGGCCATGGCGAGCGCGCCCGACGGCAAGAGCCCGAAACCCAGGAACGGTCCGGCATTGCGACCGCCGCGAGACAGGCGCAAGAGCGCGCCGCTGGTCCACTTGACGGCCACGCGCGCGGCGAGCACGACGCCGATCAAGAGGCCCAGGTGGGCGGGGGCGTCGAAGTCGACGTAGGCGCCGGCCAGCACCAAGACCGGCAAGATCACCGAGTGCTCGCTGGGCTCGACCAGCGCGCGAAGCTCGTCGCGGCGCCCGGCCAAGAGCGAGAGCGCCAGGCCGAGCACGAAGCACAGGCCCAGGCCCGAGCTGCCGATGCGGCTCGCGATGCCCCCGCCGAAGAGCGCGGCGCCGAGCACGATGCCCCAGGTCTGGGTGACCCGAAGCTCGACCCGCAAGAGCGCCGAGCCCAGCGCTCCGAGCAACGCGCCGGCGCCGAGCGTGGCCAGCGAAAGGCCCCAGAACGGCAGCGCAAGCGTGAGCCCCGGCGTGGGGTCGAGGGTGAACGCCACGGTGATCGCCAAGAGCGGGACCACGTCGTCGCCGTCCGCGATGTCAGCCACCAGATCGGACAGCGGCCCGGTGGCGGCGTAGCGCTCGACCACCCAGCGTACGGCGTAGCGCGTCGTCTCGCACGACACCGCGCCCACGCCGATGCAGGCGATCAAGAGATCGTGCCCGCGCAGCGAGGTGAAGGTCTGCGCGTAGACCGCGAACGCCCCGGCGACCCCGACGGCCGACCCGAGCGAGAGCACGATCGCGGCGGAGAGCCTCCGCACTCGGATGCGTCGGGCGCCCACGAAGCCGTAGTCGATGCCCGTCACCAGCGCGAGCCACGCCAGCGCCACCAGCGCGAGCGGCTCGAGCGCCGCCAGCGTGGGGCGGGTGACCGTGCCGAGGAAATGCGGGCCGACGACCAGCCCGAGCAGCACCCACTCCGAGCCCGAGGGAAGGCCGTAGCCCCGGACCGAGCGGCCCCCGACCAGAATGCTGCCCAGGTAGGCCAGGACGAGCAGGCCTACCAGGACCAGGATCGCGCTCACGACGCCCCCGTGGCCCGTCCTCGGCCGAGCTGGATGCCGCGCTCGGTCAGCGCTTCGACCAGCGCCGCCAGCGCGTCGCCGCGGGTGGTCTCGGCGGCTGCCGGGACGATCCGAACCCGGAAGCGCAGGCCATCGGCGTCCGCCGCGACCAGCTCGACGCGCGGAGCGGAGTCGAACTGCGTCGCCGCGGTGAGCAGCACCTGGCGCGCCACCGTGGGCTTCTCGGAGGCGGCGATCACCAGCTCGAGCTCGAGCCCGGCGGTCTTCGACGAGAGCTTGGAGGTCTTGAACAAGAAGAGCAGGTGCGGCACCCGGACCGTCGCGCCGTCCTCGGTCTCGATCTGCACGTCGACCAGGCCGATGTTCTTCACGCGCCCGCCCTGCGTCCCGATCCGGGTCACGTCGCCGGGCGACAGTCGGCGTGAATACAGCACCGCGGCGCCGGCCAGCGCGGTCGCCAAGAGCGGCGTGGCGGCCAGACCGAGCGCAGCGATCACCACCGTGCCCACGCGCGACAGCGCGCCCTGCTCGTCGCCGGTCACCACCGGCGCGGCGAAGACCAGCACCGCCGCCACGATGCCGATCCGGAGCAGCATGCTGGTCGGCGTCGCGAGCTCGGCCGAGAGCCACGCCACCCGGGTCTCACCCCGGGCGACGCTGGAGAAGAACATCGCGACGAAGCGCAACACCACCAGCACCGCCACCGCGGCGATCGCCGTCACCACCAGCATCGGGATCGTCGCCACCGCGCGGCCGATCAGGCCGACGATCGGCGAGACCACCAGGCCCGTCAGCTTCTCGGTGTACGGGCGGGTGGTCTCGAACAGTGACAGGCTGCCGAGCAACCAGAAGTAGATGATGCTCAGCTGACCGATGAAGCGCAGCGCCCCGAAGCCGACCACCAGCGCGCTGCGCAGCGCCGCCGGGCGGACCACCTCGAGCGAATAGACGCGGAGGGCCGGGATGCGATCGGGGTTCTTGACGATGTAGTCCCGTACGCGATCGGTGAACTCGCCGACCTTGCGGAGCAGGTAGATGGCGAAGAGTGCCGCCAGCACCACCAGCGACAGCGAGAACACCGTGGCGGCGATGGCGCTGCGCTTCTGCTCCCGACGGATCGCCTCGCGGACTTGCCCGGCCACCCGTGCGGCGTGGTCCTTCAGGTTGCTGTCGCCGGCGGCAACTGCGTCCTCGGCGTGAAGCTCGATGATCGGGACCTTGCCGGCGTAGATCGCCGTGCCCTCGGGGCGCTCTTCGACCCGCACGTCCTCGGGCTTGGCGCTGGCGGCCGCCTGCTTCAGCGCGGCGGTCGCCGCGTCGGCGCGGGCCTTCGCGCTCTGGTTGCCGTGGCCCAGCGCGAGCACGAACACGGTCGCATCACCGAGCTCTACGGGTGCCCCGCCGCCGGCGCTGCCGCTCACCGCGGGCGCCGGCGTGCTCGGGCTCGGCGGCGCGCTCGGGCTCGGCGCGGCGCTGGCGCTCTCGGCCGGCGCGGTGCTGGCGCTCTCGGCCGGCGCGGCGCTGGCGCTCTCGGCCGGCGCGGCGCTGGCTTCGGGCGCTTCTGCCTCGGGCTGATCCCCGTCGGCGTCGGCATCGGCGTCCGCGGCGTCCGCGGCGTCCGCCGCGGCGTGGGTCGAAGCATCCGCGCGCGCCAGGGGCTCTGCCCCCGCGGCGCCGCCCCAGACGGTCAGAAGGGCGAGGGTCGCCACGCCGAGGGCGGCCGTACACGACGCGGGCTTCGACATCTGCGCCAAGCTTCGACCAGGGCCGGCGGCCGAGGCAAGCGAGGTTTGTCCATCACGCGGCGGCGCCGCGGAGCAGACGCGCGATGGGCAGGCAAACGAGCAGGAAGAGCAGCGCCAGCGTGGCCTGAGAGGCCCCGACCGGGAACTCGAAAAAGAACGCGAAGAGGTAGCCGAGGCCGCCCGAGAGCGCGCCGAACACCGCAGCCACGGCCAGCGCCCAGCGCACCCGTTCGACCAGGGCCAGCGCCGCCATCGCCGGGACCACCGCGAAGGCGAAGACGGGCAGCGCGCCGATGGCGCGGGTCGTGACCGAGACCTCGACCGCCACCAGCGTCCAGAGCAGCAGATCGAGCGCGCGCACGGGCAAGCGGTGGACGCGCGCGCCCTCGGGGTCGAAGCCCGCGAACAGGAAGCCGCGATGGCAGACCGCGAGCAGCGCCAGGGTGACCAGTCCGACACCGATCACCAGCGAGAGATCGAGCGGTCGGACCAGGACCGCCGTGCCGAACAAGATGCTGGCGATGTCGTGGGACTCTTGCGCGATCCGATCGCCGACCAAGATCGCCCCCGCGCTCGCGCCCAGGTAGATCAACCCGACCAGGGTCTCGCTGGGCAGCCGCGTGCGCTGCATCCGGAGGCTGAGCACACCCGTCGCCGCCAGGGCGAGCAGCACGGCGCCGGCCACCGGGGGAACCGGGATGTGCCACGAGAGCTCGACCAGGAACGCCAGCGCGACGCCGAGCCCGGCGGCCTGACTGACTGCGGCGGTGACGAACACCGCACGGCGCAGGACCACGAACACGCCCAGGACCCCGAGCACCAGGCCGGCGAACACGCCGCACAGCACCGGGTCGCGGTAGATGCCGAGCTCCCAGCCATGGACGAACTCGCCAAAGCTGGGCGTGCCCTCCCGCGCGCTCCGCTCGGCGCCGAGGACCGGGGGCGCGGGGCCGGGCGCAGCGGCGGCGGTCGCGCTGGGCTCTGCGCCCGGGCCTGCCCCGAGATCGCCGCCGAAGGCCTCTTCGAGCTCGTCTTGGCTCAAGGCTTCGCTGCTCGAGGCGGGCGCGCCGTCAGCCATCGCCGTCCTCCGGCGTCTCGAGGCGTGGTGGGCGCTCGCTGAAGCGCGCGTGGAATCGATGGTCGCCGAACACCTCGGCGGGTGACCCGGTGAGCACGGTCTGCGTGTCGCGATCGAGGAGCAGCGCCCGATCGGCGAAGCGCTGCACCATGCCCAGATAGTGACTGACGATCACGATCGCGAGACCGTGGCGCTTGCGCAGGGCGTCCAGCAGCGTGAACGCCTCGTGCTCGGCGACCCGATCCATGGCACTCGTCGGCTCGTCGAGCACGGCCAGCTGGGCGCTCGAGACGCTGAGCCGGGCGAACAGCACGCGTTGCTTCTGGCCCTCGGACAGGCGCCGAAACGGTTCGTTGGCCAGGTCGAGCACTCCCATCTCGTCGAGGGCTGCCTTCACCTCGGGCGGCTCGCCCCCGAACCAGGGCCTGAGGAACGACCACTTGCGATCGAGCCCCATGCGAACCACGTCCCGGGCGAGGAGCGGGTACAGCTCGTCGATCGCCTTGCGCTGGGGCAAATACGACAAGTTCATCTGGGCGCGCCGGTGCTCGACGCTGCCCCGCACCGGCGGCAAGAGGCCCAGCATGGTCTTGAGCCAGGTGGTCTTGCCCGAGCCGTTGCGGCCGATCACGGCCCAGAACTCCCCGGGGCGGATCTCCAGATCGACCGGCGGCAAGATCGCCTGGCCCAGATAGCCGACCTCGAGCTTGCGGCTGGTGAGCAGGGGGGAGAGGTCCGTCATCAGCTGCCGTAGATCTTGACCAGCTGCTTCACCACCGCGTCCAGGTGTTGAAGGTACGTCTTGCCGCCCCTGAGGTCGGGGCCGCCGGGGATCTTCACCACCGTGGCGCCGGCGTGCTTGGCGATCAGCTCGGTGTTCTTCGACGGGTAGTAGACCTCTTGGAGGATGGCCTTCACGCCGCCGGCCTTGGCGACCTCGATCACGTGCGTCACGTGGTGCGGGTTCGGGACGATGCCGGGGCGCGGCTCGACGTACTCGACGACGTCGAGCCCGAGCCAGTCGGCGAAGTAGCTGATCGTCTTGTGGTAGGCGACGACCTTCGCGCCCTTCGCCTTGGCGAGGGAGGCCTCCCAGACCTTGGTGGCCTTGCCCAGCTTCTTGATGAAGCCGAGGGCGTTCTTGCGATAAGCGTCGGCGTGGGCCGGATCGAGCTTGGCCAGTCGGTCCGCGATGCCCTTGCTGACTCGCGCGGCCTGGCGCGGATCGAGCAAGTAGTGCGGGTTTCCGTTCGGGTGCACGTCGCCCTGGCTGCGATCGACCTTCTCGCTGGGCACCTCGAGCACGCGCACCAGCGTCGAACAATCCAGGTAGCCGTCGGCCCCCGGCTGGATCTTGCCGTTGCGCGATCCGGTCTGCAGCGTGGGCAGCCAGGCGAGCTCTAGGTCGAGCCCGATGGCGATCAAGAGGTCGGCCTTGGCGAGCTTCAGCGCCAGGTGCGGCTTGGCGTCCACGGAGTGCGGGTCCTGGGTGTGGAGCGCCAGGCTCGTGACCTCGACCTGGGTGCCGCCGACTTCTTTGGTGATGGCCGCCAGATCCGAGGTGGTGGTCACCACCGCGAGGGCGGCGTCCGCCGTGCGGGGCAGCGCCAGGGCCGCGAGGGAGATCAGGATCGCCAGGAATCGGGACATCGTCGTGCTCCTCTCAAAACGCGTGGGCGCCGTGGGCACCCACGACGACCTCTGCGGCCAGGAAGGCCGCCCAAACCGGATCGCCCGCGCCCCCCATGTCGCGCGAGCCCTGCAGGCGGAACCGAGAGAACTCGGTCGGGTAGTGGGTCAGCGCGGCGGTCGCGCGGTGCCGAAAGCGCGTCCACTCGGGATCGAGCGGATCGATCGCGACGGCACCGCCCAGATCGTACGCCGGCGATCCGGCCTCGTAGCGGGCCGCCGCGCCCCAGCGACGGGCGAAGCGCACCGCGACCTGGCTGTAGCCGCTGGTGTCCAGCAGCACGTCGCCGGGCACTTGGCGGCGGCGGTGCAAGACCTCCGTCTGCCAGGTGACCACGGTCGGGTGCGCGCCCACGAGCGGCCGGTACTTCAAGTAGAGATCGGTTCCGTAGACCGCGGTGCGAGCGTCTTCGCCGGTCGAGTTCGGGCCGAACGCCCCGGACAGACCCCAGAGCAGGGACCAGTCGCGGTGCAGATCGAAGAACTGCTTCAGCGCCACCACGCCGAGCAGGTCCCAGGGACGCTCGACGCCGCCGTCATCGTCACCGTAGAAGCTCCGCGCGGTGCCTTCGCCGTCGGCCTGGGTCGCCGAGCCGACCAGCTCGACGTACCAGGGCAGGGGAGCCAGCCACGACAGCTCGACGCCCAGACCGCGGTTGCCCTCGCCGCCGAACACGCGTCCGAGGGCGAAGGGCTGATCGGCGAAATCCCAGGCGTGGGGGTGGCTGGCGTTGAGGCGACCGAAGCGCGTCGAGAACTGCCCGAATCGCGCCTGAAGCCGGCACGGCACGTCGAGCGTGGTGGCGTAGGCTTCTTCGATCTCGACGCCCTCTTCGGCGAACACCAGGTTCGCGTCGAAGCGCAGATACGGGTCGACCACGCTGCGCGCGGCGAGCTCGAGGCCTTGCAGGTTGAAGCCGGTTCGCGAAGGGTCGTGCCCCCCGGTCTGACGGTGATCTTCGTCGGAGAACCAGGCCGCAGCGAAGTCGGCAATCAGCGTGAGCTCGGGGTTCATCGACTGAGTGCCGCGGCTCGTGGGTCGGGCGGTGGCGACGGTTGGTTTCGGGCCGGGCGCGGTGAGCTCTTGCTCGAGCTCCGCGAAGACGTCGGCGGGCTCGGCAGGAGTCGCGGCGATCGGCGCGGGAAGCGCAGGGGCGGGGGGTTCGGGTTCGGGCTCCGGCGCGAGCCCCGGGGCGTCGCCCGGCGGTTCGCCCGGCTCCGGGCCCGACGGCGGCGTGGCCTGCGCGAACGCGAGATCGGACGAGAGCAGCACCGCCAGGGCAAGGCGTGGAGTGGAGATCATGGAGGACGGGAGGCACGTGAGAACCGAAGCAACACGGGTCGCGCGACCGAGCGCGCGGGTGAGGGTGACGCCGAACGGCGAGCGTCGCCGGACGAGCGGTGAGGGCACCGGCCTTCGCCGGTGCAAGACCTCACGCGCCGGGCGGACCCTGCTTCGGAGCCAGCGCGAGCAGCGCGATCGAGGCGTGGGCGCTGGTCTCTGTCCCTGGCGCGATGTCGATGACTGCGACGGACTCTGCGACGTGAACGGTGGGCGACGCGGCCGTGAGCGCCTCGGGCGGTGTTCGCACCGGCGTGGCGCAGTCGTCGTGGCTACCGTGGTCGCCCTCGGGCGCGGGCGCGGCGGTCTCGCCGTCGAAGCAATCGGCGGAGCGCGCCTCGGGCGCGCTGCCGTGGTGCAGCGTGCCGTGCTCGGCGCACAAGTAGTGCGCGACCAGCACGTGGTGCCCGATGCTGCCGAGCTGAGCGCCGACCAGCACCACGGCGACCCAGGCCGCGAGCGCGCGCAGCGCTCGAATGGCTCGGATCGGGGGGCGCCGCATGCGCTTGTTCTGCCACGTGGGCCCCGCCGAGCGCAACCGGCGGGGCGCAGCTGCGCCCGCGGCGCGGGGCCCACGCGGCGGTGGGCGAGGCGACACGCGCCGCTCGGTGGCTCCGGGAAATCCTGCGGAAACTTGGCTGGTCCGACGCTTGCTCCGTACGGTGGTTGCTCGGGCTCGGCCCGGCAGGAGCAGTCCAGATGACGATGCGCAGCATGTTGTGGGTTCCGGCTCTCACCCTAGGCCTGGTCGGCTGCAGCCGCGGCGACGACGACGCCCGTGTCAGCAAAGAGCCGCTGGCGCGGAGCGCGCCGGTGGTGGTGACGGCGGGCGCCCCAGCCCGCGCCGACCAGAAGGCTGCCCCGGAGGTCAAGGCCACGCCGGAGGTCAAGGCCACGCCGGAGGTCAAGGCCACGCCCGAGGTCAAGGCCACGCCCGAGGTCGCTCCGAAGTCGACCAAGAAGGCAGCGAAGGGGGCCGAGCCCGCGCTGTCCGGCGACGAGCTGATCGTCAGGCGCTTGGTTGTGACCCACGCGATCGAACAGCGCGAGCCCGCGGCGGCGAGCGAGCTGACCGTCTCGGACGAGCCGCTCTACGCGTTCATCGAGGTGGTCAACCCCACCGAGACGGCGGAGCATGTGTTCGTCACCTTCGAGCAGGCCGGCAAGAGCGTCGGTCACGTCAAGCTCGAGGTGCCGGCCAAGAGCTCGCGCTGGCGCACCTGGGGCAAGACCCGTCAGGTCAAACAGCCCGGCGAGTGGGTGGCCATCGTGAAGACCGAAGACGGGAAAGAGCTGTCCCGGAAGAGCCTCACGCTTCAACCCAAGAACTGAAGCAGCGCGTTCGCGAGCGCCGCCGGCTGGTGACGCTGGATCATGTGAGCGGCTCCGTCGATCACCACGCGCTCGGGGCTCGCGAAGCACGCGACCCGCCGCTCGAGGTTCTCGAGGTGTCGGAAGGGTGACTCGGCGCCCTCGACCAAGAGCACCGGGCAGCTGATCTTGCGCCAGAACGACTCGGCGACGTCGAGCCGAAACGGGTAAGGGCCCCGCGTCAGGTGCAGCGGGTCGTGCTTGAAGCGGCGGCTGCCGTCGGGCAAGGCCACGGTGCCGCGCTCCGCGAAGAAGCGCGCGAGCTCGTCCGAGAGCAGCGGGTCGCCGCCGCGCAGGCGCTCGGCGGCCGCTTCGAGGCTGGGGTAGGTCCGCGCGTCGCTCTCGCGGACGCGCTTCCAGGCTCGGAGCCAGCCCTGGACCAGCACTGGCGGCGGCGTGTCGTCCTGGGGCGGCCCAAGGCCCTCGAGCAGCGCCAGGCGATGCACGCGCTCGGGGAACGCGCCGGCGAAATAGGCTGCGACGCTGCCGCCCATCGAGTGTCCGACCAGCGACACCCGCGCGCGCCCCACGTGCTCGACCACGCTCGCGAGATCGGCGACATAGTCCATGAAGTGGTAGTAGCCGCCGGCGCCCACTCGATCGCTGTCGCCGTGGCCGCGCATGTCTGGCGCGACCACGTGGTGCCGCTTGGACAAGCCATGGTCGACCAGCGGGGCGAAGCCCCACGCCAGATCGAGGAAGCCGTGGACCAAGATCACGGTGTGATCGCGCGCTGCGTCGTCGGCGCCCCACTCGAGCAGCGAGAGGGCGAGCCCGGTGGACAGCGGCAAGCGGCGTTGGCTGGGTGAGGTCACGGTCCGCATGCTAGCCGTGGTGCCGCGTTCGGTCTTGCGCTAGCCTGCCGGGACCCCTCGCTTGCCCTCGGGCTCAGGAGCCACCCATGAGAATTGCGACCCTCACCGCCTTGATCAGCGTCACCTTCGCATCCACCTTCTTCGCGGCGTGCAGCAGCGACGACAGCGGCGGGGGCAACACCGGCGGCAAGACCACGGTCGGCGGCTCCGGGGGTGTCCCCGTGGGCGGCGCGGGCGGCAGCACCTCGGGCGGCGCGGGCGGCACCACGTCGGGTGGGGCGGGTGGCAGCACCTCCGGGGGCAGCGGCGGAGGGACCGGCGCTGTGACGATGCCAGCCTCCTGTGTCAAACCCGGAACGCTCGTGACGAACTGCAACCCGGTGACCAATGAAGGGTGCACGGGTACCGGCGAGGCTTGCGACCTCTCTGACAAGCAATCGTTCGAGTGCTTCGATCCCCCGAACGACGTGCCCGTTGGCGGCGCCTGCGATCTGAGCAAGGGCCCGTACTGCCTCCCCAAGCACAAGTGCCAGGACAAGATCTGCAGGCAGTACTGCTGCACCAACGCGGACTGCACCGGCGGGGGCACGTGCAAGGCCATGAGTAGCCAGGTCGGCACGCTCGGCTACTGCGATGTCGGCGGTTCGGACGGCGGCACCGACGCGGGCGGGGACGCCTCGGCGGACGCCGCCGGAGACGCCACCAGCGACGCCACCCCGAGCGACGCATCGGGCGACGCCACCGGCGACTGAACCACTTCGCAAAATGGACGAAGCCGCCGGGTCCCGCAGGGGGCCACGGCGGCTTTTTCGCGTTCAGCGCTTGATCTCGACGCTCCAGCCGTTGAGCGTGCCGGTGTCGCCCGGCGCCACGTCCGACACCAACAGGCGCCAGGTGCCTTTGCTCTCTTCGCCGATGAACTCGGTGACCGAGAAGGTCTGCTTGCCGAACGCGCCGCTCGAGGCGTCGGCCTCGAACAGCACCACCTGCCCGAGCCCGATGCGCTGCAGCTTGACCGTCAGATCGCCCTTCGCGGGGTGGGTCACGTCCACCGTGACGTTCAGCGACTTGATCTTGCCGGCGTCGGCCACCGCGATGTCGGTCGAGATGCCCGCCGGGTCGTTGTCCTTGATGGGCGTCGCGGCGGTGGACGAGTAGGTCTGGCTGGTCGGCGCGGCGCCGCCGCGGGTCACGCTCAGCTTCCACGAGCTCAGCTTGCCGACGTCGCTCTTGGCTTTGTCGATCACCACCAGCGACCAGGTGCCGGCGGCGTCTTGCCCGTCGAAGGCGGTGACCGCGAAGGTCTTCTTCAGATCGTCGGCGCTGCCTCCGGCGCGGTCCGAGAGGATCACCTCGCCGCCGCCCTGACGCACCAGCTTCACGATCAAGTCGCCGCGGTAGGGGTGGGTGATGTCCACGGTCACGCTGAGCGCGCTGATCGAGCCGCCCTCGGTCACCACGATGTCGCTCTTCACTCCGGCCGGGGCGTTGTCCGGGATCGCCGCGCCGGTGGTGTTCTCGTAGTCCGTGCCGCTGCCGGTGCAGGCGGTGTCGGCGGCGCAGTCGCTGTCGGCGCAGTCGGTCTTGCCGTCGCCGTCGTTGTCGCTGCCGTCGTTGCACAGCTCCTTCTTCGGCTCGGGCTTGGGCACGTCGGCCCCGTAAACCGTGCCGTACTCTTCCACGTACTTGAACGACAGGTAGCCGTAGCCGGGACCGTAGGGGTTCTGGGTGCCGAAGCGATCGGTGCCCCAGCTGTTCTTGAAGATGAAGAAACCCTTCTCCTTGATCGGGGCGCCCGCGCCGTCCACCGCCGGCTTTCCGGCTTCGTCCAGCGGCTGCACCTCTTTGTCGTCGTCCCAGCCCACCAGCACGATGGCGTGGCCGGCGCGCTTCTTCAGGCTCTCCGCCTTGTCCTTGGCGTTCGGGTAGAAGACCACGCCCTCTTTCCAGTACGCGGCCGAGTCCACGGGGATGGGCGAGAGGCGATGGTTCCAGGCTTGATAGAAGAAGGTCATGCCCACCACGACCGCCTGCTTCTTGCTGGTCATGAAGGCCTTGATGCTGTTGGTCTTCGAGTTGACCCACTTGCCCGCGGGTAGCTTGAAGCGCGGTGCGGCCAGGGCGCTCGCCGGCGGGTCGCCGTTCGTGTAGCACTTGACCGGCACGCTCTCGGCGCCGGTGCACTCCGGGTCGTTGGCCGCGGTCCACTTGTCGGGCTCGTAGGGCCACGCTTCTTCTTGCACGATGCCGTAGGTGCTGATCGCCTCGAGGTTCGACGCGGCGTTCGAGCCCTCGGTGTTGGTGAAGTCACCCACCTCTTTCTTCACCGACCATTGCAGGAACTGCTCCGAGAAGTCCGGGTTCGGCAGGTTGCCGCTCTTGAGGTACAGGTGCTCCATCAGCGCGTTGGTCGCGAAGATCGAGCACACCCCACGCCGCGCCTGGCTCTTCACCGGCGACTGCAGGCTCACGAGCTCGGTGTACAGCTTGGGATAGATCGCGTCGGCCTTGCCCAGCTCGTCGAGCTTGGCGTTGTCGGGGGCGTCCTTGAACAGCGAGTCGAGGTCCGAGAGCGGAACGTCGTTGTCGACCTCACCGCTGCCGCCGGGCTCCGGGTCGGACGACGAACAGCCCGCGGCGAGCAGGGCGAGCAGCGGAAGGACAGAAAAGGTCCGATAGCCGGGGAGTTGGGGCATGTCGCGTTTCCTCCTACAGTGTACGATACTCAACTACAGAAACTCCCCCCGCGAGGCGAGCAAATTCGGCCGTTTTGGGCCGCCTTGTGCCGGAAGCGAGCAAAAATCGCCCGTGGCCTCGGCCGAGACCAGGGAAAAATCATACCCTTCGGGTCGTAGGGTCATTCGCGTGCGCACCACACTTACTTGTCTCGGGTCGATACTGCTCCTTGGGCTGACGGCGTGCTCGGGGGACGACGACAACAGTCCGCCCAAGCTCGACACGATTCCGTCGCAGACCGCGTCGGTGGGCACTCAGCTCGCCGTGGCTCTGCGCGCGACGGATCCGGACGGTGATCCGGTCACCTTCAGCTTCAAGTCGGACATCTCGGATCTCGGCACCCGCGCGTGGATCGACTCCGGCGCCGGCGGCACCGCGGTCTTCAAGTGGATCCCCATCGGCTCCGACGTGGGCGTGCACCCGTTCGACTTCATCGCCTCGGACGGCACCGACAAGGCGCGGCAGACGGTGGAGATCGACGTCAAGTCGGCGGCAGCGGGCGAGGGCTCGCCGGTGTTCATCAAGCCGCTTGGCACCGGGACCACCCTCGACCTGACCACCAAGGACCAGGTCGAGGTGCCGATCGTGATCGGCGACGCCGACAGCACTCAGGTCACCATCGAGCAAGAGGCGCCACTGATCGACGGCGCGACCCTCGACCAGACCGACGGGCTGGTCGCGACCTGGACCTGGAAGCCGACTCCCGAGCAGATCAGCGGTGGCGAGCTGTTCACCCTCTCGCTCTCGGCCAACGACGACGACCACCCCAAGGTGATCAAAGACTTCTTGATCGTGCTGCAGAAGCCCACCAAGTCCGACTGCCCCGGGGGCGAGCCGGTGATCGTGCACGCGCCGGGCGATCAATCGACCAACCTCGACATCGTGCTCCAGGCCAAGGTCACCGACGACAAGGGGCTCAAGTTCCCGCCGCTCTTGATGTACAGCGACAAAGATCCGGGCCCGACGCCCGACTTTTCCAAGCTGACTCAGCTGACCATGGACGAGGTCGACGGCAGCCCCGATCAGTACAAGGCCAGCATCCCCAACCCGGTGGCCGACAAGCCCGCAGGGACCACCGCCAAGCTCTGGTACCTGATCGTCGCCAACGACAACGACGACGCCGAGGGCGACTGCGATCACCAGGTTCGCTCGCCCGACAAGGGCGCTCACTCGATGACGGTGACGAACTCGTCGACCGGCGCCGGCCTTCAGCCCTGTGCCACCTGCTCGAGCGACACCCAGTGTGGCGGGCCGAACGACGACTGCATCATCGTCGGCGGCGACAAGGTCTGCGGCAAGGCTTGCAGCGGCGACGGAGACTGCCCGGCGACCCACGACTGCTCGCCGTCGCCGGTGGTGGGCGTGGGCGGCAAGACCAGCAAGCAGTGCGTCCCGACGGCCGGCAAGTGCGGCAGCACCACCCCGACCTGCACCGACGACAACCAGGAAGACAACGACACGCTCACCCAGGTCAAGACCAAGCCGGGGCTGGCGGCGGGCACCTACCAGATGAAGAGTTGCCCCGGCTCGGTGTTCGACGACGAGGACTGGTACCCGATCGACATCACCGCAGACGCGACCGTCACCGCGACCCTCGCCGGCGGGGCTGCCAGCAACCTCGACCTGATGCTGAAGGACTCGACCGGCAAGGTGATCGTCAGCTCGGCCAAGCCGGGCTCGGTCGAGTCGCTGTCGAGTTGCCTCACCCCGGGCCGGTACTACCTCCACGTCTGGGCCTGGTCCAAGGCCGAGAACTCGTACTCGTTCACCTGGTCGAAGCAGGCCGGAAGCTGCGCTTCGCAGTGCACCGACGACTCGTCGGACACCGGGGGCAAGAACGACGACAACAAGAGCCAGGCGCGCGTGGCCAGCGTCTCCAGCGCCCCGTACAAGTCGGCCGCCCAGCAGATCTGCGCGTGGGACGACGACTGGTACAAGGTGTTCATGGTCAAAGACGAGACCATCAACGCCACGCTCAAGTTCACCCAGACCAAGTTCACCGAAGACCTGGATCTGTACTTGTACGACACCGCGGGCGTGCAGCTGACCAAGTGCACCGAGACCGATCCCGACCTGTGCGACAGCGCCAACGGTCAGTCGTCGACCTCGAACGAGAAGCTGACCTGGAAGATCCCGACCACCGGGGACTACTACGTGGTGGTGCACGGCTGGGAAGGCGCGCAGAACAAGTACGACATCTGCATCGACTACACGAGTACCACCAAGACCACCAACGGGTGCCCGCCGCTGTGAAGTCCGTGAACAAATCGTGGCGCGGCCCCCTCGCCGCCGCCGCGCTGGCTCTAGGCTGGGTAGCCTGCAGCTCGGATGCCTCCGAGGCGCCGGCGGGCAAGGTGACCGACCTCTTGGTGAGCAAGGTCACGCCGCTGGCGGTGGTGCCGGGCAGCACCTTGGTGGTCGAAGGCAACTTCCTCGACCTGAAGCCGGCCTTCGTCCACCTGAAGGGCAGCCTGAGCGGGCAGCCCATGGACGTGCTCTTGCCGGCCGAGCCCAAGGGTCTTGGTCGCCTCGAGGTCGCGTGGAACGGCGGCGCCAGCATGGGCCTGCCGATGAGCGACGGCGAGTTCGTCGGCACGGTGCAGGTGACCGCCAGCGTCCCCGCCGATCCCCGCGAGCACCTGTCGTCACCCCAGAGCCTGACCTTGCGCGTCAGCAGCAAGCTCGAGCCCAAGTTCTTCGCGGTCGAAGAGGGCATTCGGCAGGTCAACGACAGCATCAAGGTCGAGGGCGACGACTTCTTGCTCGGGGCGGGCGAGGGCCGCACCGTGGCCCTGCTCGAGGGGTGTTTCCAGAAGCAAGGCGACACGACCTGCAAGCCGGTGCCCGAGGCCGAGGTGCCGCTGGCACCCGAGGTCATCAACGCGACGCCGATCACGCAGCGCAAGCTCGCGACCTTCCCCTTCGCGCCCAAGATCGCCGGGATCGAGCCGGGGTTGTTCAAGGGCAGCGTGCGATTGCGTAGCGATCACAAGGTCAGCGGCCCGAGCAGCGAGACGGCGCAGATCCCGATCCAGATCCAGCTGGTCTCGACCACCCTGACGTCGTTCTCTCCGCCCACCGCCAGCTTGGGGCAATACGTCGAGATCACCGGTGGCGGGTTCGTCGGCAAGAACCCCGACGTGCAGGACCCGACGGCCATGACCACGCGCATCCAGCTGGTCGGCACCTTCACCGCCACCGGCGCCCCCAGCGGCAAGCCCGTGACCCTCGAGCTCATCACCGAGTACGTCAGCGGTCGGTTGATCCGCTACGTGCTCAACGAGGAAGACGCCCTCGGCCAGGCGGCAGATCTGCGAACCGTGACCGGCGTGTTCAAGGGCACCGCCAAGCCGGTGGCGACTTACGGCAACCAGACCGTGACCGGTGGTGAGATCTTGGTGTCACTCGGGATCTCGCCGGTCAAGCAGGTGGTCTGGGTCAACTGGATGCCGACCTACAAAGACAGCCTCGAGCACCTCGGGTTGCGCGCGGCCGATCAGCGCATCCGCGATCGCATCATCGAGGTGATGAGCGCGATCTACATCGGCGTGAACCTCGAGTTTCGGACCGAAGAGCCCCGCGACTTCAAGCTCTACGCGCGGGTCGATCTCGAAGGCCCGGATCCGAACGGCCTGGGCCTGCTCGGCTACGACAACACCGCGGGGAAAGACGTCGGCAACGATCGACTGCAGGACCGCATCGGCGGTGTGAACGCGGTGACCCAAGAGGGCGGGTATCCGGGCTACGGCGGCGTGTTCATCGACTCGCTGATCGGCTTCAGCGAGCACCCCGGAAAATTCGCCGAGAAGCTCGAGGTCTCGGACCCGCTGTTCGATCAGATCTTCGATCCGTTCCGCCCCGACCGCGGCGGCAAGCCGGTGCTGGCCGAAGAGCTGGCGGTCAACGTGCCGGTGCTGCAAGACGGGTCGGGCTGCCCGGCGGCCAAAGGCGACCGCAAGATGCGGATCGCCTGCGCGATCTGGGTGCTGGGCTCGCTGGTCGGCACCACCGCGGGGCACGAGGTCGGTCACTCGCTCGGGCTGGCCGACCCCGAAGGCGAGGACTTCCACAACGCCGGCGACGCCCCGAATCGGCTGATGGATTCGGGTGGCGCCCGGAGCTTCCGCGAGCGCGCGGAGCTGGGCGAAGGGCCCGGAGTCTTCTGCGACGCCGAGTACAAGTACCTGAAGAAGATCTTGCCGAGCCCGGTCCCCGATCCGGTGGGCGTGCGTCCGAGCTGCGAGTGACTCGGGTCAGAACCGCCGGACCGCGCCGACCCAGCCCGGCCCGAGCTGGAGCGCCGTCTCGGGCTTCTTCTGGTCGCCGCTGACCAGCAGGTACACGCCGCCGGCCAGCGCCAGGCCGCCGACGATGAAGCTGGCGCCAGACACCGTGCCGAGGGTGCGGCCGGTGTCGATGGCGTCCATGCCCGTCTGGTTGCAGCGCTTGTTCGCGTCGCAGTTGTCGTCCACGCGGCGCTTCTCGCCGAGCACCATCAGGCCGGTGACCGTGCCCACCGACAGGCCCGCCGCGCCCACGCCGCTCAGCACCCAACCCCAGGTGCGCTTCGAGCTCGAGGGGCGCGCGCCGGCTCGATCGGCGCCATCCGACGCCGGGGCCGCGGGCCCCACGCTCAGCACCACGCGCTCGTTCTGACCCTCGCCGACCGAGACCCGCCGGGTGGCCCGCCGGCGGCCGGGCGCCTCGACCACCAGGGTGTGCGCGCCCGGATCGACGGGCAGCGCGGTCTCGAGGGCCGCAGCCCCGAGCTCGACGCCGTCGCGCAAGACGCGGGTGCCGGCGGGGGAGCCCGGCGCGAGGGCCACGGTCAGCTTGGGCAGCTTCGGCTCGAGCGCCTTCGCGCGCTCGGTGGCGATCGCGTGGCGCTCGTCGGACGCGGGCACGCGCTGCGTGACCTCGCGGAACAAGGTCCACGCGGTCGCGACGTGGCCGAGCTTCTCTTCGCAGTCGGCCAGGTTGAACACCGTGCCCGGCGCGGGATCGAGCCGATTGCTCTCGCGAAACTTCGCGCACGCGCGCGGGAAGTCACCAGCCTTCACGGCCTCACGCCCTTCGTTGAAGAGCGCCTCGGCGGTGGTGGCGTCCCGACCCTGAGCGAGCGCGGGCGGCGCGGTGAGCGCGAGCGCGGCGACCAGGATGAAAGCCCGCTTGTTCACGCGCGAACTATAGCCGTTTGTCGAAGGGGTTGGGGGCGGCGGGCTTGGGCGTCACCAGCGTCGCGGTGCTGGGCGGAGCCGGCACGGCCGCCGGCGGCGGTGAGGGCGTGGGTTTGTGCCCGCTGACGCGCGGCTTGGGCGGCGCCGAGGCGACCGGTGCGGGCTGCGCCGGCGCGACGGTGGGGCTCGGGCTCTCGACCGGGGCAGGGGCGGGCTCGAGCTGGGTTCGCGGGGGCGTGGCCGCGACAGCCGCGGTGGCTGGGCCGGTCGCGTCGCTTGCGGTCGGCGCTCGGCTCGTGAACCAAGTGACGCCGCCGCCCCCGATCAAGAGCGCGGCCAGCGTTGCGCCGGCCACGAGCCGCAGGCGGGGGTTGCCCGGCGGGCTGGAAACGGAAGAGACGCCGGTGGTCACCGGCCGAGCCGTCGAGTAGCCGTGAGACTGAGTGAGGCTCTGACCGGTGATCACGCTCGCCAGCTCGGGCGGGGCGACCAACGTCTGGGCGTCCATCAGGCCCGGTGTGGACGGCGTGGGCAGCGAGAGCGGGGCGTCGCCTTCCGACAAGCCGACAGCAGCGAGCAAGGCCAGTCGCATCTGCTTGGCGTCGTCGAAGCGCTTCATCCGATCGAAGGCCAACGACCGGTCGACCAACGTCACGACCGCCACGCTGGCCGAGGGCAGCACCTCGCCGAGCGACTGGGCCGCGGTGGTCGCGCTCTTGATCAGCTGCTCTTGCACCGTCTCGGCCTCGTGCACGTGACGACCGGTCAGCAGGCTGAAGATGGTGGCCCCCACGGCCCAGATGTCGGTGCGCGCGTCGACGTCGTCCCAGCGGCCCCGGGCCTGCTCGGGCGCCATGAACGCGGGCGTTCCGAGCAGCGACCCGGCGCGGGTCGAGCTGCCGTCGGGGGTCAGCTCGCGCAGCCGGGCGATGCCGAAGTCGAGGATCTTGAGCTCGCCCTGCCGGGTGAGGAACAGGTTCTCGGGCTTCAGGTCGCGGTGCACCACCCCGCGCTGGTGCGCCGCCTCGAGAACGCCCAGCACCTGGTTGGCGATGGCCAGGACCTCGCCGGCGTCGAGGCGCCCCTTTCGATTCAGTCGAGCGTCCAGCGTCTCGCCGTCGAGCAGCTCCATCACCAGGAACGGCGCGCCGTCTTCGGTTAGGTCGTCATCGATGACCTTGACGGTGCCCGGGTGATCGACGGCGTTGGCGACGTACCCTTCGCGAAGGAACCGGGCGGTCACCTCGGCGTCGATGGCGAGCTCGGGGTGCAGCACCTTGATGGCGACCCGGGACTTGTTGCGGTGGGTCGCGGCATACACCGTCGCCATCCCACCCACCCCCACGATCCGCTCGAGCTTCCACTTCCCACGCAACACCGTCCCGATGCGGCCCTCGGCGCGGTCGGTGACGTGGTCAACGAGCTGCATGGTTTCCATGTGACGTTCGATCAACGCTGTTGGTTCGAACGCCCTTACGACGGATATTACGCCAGCAAGTTCAGGGCCGTGCCGAACCCGGGCAAAAGTTGGTGGCAGGTCATGGGGGGAGCGCCCACAGCCCGGCACATCGTAGGTGTCGGCGGGGCTCCCACCCGACCTTAGTCCAGCGGACACCCACACACCAAAATACACTCGAGCAGGAAGGACCGCGGCCGCGCTTTGGGTAAGATGCCTCGCCGCAAAGGCACTGGACGGGAGAAATCAGATGAAGGATGCGTCGAAGCGTCGTCGTTGGACCATGGGTGTGCTGATGATTGCGGGTGCGACCTACGCGAGCATCGCGCTCGCCGCCGATCAGCGCCTGGACGACGCGGATGCGGCGGTGGTGAAGGCCATCGCTCTGCTCGAAGCCGCCGAGAACCCGGGCGTCGTTCCCCCCTTTGGTGGGCACCGCAAGAAGGCGATCGACCACCTGAAGAAGGGGCGCGCCGAGATCGCGAAGTCCAAGGCCTACGCGGACAACCCGAAGAACAAGCCCAAGCCGCCCAAGCCCGCCCCCACGCCCACGCCCTGAGAGCAGTCGGATGCGGAGATGGGCCGCCGCGGCAGGGGTCGCGCTAGGAGCGAGCGCGTGCATGGTGTCGTTTGACGGTTACGAGCTCGCGGCGAGTGGGGGCGCCGCGGGTTCGAGTGGCACGGGTAGCACCGGGGGAGTGAGCGGCAGCGGGGGTAGCGCCACGGGCGGTGGCGGAGCACCGAGCGGTGGCGGAGCACCGAGCGGTGGCGGAGCACCGAGCGGTGGCGGAGCACCGAGCGGTGG
>JACPVJ010000086.1 GCA_016191785.1 Myxococcales bacterium | reverse complement strand
CGCGTACAGGTTGAAGTCGGCCTGCCCGGGCACATGCACCGCCAACGGATCCGCACTGACCCATCGGTTCAGCAACGGCGCGTAGTACCTCTTGCCGAAGTACTGGAGCCCGACCTCGACATCCTCTTCCTTCCCGGTGAACCGGTAGTCCTCCCTGAACCCTCCCCACCTCGCCGGCCGGTAGTCGCTCTCCGCCGCGCCGTATGCCTGGAACGTGCTCCGCTCGACCAGCTCGCTCGTGGCCTTGTCGAGCACCACGGTCGTCGAGCCGAGGTGATCACCGAGCTCGAACAGGACGTGCAGATGCGTCTGCCCGATGTGCGGGACGTCGAGGTCCTCCCACGCTACGCGCGCCAGACGCACGCCGTTAGCGAAGAGGTACGGCACCTCCGTGGTCGCCGAGAGCTCGTAGTCCGCGTCGTCCACGCTGCCGAAAACCCCGTAGGGTGCGCGCCGCAACTCCAGGGAATTGAAGACGTAGACCGTGTGGCGCTGGTTGCCGTTCTCGTCGAACGCTGTCTTCAGCACTCGCTGGTCACCCGCGTCGTAGGCGTGACGCAAGCGCGCGCCAGGCACCGCGTTCGTCGGGACCCCCTCAGCCGGCGGTGTCGTCCCCTGCGGAAGATCCCAGCGCACGGCCTCGGCGAGGCGGCCGACTTCGTCCCACTGGTATTCGAAGATCTGGCTACAGCCGAGCGCGCTCGGTAGACAGGGGCCGGCGCGCTCGACCGCCAGCCGGGTCAGGTGACCCGCGACGTCGTACTTCGCCGAGAGCTCGCCCTTGTGGGATGACGTGCCGGCCTTGTTGCTGGCGGAGGCGAGCTGATTGGGCTTGCCGGTGGCGGTGGCGTTCGTGATCGTGCCGAGGGAACGGTCGTAGAAGCCGCCGTCGTCGTCGTCGGTCTTCGAGGTGTTGCCCAGCCAGTCGTATTCGAACGATTGCCATAGCGGGCGCTTCGAGAACGAGGTGTGGGCGCTGGGCTTCGCACGACGCGGATCCTGAAGGCTGGGCGTGCCGCTGTTCTCGGCCTCGAACGGCGGCGTCCAAGTGTCGTCGCCAGCGGCGTATTGGTAGTCGATGCGGCGAACTCGGTAGAGGTCGTCGTACTGCAGCTTGCGAGTGACGGGCTTCGCTCCGGCCGGCCATTCGCTGGCGATGCGCCAGTCGCGGATCTCGACTGGATTGTTGACCGAGTCGTACGCGAAGTCCTCGTCTTGAAGCAGGAGCTGGAACGAAGGCAGCGCGCCAGGGATGGGTGCGGGAGCGACGGTCTGAGGCGTGGCGGTCCACAGCGAGGGTGGGCCGCGATAGGTCTGGACCGTCTTGAGTCGCCGGCGGTTGTCGAAGAAGAAGTCCGTCGTGGTCTTCGCTTCGTCGCCGTACTGGAGGGACTCGATGAGACCGTCCGCCGAGCGGTGGACGTATCCGACGAGCGTGCCGTAGCTGCTGCCCACGCTGCCCACCGCGCCGCGGTTGGTGTAGGTCGTGGCGACGGCGCTCTCGTTGTTGGTGCCCAGCAGATCCGCGACCGTCGCGCCCGTCGTGGCCTTGACCTCCCGGTCGGCAGTGTCGTAGCTCGTCGACTTGTAGTACCAGCGAGGTGCGTAGCGGCCGGCGAGCGCGCCGGTCATGTTGGGCCGCGTGACGCGGACCGCGTCGCTGACCGTCCGTCCGCGCGCGTCGTAGCTACTCCACACCGCCGACCCGCGGTCGAACACCGCCACAGGGCGACCGACGGAGAAGCCGGTCGAGAAGTTGGGTGGCGGCTCGAGGCCGGTGAGCGCCGGTGCCGGCGCAGAGTCGAACAGATAGACAACCTCGAGACCCGCTTTGGTCAGGAGATCCGGGGCCGAGTACGCTTCGTGCTGACCCGCGACACAGGGCGCGTAGTCCTCGCCGGCGAGCCTGCCGGCGCCGTCGTAGAAGAAGCTCGATCCACAGCCACGCGCGTCGCTGGTGGCCCGCAGCTCGCCTTGATCGTTGTACGCGTAGCGCCAAGCCTTGATGCCGTTAGCGCCCACGGTTCCGTCAGCGAGGTGATCGGCGGTGAAGTTGGCCGTCGTGTGGGGCTCGACATTGAGCACCATCCGACCGAGCGTGTCGTAGCGCATCCACCGCACGACCTTGTCTGTCGTCCCTACGCGGATGCGCTCGATGACCTCGGGCTCGCCGGTCGGCAGGTATCGCGTGCGCGTCTCGCGCTGAATGATGCTGCCATTCTCACGGAAGCGTTCGACCGCCGCCGCCGTGCGGCCGTGTCCGTCGCGGCGCTCGGTGGCCGGCGTGCCCTGATGGGGACCGGGCAGCAGATCCGCCGCGTCGGAGAGATCGGTGCTGAGCGCATGGTATACGCTCTGGAGCGTTACCGTGCCGTCGAGGTCGAAGGTCTGGAGCTGCCGGCCGAAGGCATCGTAGCGCTGTCGCCCGTACGGCGCGGCGGGCGCGGTGCTGACGTCGAAGGTCTGCCAGTCCGCGTCGAAGAAGACGTCGAGGTACTTCCGGCGGAGCGCGCCCTTGGTATCGAAGTCCACGAAGCCGCCGGCGATCCACTTGCCGCTATCGCCCGCGGACTTGTCTGCTTCCTTCAAGGTGGCCCTGGTGCGGCCCATGCCGTCCACGAGCGCCACGGATTCGAGGTAGGTCGCCTGGCTCGGGTCACCGCCGTCCTGGGTGAGTGAGCGGATCGCCGAGTACGGCTTGTTCAGGTCCGGCGGCAGGTAGTACTCGAGCTTCACCGACTCGACGGAGCCAGCGCCGCCGCCGGGCAACGGGCGGATTAGTGACGTCAAGCGCCCGAAGTGGTCGTACGCGATCGTGGTGGGCTGCGCGTTCCAGTCCTTCACTTCGACCGAGAGCTCCAAGCCGCGATCGAACGTGGCGGTCGTGGTCAGGGCGCCCGTTCCGCAGCCGCCGCGGTAGATGTGCTCTTTGGTCGGCAGGTCGGCGAAGACCGAATCGTACTCGAGCTCGCGACAGCGCTCGAGCTCGCCGGTGCCGGTGGGAGCGGAGTCGAAGGTCACGTTTCCGAACGCGTCGTAGGTCTTGTTCGCGACGATGTTGAGCCCATCGGTGGAGAGCCCAGCAGGCACCGACCCAGGCGTGGCTCGATCGACGCCGAGCGATCCGGCGAGCTGTGCCTTCACGTAGACCAAGTCGCCGTTCGAGTCGTAGATGTTGCGCGTGTCCTTCCACTCGGTGGTTCCGTGTTGGTTCCCCTTCACGTAGCTCCGGACCGTGCGAAAGTTCCATTTGGTCGGATCGCCGGTTGCCAGCTCGGGCACGGTGTACTGGTCGATTCTCTCGTCAGTACTCGCGCATGCGGCTCCGCTCTCACAGCCAAAGGCCGTCGCGAGGGTTCGGTTGCCGAAGGGGTCGACCACGAAGGTCGAGCGCGTCTTGGCAAAACCGGAGCTGGCACGCGTCGGGACCTTGACTGGCGTGTCGTCAGTCGCCGTGCCACCTACTTCGCGTGTCACCGAGCTCACCACGGTCTCTGTGGTGGCGGTCGTGGGTTGTGCCGTGTCGTAGAGGGTCTGCCCAGTCTCGACGACGTGCGCATGTCGCACGGCGCGCCCGTCCAGGCCCTTGTAGAGCTCGCGAAGCACGTATCGGTTGGACTCGGTCTGGAGGTAACCCCCGTTCTCGTCGTGGCGCTCGGTCAACCACGGCAGGCCCTTCAGGGCCTCGCGGGGGTTGTCACGCCAGCGCTGCGGAAGCGAGCAGTCGTCGTACTGATCGGCGGTTTCGTCGAGGCACTCGCCCAGAAGGAAGCTCGACTCCGTCACGTCGGTCGGGCTGTTCACGTCGCCGACCTTCTTGGCCGAAGCGCGCTTGAATCCGCGGAATTCTCGTTGCTGCCCGTCGTACCCCGGGTCGGCGTATGTGTACTCCGTCTGGTAGGAACCGCCGAGGCCATCCTGCTCCGTCACGCGCTTGACCACGTGCGCGACCGTCGGCATGCGGCTGGTCCACTTGCCCGGCGTGCCCTCGGCGGCGAGCATCTCCGCAGTCGAGGTCGAGTACTCGACAGACGTCGTCTTTCCGAGGCCGTTCTGGACTTTGGCCAGGAGCCACGGGCGCACGCCGCCCGCGAGGTCGATGTACTTGTAGTCGTAGCCGTCGCCCCAGAGAATGTCGCGTGTGCCAGAGCCGTCTACGTCGACCAAGCGCACGCGGTCGGTCGCGGCGGGCTTCGGCGGAGTGTTGTAGAGGATGTGACGGTCCGTCCACGAGACGCCGTTGACGTTCAGGTAGACGTCCACAGCGTTGAAGCGGACCTCGACGAGGTCCGAGAGCCCGTCGCCGTTCACGTCATCGAGCAGGAGCTTGCCGTCGCCGACGACCCCGAAGTTCGGGCTCGCGGTCATGGCGATGTGCCGGTCCTGCCCGAAGGTCCCGGCGGGACAGTTGTTGCGAACGCCGGTTCCCCAGAAACCGTTGCCGCGGCCCGGCCAGTAGCGGATCTCCCCGGCGCGAACGCGGGCGATGTCGGTGATGCCGTCCCCGTTCATGTCGCCCAGGAACACGTCGGGGTCGCTGAACTGAATGGGCGTCGCGCTCCACGGCAGGCACGACGTCACCGGGTCGTTGGCTACCATCGCGGTTTCCGGCCCCGTGCGCGTGCCCTTGCCGAACTGGCCGTCTTGCCACGGGTAGCGACCCAGGGCGAAGAAGGTCTGCATCTGGGTGCCGGTGGTGACCACGACGTCCACGAGGCCGTCGGAATCGACGTCGAAGACCCGGATCTTCGAGCTCTCGTTGGTGAAGTCGATCTTCACGTCCTGGTTGGATGCCGTGGTGATCGAGCGACCCTTCCAGTACCAAGCGTTGCCGACGAGCTCCGGCGCGAGCACCTGGTACTTCTTCGCGATCGGCATGTGGACGAGGTTGGCTCGTCCGTCGCCATCCAGATCGAAAGCCGACACGTTGGTATTGGAGAGCTT
The DNA here is from genome assembly GCA_016191785.1 of Myxococcales bacterium. Taxonomy (GTDB): domain Bacteria; phylum Myxococcota_A; class Polyangia; order Polyangiales; family Polyangiaceae; genus JADJKB01. The sequence goes on along the minus strand of JACPVJ010000086.1, from coordinate 5,479 downwards.
CAGGGTGTTCTCGTCGGTCCCAGCGGGGATGCCGGTGGGATCGACCGAGATGGTCGTCGCGCTGAAGCCGAGACCGAGCGGGTTCGTGGTGGCGCCGGCCGCACCACTCACGAAGAGGCCGTGTTTGCCGTTGAACAGGGCCGGCGCTGTGACCACCACATCGGGCAGCGCATCCGAGTTGACGTCGAAGAGATCGGTGAGCGCCTCGTCGAGCGAGTACTTCGGGCTCGACCCGAGGGAGAGCTGCTTCTCCGCGAAGTCCTCGAAGCCAAGCTTCCCCGGCTGCGCTTTGACGTGCGTGTACTCGAACGTCATCGGCGGCAACTTGCCGCAGGCCTGGGTGGTTCCCTCGGCAGGTGCGGACGACTCCGAGCCCGAGCAGCGCCCCTCGACCGCGACCTTCTCGAGCAGCGAGACGTGGAACGAGTCGTTGTAGGTCAGGTGGTACTTGCGCACGCGCTTGAACCCGCCCGTACCGTCGAAGGTCTTGCTCGCCACCTCTACGGTCGCGAGGCGCCAGCGCTGATCGATGCGCCAGCCGGGTCGAAACGAGAAGGTCGGATCGGGTCGCACTTCCCAGGTGAGGTGGGTGTGATGGGCGAAGTCGCCGAAGGTCGTGGTGGTGGGGTTCGCTTTCGGCGTGGTGTCGTAGATGTCCGAGAGGTACGCCCGGCCACTGTCCTGAGCGTAACGGTAGACGACGACGTTCTTCGGATTTGCATCGCCGTGCGTGTCGTACTGGCGCACCAGATGCCAGCGGAAGATCTCGTCGAGCGCCTGGGCGTTGCGCTCGAGGCCATCGGTGTAGGTGCCCTCGTTCAGCGGGACACCGAGCTCCATCGTGACGCCGGTCTTGCTCTGAACGCGCCAGGTCTTTCCGCCGTTACCCCAGAAGAAGCGCAGGAAGGAGCCCTCGACGCGCGGGCGGTAGTACTCGTACCCGGTCGCCCAGGCGGGCAGCTGCTCACCCGCTTGGAGTTTACCGGCACATCCGAGCGTGGCGTGACCCACGACGCAGATCGGCACGAGCTCCTGACCGCCGTTGAACACGAACCGGTCGCGCTCCGGGTGCCACGCAGTCCCGTCGTCGTACTTGGGCGTGCCGCGATCCGTCTGCCGCGAGATGAACGGCACCGGAAGATCCCAGCCCACGCCAGCTGCGCCGAACCCCGCGCTCGAGCTGTACGAAAGTCCGAGCGAAGGCTGCGCCGCGCCGCGCGCCGACGGCAGCGCGAACGGCACGCTGAACGTGGCGATTCCCGTCGAGAGCTGGGCAGAGAAGCTCTCGCCCATGCCCTGGATGCTCCCGCTCGTGCTCGGGAGCGAGATGGCTTGACTGGTGACACCGCTCTTGTCGGCACCGCTGGGCAGGGATGCGACCTGTGGCGGCGGAGCGGCGATGGTCGGAGCTGATCCGACATTCGCGCCTTCGGCGACCTTCTCGCTCGCCATGGCTTCGCTCTTGCTCCGAGGAGGCGGAGAGGCGCTTTGACGCTCCGACGAACTGTCGACGGGCAGCTCGGACTCCGCCTGAGCCTCGGTTGAGCCCGAGCTCTCGGATTCGGCGGCGGGAGGCGACTTGTCGGGCGAGCTCGCTCGCGCGTCAGGACCGTTGGTCATGGCGACGCATGAGCCAAGCAGCGCCACACCTGCCAGAACGAAGCGTCCGCGCCTCACCCGGCACCTCCGTCGGTCAGCAGGGTCTTGCGGAGGATCGGCACCGGGATGAGCTCCACGACCACGTCGGGCGCTCCCTCGTCTTTCCCGAACACGAGACCGAAGTCGTCCCACCCGGTGACGAGGGCCCCCTCGGGTCCAAGGGGACTCGCCGCGAGCGCGGGGAAGCGCTGGTCACCCGGCGTGTGCGCGGCCCACCGGGGCAGTCTGAGCGGTGCGCCGAGCGTGAGGGTCGAAGCGTTCCACTGGAGCTCGCGCAGCCAGAGCTCCTCGGACTTCGGATCACCGGAGACCGCGGTCGAGCGCCACGTCAGGAACGTCCGAGCGCCGACTCGCACGGCATTCGGGTGGCTCTGCGGCACGGTCAGGCCGGTGTCGAGCGCGATCGCGGATGTGGCACCGGGCACGGTCGAGCTCAGCAGCGCACCGCGCAGCTTCGAGCCGGCGCCCGTTCCAGCGTCGCCCACCGTGAAGACGACCAGGAGCGTCGACGGGTCGAGCTCGGCGAGCGCCGGCTTGTCCAGAGCTCCGGGCGGGGCGTGCGGGCCAATCGACCAGGTCGTCGAGCCTGACTTTGCTTCGACGGTCTCCGATCCGTTGCTGCTGGTCGCGCGCCACGCCGCGGCCCAGGTCGATCCGAACCTGCCGAGCGCCACGTTGGCCTCGGCGTTCGCGGAGCCGACGAGCGTCTGGTCGCTCGTCGACTGCGGATTGAGTGCGGCGTCAAACACCCGATAGCGCAAGTCGGGTCCGTTCACCGCATCGGAGTCATCGACCCACGCGACGACGAGGTCCGTGCCTGTCCAGAGGACGTCGGGATCGAACTGAGAGAACGCCGTGGTCTTATTGGCATGCGCAGGCTCGCCCGAGGGCGCGGTCGGGGGCTCGACGAGCCGAAGCGCAACGCCGAGAGCATCGCCGTCGCCGTCGAAGTCCGTCCACGCCACTGCGTACTTCGCGCCGGGCAGCGGCGCCACAACGGGCGAGCTGAAGAGCAGCGGCTTCGACTTGGTGCCGGTGCTGACGAGCAGCGGGCTCCCGATGCGCACGCCTTTGGGATCGAAGGCGTTCAGCGCCACGCGCGGCGGGGCGAACCCGGGCTCGACGTACGCCACGGCGAAACCATCGGCGTCAGCCGCGATGGGGTGGCGGCCTTCGCCAAGGTAGCGGCCGGAGGCGAGCTTACCCGAGTCATTCACCGGCGGCGCTACGCAGAGGAAGTCGTTGACGACGCACGCGGTGGTGCAAGCATCCTCGTTCGAGGTGTTCCCGTCGTCGCACTCTTCATCGAGACCGCGAATGCCATCGCCGCACGTGACCGACACCGGGCCGCTGTCGGTCGCGTCGGAAGGCGCGTCTGCTGAAGCGTCCGGCGCGACGCCGCCGGTGCCACCGTCGCCTGGGTTGATGCCGCCGGAGCCAGCTGTGGCAGAGCCAGCTGCGCCAGCCGCTCCGGCGGCCCCGCCGACCGCGCCCCCGCTCCCGGCGAAGCCCGCAGCGCCGCCGGTACCGGCAAGCCCACCGGAGCCCGCGGCTCCGCCGGTGCCGCCGCCGCCGCCGCCGCAGCCGTTGGGACCGCAGGCGCCGGTGAGGACGACCGCGACCAAGGCTACCGAGGCCCAACCCTGCTTGCGACGTGGAGCGTTCGATCGATCCATTGGTCGACCCCGACCCCTACTGTTGCTTGACCCAGTACGACGAGCCAAGCAGCAGTTGCACGCGCTCGAGGTGCTCTAGGCGAACCTCCGGTCCGGTCTGCACCTCGAGAACGTACGCCCCCCCGAGCGGGCGCCAGAAGAACTCCGTGCGCGCGACCGGGTTGATGTAGGAGGTGGACCATCCGTCCTTCAGCGGGTCGACCCAGATCTCCGCGGCCAGAGCCTTCCCCTGTTCGATCAGCCCCGGTGGCACGCCCAGCGCGCGCCATTGCCCCGAGTAGTCGGTGATCCAGGCACGACCAACGTGGCGCAGGTTGTACCGCAGGAATCCTTCCGAGTAGCAGGTGAGCGGATCTGGAGCGACCTTGCAGTCCCGGATCCCCGTGCCCACGAGATTGACGGCAAGCCGGGACCACCGGACGTTGTAGCGCGCGCTGAACGGCTCAGCGGAGAGGTTCTCGTTCAGCTGCCCCCAGGGATCGAGCCAGAAGACCGTTCGCGCTGCGCTCGGGCGCGGCTTGGCGCAGGTTGTGTTCGCCTTCAGGCATGCCATGTCGCCTGCGGCACATCCGCAAGCGGCGAAGTCGACGCAGGCGGCCTCTGCACCGCCGCCCGAGACCGGTGGAACGGCGCCCCACCCCGTGCCCGGGCACTTCACCTGCCAGGTGCCGAAGTCCGGGTGAGCCACCACGGGCGCGCCGCCGGTATCGACGGCGACCTCTTGGCCGGGCGCCAGCCCTTTCAGAGCCACCACTTCGACGTCCTCGTGCGCGATCGCGGACGGCCGGCTCACGGCGAATCCGTCGACGAACCCGTTCAAATTGCCGACGTAGTCAGCAACCTTGTTGGAGTAGATGCCATCTGGCTGACTCCCGGACCCGGGCACGGTGAGGCCCACGGCCGCAGGCAAGCTGAGGTCGTACTCGTAGATCTCGTTCGCCCAGGTCGCCGGGCTCGCCACGAACGCCTCATCTTGGCTGATGCGAGAAAGATCGGCGACGTAGTGCGCTTCGATGCCACGGCGCGCCGCGACAGCGTACCGCCGGGCATTGTCGAGCAACGCTTTGGCGCGCCAGGCATCGTAGCTCCGATACCTGCGGTGCAGGCCAAAAGAGGTCTTGAGCGTCGCCTGCTCGGCGCCGACCTGGCTCTCGAACAGGTCGACCTCGAGCTGGTAACGTTCCTTTTCGAGCCGAGCGCCGGTCGTCAGTTGTTGAACTCGGGCGCCGCTCTGCACGATGGCGACGCGGTCGTTGAGCAGCCCAGTGACGGTCGATACGACGTTCGCGATCGCCTCGACCGAGGTTTGGTATTGCTTGGCCTTGGCGACGCTGAGCGCGGCGCCGAGCTCTTGACACTTCTCGATGTGTTCCTGTTGCGCGTCGCTCGCTCCCCAAAAGCCGCCGATGGCAGCGCCGGCAGGGTTGCCACCTGAAAGCGCGAAGCCGGTCGCGGCGCCCTCGAGACCGCCCTTCAGCATGTCGCGCGCAAGGTCGTCGAAGCCGCACTTGTTGCCTTTGATGAGATTCTGCTGTCCAACCACTTTCGCGGCCGTCTTCATCGCCGCAACCGCGGCGTCGATTTGCTTCAGGAGCAGGTTGAAGCGCTCGTCGGGCGCCTTTACCGCGCGCCACTGCTCGATCATGGCAGACTGGACCTCGCCGCCCGCGAAGTCCGGAAATGCGGGAACCTTCGACGAGGTCAGCGTCGAGGACACCGGGAAGGCCAGTTCGAACTCCGTGGATGTGAGCGCGACGATGGCGCCCTTCGCCAGACAGCGAAGAAGCCCCTCCGCAACAGTCACCGCCTGATTTGGATCGTTCGCAGACGGCTGCGCGAGATCGGCAAGGCATGTTTCGGAGCTCGGGTCAACGAACCCGCTGAGCGATGCACTCTTGATCGGTGAAGCGCGGCGCGCGATCGCGCGCCGCGCTCTGGGGTGGGGGCGGGAGGCCGAGGAGGTGGCGTGCCTTGGGCTCGGGGCGCTCGGGAGCCGAGCCTGTTGCTGGGGAGCGGGCTCCGCTCGAGGCGGTGGGCCGGGACGTATGAGGGAGGGTTGCGGGCGCCAGCCCGAGGGATTCGAGCGTCTGCTGTCAGCGGACCAGAGGAGTGGGAGGACGTCGTAGTCGGGGAATGTGCTCGCG
>JACPVJ010000085.1 GCA_016191785.1 Myxococcales bacterium | reverse complement strand
GGCGCGCGCCGCGTACTCCCACTCCGCCTCGCCCGGGAGCCGATACCCCTCGCACTCGTAGTACGTTGGCGCCGTCGTCCCGATGCTGGTGCACGCCATGCCCTCGCCGAGCTCGCCTGTGCAGCCGCCGAGCACGTAGCAGGGCTTCAGCCCTTCCTTCTGCGACAGCAGGTTCGCAAACCCCGCCGCCTCGAACCACGTCACGTTGCCCACCGGACACGCTGGCTCGAGGCAATCGCCGGAGTTGCCGGGCTTCACCGGCGCCGTGCTCGGGTTCTTCAGGCCAAGGGCGACCCACTCGGCCTGCGACGCCTCCTTCTGCTGCATCAAAAACGAGTGCGTCAGCGTCACCTTCACTTGGTTCTCGGTGTTGGCGCCGCGCCCCCACTCGTCTTTCGGCGAGCCCATCACGAAGCAGCCCGCCGGGATGCGACACCAGCCCCCCTTGCAGTTCTCGACCACGGGCACGTGCTCGCAGTCGAAGCTGGGGCCAGAGTCCGCGTCGGCGGCACCATCGGCATCGCTGCCGCTGTCGCCGGCTGCGCCGCCGGCGCCCCCCGAGCCCGAGCTTCCGCCCGAGCTCGAGGTGGCACCGGTGCCCGGCTGGCCGCCGCCACCAGCGGTCGAGTTACCTCCGCCGTCGCTGCACGAGCAGCCGGCAAGACAGCATGCGACGAGCCAGGTGAGCGAGCTGCGCATCGGGCCTCAGTGATTGACGCCGAAGTCGTCGCCGGATTGATGCAGGCGTGTGTAGCGAGGGTCTGCTTGTCCGTAGTGCGCGAACGCCGCGTTATCCAGCGCCGCCCAGCTCAAGTTCTCGCCCTCGCATTCAGGCGGCGAGCAGGCCGTCAGGTACACCTGCCACAAGCTCGCCAGCGTGGTTCGCTGGCCGGATGGCGCAGAATTGATGTCGTACAGGAAGTTCATCCAGTCGTACTCCACGCCGCGGTTGGCGGTCAGGCACTGGTTCTCTAGCCACTTCACCGGCGCCTTGCAGTTCACCGCGACGGGCGGCTGCTCTACCACGTACGAGGTGTTCATGAACTCCTTGTAGTACCCGAAGCCGCAGTCCGACTGCTCTTGGTGGTTGAAGATGCGGCTCGCGTAGAGGTGCGCGAAGCCCTCCGAGGCGCCCGCGCCGATGTGCTCCTGCGACTGCAAGCAGTGATACTGGTTGGACGAGCCGACGTGGTCGCAACGGCAGAGCGACTGCGAGGTCGGGTTGTCGTAGTCCGTCGTCAGGTTGCCCATGCCCAGACCCTGCACCGCGTGGCCAAGCTCGTGGCCGACCACGAACTTGGTCCAGCCGTCCGACGGGTCCAGGGTGTTCTTCCGCCCGAGGCAGATCGTGCTCTGCTTCGAGGCGAAGTCCGTCGAGGCCCAGGAGATGGGCGGCTCGCCGCCGCCGGACGAGCAGTCGATGCTGTTCGTGCTGGGCTCGCGGGTCGTCACGCGGATGTGCCCCTGGGTGAGTCCATGGTCGGGCATGTCGAGCATCCTACCGGCAACCACCAGGATGTTCGAGGCCACGGTGGTCAGGTACACGCCGATCCCCACCGTCGACGGCGCCGGGCCCGGGTTCACGCCGAACAGACTGCGCGCGTAGCCGACCACCGCCGTGTTGGGTGGCACCCCGCCATAGTCGAAGCTCTGCTCGGTCTCGACGTCGATGGACACCGTGCCAGAGCTGGTCTGGGTCCGGGCCTTCGAGGCCAGCGTCAGCGCGTAGGTGCCCGCGGGGAGATCCATGCTGGGCGTGCAGCCCGAAGGCCCCAGCCAGCCCGACCACACAGCCTGGCCCGTGTCGTAGTTCTCGAGCAGCGCGGCGGTGTAGCGCGCCGGCTCCGCGTTGAACCCGCTCATCCAGAAGTAGTCCTCGCCCACGTTGGCGTCGTAGAACTTCCATGAGAGTGACGCGCAGACCTTCGTCGGGCCGGGCGGGCCGTCGAGCAGGGTGCCTGGCGCTGGCACGCTGGCGGGCCACGCTTCCCAGAAGTCCACCGAGCCCTTGATATGGTAGCCGGGGCCGCCCACCGGGGGCAGCGACGCGACGGGGACGAACGATCTGCCGTTCCAGACTTCGCCTTGCGGCGCGAGCAACGTGGCGTCGAGCGCCGCGAGCTGCATCCGCTCCTGCCGTGGGTCCCGCGGGTGCGAGAGGTCGAAGCGCCTGGCGGTCGAACCCCAGAGCGTGATCGTCGCGAGCCCCGGATCGTACTCGTACGCCAGCCGCGACGTGGTCAGCTGCCGCCGGTCGCGGCCCTTGATGAGCTGCAGGCTGGCGTGCACGCTGCTCACCGAACCCACGGAGCGGATGGGAAACGACGAGAGGTCGATGGGGAGCGTGAACGACGCGCCCCCGGGCACGACCACCTCTCCGAGGTAGATGGACGCCTTGCGCGTGTCGAGGCCGAAGCCCTCGAGCGTGACGCCGACGGTGACGTCTTCGCGCACGTTGCTCGACACCACCAAGCCGAAGCTGGCCGGCAACGCGAGCCGCGCGTGCACGTCCAGATCGGCCCACTCCACCGACACCCAGGGCGCGCTGGCGCCGCCCTCGGGGATGTACACGCCGCCGACTCGCTGGCTGTTGGTCGAGACCGGCGCTTCCTCGTGACGAGCACAGCCCTGCGCGACGCTCAGAGCAGCGGCGGCACAGAGCCACGCTGCGGTCCGGACACGAAAGCGATGGTCGTTCTTCGTTCGGGCGGGGTTGATCTGCATGCGCTACCTCCGCGCGCAACTTGCGCTCTCGGCGCACGCCGGCGCAAGCGACTCTTCGATGACGCGCGGACGAGACCGCGTGAAATGCAACGCGCGTTACATTTCGGGCGTCGCAGGCGACGCACGTTCGCGAGCTTGCGTGCTGACGAACGGAACGCGCGTGACAGTCGCAGCCTGACAGCCGTCATGCGCTCGGGTATGCTCCGAAGCGTGAAGCAATCGCGATTCGGATCGGGCGCACACCTGCGACGCATGCCGCTCGTCGCGGTAGAGACCCGCGACATCGACGCGCGCGTGCTCGAACGGATCCACGCCGCCGACGGGCGCGCATTCGGCAAGCCTCTGATCTGGTTCCAACCCGCCAGCCGCAGCGCGAGCGACAGCGCCGAGGGCGTGCTGATCGCCGACGGAGGGGACGGCCGCTGGGGGGCCGCGCGCGCGGGCGAGCTGGCGAAGAGCGGATACTTCGGACTGATCGCGGTGGCTGCGCACGAGGCCGCGGAGAGCGTCGTGGTGGAGGCATACCGAGGCGGCGCACACCTGTGGCTGCCACTGCCGCCGGACCCGCTGGTCTTCCCGACCCAAGCTGAATGCCTGATTCGCAGGCTGGCCGGCGATCCGGCCTCTGAAGAGGTGGAGGTGGATTTCGGCGCCGAGGACCGCGTGGTGCGGCTCGACGGCAACACCATCAAGCTCACGCCCCAGGGCCACCGGCTGTTCCTGTTCCTGCTGCCACGCAGAGGCGCGTGGGTCGAAAGCGAGGTCATCGCGGAAGCGCTTTCGGCCGCGGGCACGCAGGCCGACGCCGAACGCGTGCGCTCGTGGGTGCTTCGCCTGCGCGCGGCGCTCGGCGAGCTGGCGTGGATCTTGGAGAGCCGCGAGGGCTGGGGCTTCCGGCTGAACCTCCGCAAGGACTCGAGCGCGGCGCGACGCCTGCGACCCCACGGCCGGTACCGACACCGTCCGCAGTGACCCGAATCGAGGGCTCGCAGCGGGTCGCCGTCAGAACCCCGAGGAGACGCGGGAACAGCTCTGGATGCTCGCGGCTTCGACCACCAGGCGCGCCGACTTGTCGATCCAAAACCAGGTCGAGGCGGGAAGCTCGAAGGTCAGATACTTCGCGTCGGGATCCGCGCCCGGCTTTGGATGGAAGCCCGCGCCCTTGTGGATGAGACCGACTTCGATCCGCTCCTGGCCCTGCTCCACGTACAGCGGAACGTCGGCTTTGCACTGCGTGTAGCTCTGAAGCTTTCCCACGCCACGCGCGAACCCCGCGCCCTTTCCATACCCCGCGCCCAACCAGCCCTGCGACGTGACCAGGTCGTTCTTGGCGACCCAACCCGAGACGAAGTAACCGTTGCCGTCGATCAGCACGCGCACCGCGGAGCCCTTCTGCTCCACGATCTCGACCTGGATGTTGCCCTTGAGCGTGGCGGTCGGCCGGCCCTTTGCGTTGGCGAAGATCTCGACCCCGTCTCGAGCCGTTTCGCGCTTCGGCAGCTTCTTCTGCTTGGTGATCGACGCCCGCGCGTCGTACTGAGTCTCGATCAGACCCACGTTTTCGCAAGCGAGATCCGTCTCGAGCGGCTGGGGCGAGAGCAGCTCGGACGCTACGAAGCCGACGCGCACCGTGCCGGACGTCGCGCTCACCCAGTAGGCGGGCATGTCGGACTCGAGCGTGAGGATGCCGAGGAGCGCCGTGGGCTTCGGCATGAAGAAGCGGACTTCGGCTTCGGGGATCACGGCCCGGATCAGGATGCTGCCGTCATCCATCACCGCGATCGCCTCGGTCGGCTTGTCGCCCGTCGGAAGCAGCAACGTGGTCGGCGCGCCCTGAACGAAGCCGAACGACGGCAGATCCGCGCGCAACCGCAGCTTGGACGCGTTCCACGCCTTCTCGACGAGGCGACACGCGACGTTCGTCGGCTCGCGGATCTCGGTCGGCGGCGCGGGCGCCGCTGCGGCCGTGGCCGTTGGCGCAGGCGCCTCGGGCCGGGTTGGCGGAACGGCGACGCTCGCTACCGCCGGGGGAGCCGCGACGGGCGCGGGCTTCTGCGAACAGCCGAAGAGCAGAGCGAAGACCGCAACGAACCCCGGGGGACGCATCAGACCACGATGTACCATCAGGGTTCGACGGCGGCGACGAGCAAGCGCGCCAGGGCGTCCAGGTCATCCCGCTCTTCGCGCAGGATTCGGTAGACGATGCGCTCGTCGACGCGGTCGTAGAGGTGAACGACACGGTTCCAAAAGCCGAAGATGGGGCCGAACCGGGTCGCGCTCCCCGCGGGGAGCGCCCCCTCTGCTTCGAGTCGCTCGAGCAACTCGCGACTGGTCGCCGGGGTGCCGAGCCCGAGGCGCGCGCAGGTGAGCCCCGCGAGATCGATCAGGACCTGGATGCTGGTTTGCAGCCGATGCAGCGCGCTGTCCAGGTTGCGAAAGTCCGCGCTGAACTCCTCGAAAGAAGCTTGGGGGATCTGCGCGAGCCGCACTAGGTTGTCGCGCAGGACGGCGAGCTTGCCGGCGATCTCGGCATCCGTCATTTCCGCTTCTCCAGCCAGTCCAGAAACCCCTTGCGCGCGTGTCGCGCGGCCAGGCGGAAGGTCGGGGCGTAGTCCAGGTAGCGCGAGGTGGTGTCGGACTCGAAGTCGATGCGCCGCTCGCGATCTGCCTCGTACACCAGGATGCCGTGCCGGAGGATCTCGTGGCAGAGCATCGGGCCCTGGGCCTCTGCCATCACCACGTCGACCTGGCACCCCACGGCTGCCTCGAGCCGGCTGGCGAGCTCGCCCAAGAGCCGCGGCGCGAGCCTTCGATGCGCGCCGCGCTCGCGCAGCAGCACCGCAAAGTCGACGTCGCTGCCCGGTACTGCGGTGCCCTTCGCCACGGAGCCGAAGACCCACACCGCCGCGACCTCGGGCACCTCGGTGAGGCCCTTCCGGATGCGCTCGAGGGCGTCGGGGGTCAGCGCGGGGGTCACGCCTGGGAGAGTGTAGCCCAGGTCGGCGAGGGTGGGCGGCGGCGGGCGAAGGCGCCTACTCGACCTTCACCCCGGCTCGCCACTCGGCGTACCACTGGTCCACGCTGGCCTGGTCGTAGGGACCGAGCTCTTCTTTGACCGAGCGGAAGAACCCGGCCTGACAGTCCTGGGCCTCACCGACGCGCATCGTGGGAGCGCTCGTCGCGTCGCGGGGAGCGGCGCTGGGCGCGGCAGACGGCGCGGGCGGCGCAGCGCGACCGGACGGCGCGGGCGGCGCAGGTGGCGCGGCGCTGGCGCTGGTTGCGGGCAGCGCGGCGCTGACGTTGGGCGCGGGCAGCAGTGCTTGCTCTGCGCGCAAGAGCTTCTCGCAGCGGATGTAGGTCGCTTTGTGCTTCTCGAACAGCGCCAGGACCTCGTCCTTGGTCTTGGGCTTGGGCGCTTCTTTCTTGCTGCAAGCGCCGGCCAGCAGCAGGGCCGCGAAGAGCAGCACGGCGGTGCACGAGCGAACGAGCATGGCCCGGTACGGTGCTTGGCCGCGGATCGCGAGTCAACCCGAGACGCACAAAAAGGCTCCGGGGAGCGAGGCCGACTGGCCTGCTCCCCGGAACGCTTTGCTATCGCGCTTGGGTCAGGGGATCCCGACGTAGCTCGACGGCGTGCTTGCCGATGTGAGGTCGAAGTTGAACGAGTTGCTGTTCATCGTTCCCGGCAGCGTGCACGGTGTACCGGTGATCCAGAAGCCACCGCTGCTGCTGATCCAGGAGTTGAACCTCAGGTTCGACGGGTTGCCGATGTCGCTCCGGAGGAACGAGAACTCCACGTAGGCCGGGCCGCCAGTGCCGCCGGTGTAACCGAGGACGACCGGAATGGTGGAGTTTTCCCATACGGACGTGGTGACGTTCCACTTCCTGAGCACGGGGTTCAGGTTCGTGTTCTGCCACCGCAGGTGATAGAGCATCTTCGCCCCGGGCATGACGGTGCGCGTCGGCGTGTCGGAGACGTTCGTCCCTTGGACGCCGTCGCCGAAGTAGGCGCTGACGATCTCACCGGCGCTGAAGTACGTGCCGTCCCAGCCGAAGTAGATCCGGGTCGCGTCCCACGACAGGTACGCCTGATCCGGCCAGGTCGAGCACATCCCCGCGAGCGCGTCCGCGGCGTTGAAGTCCTTCGCCCCGTCCACCACGATGGTGTGCGAGTAGGGGTTCAACACGTAGGTCTTGGTGCTCGGAGACCAGGTCATGCCCTCTTTACAGGCAACGGCGTGGACCGTCGTCGTGGTGGAGACCGTCCCGACGGCGTTGGCCGTGGCGTCCGTCTTGGTGCCGCAGGTCCAGTTGCTGTTGCCCGAGTTCGCCTCGAGGTAGGCTTCGAGACCGGCGCAGGTGATGGGCTGGGGAGGAATGCTCGCGGTGCCCTTCGCCCAGCACCAGGTGTAACCCGTCGAGAGCGCAGTGGGTGCCGGGTTCGGAACCCAAGACACGCTCTGGGGCGTCGAGTAGATGGTCGCCGGATCGGGCGTCCACGCGATGGGGCCGACGTTCAGCGTGTAAGACGCCGACGCTTGGGCCGAGTTCGCGAGGCCGGTCGAGTTGCAGGCGATGACCTTGACGGTTTCGGTCTTCTTCACGTCGATGCTGCACGAGGTCTGGTTGCACCCCGCGTTCGACGAGCCGAAGCCACAGATGCCACCCGTGCAGGTGGGGTTCGAGCCGTCGAGGGTGTAGCAGAACCTGTTCGACCCGACCGCGCTGGACGGCGGGTTGGTGACGCCCAACGTGAAGTAGTCGTTCAGCGTCGCCGTGGCCTGCGAGAGCACCGGCGTGGCGATGAAGTACGAGTACGTGAAGGTCGCGACGTCCGACGAAATGAAGTTCGGCCGGCAAGAGATGGCCTTGATCACGGTCTTGGCCGGGTCGACGATCTGAACCGACTTGCCGAAGATGCCGGACCCGCCCGTGCAGTTCGGGGTGCTGCCGTCCGTGGTGTAGTAGCTGGTCGTGGTCGACGTCGCCGAGTCCCACGCGATGGTCGTGCCGATGGGCACGCTACCGGGCGCCGGGATGCCGGTGTTCAGCGTCGGCGTGGCCACCTTCAAGGTGTACAGGGCCGTCACGACGTCGGAGTTCGTCTTCACGTCGGGGGCGGCCGAGTCGCAGGCGCGCGCCTTGATGGTGGTGTTGGTCTGCGTGGCGAGGTTGTTCACCACCGCCGAGTCACCCGTACCCGCCTTGGCGACGGTGACGCACGTGCCGGTGCAACCGGGATCGGTGCCGTCGGTCGTGTAGCAGATGATGGCGCCCTGGCTGACGTCGTTGTTCTTGAACGTGGTGTTCACTACGTTGTTCTGCGTGCTCGTGCCGGGCGTGATGGTCGGATTGGCCATCTTGTTCGCTGCCTGGTACGTGGCGTTGTCCGAAGCGCTGAGGTAGTCCGCCTTGCAGGCGAGCGCCTTCACCGTGGTGCCACCGGAGACGACGATCGGCGCGGTCACCTTCGCCAGGCCAGTGGCCGTGCAGGTGCAGTCCGGGTTCGCCGCGGTCGTCGAGTAGCAGATGAAGTCCGGGTTCGCTCCCGCGCCCGGGCCGATGCTGACGCTCAGCGTGTTGTTCGCGTTCACCGGGGTGCCGGTGGCCGGGTTGAAGACCGGCTTCTCGAGCTGCAGCGTGTACGTGGTGCTGGTCACGTCGGAAGGCTCGAAGCCCGGTCCGCACGCGACGCTCTGAACGTTGGTGCCGGTCTTGGTGACGCTCACCGTGCCGGCGTTCTTCGCGCCGGTGCCACCGCAGGTGCTGTTTGCGCCGCAGGTGGGTGCGCTGCCATCCGTGGTGGTGCAGGTGTACTCACCCACCGCACTGCTGTTCGCTGCCTGCGCGATGGCGACAGTCACGGTGTTGTTGTACGTGCCCGTGGCCTTGTCGTGCGTCGGCGCGTTGAGCTTGAACTTGTACTCCGCGGTGTACGGGTCGGAGCCTGCGTAGCCGGCCTTGCACGCGACGAACGACCACTTCTTGGCGCCGGTCTTCGAGTCGAAGGACCAGTTGGTGGGGAGGTTGTTGCCACCGTTGACGAGTTGACCGCTGACGCAGTTCGGAGCTGCCGCCGGAGCCGTGGTGAAGCGCCCGGTGACCGCGCCGTTCGTGGCCGACGAGAGCAGTGGGCTCTGGTCGTTACCGGTAGCGGAGTTCACGAAGTCCCAGGTGCCCGGCGCCGGCGTGTTCAGCGCGGGGGTCGCCACCTTGAGGGTGTACTTCTGGGCCGGCATCGCGCCGTCTTTACCGCCGCCGGCTTTGCACGCGAGAGCGTTGACGGTGACCTCACCGGTGCTTGCGTTGGTGACGTTGCCGTTGATCGGCACCTGGGTCTGCGCGTTGTAGGTCTGGGACGTGCCCTGGCAGACGCCGTTGGTGCAGACCGGGGTCGAGCCATCGAGCGTGAAGCAGATGGTCGCCGCCGGCGTGGAGGTGGTCAGCGCCAGCAGGAAGTCATTGTCCTGCGTACCCGCGGCCGGATTCGGAACGGGCGGTGCGACGTCGCCGACCGGGATGTTGATGTCATAGATGGCCACGCCCACGATCGAGTCCGTGAAGCCGGGGGCCTCGCACATCGCGCGGAGCGTGGTGTCCTGCGAGATGGCGATGGGCGCGCTGTAAACGACGCTGTTCTTGTTCGGGTTCGTCCCGTCCGTCGTGTAGTAGATCGTGGCGCCCGGAGTGGTCGTCGAGATGACGACGCTCTGCGCGCTGGTGTACGTGCCCGCGGGGGGCGCGAACGTGGGGGTCGCGCACGGGTTGTTGACGGTGCCGCCGGTG
>JACPVJ010000091.1 GCA_016191785.1 Myxococcales bacterium | reverse complement strand
TTCCTGGTGGTGACCGATCACAACCGGGTCACCGCTCCGCCGTCGCCCGAGGGCATGCTGGTCTTCCCCGGGGTCGAGCTCACGCAGAACTCGACGGTCTGCGAGCCCAAGCCGTCCCCCGGATACCGCTGCTTGTTTCATCTGAGCGGGCTGTTCGTCGACCCCGCCCTCGACGCGCACCGGGGCGAGAAGTTCCCGCTGCCCTTTCGGCCCGGCCGGCTCGATGCGTACCGATCCCAGCTGTCACTCGCCCGCGAGCTGGGCGGCGCCGCGGTGCTCAACCACCCCTTGTTCCACTTCGCCGCCGACGGGCGCGTGGTGAAGGCGCTGGCGGACGACGGCGTGCGCCACGTCGAGCTGTGGAACGCGAGCCTGGATCAGCAGCACCCGGCCAGTCGCGAGAGCGCCGAGCGTCGTGCCGAGGCGCTGTGGGACGAGGTCCTCACGATGGGCGCGCGGGTGTTCGGCGTCGCGACCGACGACGCGCACCACTTCGCCGACGCGGTCGAGCGGGCCCGGGTCGGGAAATTCGCTTACGTCGGCGATCGCGCGTGGATCATGCTGCGCGCGGACAAGACACCGGCCGCGATCCGTGCGGCCTTCGAGGCCGGTGACTTCTACTCGTCCACCGGGGTGATCCTGAGCTCGGTCGAGCAAGAGGCCAAGGCCCTTGCGCTCACGGTGCTCGGCGAGCCGGGGCAGCGCTACACGATCCGCTTCGTGGGCAAGGGCGGGCGGGAGCTCGCGCGGACCACGGGCGTCATGGCGCGACACGAGCTCGAGCGCGGCGGCGGCTACGTGCGCGCGGTGGTCGAGGATGCGCGCGGGCAGAAGGCCTGGACGCAGCCGGTCTGGGAGTGAGGGTGGGGGAGTAGACGGACCCGCTCCGGGCGCGTAGCGTGGGTCGAGGTGGTAGGGTGAGAGCGCGCGCATGGGCTGTCGGGGCCGTTGGCGGCATCACGCTGCTGGGTGTGCCCTGGGCCTGTGGCGGTGTGTCCGAGCCGGCGGCGGAGACCGGCGGCGACACGGGCGCACCGGACGCGGGCGTGACCGGTGGCGGCGCGGGGACCGGCGCGACCGGAAGCGGCGGCGCCAGCGGAGGCAACGGCGGCGCGAGCGGCGGTAGCGCGGGCGTGAGCGGAGGCAGCGCGGGCAGCGGCGCGACCGGCAGCGGCGGCGCGGTCGACGCGGGGTGCCAGCCCGGGGGCGCGAGCTGCGCGTCGTTCTCCGAGTGCTGCTCGTCGACGTGCAGCTTCGGGCTGTGCACCCCGGTCGCGTCGCCGCCACCCGACGCCGCGCTGGACGCCCCTCAGTGCGTCTTCGATGGCCAACCGTGCAGCTCGGCGTGGCAGTGCTGCAGCAGCGCCTGCACGGCTGGCGCTTGCGGCTGGCCGAGCGACGCGGGGTTCGACTCGGGTCAGTGCAAGCCGGTGGGCTCGTCGTGCGCCGTCGGCTGGCAGTGCTGCGGCGGTGCGTGCTTCGACTCGATCTGCCAGGGGCCGATCGACGCGGGGACGTGTGTTCCGGTCGGCGCCTTCTGCTGGGCCGACAAGAACTGCTGTTCGTCGTTCTGCTACGGAAACCACTGCCAACAGCCCGACGCGGGCGTGTGCAAGCCGACCAACAGCGAGTGCAGCTGGAACGGCCAGTGCTGCTACCAGCAGTGCGTGAACGGGAAGTGCTTCCACGACGGCGATGCCGGCTCGTGCTACCCGAGCGGCTCGCCCTGCACGCACTGGAGCAACTGTTGCTCCGAGACCTGCGCCGCGGGCGCGTGCGTGGGCTCGCTGCCCCCGTGCAAGCCCCAAGGGACCGGCTGCGGCACCTGGAAGGAGTGCTGCTCGCAGATCTGCAAGTCGGGTCAGTGCGCGGCGGGCTGAACTCGTAGCAGGGTTTCCTCGGCGTTCGCGGTGTCCCACTCCCCCTCGCGCAGCGCCGCGAATCGTGTATCCTCAGCGCACGGAGGGTGCTGACGATGGGACTTCGGATTTCGCGCGAGAAGGTCGCGGCTGCGCTGCTCGGAACGTTCGCTCTGGGCGCGTACAACCCGGCGCAGACGCCGCTGTTGCGCACCGACTCGGCCGACGCAGGGTGCGACTGTGGCACGCCTGGTGCAGGGGGGGCGTGGAGTTCACTCGGCGTAAGCTGAGTCTAAAACCTCCGAACGCCGCGGCGGAAACCTGGCTCCTGCCGCTGAACAAGAACCTTGCGTTCGACTTTCGCGGTCGGAACGGCACCCCACTACAGGCGCTCGCGAACTACGACTCCCTCGCGTCGAGCGGGAAGTACCGAATGGCCTGGGCGGGAGACGCGGCTTCGCTGTTCGTCGCCGTCGAGATGCCGACTCTTCCGAGCCGAACGGGATACGATTTTTCGAAGTACTCGACGGGCCGGGTCAGCCCCACCGTCGGGGACGTCCTGGAGATGGCGAAGGGGAATTGGAAGGCAAAGCGCGGATCGTTCCTCAAGTTCTCGTGGCGAGGGGCCGTCGACTACAACAAGACCACCGACCACTACGGGGAAATCGAGCCGCAAACGATACGCAACGCTGTCTCCCTGGCAACGTGCCGCGATTTCGATGGCAAGAGCTTCTGGCTCAACCCCCTCTCTGCCGGTATGTGGGGCGACTCGTTCGGCCCGCTGAAACCGTGGGCCGACACGATCGGGTACGTGCGGATGTACGACATCGGGAGCTGCAGCGCTTCCACCCCTTTTCGGCAGTTCGCAGACGACGTCGCCGACGAGCTCACGGGCGTCATCGAGCAGAACGACCCGAAGGCCGGTAAGGTGGAGATCACCATCAACTCTGCGAAGGCCGTCATCGCGCCAGCGCTCGTCGACGCAGCAGACCCGATCCGCCCCGACATGCCGGGGGCGATTCCGACGCGCGAGTTCGGTCAAGACGGCCTCGACCTGCGGATGGAAGGCAGCGGGGTAGCAAAGGCCAGCGTCTACGGTGGTGTGTTCTGCTCGTTCAGCTTCTCTTGGCAGGGCACGGCTCGACTCGGCGTGGACCCCGATGCACTCCACTACACGGACCGGGTCAAGGCCGCCGTGACCGGCGGCAAACCTTCGATCAAGATCAACTACTGCACCGGCGCAGGCGTGCTCGGAGACTTCTTGAACGTGCTCGACCACGCTCTCGGCCCGTTCTTCGAAGTGAACCTGACCACCATCGCGCAGGACAATGTGTCCGGCGATCGCCTCCGTGGGCGGTTCGTGGATCGGCTGGTCGACGCGGCAGACGGGATCAATCAGGCGACGATGTTCCCGGTGCCGGCGATCGACACGAGCGACCCGGCTGCCTTTCAACTGGCGTTTCGCGAGTGGCGGGAGCGCCGGCTGATGAGCCCCGCGCTTCTTCACAGGGATCCGGGTCGCGCTAGCTCGTGCGTGGCGCCGGACTTCAGCCATGTTCAGACGTGCACGGCGGCGTCGATCGCAGACACGCTGGCGCAGATCCGCTTGCTTCGCCCGCGGCTCGCGGACGCCATCGAGCGCACCGCCCAGCTGAACCCGAAGACGCTGGAGTGCCGCCCGGTGCGCGGCGGAGCGGCCTACGTGAACCAAGTCCGGAAGGCATCCGTGGACTTGCCTCGGTGGGTCGGGGACGGCTGCATGGATCAGAACGCGGCGCCCCGGCTGTTCGACGTCGGTGGGAACCTGATCCAGGGTTGCGTCGTTGCGAACGACGCAGCGTGCAGGCCGTGCTTCGCGGCGCAAGACGGCGGCAAGGACTGCGACTTCGCTCTCCTCCGAACGCACGGCTGCTTGAGCGAAGTCGCGCCGCCCGACGTGACGTCGCCTGCGCCCCAAGAGCCACAGGTCCTTTGCCAGGTGGCGCCGGCGGCGGCGAACATTCCTGGGCTCAGGTGCGTCCCCCGGTTTTCGGTGAAGGAAGGGAAGTACGGCGCGGGCGAGCGGTGGGCCATGTGCGTCCCCGTTTCGGCGCTGCGGCCGGAGTGCGAAGACTGCTTGGCGATTTGGACGACGAAGGCGTCGGCCGCGGACGTGAGCGCCTGTCGCGATGCTCCCGACTACTGCCGCGTGCACCGCGGCGCCGAGCTAGCTGACTCGTGCGACGCAACGCTCCTCGCAGATGAGCTCGAAGCCGGAATCGCACGGGTCGTCACCCCGCTTCGCTGTGGGCTTCGCTTGCCGCTCTCGAGGCTGAACGTGGAACCCGACCGGTTCAATCTGGTGCTGGCAGAGGCGCACACTTGCGAGTCGCCTCCGTGCAAGGTGGACAACCTCAAGGTCGCGAATCGCAACGAAGCGGAGACGACGCTCTGGCGAGAGCTGCTCTTGCTGGCGGCGGACCAGGAGGTGAACCTGGTGGCGCCCGGATTCGCTGCACCGTCCTGCTACCCTGATCGAACCGAGGTCGGGTCAAACTCGGACCCCGTGCTCGAAGGCGCCCCGATGGGGTTCATCGCCCAGCTCGAGCGTACCCAGTGGGGGCCCAAGACGACCGTCAACTCGCCGATCTGCGGATGGGTCAAGGCTCCGCCGTACGCGGGCATCGCGCCATGAGCAGCGCGTCTTCGAGCATGGTGCTCATGCTCGCGTGCGTCGCGTGCGCGTGCTCGGACTCTGGCCGTCCGAAACCGAAGCCCAGCTGCTCGGGTGTCCACCACGCCGAGCTGGTTCTGTCAGGGCAGCTCGAGCCAGAAGGCCCGGCCATCCCGTTTTCATACGCCGAGTTTCAGGCAGATCGCACCGTCCGTTTTCGGAACTACTGCGAGATCATGGCTGGCGGGACGCCCACGACCAAGTGCAAGGAGGAGCCGGGTGGGCCTCCTCGGTACACCATCAGCTACTCCGACGCCGCGAGAATCGACTGGGTGACCCTACGCGTGTTCGACCGCCACGAACAACTCCGGTACGAGGAGACGCAGCCCTCTGCTGACGGACTCAATATCTTCGACGACTGCCCCGAGGATACTGCGTACTTCGTCGTCCCCTTCGTCCTCGACCCGCCTGGCATCCCGCCCGACGGCGGCGCCGACGCCGAGCCCGACGCGGCGGCTGACGACGCCGCGGGGGAAGGGGGCACCGATGCGGCGAGCGATTAGCCTGGGTCTCGCGGTGTGCGTCGTCGCCGCGGGGTGCCACGAGGACGAAGCGCTGTCAGACCAGGAGATCTGCACCAGGGTGTGCGAGCAGTACGACTCGCTCGGGTGCAAGTACACCGTGGACGATCTGTTCAACCCGGTGTCCGAGATCGTCGGCGCATTCTGGAGCGGCACGTGCCGGCAGTTCTGTCTGAAGTACTCCGACGATCCCAAATACAAGCAGCCCGAGTCGGAGTGCGCCGACCGAACGGCCGACGTCATGCGGTGCATCGAGACGCACGGGATGGCGTGCGTCGAAGGCCACGACGAGCTGTCGCCGGTGGTCCACGGGTGCGACGACGTCGCTCTCCGCGTCGCCGCTCCGTGCCGGCAGTGCGTCGTGCTCCCCTCCGGGCAGGCTGGCGGATGCGACGACGAACACCCAGACCGCTGGCATTGCCCAGAGGTGCCGCTCGCCCTCCCGAGCTACCACCCCGGATGCAAGAGCGACTGCCAGCCCATCTCGAACGGGGAGTTCTGCTGCGCGCCCGAGCTCTGGGGGTGCGATCCGAAGGCGTCCGACCAATGCCCGGGGTGCTGAGCACGAGAGCGATCTGCTCGGCGTCGGTCGCCATCGCCGTGCTCGCCGTGGCGCCGCCGAGCTGTTCGGGCCAGACCGCTCCGCCGCCGACGGACTACGACCACTGCATGGCGTTGTGCGAAGCGTACCCCGACCTCGGCTGCAAGTTCGAGAGTGCCGAGCACCAGAGCCCCATCGCCAACGTCGTGAGCGGGTTCTATTGCCACGAGTGGTGTCTCGAGCTGGAGGAACCCGGCTCCCCCCTGGACGAGGCGTGCCGTCTCTCGCGCAAGCCCTTGATCGCGTGCGCGGCACAGGCCGGGCTCGAATGCGTTCCGGGCGCACCCGACGCGGCGCCGATCGTCCGTGGGTGCGACGACTCGGCCCGGGCAGCAGCCGCGCCTTGCCGGTCGTGCGTTCTCCTCCCGTCGAGCCACGGTCCAGAGTCGGGTTGCCCCGCCGCGCGACCGATGCGCTGGCACTGTCCGGTCGACTTGCAGTCGAGCAGTACCTGGCCGACCTGCTCCCCCGCGTGCACGCTGGTGGGCGAGCGCGAGTTCTGCTGCGCCGAGAGCCACTGGAAGGCCGGCTGCGATCCGGAGGCGACCCCGATGTGCTCCGGGTGCTGAGTCGAGCGTCGCGACCTTGCTCGGGCTCGGGCCCGGGGGTAGGCTCGAGTCGTGTCTGCCGTTGCGGTCAACATCGATGGTGATCGCGTGCGCGTGCCAGTCAGCGCGCTGGATCTCGGTGGCTTTCGGGGCTGGGTCAAGTCGCCGGACTTCCCCGAAGCGGTGCGTGCGGCGTTCGTCGCGGGGGAGCTGTTCGTCGAAATGAGCCCGGAGTCCATCGAGAGCCACAACAAGGTCAAGGCCGAGGTCACGAGCGAGGTCGTCCGGCTCGCACGCGAAGAGAGCCTCGGCGAGACGTACGTCGATGGGGCGCTCCTCACGAACGAGGAAGCCGGGGTCAGCACCGAGCCTGACTTGATGTTCGCGACCTGGGACACCCTGCGTTCGGGCCGCCTTCGCCTGGTCGAGAAGGTCGGGACCGAGGGCGAGTTCGTCGAGGTCTTGGGGAGCCCCGATCTCGTCGTCGAGGTCGTCAGTGATTCGTCGGTGCAGAAGGACCTCGTGAAGCTGCGGGCTGCCTACGCGCGGGCGGGGATCCCCGAATACTGGATCATCGACGCGCGGGGCGCCGAGCTGGCCTTCGAAGTCCTCGAGCTGGTGGCGGGTACCTACCGCGCTTCGACGAACGCGGACGGGCACGCTGTGAGCCGCGTCCTCGCGCGGGACGTCGTGCTCAGTCGCGCCAAGAACGCCGTGGGCCGCTGGGCGTACCGGCTGAGCCTGACCTAGACTACTCGGGTCCCGCCGGCGGCTCGCCGAGGCCCACGCGCTCGAGCTCTTGATCGAAGCGCGCGTCGAAGGCCGCGATCTCGCCAGCGATGGCCGGCGCCGCGAGGGCGTGCTCGACCTCTACGGCGCCCTCGTTGACCGCCTCGCGCTCGCCCTCGGGCAGCTCGCCGTTTCCGCCCGCCTTCTGGAACATGGCGGCCACGGCTCGCCCCGCGGCGGCGAGGCCACGCTTCGAGCGGCCCACGACCGATGCCACCGCGGCCTTCGAGAGCGTGAGCTCGCTCGCGGCGAGGGCGCGCTGAAAGGCGCCGCGGATCAGCTTGCCCTGGCTCGCGAGCTCGGTGCCGCCCTCGGGCAAGAGCCCGCGCAGCAGGCACCGGTCCACGCTTCTGCCGAAGAGTAGCGCGGTGATCAGATCCCGCGAGATGCCGCGCGCGGCGCCCAGCCAGGCCAAGAGCTTCCGGATCGGGAACAAGATCAGCTTGGCGAGCAGGCGGGGGAGGGCGGTCAAACAGCCGCTCAGGCAGCCCACGTCTTCGGTGTAGAGCGGGGCGACCAGCTTGGACGAGAACGTGCGCGCGTGCCGATCCAGGGCCTGGCTGACGATCAGGCGCGAGACGGCGTTGCGAAAGATCTCGTCGGCGAAGGGCAGCGGCACGAAGCGGCACGCCGAGTAGAGCAGGGCCATCAGCACGAGCGCGCGCTCGAAGGTGGGGGCGCGCTCGCGGGTGAGCGCCGTGGTCTCGGTCACTCAACCCTCCGGCGGCACGACGCTCTTCTCGCGCCGCTGCTCGATCGGCACGAACTCGCGCTCGGCGTAGCCGGTGAAGATCTGGCGCGGCCGGGCGATCTTCTGCTCTTTGTCGAGCAGCATCTCTTCCCACTGCGCGAGCCAGCCGGCGGTGCGCGGGATGGCGAAGAGCACCGGGAACATGTCGACCGGAATGCCCAGGGCCTCGTAGATCAGACCGGAGTAGAAATCGACGTTGGGGTAGAGCTTGCGCTTGACGAAGTATTCGTCGCTGAGCGCGATCTTCTCGAGCTCGAGCGCGACGGTCAAGAGCGGGTTCTTCTTGCCCACCACGTCGAAGACCTGATCGGCCAGGTGCTTGATCACGCGCGCGCGGGGGTCGTAGTTCTTGTACACGCGGTGGCCGAAGCCCATCAGCCGGCCGCCGACGCCGCCCTTCACTTCCTTCACGAACGCCGGCACGTGGCTCACGTTGCCGATCTCGCGCAACATGCGCAGCACGGCCTCGTTGGCGCCGCCGTGGAGCGGGCCGTAGAGGGCTGCGGCGGCGCCGGCCACGGCGACGTACGGGTCGGCCTGCGAGCTGCCGATGCTGCGCATCACGTTGGTCGAGCAGTTCTGCTCGTGGTCGGCGTGCAAGATGAACAGCACGTCGAGCGCCCGGGCGATCTCGGGGTGCACCTGGTAGCGCGGCTCGGCGATGCGCTTCATCATCGCCAGGAAGTTCGCGGCATAGCCGAGGTCGTTGTCGGGGTAGACGAACGGCATGCCCACGCTGTGCCGGTAGCTCCAGGCGGCGATGGTCGGCATCTTGGCGATCAGCCGGGTGATCTGCATGCGCCGGATCTCGGCGTCCGCCACGTGCTTGGCCTCGGGGTAATACGTGCTCAGCGCGCCCACGGTGGCGACCAGCATCCCCATCGGGTGGGCGTCGTAGCGGAAGCCGTCGATGAAGGTGCGCACGTTCTCGTGCACGAAGGTGTGGGTGGTGATCTCGCGGGTGAACTCGGTGAGCTCGTGCTTGGTCGGCAGCTCGCCGTTCAAGAGCAGGTAGGCCACCTCCAGGTAGCTGGCGCGCTCGGCCAGCTGGTCCACCGGATAGCCGCGGTAGCGCAAGATGCCGCGATCGCCGTCGATGAAGGTCACCGCCGACCGGCACGACGCGGTGTTCATGAAAGCCGGGTCGTAGGTCATCAGCCCGAAGTCCTCGTCGTCGACCCGGATCTGACGCAGGTCCATCGCGCGGATCGTCCCGTCCACGATGGGCAGCTCGTAGGACTTGCCGGTGCGGTTGTCGGTGACGGTCAGCGTCTCTTTGGGCATCCGCTGCTTTTCATCGGCCCGGCGCCGGGCGGCAAGCCCGGCTCCGGGTTCCGCCGTTTTCTGGGCCGGATGCGGCCCTTTTGGCAAACCGGGGGGATGGCTGCCCGTGTCTCCCTGTGCGCCGCCCGGCGGGGCCCCTCGTCCGGGCGAGGAACGCCGGCGACTTTCGCGGTTTTTTGCGCGCTTTCGCTGGTGGCGGCCGCCGGATGCGACGGCTTCTTCGGGAAGAAGGATCCGGGCGCGGCCAAGGTGAAGCCCGAGAACGGCGGTTCGAAGGTCGAGGAAGAGGACTGGTCGAGCGTACCGGTCCCCCCCGAAGACGGCCCCAAGCTCGCGCCGGTAGCGATGGTGGTTCCGGTCCTACCCAAACCCGACAAACAGGCGGCGCCCATTGGCTACCTGCGGGTCGGAGCCCGCGTCAGCCGCTCGGCCGAGCCGGTCTCGCGGCGCGACTGTCCGGACGGCTGGTACGCGATCCGCCCGGTGGGCTTCGTCTGCGCAGGGCCGGAGGCGACCACCAAGCTCGATCATCCGATCGCCAAGGCCATCACCGTCGAGCCTCACCGCGATTGGGCCATGCCGTATCGGTACGCGTTCACGCGCGCCATCGCGCCGAACTACATGCGCATTCCCAGCAAGGATGAACAGTTCCAGTACGAGATGCGGCTCGAGCGTCACCTGCGCAACTGGAAGAAGCTGAGCGACCAGTGGGACGTCCTCACCGTCGGAGCGAACGACGTGCCCCTCGACGAGGCCGGCCTGGCCGTGGGGGCGATCCCCGAGCACGCCAGGCCCCTGGGGATCAGCGAGCGTTTCGGGGGCAGCGGCGACGACGCGGTGCCGTGGTGGCTCGTCGGCGAGCGCCGCATCCCCAACATCTCGAGCTTCCGAGCGCCGCCCTACGCGGTGATCGCCAACCGCGTCAAGCGCCACACCGGCGTCGCGCTGATCGGTACCTTCGTCACCGGCCCCGAGGCGCAGAACCGACGCTTCGCCATCAGCACCGACGGACGCATGTTGCCGGCCGACAAGCTGAAGGCCGACAGTGGGTCGCCGTTCCATGGCCAGTCCCTGAAAGAGATCGGCTTGCCGGTCGCCTTCGCGCGCAAGGCTGGCGCCACCTGGTGGGACCTGAAAGAGGGCAAGCTCGAGAAGGGTGAGCGCCTGGGTTGGCGCGAGTTCATCCCCCTCACCGGCACGGTGAAGATGCTCCACGGCTTCCGCATGGTCGAAGCCAAGAACGGCCGCTGGCTCAAGAGCGACGATCTGAAGACCGCGGCCAAGCCCAGCCAGCTGCCGTCGTGGGCGAAGAAGGGCACGAAATGGATCGATCTCAGCATCGTGAGCCAGACGCTCACGCTCTGGGAGGGCGATCGCCCGGTGTACGTGACCTTGGTGTCGACCGGCAAGGACGGGCTCGGCGAGCCGGGTAAGACCCTGAGCACGCCGCGCGGCACGTTCCGGATCTACCAGAAGCACATCACCACCACCATGGACTCCGAGGTCGCCGACCACGAGTTCGAGCTCCGTGACGTGCCCTGGGTGCAGTACTTCAAGGGCGGCTACGCGCTGCACGGCGCCTACTGGCACGACGACTTCGGCAAGGTTCGCTCCCACGGTTGCGTGAACCTGGCGCCGATCGACGCGCGTTTCGTCTTCATGTGGAGCAGCCCCGAGGTCTCGGCCCACTGGCACGCGACCTACGCGGGGGACGCGACGGAGCAGGGGACGATCGTCTCGATTCACCCTTGAGCGAACGCACGCGCAGGGGCGCGACCGACGCGCGAGTCACCGCTGGCGAGCGATCAGCACCAGCACGCCGAGCGCCAGGCCCGCCGCCGCGAGCAAGAGTGCCGGGGCCATCCAGCTCAGCGCGACAACCCCGGGATCTTGGGCATCCCGTCGGCGCCGTAGAGGCTCGCAGGCTGCTTGAGGAAGAACGACGCCGCTGCGCCACCGCCCACGACGAGTACCAGCAGCAGCAGCACGACCACGCACCCCAGGCGCGACTTCTTGGCCGGTGCTGCGGCTTGGGCCATCGGGCTCGGTGAAGCGTACCCGCCGCTTCCCGGCATCGACATCGGGCCTTGCGACGAGATCGGGCTCGAGGGCTGTTGCTGGATCCCGGTCGGCTCCCACAGCGAGTCGAGCGGGCGGTCGCGGCCCGCAGGCGGCTCGGCCAGGTTGATGCCGGCGAACAGGTCGCCGGGCTGGCCACCGACGGCGACGTTCTCGGGGGTGCCCGACATCAAGGTGTCGAGCGAGAACGAGTCGCCGCCCGGCGCCGCGAGCCGCGGCTGCTCGAGGGTGGTGTCCTCTTCCCCGAGCAGATCGGCGGCGGACATCGGCCGCGACTCGGCGAGGAAGCCGTCTTCCATGGCGAGCGTCCGCTCTTCCATGTAGCTGAGGAGGTCGTCGACGTCCGCGGTCGGGGCGGTGGGCGGTCCGGACATCTCTTCGTGCACGGTGGTCGGCACGTCGTCGAACGCAGAGGCCATCACCTCGGGCTTCGACTTCTGGGCCTCGCGCGGCGCGCCCGCGAGCGATGCGAGCAAACCCTGCGCGCTCTGCCGATCGAGCGAGACCGTGACGTCCTCGAAGCCGACCTCTTCTTCGCGCCCGGGCTCGTGCCACACCCCCGACGGGATCTTGCCGCGGCTCGACGGGGGCCCGAGCACGCCCAAGCTGGCGACGATGGTGGCCTCGTCCTCGTGGGCCTCGTCCATCGGGTAGGTGTCGTCGTCTTCGGTCTCGTCGTCGCCGGGCTTGGGTTCGAGGCCGCGACCGGCGAGCGCCGCGGCGATCATCGGGATCTCCCACGGCCGCTTCCAGTCCTCCATCCCGTCGGCCCAGATGAAGGTCTCTTGATCGATGCTGCCGCGCGCGTAGAGCTCGACCACCTCGCCGGTGCGCATCTCCTCGTGCTGATCGTCGGTCAGCGCGACGGTCCACTCGGGCTCGGCGTCGGCGCTTTCGTCAAGAGCCGGCTTGGCCGGGGGAGCCGGACGGCCCGCGCTCGGAAGCTTGTCGGCGGCGGCCGGAGCCGGGGCTGCGCCCTTCGGCGGCTCGAGGCCGCCGAGCATGGTTCGTTTGGCCGCGTTCGCGGGGCGCGGCGCGCTCTGGGGGCTCGACGCGCCTGCCGCGCCGAGGGGACCGGAGGGGCGCGGTGCGGCGAGGGGACCCGACGGCCGCGGGGCGCCGAGCGGACCCGACGATCGCGGAGCGCCGAGCGGACCCGACGATCGCGGAGCGCTGGACGAGGGCGGGCCGGCGGACGCGGGCTCGCGCCACGCGACGGTCTTGCCGCCGCTGTCGGTGAGCGCGCTCCAGTCGTTGTCGTCCTGCCCCGCGGCGCCTGGCTTTCCCACCGGCGCCGAAGCCGAGCCCCCGGGCTTGGCGGTGAGCACCGCCGGCTTGGGCGCGGCCCCACCGGGTTTGGCCGTGAGCACGCCGGGCTTGGGCGAAGTCGGTGATGCCGCGCCCGGCTTGGGCGTGGCCGCTGTCGCGCCGGGGTTGGGCGTGGCCCCCGCTGTCGTCGTCGCGGTCGCGGGCTTGGGGGCCGCGGCCGCAGGCTTGCCCGCGCTCGTCGTGGCAGCGGGCTTCGGCGTTACGGTCGCCGCGGTGGTTGCCGGCTTGGGCGCGGCCGTCCCTGCTGCAGGCTTGGCCGTCCCGGCCGAAGGCTGGGCGGTCGGAGCCGCGCCCAGGTGGGTGCCATCGACGACGATGGGTGCGCCGCACCGCTTGCAGGCGATTCGGACCTTCCGACCGCGGACTTTGTCGTCTGGGACGGCGAAGCGTGCCGGGCAGCTCGTACAGGAAGCTTCCATCGACGAAGTCGAAACCGAGCCTATGCCATGCGCCCCGCCGAAGCTAGGGCAATGAAAGGCGGATTTGCCCACCTTGGCGTACCGCCGCCGGCCGTGGTTTTGTCCACGGACTGACATGACGCTCTGGCACCTGACCCAAGCCATTGCGGAAACCGCCCGGATCTCAGTTCCGACGCTGCTCGAAGGCGCGGTGGGCCGCCTCACGCCCGAGATTTGCGACAGGCGGCTGGACGCTTGGTCCCGCCGCCTGCTCGATCACGTGAAGATCGAAGTCACGACCTACGGCCTCGAGCTGGCGCCCGAAGGCGAGACGTTCGTGGTCATGAGCAATCACCAGTCCCTGTACGACATCCCGGTGTTGTTCCAGGCGCTGAAGCGCCGGGTGCGGATGGTGGCGAAGGCGGAGCTATTTCGGATTCCGATCTGGGCCGGCGCGATGCGCGCGGCGGGGTTCGTCGAGATCGATCGCCACGACCGCGAGCGAGCCATCCTCGCGCTCGAGCATGCCAAGCGCGCGCTGCGCGAGGGGACCAGCATCTGGATCGCGCCCGAGGGCACGCGCAGCCCGACCGGCAAGCTCGGGGTCTTCAAGAAGGGAGGCTTCCATCTGGCGATCGACACCGGAGCGCGCATCTTGCCCGTCACCGTGACCGGGACGCGTGACGTGCTCGCGGCGCGCGGTGGCACCGTGCGCCCCGGGGCGCAGGTCTCGGTCACGCTCGGCGCGCCGATCGACTCGCGAGCCTACGGCGATGCGCGCAAGGACGAGCTGATGGCGGCGGTGCGAGCCGCGATCGCGCAGAACCTTCCCGCGGCCCTCCGGGATTAGCGGATCCCCTCGCGTTCGCGGTGGTGTTCGCGGTCGTGGTCGTGGTCGTGGTCGTGGTCGCGTTCGCGTTCGTGGTCGTGGTCGTAGTCGCGTTCACACCCGACAGCGCGGGCGGGCCCGCGATGCCCTGCAAGGAATGGCCGCGTGGCGGTCGAAACGCGCAGGGCAAAGCGATGCCCTGCAACGAATGGCCGCGTGGCGGCCGGAACGCGCAGGGCAAAGCGATGCCGTGTGCTTCCTGGCGGCGGTCGCGGTCGCGGTCGCGATGCGCGGCATCACCGCGAGTGCATGAGCGCCCGCAGCATCTTCTTGAGCCGCGCACCGAGCACTTGCACGGCCGCGGCGTCCGCGGCGCGGGCGGCGCCGATGGCGGCAGCGAGGTCCATGGCGGCGAGGGTTTCGTGCAGGCTGCCGTTGGATTCGTTGAAGTACTTGCGACGCATGGCGGCGCCATCGAGCGGCAGGCCTTCGCTGAGGCGAAGGAAGGTGCTCTTGGCGGCACTCGTGGCCTGATCGCGGAGCTCGCGGTCGGCGATCTTCGCGGCGTGCACGCGCTCCGCGAGCTCTTTGGCGACTGCGTAGGCGTCGAGGCGTTGAAACGGCAGGCGATGGTCAGTCATGGCGGTTCTCCCTCCGGCGTTCGCGCCGGGCTTTCGCCCCTCGGGGCGCAGCTCGCGTGACAAGGGCCCTGCGCGGCTGTGGCGACGGAGAATCTCGAGGTCAATCGCAGGGCCGTTGGCGCGCGAGGTGCGCCAACGGGTGGAAGGCTGGCGCGAGCGCCGGAGGGAGCCATGAACGGCCCACTCGCCGCTCGCGTTCGTGTTCGCGGTCGTGGTCGCGGTCGTGGTCGCGGTCGTGGTCGCGTTCGCGGTCGTGGTCGCGTTCGCGGTCGTGGTCGCGTTCGCGGTCGTGGTCGTGGTCGTGGTCGCGTTCGCGGTCGTGGTCGTGGTCGTGGTCGTGGTCGCGTTCGCGGTCGTGGTCGCGTTCGCGGTCGTGGTCGTGGTCGTGGTCGCGGTCGTGGTCGCGGTCGTGGTCGCGGTCGCGGTCGTGGTCGCGGTCGCGGTCGTG
>JACPVJ010000090.1 GCA_016191785.1 Myxococcales bacterium | reverse complement strand
GGCGGCGCGGGTGGAGGCGTCGGCACCGGGATCTGGTCGCCGGCGCCGGGCACGACCTGGCAGTGGCAGCTGTCGGGCGGAGTCGACACCGGGGTCGATGCGTCGATGTTCGACATCGACCTGTTCGACGTCGGCGCTACCACCATCGAGACCCTGCGCGCGCAGGGGCGCACCGTCGTCTGCTACTTCTCGGCGGGCAGTCGCGAGAGCTGGCGGAGCGACGCGGGCCAGTTTGCGAACGCAGACCACGACAAGCCGCTCGACGGCTGGCCCGGCGAGACCTGGCTCGACACCCGCTCGCCCAACGTGCGCGCGATCATGAAGAAGCGCCTGGACCTGGCGGCTCAGCGGAAGTGCGACGGCGTGGAGCCCGACAACGTGGACGCTCACCAGAATGATTCCGGCTTCCCGCTCACTTCGTCGACGCAGACGGACTACTTGAAGTTCCTGGCGACCGAGGCCCACGCCCGCGGGCTCTCGATCGGCTTGAAGAACGCGCTGGGTCTGGTCCCGAGTGTCGTCTCGGACTTCGACTGGGCCTTGAACGAACAGTGCCTCGAGTACGACGAGTGCGGGGCTCTGGCGCCGTTCATCGCAGCAGGCAAGGCCGTGTTTCACGTCGAGTACGTGGCCTCGTCATCGGCGGGTCAGGCCAAGAAAGCTCAAGTGTGCGGGGCGGCGAGCACCGCGGGGTTCTCGACGCTCGTGAAGACGCTGGACCTGGGTGCCTGGCGGGCGACCTGCCCATGAGGGCGTGACGCGCCGACCTGGTCGCGACAAGCTCGGCGCATGATCGACAAGCTCATCGCCGGCATCCGGCGGTTTCGCACCGAGGTCTACCCGCAGCACGAGCAGCTGTACAAGAGCCTGGCGCACGGCCAGTCGCCGCACACGCTGATGGTCTCGTGCTCGGACTCGCGGCTCGACCCGCACCTGATCACGCAGGCGTCGCCGGGCGAGCTGTTCGTGATCCGCAACGCGGGCAACATCGTGCCGCCCCACGGCGCGGTCGATGGCAGCGAAGAGGCGACCATCGAGTTTGCGCTGGCCAAGCTCGAGGTGAGCTGCATCGTGGTGTGCGGGCACAGCAACTGCGGCGCGATGGCGGCGCTGGTCGGGGAGGTCGACGTCTCGGGACTGAAGGAAGTGCAGCAGTGGCTCGAGCACGGCAAGGCCGTCCAGCGCGAGCTGTGGCACTCGGGGCTCGAGGGAGCACCGCTGGTTCGGGCTGCGGTCGAAAAGAACGTGCTGATCCAGATCGAGAACCTTCGCACGCACCCGTCGGTGCGCGAGAAGCTCTCGCTCGGCGCGCTCGAGATCTACGGCTGGGTGTTCGACATCGAGCAGGGCGACGTCTTCGGTTACGACTCCTCCACCGGGCGCTACGAGTCCCTCTCCGAGCGCGCCGACCCCGACCTGGCGGCGCGCATCGATCTCGCGCACACGCCCGCGGGGCGCACGCGCCCACCCAAGCCCCGGTGACGGGGCGGCCCCGCTACTCGTCGAGCGGCAGCGGCGCCGGGGGCGGGCTGGCCGAGGGCGCCGGCTTCGGCGGCGGGGACGCGGGGCGGGGCGCTGCGAGCCGCGGCGCGCCGCTCGGGGCCAGCGGCGGCGCTTTCGGCGCGAGCGCGGCGGCTCGGACTGGCGAGGGCGTCACTGCGGGCGGCACCGGTGCGCTCGCCGACGGGGCCACGGTCGCGCTGGGAGCGGCTGGCGCGGGGCGATCGATCGGCGCGACCGAGACGTCGGTCGCCAGTGCCTCGCCGACCACCGGGCCATCGCTGGCTTCGGCCGGCGGCACGGGTCGTAGATGCAGCCACGCGCCACCGGCGACGCCGAGGCAGAGCGCGCCGCCGAGCGCCAGCGCGAGGACCACCCCGCGGCGACGCGGCGGGGGTGCGCCCGGAAGCTCGGCCAGGGCGACTGCGGGCGCGGGCGGCGTCGGCATCGCCACCGGGTCGGCCGACGTCGGCGACGACGGGAAGGGTTGCGAGGGCGCCGACGGCCACGAGGGCAGCGACGCCCGCGGGTCCGAGCGTGCAGCCCGGAGCGCGATCAGGTCGGGGAAGACGTCTTCCGCCTGCGCGTAGCGGTTCTTGGGGTGTTTTTGCAAAAGCCGGTCGACGATCGCCTCGAACCCGCGCGCGGTCGGGTCGGCTCGGCCGGTGACCAGCCGCGGGGCGTCGTGGCGGAGCTTGTGCCGCGCCAGCGCGACGTCGGTCAGATCGCCGAACACGTGACGGCCCGTCACCGCGCGGTAGAGCATCGCGCCCAGCGCGTACAGGTCGGCGGCACCTGTCACCTGGCGCGAGTTCAGGATCTGCTCGGGCGCCATGTACTCCATGGTTCCCACGGCGATGTCCACGCTGGTGAGGGCGGTGATCTCTTCGCCCTCGTGATCGACGCCGGTAAAGCGGCTCATGCCGAAGTCGATGATCACGGCGTGGCTGCGTGCGCCCGGGCGCCGCTGCAAAATCACGTTCCCCGGCTTGAGGTCCCGGTGGATGATCTGCTGCCGGTGCAGGTCGGCGATTCCGCCGATCACGTCCCAGCACACGTCGATCGCCTCTTCGACCGTGAGTGGCCCGCGCTCGAGCACCTGGTTCAGCGGCTCGCCCGGGGCCAGCTCGAGCACGAGCGTGAGTCCGTGGTCCAGGTCGGACAGGAAGTCGATCACCCGCGACACGTACTTGCTGCGGATCCGCGCGAGCAGCTCGGCCTCGCGCTTGAAGCGGGTCACGAGCTCGCGGTGGGCCGCAGCCGCCGGCAAGAGCGTCTTGATCGCGACCTCGTGCTCGTCGCCCAGACGCACGCCGGCCCAGACCTCCCCGACGCCGCCCGCGCCCAGGCAACGCAGCGCGCGATAGCGCCCGCCGATGATGGTGCCCGCCTCGACGCTCACCGGGCGATGCTACCTCGTGCTACGAGTGGAGGCGAGCATGCAGCCGCCGCTGCCATCGCCGCTGTTCACGGGCCGCGACACCGAGCTCGACCGCCTGTCGCGAGCCCTCGTCCGCGTCACGGTTGCGTGGGTCTTCGGAGTGGCGGGCGTCGGCAAGACCACGCTGGTCGCCGAGTACGCCGCCCGCGCTGGGCGCCCGGTCGTCTTCGCTCACGCCGCCGGCGCCTCGGTCGACGCGTGGGTCGACGAGGCGCGGCTGAGGCTCGGCCCCCGGGCTCGCCCCGAGCCGCGCGACACCGACGCGCGCCTCGCGGATCTGCTCGGGCGCGTCGAGAGCACGAAGGCCCTCTTGGTGGTGGACGACGCGCACCTGATGGGCGACGAGGCGGCTTCGGCCTTCGCGCGGCGGGCGAGCGAGTCGCTGGCGGACGGGCGGGTCATCTTCACCTCTCGCCACCGGCTAGAGAACGACCCCCGCGCGCGCGACCGACTCGAGCTCCGGCTCGAGGGGCTGGCCGAGGCGGCGGCGAGACACTTGTGGGCAGAGCTGGACGAGCTCTACGGTGCCGCGTCGGGATTCGAGCGCGCGCTCGCGCGTTCGGCGGGCAATCCGCTGCTCTTGCGCCAAGCCCACGCCGGCGGGGCCGAGGGGGGCGATTGGGTGGGCGGTGAAGTCGCGGGCCTCTCTGCCGAGGCTCGGGAGCTCGGCCTGATGCTCGCCGTCGTCCAGATCCCGATCCCGCCTGAGGCCTTCGCACGACCCGACCTGCTCTCGAAGTTGGCGGCGGCGCTGGCGGTCGACGTCGGCGCCGAGCGCGTGCGCCTGCACGAGTTGTTCCGCGAGTCGCTCTTGGCCAGCCAGAGCTCGGAGGCCGTGGCGCGCGCCCGCGAGGCAGCGCTCGAGGTCCTGGCGCGCGCCGATCTGCCGGTCGCGGCTCGGGTGCGAGAGACCACGACCCAGCTCTTGGCCTTGGGTCGTGCGGCCGAGCTGGACGCGTTCGTGTTGGAACGTTCGACCGCGATGGTCCAGTGCGGCGCGACCGGAGAGCTGCTCCGCGCAATGGACGCCGTGTCGCCCGAGCAGCGAAGCCTGGCGCTGCAGATCGAGCGCGCCCGCTGTCTGGGGCGGCACTTCGACATGCGCGCGGCGTACGACGAGCTTCGCCGGCTGATGGCCGCAGGGGAGGCGCGACCCGTCGAGCTGGCCTACGCCTTCGCCGAGGCGGCCTACGACATGTGCCGCGCGCGGGAGGTCGTCGAGACGCTGTCGCCCCTGCTCGGCGGCTCGGCGCTCTCGCCCGAGATGCGTGTGCGCTGCCTCTCGCGCTTTGCGGCGGCGCACACCGTCCTGGGCGAAGGAGCCGAAGGCCGCAGGCTGCTCCGCGCGCAGCAGCACGAGCTGACCGACCCGGTGCTCTCGGCCCGTCTCGCGCTCCACGAGGCCATGCTCGAGAACGCCGACGAGCTCTACGACCAGGCCGCGGTGACCCTGGGCCGCGCGCGATTGCTCTGGGACCGGGCGGTGATCGACGAGAACGCGGTGTATGCGCCGCTGCTCTCGGCCGTGATCTACGCTCGGGCAGGGCGATTTGCGGAGTCGGACGCGCTCGTGGCCAAGATCCGCCTCGACGCGCCGACCGAGGACGAGAGCGCCGAGATCTTCATGCTCGCCTCGCGGGCTTCGCTGGCCTTCGAGCGGGGCGAGCGATGCGCGGCGCTCGAGCTGCGGCAGCGGGCGCAACGCATGAATCAAGTCCTGGGGGGCGTTCACTACGATCTGGTCGGAGCCATGTGGCTTGCGCGCAACCTCTTTTCGCTCGGGCGGTCGACCGAGGCCCGGGCCGAGCTCGAGCGCGCCCTGGGCGAGGCCAATCGCCTCGGGTGCCGCGGCATCGCCGAGCGGCTGGAGCGAACCCGGTGCTTCGAGCCAAGAGTGCAGATCGACCACCTGCCGCCGGTGGCGCCGCCTCGCGAGCGGCGGGGAGATGCTGCCCGGCATTGGTCACTGACCGCGCTTCGGCGAGCGGCGGGCGGGGACTTCGCGGGGGCCGAGACCGCCCTGGGCGAGGCCCTGGCTCTGGCTACGGGGCCGGGTTACGGGCTCGATCGCGCGGTGTGCCACCTGGCCCGAGGGCTCCACGGGGACGACGCTGCGCGACGCCGAGCCCGCGACGAGGCAGAGCGGGACGGCGCGGAGGTCGCCGTGATCGAAGACCTCGAGCGCTGGGCGAGGGCCGGGCGCGCGTCGCAGTCGGTCGTGTTCGACACCGTGAAGCACGAGCTCGCCTTCGCGGGGCAGGTCGTCTCGCTCCGGAGCCGGCCCGTGCTGCGACGGCGCCTTCACGCGTTGATCACGCGCCCGGGCCGACCGGTGACCAAGGACGAGCTGGTCCGCGAGGTGTGGGACCAAGACTACGACCCGCGTCGCCACGACACCCCACTCTGGCAGAACATTCGACGACTGCGGCCCGTCGTGGCTCCCGCCGGGATCACGATCGCGGTGGACGACCAGGGCTATCGCCTGCTCTTGCCCGACGGAGTGGCGGCGCGGGTTCAGTGACGGCAGCCGCGGAGCGGGAGCTTCTTCTTCGTCATCCGCACGTTCCGTATTGAACGCCGCCGACCGAAACCGTGACCGCGCTGGTGCTGCACGAGGAGCCGGCGGCGCAGTCGCTCTGGCCCACTCGGCACCACTTGGCGCAGCTTCCGTCGGGGCGACAGGTGTGCCCCGGAGCGCAGCTCTGGTCGTTGCCCGGCGAGCAAGTGCCCGGGCCGATGCCGCTGCCCACGCCGCCGACGCAGTCGGTGGTGTCGGGCAGGACCAGCATGCAGGTGCTGCCGCTGCCACAACGCGCCGACGGGTTCTCGAGCGCGCAGCTCGCGACGCACGACTTCCATCCCGGGACCGGCGCGCCCATGTAGACCTGCACGCACTTCGAGCCGCTGAGCGGGCAGTCGGCATCGGCGAGACAGAAGGGTTTGCACGCGTAGGACACGCAGCTGGTCCCCTTGCTGCAGTCGGTCTGCGACAGGCAGCTCTGGTAAGCGCCCTTCGGCCCGGCCGGGAAGCACGACGTGAACCCGCTCGGGCCGGCGACGTCGCAGTTCTGTTGGGCCCCGCAGCCGCACTGCACGACGGGGTTGCACAGGCCGCCGGGTACGACGGGCAGACACGCGGTCGTCCCTCCCGCGCCGCCGGCCCCGCCGCCGCCACCGGACTGGGCCCCGCCGGTGCCACCGCTGGATGCGCCTCCGCCGAGCCCGCCGCTACCGCCGGGCGCGG
Organism: Myxococcales bacterium; assembly: GCA_016191785.1. Lineage (GTDB taxonomy): Bacteria > Myxococcota_A > Polyangia > Polyangiales > Polyangiaceae > JADJKB01. The sequence goes on along the minus strand of JACPVJ010000090.1, from coordinate 71,847 downwards.
CGTTGCCGCCGGTGCCCACCGGCGACCCTCCGGTGCCCGCCGGCGATCCTCCGCTCGCGCCCGAGCCGGAGGCCGCGCTCGACCCGCCGGACGATCCGCCCCCAGCGGAGCTCGACCCGCCGAGCCCGCCCCCTCCGCCGGGCCCGGACTTCGCCCCGCCGCCCCCCGGTGCGAGGCCCTTGCCGCCGCTGCCAGGGAGCCCCGCCGAGCCGTCGGGCTCGAGCCCGACCGGAGAAGCGCAGGCGACCAGGGACACGAGCGGAGCGAGCCAGGCGAACGGGCGAAGCATGGGGCAACCTCGCGACGGAGGGTGCCCCCACGCACGAGTGGTCTCAACGAACCTCGCCTGACATCCCCTGACACGGGCACGCCAGGCCGCGCGGCTCACTCAAGAGTCGACGGAGATCCCCAGCTTCTTGCGCAGCTTGAAGTACGGCTCGCTGACGCTGTAGAGCACCAGCTCTTTGAGCCGCTCTTGCTGGGGCACCGCGCTCGAGCTCTCGTCGCTGGCCTTGATGATCTCGACGGCCGTCTCCAGATCGTGAGCGCAGACGAAGCCCGCGCGATCCGCGGTCATGTCGATGCCGCAGAGCCACTTCTTGAGGTCGAGGGCGCCGCCAGACTGGATCAGCTTGGCGACGATCCGCGCCAGCTGGTCCTTGGCCTGGCCGTGCAGGCTGCGTTCGAGCGCCTGCCGCGCCTCGCCCACCGGCCCCTCCATCTCGGCGGCGACCGGGAACTGCGGCGCGATCATCTTGATCGCCGCGAACAGCCAGGCCTTGAGGCCGGTGCCGCTCGGAACCAGGTGGCGCACGTACATGCCCGGGCGGAAGTAGGTGATGTGGCGCGCTGCGATGAAGGCGGCCGCTTGCGGCGGCACGTCGGCCGAGAGCGCCGCCATGCCCAGCACCACGGACGGCTGATACGCGTGCAGGTACGACAGCCCGCCTGGATCGTTGTTGTTCTGGAAGGTGGGCGGCGGCTCCATGCCGAGCACGCCGCAGGCGTAGAACAACGTCTGGCTCATGGGGTAGGGGTGGCGAGCCAGGTCGATGGCGTAGCGCCGATCGAAGCCCAGGGTCTCGAAGTGCTGGCCGCGAGCGGCGATCACCGCGGGCTCGATCAGCGCGAAGACGCTGGTGAGCAGGGGCTCCGCGTCCGCGTGCATCAAGTGCGCGAGCCAGTCCTCGTCGGTGAGCGCAGCCTGGGCCGGGGCTGCGGTCTCGGGGCGCATGCGCTTGAAGAAGCGTTCTTCGTCCGGCTCGGCCAGATTCAGAACGTAGAGCGCCTGGCACAGCGCCCAGGCGGCGTCGGCCTGCTTCACCTCGGTGTAGAGCTTGCGCATCGCCTTGTAGGTGTCGGCGCGATACGGGTTCTGTCGCAAGATGACCTGCTGGGCGCTGACCGCCTTGTCCAGGTACTTCTTGGGATCCGAAGCGTACAGATCCGCGAGCTTGGTCTGCCGCGCGGTGTTCTCGGGCTCGAGGGTCTGGGCCGCTTCGTACGCGTCGACCGCGCGGTCGACCCAGCCCAGGTTCTTCTCGTACAGCTCGGCCAGGTCCGAGAAGGTCGCGAGCATGGCCGCGCGGTCCTTGTCGGCGGTGGCGGTCTCGAGCTTGCGCTGCAAGAGGCGCTCGACCCCTTCGAAGTCGCCCTTCTCGCGGCGCAGGTCGATGGCCTCGTTCAGGGCCTTCTCGAGCTTGGGATCGAGCTCGAGCACCCTCTGATAGAGCTCGAGCGCGCGATCCACGTCGCCCATCTGGCGCGCGCACACCACCGCGGCGGTGTGCAAGTACTTCACGCGCTGCTTCGCGTCTTCGACGAAGTCAGCCAGGCGCAGCACCACGTCGACCAGCTTGCCCCAGTCCTTTTCCTCGCTGTAGAGCTGCATCAGCTTGGTGAGCAGGCGCCGGTCGTCGGGCTTGTCCTCGAGCGCTGCGACGTAGCTCTTGGCGGCGCGGGTGCGGTCGTTGAGCTTGGTGGCGGCGATGTCGCCCATGTCGAGCAAGACCTGGACGCGCTCTTCGCCACTGGCCAGATCGAGGTGCCGGTTCTTGACCTTGAGCACCTTCTCCCACTCTTCCTTGGCCTCCCAGTACTTCGCCAAGGACTCGAGCGGACCGAGGAGCGAGGGGTCGAGCTCGGCGGCTTCCTCCAGGTGAGGCAGCGCGGCGTCGAGCTCGCCGGCCCGGCGCATGGCCTCGCCCAGGCGGTACAGGCTGAGCGCGCGGTCCTTCCCCTTCTGCTGCTTGCCGAAGCGCTCGAGGAGGTCTTTGTACAGCTCGGCGGCGCGGGCCGGCGAGCCGTGCTCGAAGGTCACGGCAGCCACCCGGCCGATCGCCTCGGCGTCGTCCGGCGCGATGCGCACCAGGGTGTCCATCGGCGCCAGCGCTTGCTCGGTCGAGCCGGTCTGGCTCAGCGCATCGACGAAGTGGACCAAGATGCGAGTCGCGTCCTTCTTGTCGAGGCTGCCAGCGCGCTCGGCGATCAGCCCGAAGTGCTTGGCGGCCTCGAGGTAGCGCTTGGCTTCGAAGGCCAGATCGCCCATCACCATCAACCCCTGCAGGTTGGTGGGGTCGAACGAGATGGCGCGCTTCGCGGCCTCTTCCGCCCGCTTGTCGTCCTTGAGGCGGTCGCGGAACAAGATCGCCATCTCGCCCGAGAGCTTGGCCTTGGCGCGCTCGCCGTCGGTCTCGCTGATCTCGCGATCGAGGAGCTGCACCGCCGCGTTGACGTCGCCGCGGGCGAGGTATGCGCCGCGCAGGGCCGCCGAGGCTCCCGTGTCTTTCGGGTTGGCGTCGAGCGCCAGCTTGTAGCGCTCGATGGCGCCGTCGCGGTCACCCCGCCCCTCGAGCAGCCGAGCGGCTCGCACGTATTGCTCGGCCCTGGCCTCTTTGCTGCTGGCCTTTTCGGCCAAGGCCTCGATGGCAGCGAGCGCCGCGTCGGCGTCGCCCGAGGTCTCTCGGATGCGGGCCAGCGCCTCGAGCGCCCCGGGGTGCTCGGGGTTGATGGCGAGCGCGCTCTCGTAGGCCTTGGTGGCCCGTTCGGGGTTGCCGACCTGCTCCATCAGCACCCGGCCGAGGCCGAGACAGATCTCGAGCTGGCGGTCGGGCTCGGTGGCGACCTTGAGCTGCTTCTCGGCCAGGGTGGCGACGTCTTCCCAGCGATCGAGCGCGCGATAGTGGCGGGCCAGCGCCGAGAGCGCGGCCTCGTGAGCGCTGTCGATGGCCAGCACCTGCCCCCACGCCTCAGCGGCCTTCGCATGGTTCAGGAACTCTTCGTCGTGGATGCCCGCGATGCGCTCCCAGAGGGTGATCTTCTGGCGGGGCGTGGCGGCCATCGCGAGCTGCGCGTGCAGGTTCTCGAGCAAGTCCTGGAACAGCCCCATCTTGCTGTACAGGCGGTCGAGCGAGCGCAGCGCGTCCAGGTTCTTCGGATCTTCGCTGAGCACGACGTCCAGGCGGCGGACCGCCTCGGCCTCGTCCTTCAGGTGATCTTCGTAGACGTCGGCGATGCGGCAGAGCACCTTCAGCCGCTCTTCGCCACGCAACGCCTCGGCGCGCCGCTCGAGCAGCTTGACGAACCCGGAGAAGTCGCTGGTGCGCTCGTAGATTCGCGCCAGCGCCTCGCTGGCCTTCTCGTGCCCCGGGTCTTGTGCCAGCACCTGCTCGTACAGATCGCGCGCGCGGCCGGTGTCCGAGAGCTGCATCTCGAGGATCTCGGCGGCTTCGGCCCGAAGGTCGCGGGCGCGGGCCGGCGTGACGGCGCCGTCGGCGCGCCGTGCGAGCACCATCACCAGCTCGGGCCACTGCTGGGCCTTGCGGTAGATCTGGGTCATGCCGTCGAGGGCGGCGTCGTTCGCCGGGTCGCTGGCGATGACCGTCTGGTAACAAGGAAGGGCCAGATCGGGGCGGCTGAGCTTCTCGGTGTACCAGCGGCCCATGCGGGTGAGCAGCGGGTTCTTCACCTCTTGCGGGATGTCACTGGTCACGGTCTGCGCCGAGGTGGCCAAGACGTCGTTCCAACGCTCACCGCTCGACCCCGCCAGCCGATCGATCTCGTCGGCGTAGCTCGACTGACTCGGGTCCTCGCAGAACGCCTGGGTGTAGGCCACGATGGCCTGTTCGGGGTCGTCGAGCTCGGTCACGTACAGTCGGCCGATCTCGGCGTACGCCCGCGATCGCTCGCTGCTGCTCTCGGACTTCTCGGTCCGGGTCAGCAGCATCTCGATCAGCTCTTCGTATTTCCCGAGCTGCTTGCGCGCGTCCTCGAGCGCAGTCAGGGCGATGTCGTCGGCCGGGTCGAGGTCGACCAGCCAGACGTACATCTGTTCGGCCTTCTCCAGGTTCTTTGCCTGGTACTCGAACAGGCGCGCCGCGCGGAAGAGCAAGCTCTTCTTGGTCTCGCGTTTGGCCTTGTCCTCACCGACCTCGATGCCGTCGGCGGCCATGCTGAACGCCTCGCCGATCCGCGCGGCGTCGGCGCCCTCTTCCACGGCTGCCTCGAGCGCCACGGCCGCGTCCTCGTCCGACGGATCGGCGACCAGCGCCTCGATCCGCTTGTCGAGGTCGGCGTCCGAGATCTTCGATTCTTTCTTCGCGACCGCCGAGCGGCCCATGGTCTCGAGGGCCTCGAGCAGCGCGCCGGCGTTCTTCGGCCGCTTCTCGGGGTCCTTGTTCAGCATCGTGCCGACCCACTCGTCGATCTCTTTGGTGATCCAGCCGCGCGGCGCGACGCTGCTCGGAGCGGGCGGCGTCTCGGTGAGGTGCCCGATGGCGGCGTGGATGGCGGTGGCGCCGCTGAAGACCGGCTTGCCGCACAGGATCTCGTACAGCACGCAGCCGAACGAGTAGACGTCACTGCGGGGGTCCGAGGGGATGCCGCGGATCTGCTCGGGTGCGACGGTCTTGGGCGAGCCGACGGTGGAGAACAGCTCGTTCTGCCCGGCGCTCTGCACGCGGGCGCGGGCGCGCAGGCGGTCGGAGCCCGCGTCGACCAGCACCAGCTGCTGGCTGCCGTCGGCGTTCCGGTGGACCAGCAGGTTTTCGAGCCGCAAATCCCCGTGGGACAGGCGGCGGTCGTGGATGGCTCTGAGCGACTCGAGCACCGCGCGCAAGAGCGGTCGCGCCTCGTTGATGTGCATCGGCCCGGTCCGCGCGATGCGCACCGAGAGGGGCTGCGCGTCGATGTACTGGTGGGCGACCGCGAAGCGCTCGCCGACCTGACCGGCGCTCAGCTTCTTGGGCAGCCCCGCGTGCTCGATGCTGCCGATCAAGCGGCTGACGGTCAGGAAGCGGTGCAGACCGCGGCGATCGCGGGTTGCCTCGCGGCGCAGCACCCGAAGCCGGTACTCGCCGTCGGCGCCCTTCGCCAGATAGGTGAGCGCCAGCCGGCCCTCGCCCAACTTGCGCACGATGGTGAAGTCACCCAGCACCGAGCCGGGCCGAAGCTCTTCGTCGAAGGGCAGCCCACTGATGCGAATGCTCGCGACCTTGGCGTTCACGTCGGGCTTCGACGCCAAGAGGGCATCGCACAGCGCCTCGATGGCGTCGGCCTCGACGCAGTGCTGCGTCAGTGCGTTGGCGAACGAGCCCTTGGCTGCCGCACCGCCGACCGCGTCGGGGTCGAAGCCGAGCACGTTGCGGCTGAGGTTCAGGAGCTCTTCCAGCTCGAAGGTTCGTTCCAGCTCTGCCCGAAGAATGTCCGTCTCCATGTCCATCCCGTGTGCCGCGGTCACGTCGTCCCAACGGCGTGGGGGGACCCGGTCGGCGGCGGCGCATGATAGCCAAAGCGCGGGTGAAAAACACCGCGGAAAAACGGAGGAAAATGGCGCGGCGCGGCGTCCTTCCCCGCGGCTTTCTGGACCCTACCCGCCCGGGCATGCGAAGGCTGGGCGGAGTGTCCTCGCGAGCTGTCCTTTTGGAGCGGGCCCTGCCGCTGGCGATCCTGGTCGTGGCGGTCGTCGCCGTGCCGGTGATGATCCTCTCCCCGACCGGGCTCGGGCGCCTGGGCGCGCTGCGGCAAGAGCGCACCAAAGCGGACGAAGAGATCTCCCGGCTGGGACAGCAGATCACCGAGCTTCGCGCCGAGGTGAAGCGCATCAAGGACGATCCGGCCGCCGTCGAGCGGGTGGCGCGCGACGAGCTAGGCCTGGTCCGCCAGACCGAGGTCGTCTTCCAGTTCAAAGAATGAGCCTGTTGCGCCGAGCGGCGTGACGGTGTTCGCTTCCCCTCATGAGCGCGGAGCTGGCGCGGCGTCTGCTCGAGGCCGGGGCCGTCCCGTCCGACGAGATCCATGCGGCGCTGACCGACGCCGTCGCGTTGGGGGTGCCCTTCGTGCAGGCGCTGGTCACCCGCGGGCCCGACACCGCCGACCTGGTCGACCGGGAGCTCTCGCGGCTGCGTGGCCCGTGCTTGTCATCGGTCACCGTCTCGCTCGATCTGGCCGAGCACCTGCCGACAGGGATGTGCGAGCGCTTGCTCGCGGTCCCGGTGGGGCGCGCTCCGAGCGGCGCGGTCGAGGTGGCGGCGGTGGATCCGGTGGACCCCGCCGTGGGCATCGAGCTCTCGTACCAGCTGGGCGCGCCGGTCTCGATCGTGCGAGCGCCGCTGGGTGAGTTGCTGCTCGCCATCGATCGCTGGCTGGACGAGCGCGATCGCGCCGGGGCACGCAGCACGCGGACGCCCGCGTTCGGGACCCAGGTCGTGCGCCGCGAGTCGTCGTCGGCTTTTCGCCAGGCGTTCCGCAGCACCGCGGACGGCGTCGCCGACGAGTCGGCCAAAGAGCAGCCGAGCTGGCCGCCGATCCCCCTGGTGCGCCGGTCGATGCCGCCGCCCACCCGGGCGCGGGTGGACACCCACCCCGGCGTCGGGGAAAAGCCCACCGCGCCCGCCTTCGGAGTCGACGAGGACGGCACCGAGGTGATCGCGCTCAGTCGATCGAAGTCGTCGCCGCCCCGGGACCCGGAGGTGGCGCTGCTCGAGGGCGCCGAGAGCGCCGAAGCGCTGGTGGCGAGGGTGCTGCAAGTCGCGCGGCCCTTCGCCGAGCGCGTGTTGGTGCTCGGCGCCCGGGGCAAGGTCTACGAGGCCCGGGCCGCGCACCCGAGCGACGTCGTGGTTCGGCTCGCGGGCGACACGGTCGTGAGCTTCGCGCTGCTCGACGGTCACTATCTGGGGCCCATTCCCCGAGACGAGGCCCACCACGACCTGGCCGGGGCCCTGGGCCCGGCCGAGATCTACGTCGTGCCGGTGCGCCTCGGCGAGCGCGCGCCGATCTGTCTGGTACTCTCCGGCATGAGCTCGACCCTCGAGTCCACCCGCGGCGCCGACGCCATCGCCGAGCGCGCTGCCGAGGTGCTCGAGCGCATCGTGCGCCAGAAGAAGCAGCGCTAGCGCCGCGCTTGACAGCCTCGCGCTGAACGGGCTAGCAGCCTCTTCGCGGTGGCGACCCGAAGAAAATCCGGAAAATCCACGGGCGGCGAGCCGCCGCGGCGGGGGCGTGCCCAGCTCGAGCTGGGGCTCGCGAAACCCGAAGAGCACGCGGCGCTGCACGAGGTCGCCCAAGAGAAGTACCTGAGCTACGCGCTCAGCGTCATCACCGCGCGCGCGCTGCCCGACGTGCGGGACGGCATGAAGCCGGTGCAGCGCCGCATCCTCTACACGATGTGGCAGCAGCGCATCACCGCCGACTCGAAGCACAGGAAGTGCGCCAAGGTGGTGGGCGACGTGATGGGCAACTATCACCCGCACGGCGACGCGGCGATCTACGACGCTCTGGTGCGGATGGCGCAGCCCTTCGCGCTGCGCGCGCCCCTGGTCGACGGCAGCGGCAACTTCGGCTCGCTGGACGGCGACCCCGCCGCGGCCATGCGCTACACCGAGTGCCGGCTCACGCCCATCTCGGCCGAGCTGCTCGGCGAGCTCGAGCAAGACACCGTGCACTTTCGGCCGAACTACGACGGCACGAAAGAGGAACCGGTGGTCTTGCCCGCCAAGGTGCCGAACCTGCTGGTCAACGGCGCCACCGGCATCGCGGTGGGCATGGCCACCAACATTCCGCCGCACAACCTGGAAGAGGTGTGCGCGGCGGCCGTCCGCCTGCTGGACGCGCTGGTCGAGAAGAAGACGCTGAGCGCGAGGGAGCTGTGCCGGACCATCAAGGGGCCGGACTTCCCCACCGGGGGGCAGATCGTCTCGAGCACCGAAGAGATCAAGCAGATCTACGAGACCGGCCACGGCACCATCAAGGTCCGCGGCACGTGGAAGGCGGCGCCGGCCGGGCGCGGCGACAAGAAGCTGTTCATCACCAGCATTCCGTACGCGGTGAACAAGGCGCAGCTGGTCGAGCGCATCGCCGAGGTCGTGACCAGCCGCAAGATGCCGCTCTTGCTGGACGTGCGCGACGTCTCGACCGACGACGTGTGCATCGAGCTCACGCTCAAGCGTGACGCCGACGAGAGCAAGGTGCTGGCGTACCTGTACAAACAGACGCCGCTCCAGACGAACTTCGCCGTCAACCTGACCTGCCTCGTGCCGACCGAGAACCCCGAGGTGGGGCGACCCGAGCGGCTCGATCTGGGGCAGATCCTCTGGCACTTCCTCCACTTCCGGCTCGAGGTGGTGACACGCCGCCTGCAGCACGAGCTCTCGGCGCTCGAGCGGCGGATCCACATCCTCGAGGGCTTCGCCAAGATCTTCGACGCGCTGGACGAGATCTTGCGCATCATCCGGAAGAGCGAGGGCAAGGCCGACGCGGCCCAGAAGATCATGGCGAAGTTCGGGCTCGACGCCGAGCAGACCGACGCGATCCTCGAGCTCAAGCTCTACCGTCTGGCGCGCCTCGAGATCTTGGTCATTCAGGGCGAGCTCAAGGACAAGCAGAAGCGCGTGCGCGAGATCAAGAAGCTCTTGGGCGAGGCCGACAGCCGCGGCCGCTGGGCGATGGTGCGAAGAGAGCTGGAAGAGGTCGGGGCAACGTTCGGCAAGGCGTCCAAGCGCCGCACGATCATCGAAGAAGCTGCCGCCGAGCCCGAGCTCACCGCAGAAGATCTGATCATCGCCGAAGACAACCACGTGCTGATCACCCGCGACGGCTGGGTCAAGCGCCAGAAAGAGATCAAGGACCCCAGCTCGACCCGCCTGCGCGAGGGCGATCAGGTGCTGGCGTGCGTGGCCGGGTCCACCCGGGCGACGGTGGCGTTCTTCTCCAGCTTCGGCACGGCGTACACCGCGCGCATCGCCGAGGTGCCGGCCACCACCGGCTACGGCGAGCCCATCCAGAAGCTGTTCAAGCTGAAGGACCGCGAGAGCATCGTGGCGATGATCTCGCTCGACCCCCGGGTGACGGGGGACGTCGCCGAAAAGGAGGGGTACTTCCCGGCGACCTACGCCTGCGCGGCGACCAGCGACGGCTACGCGCTGTCGTTCGGGCTGTCGCCCTTCGTCGAGCCCAGCACGCGGGCCGGTCGGCGCTTCGCCCGGCCGGCGGGGGAGGCGACGGTGGTGGGCGTGCAGGCGGTGGGCGGCGACGAGACCTTGGTGGCGGCCACCGCGGCGCGGCGCGCGCTGCTCTGCAAGCTGGAAGAGGTGAACTACCTCTCCGGACCGGGCAAGGGCGTGCTCCTGATCAAGCTCGACAAGGGTGACAAGATCGTGGGCTTCTGCGCCGTCACCAAGGACAGCGACGGCCTCACGATGAAGACCAGCCTGGGCGGCGAGCAGAAGATCACGCCCAGCCGGTACGAGCTCTCGAGCCGTGGCGGCAAGGGGCGCGAGGTGATGAAGCGCGGGGCTTTGCTCGAACCGGTCGCCGAGCCGCCGCCGCCGCCGCCCACGTTCGAAGAAGGGACGAGCTGACATGGCCGGCTACTCCGCCAAAGACATCACCGTGCTCGAGGGCCTCGACCCGGTTCGCAAGCGCCCGGGCATGTACATCGGTGGCGTGGGCAGCCCGGGCTTGCACCACCTGGTGTGGGAGGTGGTCGACAACTCGGTCGACGAGGCGATGAACGGCCACGCCAGCCAGATCACCGTCACGCTCCACAAAGACGGGCAGAGCGTGACCGTGAGCGACGACGGGCGGGGCGTGCCGGTGGACATCCACCCGAAGCACAAGAAGCCGGCGCTCGAGATCATCTTCTGCACCCTGCACGCGGGGGGCAAGTTCGAGCACGACAACTACAAGACGGCGGGTGGCCTCCACGGCGTGGGCGCGAGCGTGGTCAACGCGCTCTCGGCGCGCCTGGTCGCGACGGTCAGGCGCGACGGCTTCGAGCACAAGATGGAGTTTCGCGCCGGCACGCCGGTCGGCAAGCTCGAGAAGGTCGGCAAGGCGCGGGGCAGCGGCACCACGGTGTTCTTCCGACCCGACCCGGAGATCTTTCCCAAGACCGACTTCTCGGCCGAGCTGATCCGCGAGCGGCTCGAGATCGCCAGCTACCTGCACAAAGGCCTGACCGTCACCTTCGTCGACGAGACCCACGGCAGTAAAGACACCTTCCACCACCCGGACGGCATCGCCGAGTTCCTGGGGCGGATCGTGGGCGAGCGCGGCGCTCGGGCGGTGCACGAGCAGCCCTTCACGCTGTTCCGCGACAACGGCCTTCGGCTCGAGCTGGCGTTCCAGTGGACCGAGTCCACCGACGAGACGCTGAAGTCTTACGTGAACGGCATCCCCACCGGCTCGGGTGGCACGCACGAGCTGGGCTTCCGCTCGGGGATGGTGAAGGCGGTCCGCAACTACATCGAGACCCACAGCCTGACGCCGCGCGGAGTCACGCTCAGCGCCGAGGACATCCGCGAGGGCCTGACCGGCGTGCTCAGTGTGTTCATCGCGGACCCGCAGTTCCAAGGCCAGACCAAGGACCGGCTGAACAACCCCGAGGTCCAGGCCGCGGTCGACGGCGCGGTGCGACCCTCCCTCGAGCAGTGGCTGAACCAAAACCGCAGCACTGCCGAGCAGATCGTGGGGCGCATCATCCTGGCGGCGCGCGCTCGCGAGGCGTCGCGGGCCGCCAGCCAGGCGGTGACCCGAAAGACCGCCACCGGGGGCCGCACCATGCTGCCGGGCAAGCTCAGCGACTGCAGCGCCAGCGATCGGCGCGGCACCGAGCTGTTCATCGTCGAGGGCGACAGCGCCGGCGGCAGCGCCAAGCAAGGGCGGGACCGGAACACCCAGGCGGTGCTGCCCTTGCGCGGCAAGGTGATGAACACCGAGGGCATGACGCTGGCCAAGGTGCTCGAGAACAAAGAGATCACCGATCTGGTCACCGCGCTCGGCTGCGGGGTCGGTCAGAATTTCGACATCGCCCGGCTGCGCTACGAGCGCATCGTGCTGCTCGCCGACGCCGACAGCGATGGCCACCACATCACCACGCTCTTGCTGACCTTCTTCTACCGGCACCTGACCGAGGTGATCCGGCAGGGCCGGCTGTTCGTGGCGGTGCCCCCGCTCTATCGCGTGGACATCGGTAAAGAGACCTTCTGGGCGGTGGACGACGCGGACAAGGAGCGCATCGTGAAGGACAAGGTCCGCGGCAACGCCCGGGCCGAGATCACGCGCTTCAAGGGCCTGGGCGAGATGATGCCCAAGGTGCTGTGGGACACCACCCTGAACCCGAAGACGCGCCGGCTACTGAAGATCGACATCGCCGACGTGCTGGCCACCGATCGTGTGGTCAGCGACCTGATGGGCAAGGACCCCCAGGCGCGCTTCCACTTCATCATGGATCGCGCCGATCAGGCCGACGCGCTCGACGTGTGAGGGGCTGCTCGGGGCTCAGCCGGTGGCGCTGTCGAGCCAACCGCCGCCCTGCAAGTAGTCACGCGCCGCTGCGCGAAAGCGGTCGGCAACGGCTGCTTCTTCCGCAGCGCCCTCGGGGCTCAGCACGAAGAACCGATTGTAGTCGGCCTCGCTGCGAAACTGCTCGAGTCTCGCGAGGTCTTTGGCGCGGTCGACGGGCAGCTTGCGTGGCACGATGAAGTGCTGCCCGAGCATCGCGCCCACGCCGCGGTGCGTCAGGGGTTCGATGCCCTCGGTGAGCAGCAGAGCCATCGCGTAGTGCAGCGCAGAGTAGTAGGCGCGACTGACCGCGTCGTTCAAGAGCCCGAGCCGCAACAGCTCGTGGGCGGCGCGATGGGACTCTTCCGCGCGGACGACCTCCGCTGCGACCTGAAGCCGCCGGTTCTCGTCGGTCACACCGCCACTCCCTCGCGATCGATGTTGGCGACCAGCCCGAGCTCGAGGCCGCGGAGTCGGGCGAGCTCGGCTGCCGACCAGACCAACGGCGCGAGCGCGAGCCCGCTGCCGAGCGAAGCGTCGACGGCCATGTCGCTCACCTCGATCTTCTCGGCGGGTGTCAGGTCGTCGACGACGACGAGCAGGTCCACGTCCGACGCCTCGTGGGCGGCACCGCGCGCATACGAGCCGAACAGTCGCACGTCGCGGAGACGTGCTCCGAAGCGAGCCTCGAGCCGCTTCCGCAAGTCGACCGCGACCTGGGGGACGCTGCGCTCGGACATGACGCGACTATAGCAGAGGCCGCCGCCCGGGCCGAGTCACGCCGGCCCCGCAGGCGCTGGCCCCAGCACGCCCTCCGGATCTTCGATCACCTCTTTCACCAGCGAGAGCGACGACGCGCAGTAGAAGCCGTCGTTGATCCGCTCGTCGAAGCTCCAGCGCACCTCGACCGTGTCGTGCACGGTCGGCGCTCCGTCTTCGCCCACCACCACCCGTGGGCCGCTGACACCCATCGCGCCGAACAGGCTGACGTTGCCGTACTCGTACAGGTGGTGGGTGACTCGGTCGAGCCCCAGGGAGCCCAGGTTGGCGACGAACAAGCTGGCGAACAGCGGGTCGGGTCGGATCATCGACGCCGGGAGCAGGTTCACCTGGTCGAGCCAGACCAAGAGGCGCAGGGCGAAAGAGAGCAAGAAGCCGGGGACGTGAACCGCGAGCTTCATCTCTTTGTCGGCCCGCTCTTCCTTGCCGGCGCGGACGCCGGAGATCCCGCCGACCAGCCGATCGACCGTGGCGGCGAAGCCCTCGCCCTGCTCGAAGGCGAACTTGCGAGTCACGATCGGCTCGTCGTCTTGGAAACCCCGCTTGGCCGCGAACGAGATGGTGACCTCGCGACGCTGGTAGATGCGTGAGCCCGAGACGAAGCGGTTCAAGCCAGCGCGGGCGTGGAGCGCCCGGGCACACGCCCAGATGAAGAGGTGGAAGAGCGTCGCCTTCGGGCGGTCCGGGCGGCCGGCGTTGAAGGCGTCGAGCCAAGCGCGCGCGCGGGCAATCTCGTAGGTGGTGTCGTGGAACACCACCGCGCCGGCCCGGGTGCGCATCAGGTAGGGCACGATCCGGCGGATCGGCGGCAGATCGCGGACCAGATCCCCATCGGAGCGGCCGAACAGCGGCATCGGTCGCGATCATGCCCGAGGGCGACCGCCGCCGGGAGGAAATGAGCTAGGCTGCGGGCTGCTCACCGCCATGCGCTTCGACTGCGTCCTGCTCGATTTCGACGGTACCTTCACCCTGGCCGAGGAAGAGGGCGCTCCCTTCGTCGAGGCTTATCGGGCCGACCTGGCCCAGCGCCTCGGTCGCGACGTCGCCGCCGACTGGGACGAGTGCGAGGCCACGGTCCGTGCGCGCCCGACCGAGTACGGCTGGCTGTTTCAGGGCAAGCTGGTCGCGCCGGGCAACGCCGACCCGTACATCCGATCGACCACCGTCGCTCGCATGCTGTTCGACCGTTTCGACGCCTATCTGGACCCCACCGAGCGCGAGGGGGCGCTCTCGGACCTGTACTTCAAGAGCTACGAGCGGTCGGCGACGGTGTTTCGCCCGGGCGCCAAGCGCGTGCTCGAGATCCTGCTCGCGTCGGGCGTTCCCCTCTACGTGGTCACCAACTCGGGAACCGATGCCGTCACGCGCAAGGTGGAGCAGCTCTTGCCCGACGCCGCGCGCCGCCCGATCGTGCGGGGCAACGCCAAGAAGGCGTTCATCGAGCCGCCGTCGGAGGTCGACGGGGCGTTCGCGGGGCTTCCCGAGCGGCAGAGTCTCGAGGGGCTCGAGCGCCCGGTGTATCTGCGGCGCGGTCGGTACTACGAGGTCCTTCGCGACATCTGGCAAGAGACCCACACCCGGCCCGAGCGCACGCTCTTCGTCGGCGACATCTACGAGCTCGATCTCGCCATGCCCTTTCACCTGGGGGTCGCGATCCACCTGATCGCCAGTGAGGTGACGCCGGACTACGAGCGGCGCTTCGTGGCGCGAGAGCAGCAGGGCGGCCTCTCCGAGACCTTGGACGCGGTGCTCGAGCGCGTGGGGCTCTGAGTGCGGCGCACGATCAGGGCGCGCGTGGCGGCCGGAGAGAGGCTCCTCTTCGGGGTGGTCCACCTCTTGCCGCTCCCCGGCAGCCCGCGTTTCTCCGATCGCGGCGCGGTGGAAGTGCGCGCGCTGACTGACGCGGCCGCGCTCGTGGCCGGCGGTCTCGACGGCTTCGTGGTCGAGAACTTCGGGGACGCGCCGTTCTTCGGTGACCGCGTTCCGGCGAGCACGATCGCCGAGATGACCGCGCTGACCGAGCGCATCCGGGTGGCCGTCGGTCCCGAGCCGCTGATCGGCGTGAACGTGCTCCGCAACGACGCGCGCGCAGCCCTGGCCATCGCGGCGGCCACCGGCGCGGATTTCATCCGGGTCAACGTCCACGTCGGAGTGATGGTCACCGACCAGGGCGCGCTCGAAGGCCGAGCGGCCGAGACCCTGCGTGAGCGGGGCGCGAGCGGCGTGGAGATCTTGGCCGACGTCGCGGTGAAGCACGCCACGCCGCCGGCCGGCTTCGACCTGGACCAGAGTGCCAAGGACACGGCCTACCGCGGGCTGGCCGACGGTTTGATCGTCACCGGCAGCGGCACGGGCGAGGCGACCAGCCTGGCGCGACTCGAGAGGGTGCGGCGCGCCGTGCCCGATCGGCCCTTGTTCGTCGGCAGCGGCGCCCGCGCCGAGACCTTGGTCGACCTCTTGGCGATCGCCGACGGCGTGATCGTCGGCACCAGCGTCAAACGCGACGGCCGCGTGGACCAGCCGGTGGACGAGGCGCGGGTGCGGGCGCTGGTCGCGACCCGGGCCGCGGCGCGCTGATCGGACCCGAGACGCGGGTCCTCACGGAGCGCCGAAGTTCTGCACCCAGTAGTGGGTGTAGGGGCTGCCCGGCTTCTCGACGTAGCCCACGCCCAGATCCTTGTACTCGGCCTTCATGATGTTCGTGCAGTGTCCCGGGCTGTTCATCCACTGGTCCATCGCGGCTTCGGGAGTGGAGCCGCCGGCGGCGATGTTCTCGCCCGCGGTGCTGTACTGATACCCGGCTGCCGCCATCCGATCGAAGGGCGACTTCCCCTCCAGGTTGTCGTGGGCGAAGTAGGCCTTGGTCGCCATGTCGCCGGCGTGCGCTCGAGCCGTGCCGCGAAGCACGGCGTGCATGGTCAAGGCGGGAGCCGGCGGCTGGGCGTTGCCGCCGCAGGTGGCCCCGGCCGCGCGGTGCTGGTTCACGATCTCGAGCACCTTGCACTCGAACCCCTCCGGCCCGGTCGCGGCGCTGTCGCAGCCACCCCCCGGTCCGCCGCCACCTCCGGCGTCATCGTCCGACGAACCGCAGCCGAACAGAGCGAGGCAGAGCAGACCGACCAGTGGCGCGCGCATCGCCCCATCTTACACCACCCCCGGGGAGACGCCCCTCGGGAGCGATCCCAGAAAATGCTAGAACGCCCGGGCCATGGATCCCAAGAGCAGTGCCGACCTCGAGCTCTGGACCCGACTCGCGAGGGCCGAGCTTCGTGACCAGGACCCCGAGACGCTGGTCTGGCACACGCCCGAGGGCATCGACGTGCGGCCGCTGTACACGCAGAAGGACGTCGAGGCGCTCGACTTCGCCGACAGCATCCCCGGCGACTTCCCCTTCGTTCGCGGCCCGAAAGCCACGATGTACGCCGGGCGCCCGTGGACCATCCGGCAGTATGCCGGGTTCTCGACCGCGGAAGAGTCGAACGCGTTCTACCGGCGCGGCCTCGCCGGCGGGCAGAAGGGGCTCAGCGTCGCCTTCGATCTCGCGACCCACCGCGGCTACGACAGTGACCATCCGCGCGTCCTGGGCGACGTGGGCAAGGCGGGCGTCGCGATCGACACCGTCGAGGACATGAAGATCTTGTTCGACGGCATCCCGCTCCGCGAGATGAGCGTGTCGATGACGATGAACGGCGCGGTGCTGCCGGTGCTGGCGATGTTCGTGGTGGCCGGCGAAGAGCAGGGGGTGAAGCCCGCCGACCTGACCGGGACCATCCAGAACGACATCTTGAAAGAGTTCATGGTCCGCAACACGTACATCTATCCGCCGGCCCCCTCGATGCGCATCGTGGCCGACGTGATCGAGCACACCGCGCGGCACATGCCGAAGTTCAACTCGATCTCGATCTCGGGCTATCACATGCAAGAGGCCGGGGCGACGTGTGATCTCGAGCTGGGCTTCACCCTGGCCGACGGCCTCGAGTACGTGCGTGCGGCCCTTGCCAAGGGGCTGGACATCGATCGCTTCGCCCCGCGGCTCTCGTTCTTCTTCGGCATCGGCATGAGCTTCTACATGGAGGTCGCCAAGCTTCGGGCGGCGCGCCTGCTCTGGGCCACGCTGATGAAGCGGCATTTCACACCCCAGAAGGCCGACTCGCTGATGCTGCGCACGCACTGTCAGACCAGCGGGGTGAGCCTGACCGAGCAAGATCCTCACAACAACGTGATCCGCACCACGATCGAGGCGATGGCGGCGGTCATGGGCGGTACGCAGAGCCTGCACACCAACTCGTTCGACGAGGCCATCGCCTTGCCCAGCGATTTCGCGGCGCGTCTCGCGCGGAACACCCAGCTGGTGATCCAGCACGAGACCGGCATCCCCCGGGTGGTGGACCCTTGGGCGGGGAGCTACTTCATGGAGCAGCTGACCCACGCGCTGGCGCGCAAGGCCGAGGCCCTGATCGACGAGGTGGAGAAGCTCGGGGGGATGACCCGGGCAGTCGAGGCCGGGATGCCCAAGCTTCGCATCGAGGATGCCGCCGCTCGCCGGCAGGCACGCATCGACCGGGGCGCCGACGTGATCGTGGGCGTGAACAAGTACCAGGTCGAGGGTGGGGAACCGGTCGAGGTGAGGGTGGTGGACAACGGCGCCGTGCGCGCGTCGCAGATCGCACGCCTCGAGAAGATCCGCGCCACTCGCGACACCGCGGCCGTGGAGCAGGCCCTGGCACGGCTCCGGCAGTCCGCGGGAAGTGGCGAGGGAAACCTGCTCGAGCTCAGCATCGCGGCGGCGCGCGTTCGGGCCAGCGTCGGTGAGATCTCGGGCGCGCTCGAGGCCGCGTGGGGGCGGCACCAGGCCGAGACCCGGAGCATTTCCGGCGTGTACGGCAGCTTCTACCAAGACGACGAGCGGTGGGCGGCTCTGCGCCAGCGGATCGAGCAGTTCCTGAAGGCCGAGGGACGAAGGCCGCGCATCTTGGTGGCCAAGATGGGCCAGGACGGCCACGACCGCGGGGCGAAGCTGATCGCGACGGCCTTCGCCGACGCCGGCTTCGACGTGGACGTCGGGCCGCTGTTCCAGACGCCGGCCGAGGTCGCGCGTCAGGCGGTCGAGAACGACGTCCACGCCGTCGGCGTCTCGACCCAGGCGGCGGGGCACCTGACGCTGGTGCCCGAGCTCGTCGCCGAGCTCCGCAAGGCGGGCGCCGGCGACGTGGCGGTGGTGTGCGGCGGGGTCATCCCTGCCCAGGACTACGCGGCGCTCGAGGCGGCCGGGGTCGCCGCCGTGTTCGGTCCCGGCACGCCGGTGCCCGTCTCGGCCGCGAAGGTGATCGAAGTGATCGAGGGGCGCCGGGCGCGATGAGATCGTGAACGCCGACGAGATCGAGAAGCTGGCGGTCGGCGTGCGCTCGCGTGAGCGCCGCGCGTTGGGCAAAGCAATCACGTTGGTGGAGTCGAGCCGGGCCGATCATCAAGAGGCCGCGCAGGGCTTGCTCGAGCGGCTGTTGCCGAGCAGCGGCGGCGCAGCCCGCGTCGGGGTGAGCGGTGTGCCCGGCGCCGGCAAGAGCACCTTCATCGAGGCGCTGGGCCTGCACCTGATCGCCGCGGGGCGTCGCGTCGCCGTTCTGGCCGTCGACCCGTCGAGCGCCGTGTCCGGGGGCAGCATCCTGGGTGACAAGACCCGCATGCCCCGGCTGGCCGCCGAAGACGCAGCGTTCATCCGGCCCAGCCCGACCGCCGGCGCGCTCGGAGGCGTGGCGCGCCACACCCGCGAGGCGCTGGTGGTCTGCGAAGCCGCGGGGTTCGACGTGGTGCTGGTCGAGACGGTCGGTGTCGGGCAGAGCGAGCACCTGGTGGCGAGCATGGTCGACTCGTTCCTGCTGCTCGCGCTGGCGGGCGCCGGGGACGAGCTGCAGGGGATCAAGCGCGGCATCCTCGAGTTGGTGGACGTGATCGCGATCAACAAGGCCGATGGGCCCGGGCGCGAGCGCGCCGAGCGCACCGCGGTCGAGTACCGAAGCGCGCTCCGCCTGCTGCGGGGCGAGGGCGCCCCCTGGGTGCCGCGGGTCACCACCGTCAGCTCGCTCGAATCCCGCGGGGTCGACGGCGTGTGGGCGCTGCTCGAAGAGCACCGCCACTTCCTGCAGACGAGCGGCCTGCTCGCCGAGCGGCGCGGCGCCCAGCGCAAGGCGTGGCTCTCGGGGCTGGTGCGCGAGACGCTCGAGGCCGAGCTGTGGGCGAACCCCGACGTGCAGCGCGAGGCCCCCGAGGTCTTGGCCCGGGTCCAGGCCGGGGCCATCACGCCAACCGCCGGGGCGCGGCGGCTGCTCGAAGCCTTCCGAAAGCGATGAGGGAGGGGAAGATGCTGCTCTTCGCCTACGACGGGAGCTTGAACGGGGACTTCGTCGCGCACTATGCCGTGCGCTTTGCCGCCGCCTCGCCGGACCTGGCGCTGCGGTTGGTCCACGTCCACGATGGCCCCCCAACGGTCGGTGATCGAATCCGGCGGATCGAGGCCGAATGTCGCCTCGCCGGCGTCGCGCTCGAGGTCGAGCTCGTGCCGCGCGACGGCCGAGCGGTCGCTGCGCTGATCCTCGAGCGCGCCGAGCGGGCCCAGAGCGCGCTCTTGGTCGCCGGGACGCGACAGCGACCCCGGAACCTGGCCTACCTCGCGCGGACCGTCAGCGCCGAGCTCTTCGAGCACGCGCCGTGCGCCGTCGCTGCCCTTCGGGTCGTGCACCCGGGGACGCTGGGTCACCCGGAGCGCGTGCTCTTGCCCCTGGCGGGGCATCCGCGGGGCGCGGCGGGCGCCCTGCCGCTGCTCCAGCGGCTGGGCCCGGGGCTGACGCATCTGCACGTGCTGTTCGTGCGCGAGGTGTCCCGCCTGCGTTTTCGTAGCCTCGACACCGCAGCGGCCGAGCGTCTGCTCTCGGAGGGGCGGCGTTTCGTGCGCGGCGTCGAGCAAGAGCTCCGGCGCAAGCTCTCCGATCGGCACTTCGCGATGGACGCGAGCGTGGTGGTCTCGGACGACGTTCCGAAGGAGATCTTGGTGCAGGCCGGGCGGCACCGATCAAGGTTGATCTGTCTCGGCGCCAGCGAGCGCTCGATCCCCCATCGGTTGGTCTATGGCAACCCGATCGAGCAGGTGCTGCGCGAGGCCCCGTGCGATGTGGCCGTGGTGCGGAGCGGGCGGTGACACGCCAGATCCACAACCTCGAGCCGGCCGAGGTCTTTGCCCTGCTCGCGACCTCGGAGCAGGGGCTCGCCGACGACACGGCGCGGGCGCGGCTTGCCGAGCTTGGCCCCAACGTGCTCAGCACCCCGCCCAAGCATCATTTCTCCCGCACCCTGGGAAAGCAGCTCACGAACCTCTTCTGTTTGCTCCTGCTGGGGTCGTCGGCGCTGTGCTTCGTCGCCGATCGCATGCAGCCCGGCGAGGGCATGGCCGTGCTCGGCTGGGCTCTGGTCGGGGTGGCGGTGCTGAACGCGCTCTTCAGCTTGGCACAAGAGCTGCGCGCGGAGCGCGCGATGCAAGCGCTGGCGAGCCTCTTGCCGCAAGAGATCGCGGTCCGCCGCGCTGGGCGAGCGCAGAAGGTCGCCGTCGCGGAGCTGGTGGTGGGCGATCTGGTCCTCTTGCGCGAGGGTGACCAGATCCCCGCCGATGCCCGCGTGGTCGCCGCCAACGGCTTGCTCGTCAACAACGCTCCGCTCACCGGCGAGAGCCGGCACGTGAGCCTGGCGGCGGACGCGGCGCGCGGTGGAAGGCTGGTCGATGCGCCCAACGTGGTGTTTGCCGGCTCGAGCGTGCTCCGCGGGTCGGGCGCCGCGGTCGTCTTCGCCACCGGTCGGCGCAGCGAGTTCGGGAAGGTCGCGGCACTCAGCGTCTCGGTTCGGCGGCCGCCCACCCCGCTCGAGCGCGAGGTCGCGCGCACCGTGCGCGTCGTGACCGCCATCGCGGTCGGCATGGGCGTGATGTTCTTCGCCTACGGGGTCGCCGTCGGCCGGCCGCTCTGGACCAACGTGGTGTTCATGTTGGGCATCATCGTGGCCAACGTGCCGGAAGGGCTCTTGCCCACCCTCACCCTGGCCTTGGCCATGGGGGGCTTGCGCCTCTCGAAGAAGCGAGTGCTGGTCAAGAGCCTGAACGCCGTCGAGGCGCTGGGCGCGGTGGAGGTGATCTGCACGGACAAGACCGGCACCTTGACCAAGAACGACCTGAGCGTGGTCCGCGTGGTCGACGCGCGTGGCGAGGCGCTCGAAGGCGAGCCCTTTCGTGGCGCGCTCGAGGCGGCGGTGGGGGCGTCCGAGCTCCACTCCGAGGCCCGCGGGCAGAGTGGCGACCCGCTCGACGTGGCGGCCGCCGCGGCCTTCGCACGGGCCGGCGGCGAGCCCGAGCGCGTGGGCCGGAGCATCGTGCGACACCTGCCGTTCGACGTGGCGCTGCGGCGCGCGGCGAGCGTCGTCGAGCTCGAGGGTCAGCCGCGCTTCGTGATCAAGGGCGCGTGGGAGGTCGTCCGGCCGCACCTGGCCCGCGTCGCGTGCGGCAAAGGGCACGAGGTCGCCGACCCCGAGCGGCTGCGCGAGGCCGACGCCACGGTCCACCGCCTCGCGTCCGGCGGGCTCCGCGTCATCGCCGTTGCGTCGCGGGCCCTGTCGGTAGACGAGACCGGGGCTCGCGAGCCCGAGCTCGACGACCAGCTCACGCTGCAAGCGTTCTTGTGCCTCGAAGATCCGCTGCGCGACGGAGTGCCGAGCGCCGTCGCGCGGTGCCGCGAGGCGGGGGTACGGGTGGTGCTGATCACCGGCGACCACCCCGACACGGCCCGGGCCATCGCCCAGCAGGCTGGGATCCTCGAGGCCGGAGCCCCGGCGGACGCCGTAGAGACCGGTGTTGCGCTCGCCGGCTTCCATCAAGACGAGCTGGTCGAGGTCCTGCGAAGGGGGACCCGCGTCTTCGCGCGCACCACGCCCGAGCAGAAGCTGGCCATCGTGGCGGCGCTCAAGCGGATGGGCCTGACCGTCGCCATGACCGGCGACGGAGTCAACGACGCGCCGGCGTTGCGCGCGGCGGACGTGGGGGTCGCGATGGGGATCAGCGGCACGGCGGTGGCGCGCGAAGCCGCGCAGATCGTCCTCATGGACGACGACTTTTCCAGCATCGTGGCGGGGATCGAAGAAGGGCGGGCGGTCTTCTCCAACGTGCAGAAGTTCACGAGCTACGTGCTGGCCAGCAACGTGCCCGAGATCGTCCCCTTTCTGGCCTACGTGGCGCTGCCGGTGCCGCTGGGGCTGACGGTGCTCCAGATCCTGACCATCGACCTCGGGACCGACATGGTCCCCGCCATCGGCCTCGGGCAGGAGCCGCCGGACGGCGAAGCGATGAAGCGACCCCCGCGCGGAGCGAAGGGGCGCCTGCTCAGCCGGGCGCTGCTCTTGCGGAGCTACCTGTTCTTGGGTGTCATCCAGGCGGCCTGGTCGATGGCCATGTTCTTCACCGTGCTGGTCGCCGGCGGCTGGCGGTTCGGCGAGATCCCCCCCGCCGCCGACCCGCTCTACCGCGGAGCGACCGGCATCACGCTGGTCAGCGTGATCTTCGTGCAGATCGCCAATCTGGTGGGACGCCGGTTCGAGCTCCGCTCGGGCCTGGATCTCGGCCTGGTCTCGAACCCCTTCTTCGTGATCGGCGTGGGCCTGGAGCTGGCATTCGGCTGGGCGGTGCTCTACTTCCCGCCGGTGGCGAGCGCCATCGGCACCGGGCCCGTGCCTGCCCACTTCGTGGCGCTCGCGGCGCTGGGGTGCCCTCTGCTCTGGGGGCTCGACCTCGCCCGGAAGCGAGTCAGAGCCCGAGCAGCGTCTTAGCCTTGGCCACGTCCGCGGTGGCCGTGTCCAGGTTGGTCTTTGCCTCGGGCGGGTTGTGGGCCCCCATCGAGTTCTCGGACACGACGGTGAACTCCCACCAGAGCAGCGCACGCATGAAGAGCTGCTTCGCCTCCTTGAGCTTTTGCGGGTCGAACGTCGGGTCCGTCGCCAGAGACTCGATCTTGGTCAGCACCTGATCGAGCCCTTGTTCGACCGTCTTGGCTTGGACCGAGGTCTGATCTTGGTAGCCCTTCATGGTCTGCACGCGGGTAGCCCAGTCGCTGAGGTGACACTTCGAGCAGATGGTCTCGGGGGACTTGAACGGCGACGTCGCGAAGTGGTTCACGGTGTTCCCGCTCTTGCTCATGTGGCAGTCCGCACACGACACCTCGGCGTTGTAGTGCTTGCTGTCCCAGTAGAACTCGGTCTCGGGGTGCTGGGCCTTGATGCCGGGCAAGCCGGTGCCCGCGTGCTTCCAGTCTTGGATGGTGTTGTACTTGACCAGGTAGTACTGCTCGAGATCCTTCAGCTTCCGCCACGGGAAGTCGTCGCGCAAGACGCCCTTGTCCTTGTCGATGCCGGGGCCGCAGACGTACTCGACGTGGCACTGCGCGCAGGTCAAGGTGCCGGCCAGGCGCTTCGCGGCGTAGGTGAGCTTTCCGTCGGGTGCCTTCTCGTTCATCTTCGCGAAGAGGTCGGCGGGCGTCTTCGGGTAGTAGTTCAGCGTGGCCGAGTAGGGGTCGGTGCCGCGCTCCATGATCGACGTGATCATCGCCTTGCGGACCAACCGGAACCCACCGCCGTGCGGATCGTGGCAGTGCGTGCAACCGGTGCCGTAGTCGAGAGTCTCACCCCAGTTGGCGGTGATGGACTGAATGGCTTGGTCCCAAGTCGTCGCGAGACTGAAGGGGTACTGGCCGCGTCGCTGCTCGTTGAAGTAGTAGGTGACGGGCGTGCTCTTGCACTGCAGGCAGACCGTGTTCTGCTTGCGAGCGATTTCACGGTGGTCCTTGAGCAGGTACGCGTGGGCGCGTTCTTCGTTGTACTCGAGCGTGAACCCGTGGCCGCCCATCAGGTGCTTGTACGCGGGAAACTCGGCGTATTTCGAGGTCTTGATCGAGCCGCCGAAGTTGCCCGCCTTCACCGTGTCGCTGTGCAAGAACGTCGAGGCGTGATCCTTGTGGCACGTGGCGCAGAGCGCGACGGCAAAGTCGACCTTGGCCTTCACCTGCCCGGGGTTCGCCTGGTGCGCGAGCGCGCCTTGGTGGCAACCCAGGCACCCCTGCTCGAGCTTGGCGTGGGCGCCGGCGGCCATCTTCGCTTCGAGCGTGCCGTGGCAGCTGCCGCACGCGGCGCTGCCTGCGTCTCCGGCGTCGGGGCTCGCGTCGCTCTCGGCGTCGCTCTGGGCGTCGGCGCCGGCCGACCCCGCCGCCCCACCCGAGCTTCCTCCGCCCGAGCCGGCGCTGCCCCCTGTCGCCCCTCCCGTGCCCGCGCCGCCCGAGCCGGACTTGGCGGCTTCTTCGTCGCCGCAGGCGCCGACGAGTCCCAGCGCGACGATGGCCGGAGACAGCCGTCTCAGGGTGATGGCGGGCTTGCGACTCGGCTTCATGGTGCTCTCCGGTTCGGTGATCGCAGCCCAAACGATAGCCCGAGCCGCGAGCCACGGGACAGCATTCGGACTCACCGCCTGATCGGTGTCATCGCAGCCTTTGCGTCCGACCGCACTCGGGGCGGCGATGCCGTGCAAGACTTGCTGGAGGGCTTCAACCGACGAGTGCGTCGAATGCCGCGATCACTTCCGGCGGCGCCTGCACCAGCTCGATCAGCACGCCCTCGCCGCCGAGGGGCGACTCTGCGTTGCCCTTGGGGTGGATGAAGCAGATGTCGTGGCCCGCTGCCCCCGGTCGGATGCCGCCGGGGGTGAAGCGCACACCCTGGGCCGTGAGCCACTCGACTGCCCTCGGTAAGTCGTCGATCCAGAGGCCGAGGTGGTTGAGCGGCACCTCGTGCACGGCGGGCTTCTTCTCTGGATCGATGGGCTGCATGAGATCGATCTCGACGCGGAAGGGGCCTGCGCCGGCTGCGGTGATGTCTTCGTCGACGTTCTCGCGCTCCATGCGCTTCTCGGCGACCAACGGCAGCCCCAAAGTGTCGAGCCAGAGCCGGCGCAGCGCGCTCTTGTCGCGGGCGGCGAGGGCCACCTGCTGCACGCCCAGCACGCGGAACGGTCGCGGGCTCGTCACGGTGCCCGGAATTGCAGGCCCAGCTGCAGCTCGAGGTTCGAGTGGATGCTGCGCAAGATGCCGGTGGTGATGCCGGCGTCCAGGTAGAGGCCGATCATCTTGGCGAAGTCGTACTGCGGGCCCGCGGCCAGGTGGAACAGGATGTCCTTCTTGTACTCCGGGTCATTGACCTGGAAGTCGGTCGAGCCGCGGCCCCCTTCGAGCTCGACGCCGAGGGCCGGCTCGA
The DNA here is from genome assembly GCA_016191785.1 of Myxococcales bacterium. Classification (GTDB taxonomy): domain Bacteria; phylum Myxococcota_A; class Polyangia; order Polyangiales; family Polyangiaceae; genus JADJKB01. The sequence continues at coordinate 46,965 of JACPVJ010000090.1, read as the reverse complement.
TGAAGATCTTGAACGCCGAGTCGGACATCGTGTAGACGCGAAGACCCGCGCCGAAGATCAGCACCGGATCGGTGTCGGTCTTCTTCTCGGGCCCGAGCCCGAAGCGGCCGAACGCAAAGGGCTCGATCGAGTCGATGGGTGCGAAGCTGATCGCGACCTCGGCCGCCAGCGGCGACGGGTGGCCGCAGAACTTCTGTTGGTCCTTCACGCTCTTGGTCTCGTCGAGGTAGTTGCACAAGGGCGAGCGGTCGTACCGGAACACCATTCGATAGCCGCCGACCAGTCCACCACGGAGCCCGAACTGACGACCGTGGCCGTAGGCGCTCTCGCTCTTGGCCTTGGCCTCGGCCTCGTCGAGCGCGGCGCTGGTGTCCGGCTTTGCTGCCGTGCCCGCCTCGGCGGACTCTTTGGCCACGGCGTCGGCGGGCTTCTTGGCTGCGGTTTTGCCGGCTTCGGGCGGGGTGGCTTCGGCGGCCGGCGCTTCGGCTTCGGGTTTCTTCGGAGCGGCGTCGGTCCCCTCCTCTGCCCACGCCGGCCCCGCGAGAGTCAGACCGCACACCACCCCCAGAACCTTCGCGCTTCGCATGGCCCCGGAGCATAGAGCAAGGGCGTGGCCCGCGTCGACGGAAGGCCGAGGTGGGATTCAGCGCGCCGGTTTGGCGGTCGCGGTCGAGCCGCGGGCGGTCCCCGCCTCGGTCCAGGCGCGCTCGGCGCCCACCGCGGACCAGCGGAGCTCGGTCTTCGTCGTACCGGCCATCGCGACCACGTCCGTGCCGCCCGGTGCGGGGAGCGACAGGCTCGGCTCTTGGGCGAGCTTCTTCATCGTCGCTGCGTCGGTCGTGAAGGCGGCGATGCCCAAGGCTGCGAACACCGGGACCATGCCCGCCGGCACGTGCTCGGCGATTACGGCGCGGAGCGGCGCGCCCAGATCGGAAGCGTGACGCGCCGCCCAGCGAACCGCGTCGAGGCTGGTGAGCAGCATGGCGCTCGGGGCCGTGGGCACGGTGCGCTCCTTGACCACCGCGAGCGTCGCCGCGCCAGTCCAGCCGACGGGTGGAGGCGGCGTCGAGAGGCCCGGCTTGCCGCCCTCTCCCTCGGCCTTGCCCTTGCCTTTGGTCTTGCGCACGATCAAGACGTCGTCGGTCGGCAAGGTGCGCGGCACCGTGACCCGCACCGGCCGCTTGAACGAGCGCGGGTCACCCACCGTGCCCGAGGCCACCGCGTAGGCGATGGTCTCGGCCGACGCGACGACGAACCGGCGGTCGAGCGGGGCGCTGGGCTCGGGATCACAGGTGCGGAGCGAGACCCCGCCGGCCGGCGGCGGATACAGCTCACCGGTCACCAGTCGCTGATCGGGTTCGATCAAGCGGGCGCCGGTGGCGATCAAGTCGACCAGCGCACCGGAGTGGGCGAGGACTTCGAGGGCTTGTCGCGACGGTGGTGCGATGAGCAGGTCCAGCCGAGGCGGCACGCGCTTGCTCTTGAGCAGCGCCGCTGCGGCCAGGAGATCACGCAGCGAAGCGCCGGTATCGCCCCCGAGCACCACCTGCACCACCGGCTTGCCGGCGAGCTCGCGCACCGGGCGGACCACGCCCTGCTCGTCCATGACCAGCGGATCGACGGCCGACAGGTCGACGCTGATCACGTCGTCGCACGGAGCGCCGGGATCGGGCACAAGACTGCGATGCGCCTTCGAGCGGCGCTGGTCTCGGAGGTAGACCTCGGTCTTCTCGTCGCTGACGAACACCGCTGCGGAGGCGCCGAGATGCGGGCCCAAGGCGGCGAGCACCGCACGATCGGGGACCGACAGAAGGCGCGCGCTGGGCCCGGCGAACTCGACGACCACGGGCGCCTGGTGCTCGCGATCGACGCGCTGGATCGTGTCGCCCAGGCCGCGCCGCACCAGCTCGAGCGCGACGTCGCGCACGCAGACGAACGGGCGGATCCTGCCCGACAAGAGGACCTGCACGCTGCGCGGAGGCCGGAGCCAGATGGCGCCGGTGGACAGCGCCTCGGCGAGCTGTGACGGCGCCGAGACCAGGGTGAGCATGCCCGCCCCGCCCACCGCCGCGAGGCGCGGCTCGTCGGTGAGCGCCAGGCGTGCCGGGCTGCCGAAGCGCTCGAGGTGCACCGGTGCCGGGAACCCGATCCCGGGGCGCGAGAGCAAGAGGCCCGTTCCGAGCGCGGCTCGCATCACGCGGTCGCCCGCGGTTTCGGCGCCGTCCGACGTCACGCAACGCGTGTCGTACGCGACCGCGACCTCGACCGCGCACTTCTTCATGCCGGCGTGGAGCGCCTCGGCCAGAACGCGCTGGGGCTCGCGCGCCAGGATGACCTGGTCCACCTTCACGCGGACCAGCTCGCCCTTCAGCTCTGGATCGTCGGCCCGTCCGGCGAGGACCTTCTGTGTCATTGTGCGGGGCGGATCCCCCGCTCGCGCACGCATGGGCTTCGAATACCTATCGAGCGAGCTAGTTCAACGCTCGAAGCCACGCGCCTCGAGCGGAACGGGAAGGTAGCCGCTCGGCGTCGGGGGGGTCAAGGACGGTCAGCGGACAGATCTCCTTGGCGTAAATCCCCCAGCCGGCGTCCGGGTGCAAGCCCCATGGCGGCAGGGGGGCCGGACCGGAAAGATCCCGGGATTTGTGCCGCCCGCGCGAGCCCCCTCCGGCCCCGCGGCCTCTCTCTGGGGCCAGGTCCGGGGCGGGGCCGCCCCCGGGGGCAACGCAGAAACATTCACTCGCGCCGGCCAAAGAAAGTACGATTTGGCCCATGTTCAAGGAGGCCCTGCAGGGCATGGTCGATGGGGTGGAGGGCGGGATGGCCGGCCTCCTCATGGACTTCGAAGGCATTCCCCTCGAGAGCTACGCCAAGGGTGACTCGCCCTTCGACATCGAGACCGTGGGGGCAGAGGTGAGCGTGGTGGTCAAAGCCATCCAGCGCGCCTCCGAGATGCTCGATGCAGGGGACACTCGCGAGGTCGCCTTCAAGAGCGCCAAGATGGTCACGCTCATTCGCGTGCTCAACGAGAACTACTTCGTCGCGATCACCATGTCGCCCGAGGGCAACCTGGGCAAAGGTCGGTTCCTGCTCAGAGTGGCCGCCCCCAAGCTGGTCGAAGAGCTGGGCTAGTCGTCATGACGACGCGCTCGCGCCGCGGGGCACCGGCGGTCAAGGTGCGACGTTCGGCCGCACCGCGCGTGCCGCCACGCCACCGGAAGCGAGGCGCTCGGCTCGAGCGCATCTTGGTGCTCAGCGGGCCGAACCTCGATCGTCTGGGTCGCCGCCAGCCCGAGATCTACGGCACGACCACGCTGCCGCAGATCCACGAGCGCCTGACCGTGTCGGCCCGCGAGCTCGGCGTCGAGGTGATCTGCCGCCAGAGCAACCACGAAGGCCAGCTGATCGATTGGATCAACGCGGCGGACGACGACGGGATCGCGGGGATCTTGATCAACCCCGGTGCCCTGACCCACACGTCCTACGCGCTCCACGATTCGCTGGCCGGCGCGACGCAGCCTGCGATCGAAGTCCACCTGACGAACCCCGACGCGCGGGAGCCGTTCCGGCACAAGTCGTGCGTGGCCCCGGCTTGTGTCGCCCGGGTCTCTGGCTTCGGTGCCGATTCGTATCTGCTCGCGCTGCGCGGGCTGGTCGATCGGCTGCGCGCGGCGCGCTGAGTCGCGGCGCCGCACGGCGTCACGCCGGACGGTGGGCGCGAAAGCCGCTTCGCGGACCGGCCAGTAAATGACGCGCTTTACCCGGATCTTGCTCTCGGAGTAGCGTCCCGCGCGATGGACCTCCCGCTGAAGCAGATCAAGAACCTGCTCAAGACCCTCGAAGACGGCGGCGCTTCCGAGTTCGAGTACGAAGACGAGAAGGTGCGCGTACGCGTCTCGATGGCTCGCGGCGCTCCCGTCGTCAGCGCGGCGCACGCGCCGCAAGTCACCGTCACTGCGGCCCCGGCCCACGCTCCCGTGAAAGAGGAAAAGGGTGACCCGAGCGTGGTGTTCATCACCTCGCCCTTCGTGGGCACCTTCTATCGCGCCCCCGCGCCCGACGCCGAGCCCTTCGTCGAGATCGGGGCGACCGTGAAGAAAGGCCAGACGCTGTGCATCGTCGAGGCCATGAAGCTGATGAACGAGATTGAAGCCGAGTTCCCCGGAACCATTCTCGAGGCCTTGGTCGAGAACGGCCAGAGCGTGGAGTTCGGCCAGAAGCTCTTCAAGCTCAAGAAGAGCTGAGTCATGTTCCGCAAGGTCCTCATCGCCAACCGGGGCGAGATCGCGATGCGCGTGATTCGCGCCTGTCGCGAGCTCGGGGTCAAGACCGTCGCCGTGCACTCGGAGGTCGACTCGAAGGCGCTGCACGTGCGCTTTGCCGACGAGGCGGTGTGCATCGGTCCGGCGGCCGCCGCGCAGAGCTATCTGAACGTCCCGGCGATCATCAGCGCGGCAGAGATAGCCGGAGCGGACGCGATCCACCCCGGGTACGGCTTCTTGAGCGAGAACTCCGAGTTCGCGCAGATCGTCGCGCGCTGCGGGCTGACCTTCATCGGGCCGAAACCCGAGGCGATGAAGCTCTGGGGCGACAAGCTCACGGGCCGCGAAGCGGCGCGCCGGTTCGGCCTTCCGCTCTTGCCGGGCAGCGAGGCGCTGACCAGCGCGAGCCACGCCGAGAGCGAGGCCAAGCGAGTCGGGCTTCCGGTGATGATGAAGGCCCGAGGCGGCGGCGGCGGGCGGGGAATGCGCATCGTGCGCAAGCTCTCGGAGGTCCGGCGCGCGTTCGAGAGCTGCACGGCCGAGGCCATGGCCAGCTTCAAGAACCCCGAGCTGTATCTCGAGCGCTTCGTCGAGCGACCGCGGCACATCGAGTTCCAGGCCTTGGCCGACGACCACGGGCAGGTGTGGACCATGGGCGAGCGCGAGTGCTCGCTGCAGCGCCGAAACCAGAAGCTGGTGGAGGAGTCCCCCAGCCGCGCGATGAGCGAAAAGCTGCGCTCGGAGATGGGCGAGCGCATCCGCAAGGCCATCCGCGAGACCGGCTACACCAGCCTCGGCACCCTCGAGTTCTTGATGGACGAGGACAAGAGCCTCTACTTCATGGAGATGAACACCCGCGTGCAGGTCGAGCACCCGGTGACCGAGCTGGTGACCGGCGTCGACCTGGTGGTCGAGCAGCTGCGGGTGGCCGCCGGCGAGAAGCTCGAGCTGCCCGACACCCGCCCCTGGAAGTTCCGCGGGCACGCCCTCGAGTGTCGGATCATGGCGGAAGATCCCGAGACCTTCGCGCCCTGGCCTGGCCTCATCACCGAGTACCACCCGCCGGGTGGCGGCGGGGTGCGGGTCGACTCGGGCGTCTACGGCGGGTGGACGGTGCCGCAGCACTACGACTCGCTGCTGGCCAAGGTGATCGTTCACGCCCCGACCCGCGAGCAGGCCATCGTTCGCATGGACCGCGCGCTCGACGAGTTCATCATCGGTGGCATTCGCACCAACATCGATTTCCACAAGCGCCTGCTGGCCGATCCCGAGGTGCGCGAGGGCCGCATGACGACCCGCACCGTCGAGCGCATCATGGAACAGCGCAAGCGCGAGCGGGGGTGAGGGGCGGCGATGCCGAGCGAGCTCGCCGCGCGGGTGCTTTCCGGGGAGACCCGGGCCGCGGCGCGGGCCTGCCGGGCCGTCGATGATCGTCTGCCCGGTCACCGCGAGCTCATGAAGGAGCTCTACCCACAGAGCCGGGATGCCTGGGTGATCGGCGTCACGGGCACGCCCGGCGCGGGCAAGAGCACGCTCACCGATCAGCTGATCACGCGCCTGCGCGCTCGCGGCGGCCGGGTGGGCGTCGTGGCGGTCGACCCGACCAGCCCGTTCTCGGGCGGAGCCATCCTGGGCGACCGGATCCGGATGCAGCGGCACTTCGAAGACCCCGAGGTCTTCATCCGCTCGGTGGCCACCCGCGGCGCCCTGGGCGGCCTGTCGCGCTCGACCAGCGACATCAGCCGCATCTTGGACGCGTGGGGCGCCCAGGTGGTGATCGTCGAGACCGTGGGGGTGGGGCAAGACGAGCTCGAGGTCACGCGCATGGCCCACACCACGCTGGTGGTGATGGCGCCGGGGCTCGGCGACGACGTGCAGGCCATCAAGGCCGGGATCTTGGAGTGCGCGGACGTGTTCGCCGTCAACAAGGCCGACCGCGACGGCGCCGATGCCACGATGCGCGATCTCGAGGTGATGCTCGCGCTGAGCGGGGACCTCTATTCGGTCGCGGCATCGAAGGGCCGCGGGCACAGCGCCGTCACCGTGAACGCCCACGCCGAGGCCGGCGCACGCGGCGCGGGCTGGACACCGGCCATCGTGAAGACCGCCGCGACGCGGGGGCAGGGCGTCGACGAGCTCGAGGGCAAGCTGCGCGAGCACCGCGCGTGGCTCGACACCGACGCCGGCCAGGCGCGGCGGGCCGAGCGCCGGCACCTCGAGATGCTCACCTTCCTGCGTGACGCACTGGCCGAAGAGGCCGTCGCCGAGCTCGGCGCCGAGATCGAGGCCGCAGCCGCCCGGGTCGCGCGCCTCGAGACCGACCCGTACACCGCGTCGGAAGAGCTGATCGCCAAGTTCCGCGCGCGCGCGTGAGCGGATATCATCGCCTCCCATGGCCGAGCTGGTTCCGTATCCGTTCGCGCGGCTGGTCACCCGAGCCTTCGCCGGGCTCGAGCAAGAGCAGGCCATCTTCCACCTTCCGGCGAAGAAGATGGTGCGTGGGCTGCCTGGCAAAGATCTGTCGGTCGCCTTCCACGGCCACGTCGCCTCGTCGCCGCTCGGGCCTGCAGCCGGCCCGCACTCGCAGCTGGCACAGAACATAGTGCTGTCGTTCCTGGGCGGCGGGCGCATCTTCGAGCTCAAGACGGTCCAGATCATGGACCGCCTCCAGATCCCCCGGCCGTGTATCGACGCTCAGACCATCGGCTACAACGTCGAGTGGTCGCAAGAGCTGACGCTCGAGCAGTCGCTCGAGGAATACGTCAAGGCCTCGATGCTGATCGAGATCTTGATCGCCAGCGGCAAGCTCGAGCTCTTGCCCGGCTTCGACCGCGTGGTCTTCGACATGAGCGTGGGGTACGACCTGGCGGGCATCCAGAGCGAGCGCGTGCAGGCCTTTCTGCACGGCATGCTCGACGCGACGGCGGTGGTCGAGCGCCTGCGCGCGCAGATCCCCCCGGCCTTCGCGCCGTACCGCGATCTGCCCTTTCGCACGCGCGTCTCGGACACGCTGACGCTCTCGACCTTCCACGGCTGCCCGCCCGACGAGATCGAGCGCATCTGCGAGTATCTGCTGGAGCAGGTCGGGCTGCACACGATCGTGAAGCTGAACCCCACGCTGCTCGGCAAGGGCGAGGTGCGGCGGCTCTTGAACGACGTGCTCGGCTACGCCGATCACGTGCCCGACGAGGCCTTCGAGAAGGACGCGAGCTGGGAGCAAGCCGTGGGCTTCGTCGGGCGCCTGGGCGACAAGGCCCGGGCCCTGGGCCGTGGGTTCGGCGTGAAGTTCAGCAACACGCTGATCGTGAACAACGAGCGCAGCTTCTTCCCTGCGTCCGAGAAGGCGATGTACCTGTCCGGGCAACCGCTCCACGTCCTGGCCATGACCCTGGTGCGGCGCCTCCGTGACACCTTCGGCGATCGCTTCCCGATCTCGTTTTCTGCCGGGATCGACGCCAAGAACTTCCCGGACGCGGTGGCGCTGGGCCTCACGCCGGTCACGGTCTGCACCGACCTGCTCCGCACCGGCGGTTACGCCCGGCTCGAGGCTTACTTCCGCGAGCTGGGCCGGCGCATGGACGCGGTGGGGGCGACTACCATCGACGCCTTCGTCCAGCGCGCCTCGGGGCAGGGCGCCACGGAAGACGTCTCGCAGGCGAGGCTCGGCAACACGACGAGGTACGTCGACGGTCTGGTGAACGACCCACGCTACGGCCGAGCGGCCACCAACAAGCCGCCCAAGAAGGTCGGCTCGCACCTGGTGCTGTTCGACTGCCTGACGTGCGACAAGTGCGTCCCGGTCTGCCCCAACGACGCCAACTTCACTTATCAGCTGCCGCGGATGGTCGTGCCGATTCAGAAAGTGACCCTCGGGGCCTCCGGCGCCTTCGAAGTGAAGAGCGAGGGCACGCTCACGGTCGAGCAGAAGCACCAGATCGCCAACTTTGCCGACTTCTGCAACGAGTGCGGCAACTGCGACGTCTTCTGTCCGGAAGACGGCGGCCCGTATCTGATCAAGCCCCGCTTCTTCGGCAGCCGGGAAGAGTTTCGGCGGCACACGCACCGCGACGGGTTCTTCGTCGAGCGTACCGAATCGGGCTTCGAAGTGCTCGGGCGCTTCTCGGGCCAGGCTTTCTTCGCTGCCTTCGCCGACGGGCGAGCCACCTACCGCGGCGAGGGGTTCGAGCTGACCTCTGCCGAGGCGGACCCGGCCCAGGCCCTCAGCGGCCAGGCGAGCGGCGAGGTAGATCTGACCTATCTGCGCCTGATGGCGCTCTTGGGCCGGAGCGTGCTCGAACGAAGCGGCGTGAGCTGGGTCGGCGGGTGAGGCTCAGCTCCGCTTCGAGTAGATCTCGTGGCGCACGTCTCTCGGCAGGTTCCAACCGGAGGGGTCGGGCCGGCCAAGGACGCCGAGATCGACGTCGGCGACGACCAGATCCGGGTGCTGGCTCAGGTTCGGGAGCACTCCGCTGGGGCCGGTCACGTAGCTTTCGCCGAAGTAGGGCTGAGCCCACGGCGGTTCGCTGCCGCGCCGGTTCGAGCCGGCGATGAACAGGTTGTGGCGCGCGGCGTCCACCTGGAACTCGAGCTGCCACATGCGCTGGCTCTTCTGACCAAAGGTCACGGCCGGCGAGAAGACCAGCTCGGCGCCCTCGTGCGCGAGCGAGGACATCACGCCTTCGAAGTGTCGGTCGTAGCAGATGGCCACGCCCACGCGACCGACGGAGGTCTGGAAGACCGGAAAGAACGGGTTCTTCGAGACGTTGGCCGGTCCGCTGCCGTTCTTGCCGTCGCTCCGGTCGTAATAGAACGGCTCGTCGAAGCTGCCTTGCTCGTTCGCGCCGCAGGGCAGATGGGTCTTGCGGTACTTGCCCAAAATCGCGCCCTGCTCGTCGATCACCACCGCGGTGTTGAACCGCTGGCCCGAGGGGCCCTGCTCGTAGATCGGAGCGACCACGATCATGGACAGCTCTTTCGCGGCCGCCGACAGCTCGGTCACCGTCGGGCCCCGGGCGGCGTCTTCGGCCAGACCGAACCACAAGGGGTCTTTCCCGAGCGCGAAGTACGGGCCGGTGAACAGCTCGCCGAAGCCGATGATCGCCGCGCCCTGGGCCTTCGCCGCGCGCATCAGCTCGACGTGGTGCGCCACGTTCGCGGCGCGCACCGCCTCGAGCTTGCCCTCGAGCTGAGCGAGATCGGTGGGCATCTCGGGATGGGCGTTGCGCGTCTCGGTGATGGCTACGCGGACGACTCGGGTCGATGTCATGGGGCGGGCTCCTGGTTGGCGAGGGTCACCAGCACGTCGAAGAGTACGCTCACGCCGTTTTTGCACTGCTCGCGGGTCGAGAGCTCGCGGGGGTTGTGGCTGATCCCGTCGTGCTCGCCCGGGACGAAGATCATCGCGGCCTGGGTGATGCGGGCCAGCTCCTGGGCGTCGTGCCCCGCGCCCGACACGATGCGCTCGGTGGAGAGCCCTCGGGCCCGGGCAGCGGCCTCGATCCGAGCCTGTACCGCCGCAGCGAAAGTCACCGTCTCGGTGCGTGCGGTCTGGCGCCAGGACACGGTCACTTGCTCGAGCCGCTCGACCTCGGCGTAGAACGCGAGCACGTCGGCCTCGGCCCGGCGCATCTGGGCGTCGTCGGGGTTTCGGAGATCCACCGTGCAGGTCACCTCCGCGGGGACCACGTTGACCAGGCCGGGGCGCGGGACGATCGAGCCCATGGTGGTGCGCATGCCTTCGCCGTACCGCCCGCTCACCGCCAGCTCGCGCAGGAACAGCGCGATGCGGGCGGCGGCTACGGCCGGATCGGCGCGCAGGCTCATGGGCGTGGTGCCGGCGTGGGCGCTCTTGCCCACGATGCTGAGCTCGTGCCAGCTGATCGCCTGCACGCCGCTCACCACGCCGAGCTGGGTGCCGTGCGACGCCAGCACCGGGCCTTGCTCGATGTGACACTCGAGGTAGGCGTGCGGCGGGGCGAGCCGCTCGGGGGCGTCGCCGAGAAAACCGATGGCGGCGAGCTCGTCCCGGAGGGCCTTTCCGTGCTTGTCGCGGAGCGCGTAGGCGGCGTCGAGCGGCAGCCTGCCGGTGGCGACGGCGCTGCCCAGCATGTCGGTGCCGAAGCGCGAGCCCTCTTCGTCGGTGAAGAAGGCGACCACCACCGGGCGCAGGGTCTCGATCCGGTGATCGTTCAGCGTGGCGATCACCTCCAGGCCGCCGAGCACGCCCAGACAGCCGTCGAAGCGGCCCGCGGTCTCGACCGAGTCGATGTGCGAGCCCATCATCACCGGAGCGAGATCGGGTCGCGTTCCCTCGCGCCGCGCGTACACGTTGCCGATGCGGTCGACCGTCACGCTCAGCCCCAAGGCTTTCATCCGCTCGACCACGTGGCGGCGGCCGGCGCCGTCGGCGGCGGTGAGCGCCAAGCGGTTCACGCCCATCAGGCCCGAGCGTTCGTCGCGGTAGGCGCCGATCTGGCCCAGGTCAGCCAGCGAAGCATACAGGCGATCGGGATCGATCTCGGTCATGCCAGCTCTTTCATCCGTTGCCAGAGGCGTGGAGCCTGCTCCCGAGCGTGAGCGCGAATGGCGTCGAGATCGCCGCGGGTCAGGCGGCCGTTTTCGACCACCAGCTCGCCGTCGACGATCACGTGGATCACCGCGTCGCCGCGCCAGGCCACCACGTCGGCTGCACACCCCGGCGCGAGCTCGGGCTCGAGTCGCACGCCGAACAGGCTCGACGCGAGCGCGTGACCGCCGCGGACGCGCGCCGCCACGGTGTCGTCGCTCAGCGGGTGTCCCGCCCTTTCGGACTCTTCTCGGAGCGCCGCGCGCTCGATCCGCATGTCCGCGGGGTAACCGTCGGTGCCGAGGGCCACGCGCGTGCTTGCGTCGAGCGCCCGGGCGTAGCCGACGCGGTTGCCCGCGTTGGAGCGCGGGTTTTGCACCAGCCAGAGCCCGGAATCGTCGGCGGCGCGGACTTGGGCCAGGGTCAGGTGCACGCCGTGCGCGACGATCGAGCCCCGGGGCAGGGCGCCGAGCGTGAGCAGGCGCTCGAGGGGACCGGCGAAGCCGCGCTGCTTCGCGTCGGTGACGTCGGCGGCGTCTTCGGCCACGTGGACGTGCATCGGCAGTCCGAGATCGGCAGCGTGCCGCACGGTCTCGTCGCCCACGGTGAACGACGCGTGGAGCGCCGCCAGCGGGCGCACGAAGCGCCGCGGGCGCTCTCGGGCGAAGCGCCGGCACTCGTCCAGTCCACGGAGCCCTTCGTCGGGACCGCCGTTCCGATCCGTGGCGCCGTAGCCGGTGGCGAGCCGACAGCCCAGGCGCTCGGCCGCGTCGGCCAAGACGTCGAGGGAGCCCTCGATGAAGCAGGGCGACTCGTGGTGGTCGATCAGCGTGGTGGTGCCGGCGAGCAGCGCCTCGGCGATGTAGAGCTCGGCCGAGGCGCGGAGCGAAGGCTCGTCGAGGGCGCAGTCGAGGCGCCACCACAGGCGCTCGAGGATCTGCAAGAAGCTCTGGGGGGGCGGCTCTGGGGGCGGCAGGCCGAGCGGTGCGAGCCCGCTGTAGAGGTGCGTGTGCGCGTTGATCGCGCCGGGACCGAGCGCGAGTCCCCGGCAGTCGAGGACGCGGGCGCTCGCGGGTGCGGCCTGCCCCACGGCGCTGACCGTGCCGCCGTCGATCGAGAGCACCTCGGCGCCGCCGTCGAGGAAGAGCCCTGCGCCGGTCAGCGCCACTTCTCCCGATCTCCCTTGATGCGGCCGACGCTCATCGCCCGGGCGGCGGGCGAGTCCTTCATCGGCAGCGTCATGCGGCGGATGCCGTCGAAGGCCTCGAGGGCGCCGGCCACGGCTCCGGCCGTCGGCACGAGCCCGATTTCGCCCACGCCCTTGGCGCCGAACGGCCCCTCGGGCTCGGGATCTTCGACCAAGATCACCTCGACCTCGGGCATGTCCTTCGCGCGCAGGACGCCGATCTCGCGCAGCTTGGTGGTGACGGGCATGCCATTCGAGACCGGCAGCTCTTCGGTCAACGCGTAGCCCAGGCCCATGTGCACCGACCCCTCGACCTGGCCCGAGCAGAGCACCGGGTTGACCACGCGCCCGACGTCGTGGGCCGCGACGAAGCGCTCGATGCGCCCTTGCTCGTCCAAGATGCAGATCTGAGTCGCGTAGCCGAAGGCGGTGTGGGTCTTGATCTTGGCCACGGGCTTGCCGAGGGGCGTGGTGTCGTCGATCACCACGTCGGCGGCGTACACCTGCCCCACGAGATCGCCGAGGGCCTTGCCGCGATCGAGATCGGCCCGCAGTTTCTCGGCGGCGCTCTTCACCGCGTTGCCGGCGAACAGGGTGGCGCGCGAGCCGGTGGTCTGCCCGCAGCCCAGGGCGAAGGTCGAGTCCACCTTCGGGCGGAACACGCTGCCCGATAGGCCCGTCACCTCCGTCGCGAACTGGATCAAGATGGTGAGCAGCCCCTGACCCATCTCGGTGTAGCCGTTGTAGAGCGAGACCGTCAGGTCATTTTCCACCACCAGCCGGCACTTGCCCCACTCTTGGACGCCGTTGCCGATGCCGCTGTTCTTGATGCCGCAGCCGATGCCCACGGCACGGCCGGCGGCCTTGGCCTGGTAGTAGACGGCCTTCACCGCCTCGAGCGTCTTGCGGATGCCTACCGACTTCTCGAGGATCTGCCCGGTCGAGAACACGTCGCCGATGGCCACGATGTTGCGATCGCGGATCTGATAGCCGTCGATGCCCACCTTCTTTGCCAAGAGGTCGAGGCAGCCCTCGATGGCGAAGCTGGCCTGGTTCGCGCCGAAGCCCCGCATCGCCCCGCAGGGCGGGTTGTTGGTGTAGGCGGCGACGGCTTCGACGTCCACGTGGGGCACCCGGTAGGGTCCGCAGGCGTGGCCCGCGGCGCGCTCGAGCACCTTGCCCCCGACCGAGGCGTAGGGTCCCGAGTCGCCGAGCATCCGCGCCTTGACCGCGGTCAGGCGCCCCTCGGCGTCGCACCCGACCCGATAGTGCATGCGGATCGGATGGCGCTTGGGATGGATGCGAATGGACTCTTCCCGGGTGAGCTCGATGCGCACCGGGCGACCCGTGAGCTTGCAGAGGAGCGCGGTCTGCGCCTGCACGCTCATGTCTTCTTTTCCGCCGAAGGCCCCGCCGTTCGGCACCAGCTCGACGTACAAGTCGTCTTCGGCCATGCCCAAGAGCGCGGCGACCTGCCGGCGATCGTCGAACACGCCCTGACCCTGGGTGAAGAGGGCCATCTTTCCGCCGGGCAGCGGCTCGGCCAGCGCGCACTCGGGCTCGAGGTAGAGGTGCTCGATGCGCTGGGTCTGCCAGGTGCCTTCGACCACGTGGGCGCTCGACGCGAGGGCGGCGTCGGCGTCGCCCCGGGTGATGACCGAGCGTGAGAGCACGTTGTCGTGGGTCGGGTTCACCTGGGGCGCGCCGGGGGCAAGCGCCTCGTCGGGCGAGAGCACCGGCGTCAGGATCTCGTACTCGACCTCGACCAGGATGGCCGCCGCCCGCGCGCTGGCCTCGTCCACCGCCGCCACCGCAGCGATCACGTCCCCCACGTAACGCGCCTCTTCACCCAGCGCGATGAAGGCCGGCCAGTCCTTGTACAAGAGGCCGTACCAGCGCTCGCCCGGCACGTCGGCCGCGGTGGCCACGGCGTGCACGCCGGGGTGCGCCAGTGCCTTCTGGGTGTCGATGCGGGTGACCTTGGCGCGCGGGTGGGGCGAGAGCACCAGCGCGCCGTGCAGCATGCCCTCGCGCGTGAGATCCGCGACGTAAGGCCGATCCCCCAGGGTCATCTGCTCGCCCTTGTAGCGAGGATAGGGCTTGCCGAGGCCGGCGTCGGTCTCGAGCTCGGGCAGCGGCTCGCCGCGCTTGGCCCGGGCGTACAGCTCGATGGCGTCGACGATCTTCACATAGCCGGTGCAGCGGCAGAGATGCCCGTCGATGGCCTTGGCGATCTCGGCCCGGGACGGGTTCGGGTTCTTGTCGCAGAGGTGCTTGGCGCGCAGCGCGAACCCCGGGATGCAGAACCCGCACTGCAGGCCGCCGGTGGCGACGAACGCCCGGGCCAAGAGCGCGCGGTCGCCCTCGGGCAAGCCCTCCAGCGTCACCACCTGCTTGCCCGCGACCTTCTCGGCGCTGAGCGCGCAGGTGGTCTTGGCCTGGCCGTCCACCAGCGCCAGGCAGCAGCCGCACTGCCCCTGGGGCTGGCAGCCGTCCTTGGTCGAGATCACGCCACAGCGATCGCGCAGGGCGTCGAGCAACGACTCGCCTTCTCGCACCTCGAGCCGGCGGGGCTGGCCGTTGAGCGAAAAGTCGATGGTCGGCATCAGCCGAGCCCCGTCCGCGCGTTGAACTCGACGATCAGCTCGTCCAGCTGGGGCGCCACCTTGGGGATGTTCGTCCAGTAGTCGTCGTCGTGCCACTGCTCTTGGATCTCGGCGTAGGTCCTCCCCTGTTGCTCGACCCAGGTGTAGTACTTGAGGCTGTGCACGCGCTTGCGTGCGGGGTAGCTGAGCTCCTCCATCAGGTCGGTGCCCACCCCCAAGATGTGGCGCTCGTGGGCGATGGCGGCGTCGATCTCGGTGAAGGCGCCGCGCTCGGCGTTCAGCTCGCTCAAGCGGCTGCGGTACATCTCGACCGAGTCGGTGAGCACGGTCATCACCACGCTCTCGTGCCCGAGCTCGTACCACTTGGCCAGCTTGATGGCAGAGAGCAGGTTGGCCGCGCCGGAGATGCCGAGCAGCGACAGTCGATCGATCAACGCTGGCTCGAGGCCGCGGCTCGCCAGGTGCTTCTTGCCCGCGGGCTCGTTGAACAGGCGAAGCGCCGAGACGCTGGCCTCGTCGTCGATGGCCACGACCAGATCGGTGTTCTTCACGTTGTGGATCCAGGGCACGTGCTTGTCGCCGATGCCCTCGATGCGATGCTCGCCGAAGCCGTTGGCCAAGAGGGTGGGGCACTGGGCCGCCTCGCTCGCCGCGATCTTGCTGCCGGGGAAGTGCTTCTTCAAATAGTCGCCGGCGGCGATGGTGCCCGCCGAGCCGGTGGTGACCGCGAGGCCCGCCAGGCGCCCCTTGGGCCCGAGCTCGCGCTCGAGCACCTCGGCCATGGCTCGGCCGGTGACCTCGTGGTGCCAGAGGTAGTTCCCCAGCTCTTCGAACTGGTTGAAGATCATCAGCGACTGGCCGGAGCGCCGGAGCTCCCAGCACTTGTCGAAGATCTCTTTCACGTTGCTCTCGGTGCCCGGGGTCTTGATCACCTCGCCGGCCACCTTCGAGAGCCACTCGAAGCGCTCTTTGCTCATGCCCTCGGGCAAGATGGCGATCGACTCGCAGCCGAGCAGCGCCGAGTCGTAGGCTCCGCCGCGGCAGTAGTTGCCGGTCGAGGGCCACACGGCCTTCTGCGAGGTCGGGTCGAACTGGCCGGTGACCAGCCGGGGCGCCAGACAACCGAACGCCGCGCCGACCTTGTGGGCGCCGGTCGGGAACCATTTTCCGACCAGCGCGATGATCCGCGCCTCGACCCCGGTCAGGGCGCTGGGCAGCTCGATGAAGTTCACGCCGCCGAAGCCGCCGCCCTTCTCGACCGGGGCGTTGTGCCAGTTGATCCGGAACAGGTTGAGCGGGTTCACGTCCCAGAGGCCGACGCCGGCGAGGCCCTGCACCACCTTGGCCGGGATCTTCTTCGGATCGACCATCTGCGCGAGCGTCGGGACGACGATGTTCTTCTCTTTCGCACGCTGCACCGCCTTGGCCAGGCCGGCTTCGTTCACGCTGAGGTCGATCATGGGGTTCCTTCTTTCTGAGCCAGCGCTGCGCGCAGCGCCTCGAGTGTAGGGTCGATGCTGCGCGGGCGCGAGCGGACCGCGCGCATCGCAGCCCTGACGTCTTTCAGACCGCTGCCGGTGATCAGCACCACGACCTCTTCCCCCGGGCCGAGCTCGCATTTCTCGAGTCCGGCGAAGGCCGCGGCCGCCGCTGGCTCGGCGAACACCTGCGAGCCCTGTCCGAGGGTGGCGATGGCCGCGAGGATCTCTTCGTCGCTGACGATCACGAAGGCGCCGCCGGTCTCGCGCACGGCCGCGAGCGCTCGCGCGCCGTCGGCTGGGTTTCCGGCGGCAATGCTGTCGGCCAGGGTGTCGGTCGTGCACGGCTCGATCCGATCGCTGCCGGCCAAGAACGCCCGCGCGATGGGCGACGAGCCCTGGGCCTGCACGCCCACGAGCTTGGGCATCCGGTCGATGAAGCCGAGCTCGACCAGCTCGCGGAAGCCCTTGTGCACGCCGACCAGGATGTTGCCGTCCCCCACCGAGACGAACACCCGATCCGGCGCGCGCCAGCCCAGCTGCTCGGCGACCTCGAACGAAACCGTCTTCTTGCCCTCGGTGGTGAACGGGTTCTGGGCGGTGTTGCGGCAGTACCAGCCGAGCTCTCGCGCCGCGGCCTCGCTCAGCGCGAAGGCGTCGTCGTAGCTGCCGCGCACCAGCACCACGCGCGCACCGAAGACCGCGAGCTGCGCCAGCTTCGCCGGAGGCGCGCTCTCGGGGACCACGATCACCGGCTCGATCCCCGCGCAGGGCGCCATCGCCGCCAGCGCCACGCCGGCGTTGCCCGTGGACGCGGTGATGATCGGGCTCTTGCCGAGGGCCCGGGCCCGCTGCACCACCACCGCGCTGGCGCGATCTTTGAGCGAGGCGGTGGGCATCCGCCCCTCGTCTTTCAGCCAGAGCCGGCCGAGCCCGACCCGCCGTGCGAGGCGTGGCGCCGCGACCAGCGGCGTGCCGCCCACGGCGCGGAGCGGGCCCGAGTCGTCGTCCGGGACTGGCACCGGCAAGAGCGAGGCGTATCGCCAGAGCGACGGGTCGCGGCTCTGGCTGATGGCCTCGCGGCTCGCCTTGCCGAAGTCCGGCCGCACGTCCAGGTTGCCCGCGCAGCCCGGACAGCGGTACGTCGCCTGGTCGGGACGAAGCTCGGCGCCGCAGCTGCGGCAGGCGTAGCCCAGGAACATCCGACGGGTTTTAGCGACCCAGCGGGGGGAAGGGAAGGGTCCCGCGGTTTCGTCGCTAGCATCCCCACGCGACCGCGAGCTTGCGGGCGCGCTCCGGCGTGGTCGGTGTCGCCGTGGGCTCCGCCCCGGTGCGCTCCGGGGTGGTCGGTGTCGCTGTGGGCGACAAACGCCACCGGGGAACGCGCATCGGCGTGGTCGGTGTCGCTGTGGGCTCCGCCCCGGTGCGCTCCGGCGTGGTCGGTGTCGCTGTGGGCTCCGCGCCGGAGCGCTCCGACGTGGTCGGTGTCGCTGTGGGCGACAACGGCCACAGGCGAACGCGCATCGACGTGGTCGGTGTCGCTGTGGGCGACAATGGCCACAGGGGAACGCGCTCCGACGTGGTCGGTGTCGCTGTGGGCGACAAACGCCACCGGGGAACGCGCAACGGCGTGGTCGGTGTCGCTGTGGGCGACAAACGCCACAGGGGAACGCGCGCCCGCAGGTCGCACTGTCTACGCGGTCGGCTAGCCCCGCGCCGCCGCGGCCTTGCGGGCCTTGTCGATCTCGAGCGAGGCCTTGAGCCCTCGGGTCTTGAGCGAGAACCAGACCAGGCGTTTCTTGTCCATCACGAAGAAGCGCTTTCCGTAGCGCGCCAGCGCCTTCGGGTCGATGCGGAAGCCCAGCCCGGGGAGCGTGGGCGCGGCGAGCTTGCCTCGACGGTGGTGAAACGGCGTCTCGAGCAGGCCGTCTCGCGCCTCGGGCACCCAGCCCGGCGGGTTCAGCGGGTACTCGAGCTCTTTCTGCGAGTCGGTCGCGAGGTAGAGCTGCAGGTTCACCGCGAACCCGATGCCGTTGGTCCAGGTGTGGGGCGTGTAGATCAGCCCCGCCTGCTTGGCCAGGAGCGCGACCTCGAGCGTCTGGGCGATGCCGCCGGTGAAGATCGCGTCGGGTTGGAAGATGGAGTAGCAGCGGCGTTCGATCATCATCCGGAGCTCCGGCAGCCCGCCGGTGTGCAGCTCGGCCCCGCTGATGGGCACGCGGCTGTATCGCGTCAGCTCCGAGAGATCGTCGTAGCCGTCCATCGGCAAGGGCTCTTCGACCCAGGCGAGCCCCGCGTCGGCGCACACATCGGCGAAGCGCTTGGCGCGCGCCAGGTCCCAGCGCGGCGCCGGGCCGATGGCGGTCACGCGCCAGGCCTGGTTGACGTCCACACCGAGCTTCATCCGCCCGACCATGGCCCGGGCGGTCTCGACCACCTGCCGCTCGTCCACCGCGGGGTCGAAGTCGTGCACTCGGAGCTTGAGGGCCGAGAACCCTTCGCTGAGCCGCGCTTCGGCCTCGTCGATGCGCGCGTTTGGAAGCTTCACCTCGCCGGTCGAGGCGTACAGCGCGACGTCGCGGGCCTTGCCGCCAAGCAGCTCGTACACCGGCCGGTTCGCCAGCTTGCCCTTGATGTCCCAGAAGGCCGGCTCGATCCACCAGTTGCGCCAGCCGAGGTAGCCCATCTCGCGGAGGCGCTGCTGCGCCAGATCGATGTCCGTGGCGTCGGCGCCGATCAGATACGGGCCCACGAGCTCGCCCAGGCCGGCGCGCTCGTGCCCCATGCACGGGCCCGCGCTGTAGCCCTCGACGCCGTCGCTGGTCGTGAGCTTGATCAGCGTGAAGCGGTTCTCGTTCTGCGGAAAGCCGGGGATCCAGCTCGGACGAAAAGTGGCTGGAAGGGGTACAGCAACGTGGAAGAGCTCGATGCGGGCGACGGTCGTCATGGTGCTTGCTCGGGCGCGCGGGATGAGGCGATGATTAGCAAGAAGAGGGGGTCGATGTCTCGCGAGCTGGATACCGCCGTAGCTGTGACCCGTGACGTGTTCTGGGTGGGGCGGCACGATCCGGAGACCGCGCTCCACTGTAACGCCTACCTGTTGGTCGACGAGCAAGACGTGGTGCTGATCGACCCCGGCTCGATCCCGGACTTTCACGTGGTGATGCGCAAGGTGCTCGACGTGGTCGACGCCGGCGAGGTCACCTGGGTGGTCGCCAGTCACCAGGATCCGGACGTGTGCGGCAACCTGGCTGTAGTCGAAGAGGTGCTGCGCGCCGAGATCAAGGTGGTCGCCACGCCGAACACCATTCGGCTGATCCGCTCGCTGGGGGTGCGCTCGCCCTTCTACGACATCGAAGAGAACGGCCGGCGGCTGGTGCTGAAGAGCGGGCGCGAGCTCGAGTTCATTCCGACCCCCTTCCTGCACTCGCCGGGCGCGATGATCACCCACGACGTGAAGACCCGCACCGCGTTCACCTCGGATTTGTTCGGTGGCCTGTCGAAGCGCTGGGAGCTGTTCGCGGGGGCCGGATTTCTCGAGGCGATGACCGCCTTCCACCAGCTGTACATGCCATCCGGCGCCCTCCTCGGGCCCTGCATGGCGGGCCTGGCGACGCGCAACTTCGAGCGCATCTGCCCGCAGCACGGCTCCATTCTCGAGGGGCCCCAGGTCGCCCTGGCCATCGAGCACCTGAAGGGCCTGCGGTGTGGCGCCGACCTCGAGGCAGCGTCCGATGCGTGACCGCCTCTCGGACCTCGGGCGCTCGCAGGTGGGCGAGGCGCGGGGGACGGGCCGGCAGCTGACCGAACGCGCCCTCAAGATGCACTGCGCGGCGTACCTGGCCGACGTCAAGGCGCGCCTGCTCACGGCGGTGATCTTCGAGCTCAAGTCGAGCAAGGACTCGCTGGCCGTCGGCCTCTCGGAAGAGCAGTCCGCCCGTGTGAAGCTCGACGCGCTGGTGACCCGGCGAACCGAAGAGCTCGCGCGCATGCAAAGCCGCCTCGAGACCGAAGAGCGCGAGCGCAAGCGTTTGCAGGCGCGCTTGATCCAGGCTGAGCGCATGCACGCCATCGGCGCCCTGGCCGGCGGCGTCGCCCACGATCTCCGGAACTACCTGATGGTGGTGAGCTGCTGCCTGGACGACCTGAAACCCGACGCGTCGGTGCTCGTCCCCGACGCCCAAGAGGCAGTTGCACAGGCGCTGCGCCTCTCCTCGCAGCTGATGGACCTGGGGCGAGGCCCCCGGCCCAAGCTGGGGTCGTCTCCCGTCAACGCGGTGGTTGCCCGGACCGTGAGCTTGCTCGCGGCGTCGCTGCCCGACCAGATCGAGATCCGCCTGGCCCTCGACCCCCACGAGCCGAAGGCCCTCTTGGATCCGGACGAGGCGCAACAGGCGGTGCTCAACTTGTGCCTGAACGCGCGCGACGCGGTCGCGCCCCGCGGCGGCTTCATCACCCTGGCGACCGGGACCCAGCGCATCGCCGAGCCGCCGCCTTACGCGCCCGAGAGCGCCACCGCCGGCGAGTACGCCTGGCTGCGGGTGAGCGACAACGGGCCGGGCATCGCAGCCGACGTGCTGCCCCGGATCTTCGAGCCGTTCTTCACCACCAAAGAGCCGGGCCACGGCACGGGGCTGGGGCTCAGCCAGGCCTACAACTGCGCCAGCGCTCACAACGGTTGGATCGAAGTGCAGAGCACCGAGGGCGTCGGCACGTCGTTCCAGATGTTCTTCCCGATCCAGCCGGCGTCTCCCGAGTGAGCGCGCTCCGCGGTTGGCGCTGTTGTACGCTGCACCCCCGTGTCCGACCCGTTCCGGCTCTTCCTGCGCGTGCGCTACTCCGAGTGCGACGCGCAGGGTATCGTCTTCAACGCGCGCTACGGCGAGTACATGGACGTGGCAGCCTGCGAGTTCTCGCGCGCCGTGTTCGGCGGGGTGGACGGAGCCACCACCGGCATCGACTGGCGGCTCGTGCGGCAGGTGACGGAGTGGAAGGCGCCGGCACGCTTCGACGACGTGCTGGAGATCTCCGTCACCACGGCGCGAGTCGGCACGACCTCGTTCACGCTCCGCGGGCTGTTCCGCCGACGGCCGGGCGGGGCCGTCCTGACCGAGATCGAGACCGTCTACGTCGTGGTGGACCCCGCGAGCGGCGAGAAGCGCCCGGTCGCCGAGCACCACCGCGCCGCCCTGAGCCGCGGCGCGCCGGGGGTCACGCTGGACTTCGCCGGGGTCGGCGCCCCGGGTGCGGTCTCGGCGGACGAAGGCGCGTCACCTCCGTCTCAGGAGTGAGCGCCCTCAGGGTTCACTTCTTCGCTCTGCGCTTGGGCGCCGCGCTGGTGGGCACCCGCGGTGGCTTGCGCCCGATCTGCTCTGCTCGAAAAGCGCTCGGGCAGAGCTCACTCACGCTGCAGGCCGCGCAGGCGGGTTTCCGCGCCGAGCACACCCGGCGGCCGTGGAAGATGAGCGTGTGCGAGACGCGGTCCCAGTGCTCCTTCGGGAGCGCGCGCATCAGATCGAGCTCGACCTTCTCGGGCGTGTCGTGGCGGCTCCAGCCCAGGCGCTGCGCCAGCCGGAGGACGTGGGTGTCGACCACCACGCCCTCGGGCGCACCGAAGGCCACACCCAGCACCACGTTGGCCGTCTTGCGACCCACCCCCGGGAGCTTCGTGAGCTCGCCCAGCGTACGCGGCACCTGGCCGCCGTGCTGCTCGACCAATCGGGTCGCGAGCCCGGTGATGCTCTTGGTCTTCTGACGAAAGAACCCCAGGCTGCCGATCACCTTCTCGACCTCGGCGGGCTTGGCCCGGGCGAGCGCTGCCGCCGTCCGCCAGCGTCGAAACAGCTCGGGCGTCACCTTGTTCACCGCGACGTCGGTGGCCTGCGCGCTCAGCACGGTCGCGACCACCAGCTGAAATGCGTCGGTGTGATCGAGCTCGCAGTGGGCGTCCGGGTGTTGCCGGCACAAGAGCTCGAACATTCGCGCGACGTCGACGCGCGCGCCGGCGCGGGGCTTGGGCTTTGCAGCGGCGGGCGCCGCGGCAGCCGCCGGCCGGCGGCGCGGCGCCTTGGGGCGCGGAGGTGGGGCGACGCGAGACCGGGCCATTCGGGCCGGCATCCTAGCAGAGCTGCCCGCGTGCTCGGCGGGCCGCGCCGCTCTGGCGCAGGCGAGCGCACTCAGCTAGCGTTGAGGCATGACGCGCGGCGACGGACGCATTCTGTTGGGGCAGTTGGGACGTCTGGGCAAGCAAGCGTTGATCGCGTGCGTGGTGCTGTCGCTCGGCGCGGCGGCCGCGTGCGGTGCCACCAGCGGGGGTGGCGGGGGCACTGCGGGCGGTGGCGCCGGCGGCGCCGGCGGCACCGCGGCAGGCGGTGGCGGCGGTATCGGCGCGGGCGGCGGCGGGGCCACCGGCGGCGGCATCGGGATCGGCGGCGGCGACGGTGGCGGCGGCTGCGACAAGACCTGCTCCTCGGATCTGCACAGCGTGCTCGACTGCAAGGGCAACGTGATCACGCAGTGCCCCCCGGATCAGGGCTGTGGCGCCAGCGGGTGCGTTCCCGCGTGCGACGCCGCGAAGCAGAACAAGTCGACCATCGGCTGTGACTACTACTCGGTGCCGCCGGACATCATCGCCGACGGTCAAGGCGCGTGTTTCGCCGCGTTCGTCGCCAACACCTGGGGGCACCCGATCAGCGTCACCGTCGAGCGCGCCGGTCAGAGCTACGACCCCGGCCAGTTCGCGCGCATCCCGTCGGGTACGGGCCAGTCGATCACCTACGCGCCGCTGCCGGGCGGGCAGATCCCCGCCGGGCAGGTGGCGATCCTGTTCTTGGCTCGCTACGGCTCGGTCCTCACGAGCTGCCCTGCCGGCGTGACCCCGGCGTACACCACCAGCCTCGCGAACGTGAAGGGGACCGGGCGAGGGCAGGCCTTCCACATCACCACCTCGGCGCCGGCCGTCGTCTACGACATCTTCCCCTACGGGGGCGGGCAGAGCGCCGCCACCAGCGCGACGCTGCTCTTGCCGACGTCGGTGTGGGACACGAACTACGTCGCAGTGGACGCGTTCCGAAAGAGCCAGCTGGTCGCGGTGGCCCAGCCCTCGGTCGACATCGTCGCCGCCGAAGACGGTACGACCGTGACCATCAGCCCGACCGCGGCCATCACGGGCGGCCCCGGAGTCAACCCTGCCGGTCAGGGCGTGCCGCAGACGTACACCCTGGGGCGCGGCGAGATCTTGCAGTTCACGCAGAACGCGTCGCTGATCGGCAGTCCCATCCAGTCGGACAAGCCCATCGCCGTCTGGGGCGCGGCCACCTGCCTGAGCATCGACGTGATGGATGCCGCGTGCGACTCGGCGCACCAGCAGATCCCGCCGGTCAAGGCGCTGGGGTACGAGTACGTCGCGGTCCGGTATCGCGAGCGCTACCCGGGCAAGGACGAGTCGGTGCCTTGGCGGCTGGTCGGCGCCGTCAACGGGACGACCTTGACGTGGGATCCCGCACCGCCGCCCGGCGCCCCCACGTCGCTGTCCACCAGTCAGGTCGCCGAGTTCTGGGCGCCCGGGCCCTTCGCGGTCAAGAGCCAGGACGAGAACCACCCCTTCTACATGTCGGCGCACATGACCGGCTGCGCCAAAATGGGCAACCCGGTGGACTGCCGCGGCGATCCGGAGTTCGTGAACGTGATCCCGCCCCAGCAGTTCCTTCGCCAATACACCTTCTTCACCGATCCGACCTACCCAGAGACGAACCTGGTCGTCGTGCGCAGCAAGCAAAAGGGCGTGTTTCACGACGTCAGCTTGGGCTGCGCCGGCACGCTGTCGGGCTGGCAGCCGGTGGGCACCGCCGGTCAGTTCGAGTTCACTCGGGTCGATCTGGTCACCGGCAACTTCCAGAAGCAGGGCAGCTGCGACAACGGCGTCCACGTGATCAAGAGCGACGCCCCCATCGGCCTCACCGTCTGGGGCTGGGGCAGCGCGGCCACCGGCGGCACCTTCGGCGGCGGCGGCGGCTTCTATTCGCAGGCGGTGAGCTACGCGTACCCCGCGGGCGCCAGCGTCCAGCCGATCAACACCGTGACCGTGCCGCCGATCCCGAAGTGAGCGGTCACGCGGCGGGCGGCCGCGGCCCCGGCTGCCTCAGGCGTCGCCGGGCTCGCTGCCGCTGCTGCCCGCGTCGCCGTCGTCCGTGCCGGGCTCGCCCGAGCCCGCGATCGGCGGCTCGCCACCCGGGGCCGCTTCGCCGCCGGTGGGCGGTTCGGAGCCGCCCTCGCCCTCGGGCGGGAGCAGGCTCTCGTCGTCGAGGCCCGACGAGCTCTCGCTCATCGCCTCGAGCGCCACCACCCGCTCGCCCTCTTCCACGCTCATTACCTTCACGCCTTGGGCGTTGCGACCGGTCTCGCGGATCTCCGAGACGCGGGTGCGGATCGTCTGACCGCGGTCGGTGATCAGCATCACCTCGTCCGCTTCGGTGACCAGGGCGATGCCGACCACCGGTCCGTTGCGATCGCTGGCGTCGATCAGGATGATGCCCTTGCCGCCGCGGTTCTGCTGGCGGAACTCTTCCAGCGGCGTGCGCTTGCCATACCCGCGCTCGCACACCGCCAAGACCTGGGTGCGGAGCGGGTCGGTGGCGCAGAACCCGACGACCTGGTCGCCCTCTTCGAGCTCGATGGCCTTCACGCCGGCCGCGCCGCGGCCCATCGAGCGCACCTGCTGCTCGTCGAAGCGGATGCTCTTGCCGCTCTTGGTGGCGATCAAGAACTCTCGCGACCCGTCGGTCACGGTGGCCGAGAGCAGCTGGTCGTCGTCGGCGATCTTCACGCCGATGATCCCCTTCTCGCGATAGTTCTCGTACTCCATCACCTCGGTCTTCTTGATCTGGCCGCCGGTGGTGAGGGTCACCACGAAGCGCCCCTCTTCGAAGCCCGCGATCGGCGTGATGGCGCGGATGCGCTCGCCCTCTTCGATGCCCAGGAAGTTGACGATCGCGCGGCCCTTGGCCTGCCGAGCCGCCATCGGGATCTCGTAGACCTTCTTCACATAGAGCTTGCCGCGATCGCTGAAGAAGAAGACGAAGCTGTGGGTCGAGGCGACGAAGAGCTGGTTGACGAAGTCGTCGTCCCGCGCCTCCATCCCACGGTTGCCCTTGCCGCCACGCTTCTGCGCCTTGTAGTCGTTCAGCGCGGTGCGCTTGATGTAGCCCTGGTGGGAGATGGTCACCACCATCGGCTCTTCCTGGATCAGATCTTCGATCTGGATCTCGGCCTCGTTGTCGACGATCTCGGTGCGGCGCGGCTCGCCGTGCTTCTCTTTCACCTCGCGGAGCTCGCCGACGATCAGGCCCATCAAGAGAGCTTCGTCGGCCAAGATCGCGCGCAGCCGCGTGATGTCGTCGCACAGCGCGCCGTACTCGTGGGCCAGCTTTTCGTACTCGAGGCCAGTGAGCTTCGCGAGGCGCATCTCCAAGATGGCCTTGGCTTGCCGCTCGGACAGCCGGTAGTCCTTCACCGCCCCGGCGGCCTGGATCTCGGCCTCGGGCCGGCCGGCGCGGCGCACGAACTCTTCCAGCCCGGCGAGCGGGAGCGCCATCAACCGAGCGCGGGCCTCTTCGCTGTCCCGCGACTGGCGGATGGTCCGGATCACGAGGTCGACCTCGGTGACCGCCATGCCCAGGCCTTCGACGATCTCTTTCTGGGCCTCGGCCTGGGCAAGCTCGAAGCGCGTGCGCCGGCTCACCACCTCGCGCCGGTGCTCGATGAACTGCACCAGCGTGTCTTTCAAGTCCAGCACCGCCGGGCGGCCGTGCACGATCGACAGGTTGATGATCCCGAACGAGGCCTGCAGGTCGGTCAGGCGGTAGAGCTGGTTCAAGATGACGTCCGGGAAGACGTCCTTCTTCAGCTCGACCACCAGGCGCATGCCGTCGCGGTCGCTCTCGTCGCGGACCTCGCGGATCCCCTCGACCCGCTTGTCCCGGATGATCTCCCCGATCTTGGCGGCGAGGCGGGCCTTGTTGACCTGATACGGGATCTCGGTGACCACTATCTGCTCGCGGTCGGCGCTGCCGGCGACCTTCTCGACGTCGGTCTTGGCGCGCATCACCACGCTGCCGCGGCCGGTCCGGTACGCCTGCCAGATCCCCGAGCGACCGTGGATGATGCCCCCGGTGGGGAAGTCGGGCCCCGGGACGATGGCGATCAACTCTTCGATGGTGGCGTCGGGCTTCTCGATCAAGTGGATGGTGGCGTCGATGATCTCGACCAGGTTGTGCGGCGGGATGTTGGTGGCCATGCCGACCGCGATGCCGCCCGAGCCGTTGACCAGCAGGTTGGGGAAGCGCGCCGGCAGGACCGTGGGCTCTTGGCCCGACTCGTCGAAGGTCGGGGTGAAGTCCACCGTCTCCTTCTCGATGTCGGTCATCAGCTCCATGGCGACCTTCGCCATGCGGCACTCGGTGTACCGATAGGCTGCGGGCGGATCGCCGTCGACCGAGCCGAAGTTGCCCTGCCCGTCGACCAGCATGTGGCGCAGCGAGAAGTCCTGCGCCATGCGAACGAGGGCGTCGTAGACCGCAGCGTCGCCGTGCGGGTGGTACTTGCCGATCACCTCGCCGACGACCAGCGCGCACTTGCGATAGCTGGTGGCGGGCGTCAGGTTGAGGTCTCGCATCGCGTACAAGATGCGGCGGTGGACCGGCTTGAGACCGTCGCGCACGTCCGGGATCGCGCGCCCGATGATCACGCTCATCGCGTAGTCGAGATACGAGGTCCGCATCTCGTCTTGGATGCTGATCGGGTGGTCTTGCGGTGACGGGCTGGGGGGCGGCGGATTGGGCATGAAGTCGAGGGTTCGGCCCAGCCGAAGGCTGGCGGGCCCGAGCCCCTTCGCATACCACGGAGCCGTCCCCCTGGCACTCGCTTAACGGCCTGGTAACCCCTCGAAATCAAGCCGGAATTCAGCGGAGCCAGGCGCGCAGCTGCCAGCCCAGAACGAGCGCGAGCAAGAGGCCCACCCAGAACAGCCAGCGCTTGTCACCCAGGGGCGCGACGCCGCGCTCGAGCTCGAGCACCTTGAGCCGGGCTTCGAGCTGCGCGACGCGCCGCTCGAGCTCGTCGGCGCGGTGGTCGGGGCGGTCGCTCGCGCGGTCGGCCGCGGCCTTGACGCTGAGCAAGGTGCTGTTGGCGAGCGTGGTCGAGACGTCGAGCGTGGTGTCCAGCGCCTCTCGGGTCGCGCACTCGTCCGGCGCTGGCGCCGTCAGATCGCGCTCGGTGTCTTGTGCCGAGGTCGCGTTTCGCGGTGTGGGCGGGATGTCGTCGGAGGGCTCGCTCGCCATGCGTGCTGCCTCGGGCCGTCAGAAGAAGTTGCCGATGGTGAACTCGAACACGCTCGACTCTTCGTAGGGGAGCGGTGCGAAAGGGAAGCCCCACTCGAAGCGCAGCGGGCCGAGCGGCGAGAACCAGCGGATGCCGAAGCCGTAAGAGGTCCGGAGCGCGGCCAGGCTCGACAGCCCGTCGAAGCAAGGGCTGGTCTCCTTGAAGGCCGTGCCCTGGCCGGCGAGCACGCCCTTGCCGGCAGTGTCGCAGTAGTTCTCTTCCAGGTTCCACGAGTTGCCCGCGTCGGTGAAGACCACGCCCCGGATCCCGACCTTGTCGATGATCGGGAACTCGAGCTCGAGGTTCTGGAAGTACAGCAGGTTGCCGCCGATGTTCGCGCCGTAGGGGATGGGCGAGCTGTTCGGGTCGGTGTACTGCGTCAGCGGCACGCGCGGCCCCAGCGAGCGGAAGCGGAAGCCGCGCACGTCGAGGATGCCGCCCAGGAAGAAGCGCGCGAAGATCGGCACCCCGTCCTCGGAGGGGCTCGTGACGTGGCCGCCCTCCATGTTCAGCTTGGCGACGATGCCCGAGCCGAGGGGGTAGTAGAACCGCGCCACACCCTTGTGACGCAAGAACTCGTTGTCCGAGCCGAAGCCCGCGGCGGCAAGCTCGGTGGTGGCGCGCAGGTAGACGCCGGCGGTGGGGAAGAGGCGGTTGTCGCGCGTGTCGAAGGTCAGCCCAGGGCGCACGCTCGACGTGAAGCCGTCGTTGAACAGGTTGGCCAGCGGCAGCTGCCGGAACACGCTGGTGCCGCCGGTCTGACCGAGGAGCGTGGTCGCGGTCTGGGTCGACACGTCGTTCAGCTCGGCGGTGTACGCGACGCTGGCCGACAGACTCGGCTCGACGATGGGGTAGCCGAAGGTCAGCGACCCGCCGCGGGTCGACTCGCTGAAGTCGTTGTAGATCCGCAGCTGGTCGAAGAGATCGATGCTGGCCGAGAAGTTGCTGTCCAAGAAGTACGGCTCGTAGAAGCGCAGGTCCACCATCTGCCGCAGGCCGCTGACCTGCGCCTGGAGCGACAGGCTCTGACCGTTGCCGAACAGGTTGGCCTGCTGCACCTGGGCGGTCGCGATGAAGTTCTCGATGCTCGAGAAGCCGGCGCCGACCTGGAAGGTGCCGGTCGGACGCTCGGTCACCTCGATGTTGACCTGCATCTTGTCCGGGGCCGAGCCCTCTTCGGTCGAGATGTCGACGCGCTCGAAGTACCCGAGGGCGGTGATGCGGCGCTTGGACAGGTCGAGCTTGGTCTCGTGGAACAGCTCGCCCTCTTGCACCTCGAGCTCGCGCCGGAGGACCTTGTCGCGGGTCTTCGAGTTGCCCCGCATCTCGATGCGCTCGAAGTAGACCAGCGGCCCGCGCTCGACCGGCACCACGATGTCGACCTCGTGGCGCTCTTGGTCGAGCCGTGTCTGGGGGTTGGCTTCGACGTTGGCGTAGCCGTGATCCCGGTAGAGCGTGCGGACCGACTGCAGGTCCTCGAGCAGCTCGGCGCGGTTGAAGAAGTCGCCGGGCTTGGCCCGCACCATGTTGCGCAGGCGCCGGCGACCGCTGATCGGGTCGACCTCGGTGCCGTCTTTCCCGCGCTCGTAGACCCGCAGCTGCCGGATGCGGTACCGCGGCCCCTCGTCGATGGTGATGCTGACCTCGATGCCGTTGCGATCGGGGGTGAGCATCACGCGGGGGGTGCTGATCGAGACCTGCAGGTACCCACGGTCGTAGTACAGGGCGCTGATCACCGCGATGTCGCGCTCGAAGGCGTCCTGGCGATACGGGCCGCCGGAGCCGAACGCGAAGAAGCCGGCGTTCCCGGTGAACATCAGCTCGCGCAGCTCTTCGTCCGGGATGCTGTGGTTGCCGATGAAGGTGATGCGCCGGACGCTGACCTGACCGTGTTCGACGATCGACAGCTTGACCACCACCTCGTTGTTCTTCTGCGGGATGATCTCGCTCTTCACCTCGGCCAGGAAGAAGCCACGTTCCGCGTACATGTCGCGGATCTTCTGGATGCTGCGCCGCACGGCCGGGTGGCTCAAGATGGTGTTGGACTTGAGCTCGACGCCCTCGGTCAGGTCGTCGGTGTCGATCTCGGCGTTGCCGTCGAACACCACCTCCGCGATGTTCGGGCGCTCGCGCACCACGAAGCGCAGGATGACGCCCGCGTCGCTCTTGTCGAGGTCGACCTCGATGTCGTCGAAGAAACCAGAGTTCCACAGCTCGCGCACGTCTTGCGTGAGCGCTTCGGGGGCGAAGGTCTGGCCGACCCGTAGCCGCAGATACGTGAGGATGTCCTCTTTGGTCACGCGCCGGTTGCCTTCGACCTCGATGCGGACCAGCGTCAGGCCTCGCGCCTTCTCGGCCTCGCCGGGCGGCAAGCGGGGCGCCGCCGCAGGCTCCGCGGCGACGGCGCGGGGCTTGGGCTCCGCGGGTTTGGGCGCTGCGGGCTTGGCCTCAGCGGGCTTGGGCTCCGCGGGTTTGGGCTCCGCGGGCTTGGGCAGCGGCGGTGCGCCCTGTGCCGCCGCCGGCAGCGCCAGCGCCGAGGTCAGCACCGCGATCAGGGCCGCGAGCGCCCATGCTCGGAGCCCCGCGCCGAGGGCGGGCCCCGAGCGGGTGTGACGGGCGGCAAGCAAGAAGGGCATCGAGGGCCGAAAGGGGGGCGGCGCGCCGCTCCACCTGGCGAGCCATCTAGTCGAAATTGCGAGCGTCCGGGTAGCCCAGGATTGGTCTTGTCTCAAGTCGCCGGGAAAACCGCCCCAAAATGTTCGAGCCCCCATCGCCCCGGCTCATGCGGCGGGCGTGTGAGGGGCGCCCCCACGCATCCGGCGGACCTGGACGAGGCGGGCCTGAGCCGTGGCGCCGAGGCTCACGACCCGCGGCGGAAGTCGTCGATGTGGATCCCGTACCGCTTCATCCAGCGGTGGACCTGCATCCGGGCCTTGCCCAGCTGGCGCCCCACCGCCGCCACGTTGCCTTGGTGCTGCTCGAGCAGGCTCCTGAGCTCGGTGTCGGTGGGGATGGCGCCCCGGGTCGGGCCGGCGGTGGTGGCGGGCGGGGGCAGGGTGCCCGACGCCGGCGACGGGCCCGCGCGAAGGGCCTCGCCGTACTCTTCCATGGCTTCGATCACCGGCGCCGGCAAGAGCTGGTCTCCGAGGACGCTCTCCTCGGTCAGCGCCACGCAGCGCTTCATGCAGGCCTCGAGCTCGCGCACGTTGTAGGGCCAGTCGTACTGCAGGGCCGCCGTCATGAATCCGAAGGACGGGCTGAGCTCGGGACGGCCGTGCCGCTCGAGGAAGGCGCGGACCAGCATGAAGACGTCTTCCTTCCGATCGCGGAGCGCGGGAAGTCGGAGCTGGTACTCGTTGAGGCGTGCGAACAGATCTTGGCGGAACGCGCCGCCCTGCTGCAGTCGCCAGAGATCGCGGTGCGTGGCGCAGATCACGCGAACGTCGACCCGCTCGGGCGCGGTGGCGCCCAGCGGGAAGACCTCTTTGGCCTGCAAGACCCGGAGCAGCTTGGCCTGGGCCTCGAGCGGCATGTCGCCGATCTCGTCGAGCAAGAGCGTGCCCTCGTGGGCGCTCTTGATCAACCCGGGCTTGTCGCGCTCGGCGCCCGAGAATGCGCCGCGCTTGTAGCCGAAGAGCTCGCTCTCGATCAGCGTGGCGGGGATGGCTGCGCAGTTCACCGCAGCGAACGCGCCCCGTCGCCCGCTCAGCCGGTGCAGCTCCCTCGCCACGACCTCTTTGCCGGTGCCGCTCTCGCCGAGCAGCATCACGCTGAGGGGCGTGGGTGCGATGCGCGAGAGGTCGGCCACGATTCGATCGATCTGGTAGCCGCCGACCAGCGCTCCGGCGCTGGGGCCGCGGCGCTCGGCCGAGTGCAGCATGGCGCCGTCGATCCGATAGTCGGCGTAGGCCTCGGCGTGCTTGTCGACGAACTTGAGGATGGCGTCCCCGATGCGCACCTCGTTCAGCGGCTCGAGCTCGACGGTGTCGATTCGGCGACCGTCCACCAGCGTGCCGTTGCGGCTGCCGCGGTCGCGCAGCACCCACGCGCCGTCGACCCACGAGAGCTCGGCGTGCACCCGGCTCACGGCGTTGACGCTCATGCGGATGTTGGTGCCCTCGTCCCGCCCGATGGTCATGTGCTCTTTGTCGAGCAGCCACACCGAGGGCAGCTCCCGGAAGTTCTCGGCGTAGAGCAGCACGAGCCCGGCCACCGGACCGCCGCGATTCGGCGAAGCAGGCGTGCCGAACTCGGCCATTGCTCCGGTGGTCTTCTCGATCATGGCGCGGACTCGGGCGAGCGTAGCGACGCTTTGCCGGCGAAACCAGCCCGGTGAAAACCCGCCCCTTTTCGCCCCCACGGACGCGCGTATGCTCGGCCGCCATGACAGGCACGAACGCACGGGCGCCGCTGCGGATCGCGGCGGTGCAGCTCCAGAGCCAGGACGACGTGAGCGCGAACCTCGAGCGCTGCCGGCAGTGGGTGCGAGAGGCGGGTCGCCGGGGGGCGAAGGTGGTGCTCTTGCCCGAGAACTTCGCGTTCATGGGCCCGGAGTCCGACAAGCGGGCGCTCGCGGAGAAGCTGGGCGGCGGCGACGCGCCGATCCAGAGCGCGCTCGCGTCGATGGCTCGCGAGAGCGGGGTGGTGCTGATCGCCGGGGGCTTCCCCGAGGCGAGCGCCGACTTCGAGCGACCCTTCAACACGCTGGCGACGTTCGGCCCGGACGGCGCGCTCCTGGCTCGGTACCACAAGATCCACCTGTTCGACGTGCGGCTGCCGGACGGCACCGAGATCAGCGAGTCGGTGGCCACCACCGCTGGGCGCGAGCCCACGGTGATCGAGGTCGAGGGCTTCAAGCTCGGGCTCAGCATCTGCTACGACCTGCGCTTCCCCGAGCTGTATCGGGCCCTGGCCGATCGCGGCGCCGAGGTGCTACTGGTGCCGGCGGCGTTCACCCTGCTCACGGGCAAAGACCACTGGCACGTGCTGCTTCGCGCGCGCGCGATCGAGGCGCAGTGCTTCGTGGTGGCGGCGGCGCAGTGGGGGACGCATCCCAAGGGCCGGACGACCTACGGGCACTCGCTGGTCGCCGACCCCTGGGGCACGGTGATCGCCGAGGCGTCGGACGGACCGGGCGTGGTGGTGGTCGATCTCGATCCGCAGGTGCTCGAGCGGGTGCGGACCAACCTGCCCAGCTTGCGGCACCGAGTGCTCGGGTAGGGTTCTCCCTCGCGGGGCGGTCAAAACGCACAGGGGAAGGCGTTGCCCCGCAACGTTTGGCCAACGGGCGGTCATCGGTTGCAGGGGAAAGCGTTGCCCCGCAACGTTTGGCCTCGGGGCGGTCAAGACGCGCACCGGAAGGCGCGGGCGGCCGGCGCGATTTGGAGCAGGCGGCGCGGCCCCGTCACCCGGTCACAAGTGCCGCTTGGCGATCTCGGTCCAGGTGCCCTGGGGCTCGAGCGCGATGTAGCTCTTCCAGAACGGTCGCGCCTTGCCGGTCTCGCCGACCTGCTCGTAGGCCATGGCGAGGTTGAAGTAGGCATCCGCGAAATTCGAGTCGCTCTCGAGCGCGCCGTGGAAGAGGGGAATGCTGAGCTCGGGGTGGCCGCGCTCGAGCATCACGTAACCCAGGTTGTACTGAGCCTCGGGCTGGCGAACGTCGATCTCGAGGGCACGCCGATAGAGGACCTCGGCGGCGTCGGCGTCGCCGCGCCGGAAGCGCACGTTGCCCAGGTTCGTGTAGGCGATGGCGAGCCACGGGTCGAGCTCGATGGCCTGCAAGTACAACGACTCGGCCTCGTCCATGGTGGACGGATCTTCGTCCAGGTGGCTCGCGCGCAGGTAGAGCTCGTAGGCGGTGCGCGAGCGCTCGCGGCCGGCCGAGGGCCGGAGCACGCGGACGACGTCGTCGCGCAGCGACTTCACCTCGAAGTCGAGGACCATCTGGCCGGTGAGCGGCTCGAACGAGCCGTCTTGCGACCGGACGACGACGCGCTGGCCGTCGGACACGATGCGCAGCTCGGCCAGGGGGCGAGCGACCCGGGGCAGGGTGCGCTTCAGCACGCCGACCGCCCGAGTCACGTCCCGCAGCCGGACGTGCTGGTCGAGCAGGGCCTTCGCCGTGCGGAGCGCGATCAGGTCCGAGAAGGTGTAGGCCCGGCGGCCGCGGCGGCGGCCGGTGGGCGCCACCACCCCGGTCTTGTCCAGGGTGCGCAGCCGCGTGGGGGTGATGGTGAGCAGGCGCGCGATTTCGCTCTGGGTGAAGAGATCGGTGAGCGGCTCGCGGTTCGGTGCGGGCGCGTCGCGCCGTTCGCTGGCGCTCCGGCGCTGCTTCGCCGGCACACGCCCGCCCCCGGGCCCAAACACGACGTGGATCACCTTCTCGTCGCGTCGCTTCTTGCGCTTCATGCTCATCGGGAATGCTCTCGCGCGAGGCGCGGCACTCTGTTCAATTCTTCCGCGGGCGAGTTCCTGTCAAGTGCCGCGTTCGAGGTGGCGACTCCACCGCTGATTTTCGCGAGACGCGAGACGCTCGGCGCGCTCGCGCTCCGGGCTTGACGTTCTTCAGGAGATCACTTCGCGCGTCATCCGGCGGTCGCCGCGCCCAGCGCGTGCACGTCGGCCTCCACGTCGATGTCCACCCGCGCGCCGCGCGGATCGCGCTTCACGGTGACCTCGGCTCGCACTCGCCCCAGCGTGCCGCCCGAGCGCAACTGCGCCTCGAGGCAGGCGACGCGCACCGCGCGCACGCGGGCGTGGGGGTCGCATGGCAAGAGCGCGAGCAAGTGATCGAGATCCGCGTCGGGGACCCGTCCGCCGCACGATTCGACGGTCAGGAGCAGACTGGTCGAGCCGTAGTACACCGGGCCTTCGGGCTCGGCGCGCGTTGCGCCCTCGCTCATCACGTCGGCCGCTTCGAACAACTCGCGCCAGCGATAGTCGGTGCTCTGCCAGAGCTCGACCGAGCGTCGTCGCACCACCGGGTGTCCGGTGGTCTTGCGAAGGCCGGGACCTTGCCGACGGGTGCGCACCGAGAAATGGTACGGGGAGCGATGCGCGGGGACTGAGTTTTCGGCGCTTGTCGAAGCGCTTCTCGAAGGCCCGCCGAAATTTGGCCGAGGAACCCGTCCGCTGCGAGCCTCGGCCCGTCGACAGCCACAGGAGCCATTCGATGAGCCAGAAGACGAGGCAGGGTTTTTCAGGCGCGGACCGCCGGCGCCACCGCATGTTCGTGACGAAGAACACCGAGTACCACTTTCGAGACGGGGTCTGCGTGGCCGTCCGCGACCGCCGCTCCGAGAGCTGGCTGCCGGCCCACCTGGCGCTTCAGCGCAAGCTGAGCGGGCGGGTGCGGTTCCAGCCGAACGGGGTGGCGATCCCGGACCGCGGGCCGCCCCAGGTCGGGGAGGCGCTCTACTTCGGCGAGGATGGCCGCGAGCTGGTCACCAGCCTGCTGACCGCCGTGGAGCGGCCGGCGAAGGTCCTGGTCACGTCCTACCCCAGCCCGAGCGCGTTCGCCGGTTGAACCAGTAGATGCGCAGGGTTTCACGCTGTCGCGGGCGTTTCGCGCCGGACTGCGAAGCCCGGTATGCGCGCACCGCGTCATGAAGCGACGATCGGACGGATAGTCGAGGGGCAGCAGGCCCCATCGTCGTTGGCATCAATCTTTCATACGCCACCCCTCGCAGACGCCTGATCCGAGAGTGGTTCATCCAGATGGCACTTCCGTTCGAGAGCAGCCCCGCCCCCAATGACCCCCGCGCCGCGCGGATCCTCGCCAAGACGATCTACCGCGAGCTCCGCGGCAGCGGCTTTTCGGAGCGGGACGTGATGGCTCTGGCCGGTGAGCTCTTGGCTCTGGTGACCACCGAGGTCCGGGGCCAATCCGGCCCCGGCGAGCGCTGACGACGACAAAGCGTCCGGGCGCGCCCAAATCTGCTTTAATCGCCCCCGTCCGAGGGCCCTGATTGACAGGTCCCCGGGGTTTTCGGCAGATCTATCGGGCCGCTTGTGATCTCCCCTACGCAATCGAGTGGGTCTTTGTTCGCCATCGTCATCAGCGAGAAGGGGGGTGCCGAGCGTCGCGAAGTCTTCGAGCGCCCCGAGATCAGTGTCGGGCGCGTTCAGGGCAACGACCTGATGTTGCCCAAGGGGAACGTCAGCAAGCGGCACGCGCGGCTGATCTTCCGTGACTCGCGCTTCATCGTCACGGACCTCAACAGCACCAACGGCACCTACGTCAACCGTCGCCGGATCTCCCAGGCGACGATCGTGCGCGAGGGCGACCGCATCTACATCGGCGACTTCGTCTTGCGCATCGAGATGCCCGACGGCGCCAGCGAGCCGTCGACCGGTGGGGAGCAGACCGGGAGCGGGCCGGTGCCCGCGGCGGTGCGGGCCGCGGCCAGCGAGTCCGGCGCCACCGCGTTCCCGGACCACGAGAGCGAAGCGCCCAGTGGCGCGTACCCGGAGGTTCCCGCGCCGCCGCGCATGCCCTCGGCACCTCGCCCCGAGGCCCCGTCGGAAGCTCACCCGTCGGAGAAGATCCCGCTCGCCAGCGTGGTCGACGTCTCGCACGCGGACATCGACCTCAAGCAGATGGCGGAGTCGGGCGGCGCGGCGACCTATCGGAACGCGCTCGCCTCGCTCGTCGTGCGCGTCGTCCAGGACTCCGATCCTACCTTGCTCGACGGCATCATCGACGAGGCCACGCGCGGCCGGCTCGAGCGCACGATCGAGGAGCGCGCTCACGAGCTTCAGAGCCAGGGCGAGCTGCCCGGCGACATCGATCTTGCCCGGCTTTCCCAGGAGGCGCGAGCCGAGCTCTTCGAGCTGGGGCCGATCGGCCCGCTGCTCGTGGACTCGGGCGTGAGCGAGATCGTCGCCACGCGGTTCGACGCTGTCTCTGCGGTGCGTGCCGGGCGCCACGTGCCCATCACTCCGGGGTTCTCGTCGGAAGAGGCGATGCGGCGCGTCGTGCGACGCCTGTGTCGAGCCGCGGGGCAGCCCCTTGGCAGCGACGAGACCAGCGTCGAGCGGCGCCTGCGGGACGGGTCGCGGCTCTGGGCCGTGGTCGGTGCCGCGGCCCCCGCGGGCCTGATGGTGATCCGCAAGGTGCGGCGCGTCGGCGCCAACTTCGACGAGCTGGTGCGCAGCGGCACGATCTCCCGTGCGATCGCCACCTTCCTGGGTCACGCGGTCGCTGCCCGTCTGAACGTGCTGGTCTGCGGCCCGCGCGATCTCGGGACCAGCGCCGTGGTCGCAGCGCTGGCGGCCGCGCACGCGGACTCGCGCCAGGCGGTGCTCTTCGATCTCGACGACGTGTCTCCCGCGTCCGAGGGCGTGATGCGGCTCTCCACCGGGCAGGGCGACGAGGCCGCGCGCGCGCTGGGCGTCGCTGCACAGGTGCCGGGCACCCGGCTAGTAGTCGAGCTGGCGAACCCGGCCCTGACCGCCGCGCTGATGACCGCCATCGGCGATGGAGTCTCCGGCGTCGTGGCCAGCGTCGCAGCGCCGACCGCCCGTCGTGCCCTGGGTCGGCTGACCGCCGATCTGGTCGCAGCGCAGCCGACCGCCGGGGTCAGCGCCGCGCGCGAGTGGGTCTGTGCCAGCTTCGAGGTGGTCGTGGAGGTCGGCCGGCTACGAGACGGTCGGCTCCGCGTGTTGCGCGTGGCCGAGCTCGCGGGCGTCTCTGCCGACGAGATCAAGCTGAGCGACATCTTCACCTTCGCCGTCGAGCGCACCGCCGCCGGCGGCGCGGTCGAGGGAACGTTCAGCGCTTCGGGCGCGGTGCCCAAGGTCGCCGACGAGATCTCGGCGCGTGGTTTCTCGTTCGAGACCAGCCTCTTCACTCGGCCGCCGTCGCGCTGAAGCGCGGCGCACCGAGCCGGTGCCCGCACCCCGACCGAGGAGACCGGTCAGGCCTCGGCGTCCTCGGCCCTCTGCTTCTTGGCGAGCTTGCGGCCCATCATGCGCTTCTTGAGCGCGTTCAGCTTGTCGATCATCAACACGCCGTTCAGGTGGTCGTTCTCGTGCTGCAGGGCGACGGCCAAGAGGCCTTCGGCCTCGAGCTCGAAGGGCTCTCCGTCGCGATCGAGCGCGCGAACGGTCACGTGCTCGGCACGCTTGATTTCCTCGCTCACGCCCGGGAACGACAAGCAGCCCTCCTCCCAGGTCTGGGTGCCCGAGGTCGCGACGATCTCTGGATTGATGAAGGTGTAGAGCTCGCTGGGCTCGTCCTCGCTGGCGATGTCGATCACGAAGACCCTGAGCCCCACGCCGATCTGCGGCGCCGCCAGCCCGACCCCCGGCGCGTCGTACATGGTCTCGGCCATGTCATCGACCAACCGGCGGATCTCGTCGTCCACCTGGGTCACGGGCTTGGCGACCTCACGCAGCGCAGGGTGGGGGTACTCGAGGATCTCGCGGACTGCCATGCACCCCGGAACGTAACATCGGGGGGCGGCCCCCGCCAGCCGGCCGCCCGCTGCCCCTCGGGCCGGCGGTCAACCGTGCGACGTGGTTCGCGTCGGACGCTTGGGGTAGACGATCGGGCCCGAGACGTAGGCGTCGTTGCCGCACAGCTCCCAGACCGGCGGATCGATACGCGGCGCGTCCGACGGGGTCTCGGGGCCAGCCCAGTCGACCGCACCGGGCCGACCGCGCGGCCCCAGCATCACCGGCGCGATGAACACGTGCATCTCGCCGGCCAGGCCGGTCGCCAGAAGGCTGCCGGCCAGCTCGGCCCCGCCTTCGCAGAGCACGCTCACGACCTCGCGAGCCGCGAGCTCTTTCAGCGCGACGCGCATGTCGCACCGCCCCTCGGCGGTCGTCGCGACGCGAATCACCGAGACGCCGGCTTCCGCCAGCTCTTCTTCTGCGCTGCGCGGGCCCTCGGCGGTGGTGATGACACAGGTCGGAACGTCCCGCGCGCCCTGGACCAACTGGGACGAGAGGGGCAGTCGCAGCTTGCTGTCGACGATCACCCGCACCGGGCTGCGACCCGGAATGTCGCGGACCGTCAGCCGGGGGTCGTCGGCCAACACCGTGTTGATGCCGACCATGACCGCGTCGTGGCGCGCGCGCAGCGCCTGGACGCGGGTGCGAGACTCGGGGCAGGTGATCCACTTGCTGGCACCGGTACGCGTCGCGATCCGGCCATCGAGGGAGAGCCCCAACTTGATCGCCACGAACGACGCGCCCTCGGTGATGTACTTCACCCAAGGGCGAATCACGGCCCGAGCGTCCTTCTCGAGCACGCCGACCACCACCTCGACGCCGGCGTCGCGCAAGCGCTGAGCGCCCCCGCCCGGCACCGTGGGGTTCGGGTCGCCGCAGCCAATCACGACGCGCTTGATGCCCGCGCTCAAGATGGCGTCCACGCAGGGGGGCGTCTTGCCCTCGTGGTTGCAGGGCTCGAGCGTGACGTACAGCGTCTTGCCCCGCGCCGACTCGCCAGCTGCCCGCAGGGCCGCCACCTCAGCGTGGTCGAGGCCCGCCGTCTGGTGGAACGCCTCGGCGAGGATGGTGGGGCCGTCGGCGACCACGCAGCCGACGTGGGGGTTGGGCGAGGGATCCCCGCCCTGCGCGAGCTCGATGGCGCGAGCCATCAGTTTGGCGTCGACGTCGCCCATCTCACTCACCGTCCTTGGGGCGCACGAGCCCGCTCATTTCCCGCATGAACTCGTCGATGTCGCGGAACGACTTGTAGACGCTGGCGAAGCGCACGTAGGCCACCTGATCGAGTCGCTCGAGCCTATCCATCACGCGCTCACCGATCACCATCGAGCTGACCTCGCGGTCGCCGCTCTCCGACAGCTCGAGCTCCAAGGCTTCCGCCTCTTCTTCCAGCGTCTCGGGCGAGACCGGCCGCTTGTTGCAGGCGATGCGCAGGCTGGCCAGGACCTTGGTGCGATCGAAGGGCACCCGCTGGCCGTCCTTCTTGACCACCACCGGCAAGCTCAACTCCACCCGCTCGTAGGTCGTGAAGCGGCGCTTGCAGGCGTCGCACTCCCGGCGACGCCACGTCACCGTGCCGCCCGAGACCAGGCGCGAGTCGAGCACTCGGCTCTCCATCGTTCGGCAGGACGGGCATTGCATGGTCGCGACTTCGTCGGGAAGGCTCAGCCCTCGAAGGCGGCGAGCACGATGCTGGCGTTGGTGCCGCCGAACCCGAACGAGTTGGAGAGCGCGCGGCGGATGCGGCGCTCGCGCGCGTGATTCGCCACGAAGTCCAGGGGGCACTCGGGATCCTGATCTTCGAGGTTGATGGTGGGCGGGACCCACCCGGTCTCGATGGTCTGCACGCAGGCGATGGCCTCGACCGCGCCCGCCGCTCCGAGCAGGTGGCCCATCATGCTCTTGGTCGAGCTGAGCCACAGCTTCTTGTCGAGCGCGTGGCTTCCGAAGCAACCGATCACGGCCCGTGCCTCTTCGATGTCGCCAGCCGGAGTGCTGGTGCCGTGGGCGTTGATGTAGTCGATCTGATCGGGGGCGAGCTTCGCGTCGGCAAGCGCGGTCTTCATCGCCCGCTGGGCGCCGATGCCGTCCGGGGACGGCTTGGTGATGTGGTGGGCGTCGCTCGAGGCGCCGAAGCCCACGACCTCGGCCAGGATGCGTGCCCCGCGCTTCTTGGCGCGGGTGAGCGACTCGAGCACCAGGGTGCCGGCGCCTTCGCCGCACACGAACCCGTCGCGCCCGCGATCCCAGGGGCGACTGGCGCGGGTGGGCTCGTCGTTGCGGCGCGAGAGCGCGAACATCGCGGAGAACCCCGCGATACCAATGGGCGAGATGGTCGCCTCGGCGCCGCCGGCGATCATCACGCTGGCGCGGCCCTCCTGGATCCAGCGGTAGGCCTCGCCCAGGGCGTGGGCGCTCGACGAGCACGCGCTGGTGTGAGCGTAGCTCGGACCGCGGAGATCGAAGGCGATCGAGACCTGCCCCGCCGCCATGTTCGCGATGATCGACGGGATCAGGTAGGGGCTGACCTTGCTCGGGCCCTTCTGGTCCAAGATCAACGTGAACTTCTCGAGGTTCTCGAGCCCGCCCAGGCCGGCCCCGATGAACACCCCGGTCGTGTCGCGCTCTTCGTCGCTGAGCTCGAGGGAAGCATCGGCCAGCGCCATCTTGGTGGCGCCCATGGCGAAGGTGATGAAGCGGGTCACCTCCTTCACCTTCTTCTTCTCCATGTGCTCGGACGGATCGTACCCCTTCACTTCGCAGGCGAAGCGAGACGGGTAACGCTCGTCGGCGTCGAAGAGGGTGATCGGCGCAGCCGCGCTCTCGCCAGCGATCAGCGATCGCCAGGTTGCATCCGTTCCGATGCCGTTGGGCGTGACCAGACCTATTCCGGTGACTACGACGCGCTCCATCCGAGTCTCCAGGGCACGGGCACGGGTCGCCGCCCGCGAGCCTCACGGCTTCTGCGGCGACCCGAGCGAAGACACTCCGGGCTCAGGCCGGAGCGTGCTTTTCGATGTAGTCGACGGCGTCCTGGACGGTCCGGATCTTCTCCGTGTCCTCGTCCGGGATGTCGATCTCGAACGCCTCTTCGAACGCGAGGACCAGCTCCACCAACCCCAAGGAGTCCGCTCCCAGGTCGTCGATGAACGTGGACTCCGCCTTGATGTCCTTCTCGTCGACGTCGAGCTGCTCTTTGATGATGCGCTTGACCTCGGCCTCGATGTTCCGGCCTTCCGCCATTTTTTCCTCCAGAAGGGGCGCGTCCTACCGCGGCGCGCCCAGGGTTGGGTAAGGATTTTGATGTGATTCAACAAAGTGAGTGATTACATGTACATGCCACCGTTGACGCGGAGGGCGTGTCCGGTGACGTAGCTGGCCTCGTCGGAGGCCAGGAAGACGACGGCCGCGGCCACCTCGGCGGCGGTGCCGGAGCGCCCGAGAGGCACCGCCGAGAGCATGGCGGTCTTGGCCTCGTCCGGCAGGTCCCGGGTCATGTCGGTCTCGATGAAGCCGGGGGTCACGGCGTTGACCGTGATGTTGCGCGAGGCGTACTCGCGGGCGAGCGACTTGGCGACACCCAAGAGGGCCGCCTTCGAGGCCGCATAGGCGGTCTGCCCGACGTTGCCCATCTCGCCCACCACGCTCGAGACGAAGATGATTCGCCCGCCACGGGCTCGCATCATCGGCTTGAGCGCGCCCCGCGCGCAGGCCACCGCGCCCTTCAGGTTCACCGCCAGGGTGCGGTCGAAGTCGTCGTCCTTGAGGCGCAAGAGGAGGCCGTCGAGGGAGATACCGGCGCTGAGCACCAAGACGTCGAGCCGCCCGAGGCGTTTTGCGACGTCCGCCACGGCTGCCTCGGCGGCTGCGGTCTGGCTCACGTCGAACGGGCAGAGCTCGGCCTTGCCGCCTGCCGCCTCGCACGCCGCCGCGGTCGCGCGGGCTGCGGCCTCGTTGCCGGCGTAGCCGATCACCACGTGGGCGCCGCGGGCGGCGAGGGCCTCCGCGCACGCGCGGCCGATGCCGCGCGAGCCACCCGTGACCAGACAGACTTTGCCGTTCAGATCGAACATCTTCGCTCCCCGTTGGGCGGAGTCCGTTTACCACGCCTCGCCCGGTGTCGAGCGGGAAAGAATCGACGCACCGAGGAACGCGCCGACGTCCCCCACGCTCTCCGGATCGCCGACCGAGTGCACCGCGATGCGCTTGTCGATCCGCTTGACCAGGCCCGCCAGGACCTTGCCCGGCCCGATCTCCAGCGCCCGGTCGAGACCCTCGGCCGCCATCAGCTCGACGCTCTGCTGCCAGCGCACGGCGCCGTCGATCTGTCGAACCAGCAGCGCGGCGATCCGCGCCGGATCGCTGTTCGGCCGTGCGTCCACGTTGCTGACGACCGGGAACGCGAGGGGGGAAAAACGGATGGCGGACAGCTCGCCGTGCATGCGCTCGGCGGCGGGGGCCATCAGCGCGCAATGGAACGGGGCGCTGACCTTGAGCGGGATGGCCTTCAGCTTGCGCTCGGCGGCGAGGGCGCTCGCGCGGGCGACGGACGCTCTCGTCCCCGCGATCACCACCTGACCTTGGGCGTTGAAGTTGGCCGGGGCC
Organism: Myxococcales bacterium; assembly: GCA_016191785.1. Classification (GTDB taxonomy): domain Bacteria; phylum Myxococcota_A; class Polyangia; order Polyangiales; family Polyangiaceae; genus JADJKB01. Next base: position 4,429 of record JACPVJ010000090.1, on the reverse strand, counting down.
ACGCTGCCGTCGGGCGCGGCGTCGCGACAGAGCGCGGCGACGGCTTCCGCGTCGCCGCCCATCAGGGCGGCCATGGCGCCTTCGCCCTCGGGAACCGCGTCTTGCATCGCCTTGCCGCGGACGTGCACCAGGCGCACGGCGTCTTCCAGGCTGAGGGCGCCGGCTGCGACCAGCGCGCTGTATTCGCCCAGCGAGTGGCCCGCGGCCCAGGCCGGCGCGGGCAGGTCCGGCCAGCGCTCGCGGATGGCCGCCAGGGTGGCGATGCTCACGGTGACGATCGCGGGCTGGGTGTTGGCGGTGAGGGTCAGCTCGGCCTCGGGCCCTTCGAAGCACAACCGCGAGAGCGGCCACCCGAGAGCGCGATCGGCCCGTTCGAACACCGCGCGCGCGCCGGGCGAAGCGTCGAAGAGCGCCCTGCCCATCCCGACCGTCTGCGTGCCTTGTCCGGGGAAAAGCCAGGCGACGGTCATCGGGGTCACATCCGGCAGAGGGCGCTGGCCCACGAGATGCCCGCGCCGAGCGCGCACATCAGGACGGTGTTCCCGGGTTGGATCCGCCCGTCCCGCACGCCTTCGTCGAGCGCGATGGGAATCGAGGCGCTCGAGGTGTTGCCGTAGCGCTCGATGTTGAGCACGAACCGGTCGAGCGGGATGTCGAGCCGCTGGGCCACCTGGGTGATGATCCGCATGTTGGCCTGATGGGGGACGACCCAGTCGACGGCCTTCGGCTCGAGCCCGGCGACCTCGAGCGCCTCTCGCGAGGCACTGGTCAGGTTGCGGACCGCGACCTTGAAGATGTCGCCGCCGACCATGTGGACCTTGTCGCGGGCTTCTTCGATGCCCGCGGCGGTGAGCGGCTCTTTGCTGCCGCCGGCGGGGATGCACAGCGACTCGGCGAGGGTGGCGTCGGTGTAGAGCCGGGTCGAGAGCACCCCGCGGCCGTCGTCACCCGCCGGGGTCAGCACCGCGGCACCCGCCCCGTCGCCGAACAGCACGCAGGTCGCGCGGTCCTTCCAGTTGAGCACGCGGGAGAGGAGCTCGACCCCGATCACCAGGACGTTCCGGTGGGCGCCGCTCCGAATGAACTGGTCGCCGATCGACATCGCGTAGACGAACCCCGCGCAGGCCGCCGCCACGTCGAACGCCGGAATCCCCGGGCAGCCGAGCTTCTGCTGCACGAACGCCGCGCACGCCGGCAGCGGCATGTCGGCGCTGATCGTGCCGACGATGATCATGTCGAGATCGCTCGGGGACAGCCCGGCGGCCTCGAGTGCGCGGCGGGCGGCCTGGACGGCCATGTCGCTCGCCGCCTCGCCCTCGGCGGCGACGCGGCGCTCTCTGATGCCCGTGCGCTCACGGATCCACTCGTCGGACGTGTCGACCAGCGCCTCGAGCGCGGCGTTGGTCATCACCCGCTCGGGCACGTAGGCCCCCGTGCCGGCGATGCGGCTGCGCGGTCCGACGGTGATCGTCATGCCCGGTTTCGTACGATCTAACGCCCGAGGCGTCACCGCAAAAAAGGGAGCCGCCGCGCCGCGTCGCGCGCTACGCGGCGGTCACTTTTCTTCGGCCGCAGGGGCCTTGCCGACGGCCTTGCCCTTGTAGTGGCCGCAGGCCGGGCACACCCGGTGCGAGACCATGGGCGCCGAGCAGTTCGGGCATGGGACGATGTTCGGCGCGGTCACCTTGTCGTGGTTCGCGCGGCGCGTGTTGCGCTTGCTGGAAGTGTTACGTCGCTTCGGAACAGCCACGGGATAGCTCCTTAGTTCTTACGCTCGCGCAGCCGCTCTGCGATCGCCGCGAGTGGGGCGAGCCGGGGATCGACTCGCCCTTCGGTCTCCGGGTCCGGAGCCGGGGGCGGAGCGATACCGGGTGCGTGGTCGGCTGGCAAGTCCTTATGTGCGACCATCGGCAGCTCGAGCAGCAGAAACTCGCGGACGAAGCCGTCGAGGACCACGTCGTCGCCGGAATAGGTGTCCCGGCCGGCCTCTTCGGCGGAGAGCTCGGCGTCCGGGGTGAACCCCCGGGACGGCGGCTTGTGGGCCGGCTTTTCGGCTCCCTTTCTCGGCTGCCGGCCCCGCTTCGGCCCGACGCTGGTCGGGGCCGGGGCGAGCATCAGGCAGATCTCGCCTTCGAGGGCGATCTCGACCGGCTCGAGGGTCCGGGCGTCGGGCACCGTGACCTTGGCCTCGGCGCGGCCCTGGACCAGCACCTCTTTCCCGGTCTTGGTCAGGCGTGCCTCGACGCGTCCAGCCCCAACCGGCTTCGCGTCGGTGCCCTCGAGGGCGCGCGACAGCCACCCCTCGCCAAGCTCCCACTCCACGCTCTTGGGGCCCTGCTCGAGATCGGCGATCGGAACGACGAGGAGCGGCTTGGACACGGCGCGGAAGGTACACCAGTCCCGGCGTTTGTCGACCCACGGCCTGTGGTAGCTTGCGACCCCGATGTGGTCGAGGCTCCGCGACGACGGGCGCGCACGCCGACTGACCCTCGCCCTGGCGGTCTACGTCGTCGCCACCGGGGTGTACTTCGCGTGTGCGTCACGCCAGACGCTGACCGAGCACACGCCGTTCAATCACTTCGCGCTCTTGGCCGAGAGCTGGCTGAACCGACGCCTGGACTTGGGCGGCCCGCCGCCCGGGTACGCACAGAACAACGACTTCGCCGAGTTCGGCGGCCGCTGGTTCATCGTGTTCCCGCCGTTTCCGGCGGTGCTGCTCGTGCCGCTGGTCAAGCTCGGGGGCAGCGCGATCCGGGTTCAGGACGGGCAGTTCTTCATCTGGCTCGCCGGGGTCGCGCCGGCGGTGCTCTTCCTGTGCGTCGAGAAGCTGCGGAGGATGGGGCTCACCGGGCGCGGCACGGCGTTCAGCCTGGCGGTGAGCCTCTTGTTCGCCTTCGGCAGCGTGTTCTTCTTCACCGCCGAGCAGGGCACGGTCTGGTTCGCCGCCCACGTGGTCGGCGCGGCGATCGCCGCGATCTACGTGCTCGCTGCCCTGGACGCCGAGCGACCCGTGGTGGCGGGGCTGATGGTGGGGATCGGCTTCCTGACCCGGGCCCCACTGCTCTACGCCGTTCCACTGTTCGTCTTCGAGGCGGTGCGCGTCTGCTTGCCCGCGGACTTCGCCGCTGGCAGCGGGCGCCTCGCCCTGGCCCGTGCCCTGTGGACCGGGCTCGACCGGCGTCGCTGCTTGGGCTTGCTGCTCGCCTTCGGGGTGCCGCTCGCCGCCGTGCTCGCGCTCGCCGCCTGGTACAACCGGGCCCGCTTCGGTGATCCGCTCGAGTTCGGCTATCGCTACCTGACGGTGCTCTGGCGCCCGAGGATGGAGAAGTGGGGGCTCTTCAGCTACCACTACCTCGGCAAGAACCTGGGCGTGGTGCTGACCAGCCTGCCCTGGGTCGCCAAGGCGCCCGCCGATCCACGCTTTCAGATCAACGCCCACGGCCTGGCGCTCTGGGTCACCACGCCCCTCTACTTGTGGCTGCTCTGGCCGCGCAAGTGGACGAAGGTGCACTGGGCGCTGACGCTGACGGCGCTCAGCGTCGCGATCCCCACGCTCTTTTACCAGAACACCGGCTGGGTGCAGTTCGGCTACCGCTTCTCGAACGACTACGCCGTGTTCTTGTTCTGCCTCTTGGCGATCGGCGGGTTCCGCCTGGGCCCGCTGTTCTACGCGGCGGCGGTCTGGAGCCTGATCGTCAACTCGTTCGGTGCGCTCACCTTCCAGCGCCCGAAGTTCGCGAAGTACTACCACCAAGAGGGAACGCAGTCGGTGATGTACCCGCCGGATTGAAGCTGCCCCCATCCGCGCGTCCTCGGCCGCTTCGCGGCCTTGCGGGCGCTCGACTTCCCCCAAAGCCGTGCTCGCAGGCAGCGCGCGATGAGCGCGCTCGCATTCGGTGCACGCGGCTCTGCGCGCCGCCTGCTGCGCGCGGCAGGGGGAAGTGGGCGCCTCGCGTCCGGGGGCGTCGGGGCGAGGGTCCTCACCCTCCCATTCGGGCTGCGCGCGCGCGTCGCCTACGACCACGGCCACCCCTGATTGGTAGTCGGGCCGGACAGTAGCGATAAAGGCACGCGTGATCGATCACTTGGGCGTGTCGGAGTCCAGGTCCGCAGGTGGTGCACAAATTCGCGATGGGGCTGAGGATGGTGGCGGCGACGGTGCCTGAGACGGCGGCGGTGACGGCGGCGGTGACGGCGGCGGTGGCGGCGGCGGTGGCGGCGGCGGTGGCGGTGGCGGCGGCGGTGGCGGCGGCGGTGGAGGGCGTCATCGCGTGAAGCAGGCTCGTGCCAGCCCCTGCGTGGCTGGCACTGCGCCCGCACGAGCTGCGCCTGGGGCAGAGCGCTCGCGCTGCGTCCTTTCGCCCGCCCTGCGGCGGGCGGGTCTTACGACCCGCCGCAGGGCGGACGAAAGGAGCTCACCGATGCGATT
>JACPVJ010000093.1 GCA_016191785.1 Myxococcales bacterium | reverse complement strand
GCGCATCGACGTGGTCGGTGTCGCTGTGAGCGACAACGGCCACAGGGCAACGCGCATCGACGTGGTCGGTGTCGCTGTGAGCGACAACGGCCACAGGGCAGCGCGCAACGGCGTGGTCGGTGTCGCTGTGGGCGACAACGGCCACAGGGCAGCGCGCATCGGCGTGGTCGGTGTGCGCGGGCGACGCGGTCGCTGGGTGCGGGGCGACGCGGTCGCTGTGCGCGGGCGACGCGGTCGCGAGGTGCGAGCTACTCGCTTCGGACGCCGAGCTCGATCTTCCAGCGCTCGCCGTCCTTCAGCGGCTCGCGAGGGACGGCCTCGAGCAGCAGCGTGCCGACGGGCGTGATCTGCGCGGCCAGCTCGACCGCGACCACGTCGCCGTCACGGCGGCCCTCGGCGGGCAACTCGACCTCGATCGGCGAGAGCTCGTCCAGCTCGCCGGGTTGCCAGCGCTCGAGGGCTGCGCCCGCCCGATCGTCCCGGCGCACGCTCGAGCCGAAGAAGCGAAAGCGCACGGGCTCGCCGACCACCAGCCCGAGCTCGTGCGGTGGTAGCTCGGCGTGGGTGCCCTCTTCCATGCCGAACGGCGCCACGCACATCGCGACGATCGGCGGCTCGACGCCAGGCACCGCGGGAGCCGGGCTCTCGATGCCGACGTAGTACGCGCGGGCCGTGCCACCGCGGATGCGCAGGCCCTTTCCGCGCCGCACCAGGCCGTAGTGCGCCGCGCCGCGAGCGACGGCCAGATCGGGGTCGGCGCCCGGCAACACGCGCGGGGCGGGGGCGCCGTCTTCCTTCAACCAGTGCGCGAGCGCGTCGAGCAAGCGCGCACGCAGGGCATCGCCTTTGACCACGCCGCCGTTGAACAGCACCGCCGTCGGGTGAAGCAACCGGCCGTGACGCCCCCCGGCGCCGGCCTGGCGCGAGAGGAAAGCAGCCAGGTGCTTGGTCACCGCCGGATCGGCGGCGTAGGGCAGACCGATCTGCGTGAGCCCGACCCGCGCGCGGGCGGTCGGCCGCGCGCCCGCCGCGACCACGGGGAAGAACCCGTCGACCAGCACGCGCGTCACGTCGTCGCGGGTGAGGTCGGCGCGGAGCGCGCTGCCGAAGAGCGACGAGCCGCGACCCGCGATGGCGATGGGTGTGCTGGCCAGAGTGGCGTCGGCGAGCAGGCGCTCTTTCGCGGCGCGGCAGGTGTGGGTGAGCGCCACCATCTGCCAAGGGTCCAGCTCCTTGCCCGCGTCGCGCAGCTTGTTTGCGACCACGTGGGCCAACGCCAGGTCCATGTTGTCGCCGCCGAGCAAGATGTGATCACCCACCGCGATGCGTGTCAGCTCGAGCACGCCCTCGCGCGCGACCGCCTCGATCGCCGAGAAGTCGGTGGTGCCGCCGCCCACGTCGATCACCAGCGCCACGTCGCCGGGGCCCAGGTGCTGGCGCCAACCGTCACCCGCGCTGGCGATCCAGGCGTACAGCGCGGCCTGTGGCTCTTCCAGCAGCGTCACGTTCTCGAGCCCAGCGGCGTACGCCGCCTCGACCGTGAGGTCGCGTGCGGTCGCGTCGAACGACGCCGGCACCGTCAGGATCACGTCTTGCTCGCCGAGCGGTGCGGCGTGCTCTGCCTGCCAGGCCTCGCTCAGGTGATCGAGCAGGCGAAACGAGGCCTCGACCGGCGAGATCTTCTCGATGTCGTCGGGGGCGCCTTGCGGCAAGATCGGACCGCGCCGATCGACGCCGTCGTGGCACAGCCAGCTCTTGGCGCTGGACACCACGCGCGCCGGTGACTCGGCGGCGCGGGTGCGGGCGTGCTCCCCCACGGCGAAGCGCCGCCCGCCGTCCCAGGGGAGCGCCAGCGCGGCCTCGCTCTCGTGCGCGAAGTACAAGAACGAAGGCAAGAGGGCGCGCGCCTCGAGGGTGCCGGGCGCGATCAGCTGCGGCAACGCGAGCACCTGGGCAGGTGGCGCGGCGCCGTCGCCCAGGCCGTCCAGGTCCACGGCGGCCAGGGCGGTGTGCGTCGTGCCCAGATCGATGCCGACGACCCAGCGTGCGCTCATAGCTCGACTTCCGCCGGGTAGAGCACGTGCGGGTCGTGACCCTGGACCACGCGGGGCAGCTCGAGCTGGGTGACGCGCCAACCCTTGTGCCGTAGGGTGCCCCGATGGGGCGCCGAGCCGCCGACGTTGCCGGTGAGCTTCACCTGCTGCGCGTCGAAGCCGGCCTCGAGCGTGACGGGCGTGCCCTCTTCCTCGCTGCGGATCGCCTCGAGGGTGGCGTGCCCGGCCAAGGCCTTGCGACAGCCCTCGTGCACCACCCGCGCGGCGGCCCCGATGTCCGCGTCGGAGAACCCGGCCACGTCTTGCTTCACGAAGTCGACGAATCGGCCCTCTCGCTGGAGCAGCGCCAAGAGCTCGAGGGCGGGCGTCAGGCTCGGCGGTTCCGGCTTGGGTGCCGGCGGTGGCGTGCGCGGTGGCGCTTCCAGCCGCGGCTCGAGCTCGGCGCCGCCCAGCGCCCGGCGCACGCGGGCGGCCAACGCCCCGTCGAACAGCACCCGGAAGAAGCAAACAAAGGCCAGCACCAGGCGCGAGAAGAAGGGCACGGAGTCGCTCACGGCGGCGCAGCATAGCTCACCCCTTGGCTCCGGTTGCCCCTCGCGTGGGTTGCTCTCAAGGAAACCGAGGCTTGACCGTTTGAGGCTGATCGGCGGAAAAGCCCACGCTCGGAGAAGGATGAGAATGACAGCCACCCGCATTGCGACTGCCCTGGTAGCCGGTGACGTTGCCGACCCCGCCGGCGAGGCCGCCTCGAAGCTGCGCGCCCAGCTGAGCGGCGCGCAGGCCGTGCTGGTGGGTGTGTTCGCGTCGCCGGCCCACGACCTCGGTCCCCTGGTGGCCGCTTTCGCGCGCCCGGGTACGGTGGCCATCGGCGCGTCGACCGCCGGGGAGTTCATCGAGACCGGGGACGCCAAGGGAGCGGTGGCGGCGTTCGCGCTCGCCGGCGACGACTTCCGCGTGAGCGCGGGCATCGGGGCGGGGCTCCGCGCCGACCCCGCCCGCGCCATCGCGCGCGCTCTCGAGGGTCAGCCGAGCGCCATCGAGGGCTTCGCGCACCGCACGGCGCTCACGTTGCTCGACCCCCTCGCGGGCAATGGCGAAGAGGTCGTGATGATGCTGTCCGAAGAGCTCGGGCCCGAGACGCCGCTGGCCGGGGGCGCGGCGGGCGACGACCTCCACATGAAAGAGACCCGCGTGGCGTGCGGCGACCGCGTCGGCTCCGACGCTTTGGTGGTCGCGCAGATCTTCTCGCGCCGGCCCCTGGGTATCGGCGTCGATCACGGTCACCGCCCGCTGTCGGCGCCGCTGCGTGTCACGCGGGCCAGCGGCGGCACGATCCACGAGATCGAGGGCCGACCCGCGTGGGACGTGTGGCGCGAGCGCACCGCCGAGGCCGCCAAGAAGCGCGGCATCGACGTCGATCACCTGACGCCCGAGGGTGAAGGCGCGTTCTTGCTACAGTTCGAGGCGGGCCTGGCCAAGGGCGACCAGTACAAGATCCGCGCGCCGCTCTCGCGCACCGCTGACGGCGCGATCTCGTTCGCCGCGGCCATCCCCGAGGGTGCCCTGCTTCGGATCACCGAGAGCGACAGCGGGTCGCAGGTCGCCAGCGCGATCAGCGCGGCCCGCCGCGCGCGCGAGGCGCTGGGCGGGGCCCCCGTGGCAGGGGCGCTGATGTTCGACTGCATCTGCCGCAACCTGATCCTGGGCGACGAGTTCGCGCTGGCGATCCGCGGTGCCTCCGAGGTGCTGGGCGGCGCGCGGCTCGCGGGGTTCGAGACGTACGGCGAGGTCGGGCTCGGCACGGGGGAGTTGAGCGGCTTCCACAACACGACCAGCGTCGTCCTCGCGTTCCCGGGCTCTGATGGGTGACACCGTCACGCTCCGCTCGATCATCTCCCAGCTCGCCAACATCGCAGGTGAAGAGCAGGCCCGGGAGGTCGTGCAGCGCGCGGCCCGGGCCGCCGGCGCGAGCCTGGACTCGAGCGACCCCCAGGTCGTGGACAGCGTGCTCGTCGCCATCTCGGCCATGCCGGGGATTCTCGGAACCACCGCGCGGGTCCTGCGGCGTCGCGCGCGTGCCGGCCTTGTGCCGGCGCCGACACCGCAGCGCACCCCTTCCTTGAAGGCGCCGGCCGCCGGCTCGCCCGAGCTAGAGAAGCTCGTGGGCATGCTCGCCGGTCCCCTCGGAGAAGAGCGCGCCGCGGAGGTCGTCGCGTCTGCCAGCGAGCGGCTTTCCCTCGACCCGTCTGCCATGAGCTCGTCCGACTGCCTCGCGGTCCTCGACGATCTCACTCGAGCCGGCGGGCTCGTCGGAACGGTCGCGCGCTTCGTGAAGGTCCGCACGTTGCTCGACCCGGTCTGAACACGCCGCGCGGCCATGGGCCGTGGTCGGTGTAGTCTTCGCCCCCATGTCGACGCCGCTCTCGCAGATCCTACCGGTGCTCGAGCACCTGGCCCCCCTTCGCCACGCCGAGGCATGGGACAACGTCGGCCTGCTGATCGAGCCACGTCGCGGCGATCACCCGGTCAGTCGCGTGATGTGCACGATCGATCTGGGCGAGGACGTGCTGGACGAGGCCGCCGAGCGCGGCGCCGAGCTGATCGTCGCCTACCACCCGCCGATCTTCAGCGGCCTGAAGCGCCTCACGCGGGCGGGGGCGAGCGAACGCGTGGTGATCGACGCGATCGCTGCGGGCATCGCGGTGTACTCGCCGCACACCGCGCTCGATGCCGCGCCCGGGGGCGTGAACGATTGGCTGGCGGACGCGCTGGGCCCGGGCGAGCGCGCGCCGCTTCTGCCGTCTGCCGCTGACGAGGCCTACGGCATGGGTCGCCGGGTGACCTTGGCGACGCCCCTCGGGCTCGACGCCATCGTGGCGCAGGTGAAGGCTCACTTGGGACTTTCGCACCTGCGGCTCGCGGCCGCGCCGGGTCACCTGGCGGGCGCCAGCATCGGGGTGGCTGCGGTCTGTGCCGGGGCCGGCGACTCGCTCTTTGCGCCCCTCGAAGGGCCCGAGCTCTACTTGACCGGCGAGATGCGCCACCACGACGTGCGGGCCAAGGTGGCGGCGGGTGCCAGCGTCATCCTGTGCGATCACACCAACACCGAGCGCGGCTACTTGCCGACCTTCGCCCGACGACTGGCCGAACGGGTGCCGACCATCGACGTGGCCGTCTCGGCCCGCGATCGCGACCCGCTGCAGGTGGTTTGATCCGCCCTCCGAGGGTACAATCCACGGGCCATGGAGCTGAACAAGCTGACCGTCAATCCCAGGGCCGAGAAGCTGAACCTCGAGGTCGAGCGCCTCGCGAACCGCCTGGTGCGGTCGAAGGACGACTGGCTCGGGCGCCTGCACCTGGGCGGTCGGGCCGCGCAGTACGACGACGTGCACTACGAGTTCATCGGTGGCGCCGCGGACGCGCTGCGAAAGAAGCACTACGACAAGAGCCTGCGCCTGTTGTGGAAGGGCGAGGCCGCGCTGCCCTGGTCCAGCTTCCGCGACTGCAACGAGTACGAACGGGAGCTGATGGACCTGGCCGAGAAGAACCTGTCCGACGAAGAGCGCGCCGTGCGCGCGCGGATCACCAGCGCCGAGTTCAAGGCCCAGCTCGACCGCGAGTACACGCTCGAGCAAAAGCGCGCCATCGTCGCCATCTTGTCGGCCATCGGCCATGGCGAGGCCTACGCCTGGCTGGTGTCGGCCAGCCTGCTGCCCGAGGTCAAGAGCACCGGCGCCAAGGCCGCGCTGACCATGCAGATCTTGGAAGAGGCGAAGCACTTCGTCGTGATGCGCGAGCTGATGCAGGCCTTCGGCGTCGAGATCCCGCGGCAGAGCGTGTGGGAGTACTTGCTGCTCGAGGGCGCGCTCAAGGCCAAGGGCCTGGACAAGTTCTTCGGCATGAACGTCCTGGTCGAGAGCATCGCGCTCAGCATCTTCGGCCTGCTCTCGAACATGCCGGGGCTCGAGGTGCTGCGCCTGTTCCACCTGGACGAGAGTCGCCACACTGCGCTCCCGGCCAACTACTTCAAAGAGTTTCCGCTCTCGCGCTGGCAGCGGCGGAGCCCCATCGCACGGATGCGCCGGCTGAAGATGGCGCTGCCGGCGCTGCCGCTGATCATGCTGCTCGAGTCCGAGCTGGCCGTGTTGGGCATCGACGCCTTCGACTTTGCGGGCTCGGTGATGCGCAAGGTCACGCACCTCTCGGCGCGCGCCGGCTTCTTGCAGCCGGAAGAGGCCGCGGCGCAGACCAAGCTCTTCAACCAGGCGTTCAACGCCTATTGCAGAGCAACCCGCCCGAGTCACCGCTACAAGAACTTCATGGAGTCCGAGACCACCACCGGCGAGGCCGAGCTGGCGGTCGAGCGCGACGCCTTCGCGTTGTCGTGAGTCAGCACTCGTCCGGGTAGAGCCGCACGATGCACTCGGGGCAGATCCCGTGGCTGAACTTCGCGTCGGTGTGCCGGCTGATATAAGCCTCGATGGCGTCCCAGTAGCCGGTGTCGTTGCGGATCTTCTTGCACGCGGCGCAGATCGGGATGAACCCGCTCAGGGTGCGCACGTTGGCCAGCGCTTCTTGGAGCTCGCCGAGCAGGCGCTCGCGCTCGCGCTCGGCAGCCAGCCGCTCGCTCACGTCGAGCTTGATGGCCACGAAATGGGTGATCGTGCCGTTCGCGTCGGGCACCGGCGTGATGGTCTGCTCTTCGTCGTAGAGCGTGCCGTCTTTCCGTCGGTTGATCATGTGCCCCTGCCAGACCTTGCCTGAAGTCACTGTCCGCCAGAGCTCGTGGTAGAACGCCGCATCGTGCTGTCCCGACTTGAGCAGGTTGGGCTTTGTTCCCACGACCTCGTCGCTCGCGTAGCCCGTCAGCCGGCTGAACGCGGGGTTGACCCACTCGAAGTTGCCGTCGCGCGCCACGATGGCGATGCCGTTGTGGGCGGCTTCGAGCGCGGCGGCCCGCACGCGCAGCTGCGCCTCGATCACCTTGCGCGCGGCCAAATCGCGCACCAGGCGCCCCTCGGACTCGGTGAGGGCGCGGGTGCGCTCCGCCACGGTGGCCTCGAGGCTGTGCTGGTGCTCGAGCAGCGCCTGCTCGGCGGCATGTCGCCGAGCGTCGACGCGGTTCGCGGACTTCGCCAGGGTCAGCGTGACCCCGGCGAGAGCGATGGACCCGAGCACGAGCCGCGCGGGGCCCACCGAGCCTCCAGCGTACACACCGACCGCGGCGCCGAGCCGGGCCGTGAGATCGACGGCCCACGGCAAGAACACCGCCAGCGGCAGCAAGCGCCGCGCGAGCCACGAGCCCGCCGAGTCCTGGAGGAGCACGCGCACGACACCGGTGTCGGGCCGCGCGCCCAGCGTGGCCACCGCCAAGAGGCCGGTCGCGAGCGCGGTGGGCAGCGACATCCCTACCGACTCGCTCACGCCGTAGAGCGGCGTGGCGCGATACAGGTGACCGGTCAGCGCCAGCCAGGTCAGCGCCAGCGTGGCGAGCGCCAGCCCCTGGGCGGGCGGCCACGCTCGCGTCGGACCCGCGCCCTGCACGACCCCGGCCGCCCCGAGCAGCAGCAAGCACGTGGCGGTGTGTGGTGAAGGCAAATCGGCGGCCCAGGCTGCACCGGACGCGGACACGTACAGCGAAGCCGCGGCGCCCGCGGCGACCGCCCCGCCAAGTGCGCGCGCAGCCGCTCTGCGCGCCGCGCCGGCGCGGCCCGTCGAGAGCAGCAGCGCGGCGGAGAGCGCGAGCACGCCGAAGGCGGTACCGGCCACCACGCGTGGACCGGGCGGCAGCCAGCGATGGGGGTCAGCGTTGCCCAGCGCTGGGCCGAGCAGCGCGACCAGCGCGAGCGCAGCCGCGCCGAGCGAGCACGCTCGCGTGAATCGCGGCCCTGGTGCTGCGCGCGCTGACGCCAAGGCGGATCCACATAGTGGCGGGAGCGACCTGTCGCAACGCGCGCCTCAGCACGGCGGCGTGATGCAGGCCCAGAGCCCGTTCTGACAGGTGCAGGTGTTCTTGCACCAGCTGCCATAGGTGCAGATCTGCCCGGGCACACCGCACGAACCCTTCGGCAACGTGGCGGGGCAGGTCGATGGTGGCGCGGAGCACACGCTCGACGGTACGCAGTAACCCGTAGGACTGCCGCCCGCATACTCGGCGGTGGCCCCGGGCCCACAGAGCGGGATCGGGGTCGGCTCGCACGCAGGTCCGCACGTGCCTGCCTTCACCGCATGGCACTCGGGCACGCACGGTGCGTCACCGGGGCAGTCGAAGGGCTGCGCGGCGACGCAGCCGGGCACCGCCTCGCATTGCGACGAAGTGCAGGCTGCCGCGCCGCCGTTGCAGGCCCACGCCGGCGTCTGACCGCAGGGCCCGACCATGCCCGGCACGCAGCTCGACAGCTCGCGATCGACGCAGCTGAAGAACTTCCAGTTGACGCAGTCGGCGCAGGGCCCGGGCTTGCACGACGAGCAACAGGTGTCGTCGTAGATCGGGGCGCAGCGAGGGAACGCGGTGAGGCACGCGGTCTCGCCGAGGGTCGAGCACGGCAGCCCACTATCCACCGGGCTGCAGCCGGCGGTGCCCGCGGCGCCGCCGAACGGGCTGCCGCCGAAGCCGCCGCTGCCCCCGGCGAAGCCCCCGCTGCCGCCCGTGAAGCCGCCACCGCCGCCGACCCCACCGACGCCGCCGGTGACCCCGCCGCTTCCGCCGTCGGCCGCGATCAGACGCGAGCGGCTGCCACAGCCGGTGGCCAGCGCCACACTCCCGACGACCACCAGCGCAACGTGCCCGAGCCTCATGCCCGAGAGCATGCCACGGTCGCTACTCGCGCGCGCGGCCGAAGATGCGGGTGCCCGCCGGCACGCTGGCGGTGACCCAGACGTTGCCGCCGATGGTCGAGCCCTTGCCGATGACCGTCTCGCCGCCCAGGATGGTGGCGCCGGAATAGATGGTGACGTCGTCTTCCAGCGTGGGGTGACGCTTGCTGCCGGCCTTCTCGCGCTTGGTGCTGAGCGCCCCGAGGGTGACGCCTTGATAGAGCTTCACGTTGTCGCCGATCACGCTGGTCTCGCCCACCACCACGCCGGTGCCGTGATCGATGAAGAAGCGCTCGCCGATCTGCGCGCCGGCGTGGATGTCGATGCCCGTCTCGGAGTGGGCATACTCGCTCAAGATGCGGGGGATCATCGGCACCTTGGCCTGGTAGAGCACGTGAGCCACCCGGTGCGCCGTGATGGCCTGGATGGCCGGGTAGCTGAAGACCACCTCTTCGATGCTCTTGGCGGCGGGGTCGCCCTCGAAGGCCGCCACCACGTCGCCGTTCAAGCGGCGCCGCAGCTCGGGCAGCTGCTGAAACAGCGCGAGCACGACGTCCTCGTTCCAGCCCTCGGGGCGATGCACCGGCGCCTTGCCGAAGCGCTCTTCATAGGTGACCGCCCGCGCGATCTGTTCGACCAAGAGCTCGTACGCCGGATACAGGTGCTCGCTCACGCTGTAGCGCAAGTTGTCCCGCGACAGCGGGCGCGTGGCGTAGAAGCCCATGAAGATGGCGGGCCGCAGGTGGCCGAAGGCGTCGATCACCGCTCGCTTGTTGGGCAGCGCGGCGCTCTCGAGGTTGTTGATCTCTTCCGGGCCCTCGTAGCTTCTGACCACGCCTTCGATGGCGGCATCCAGATCGGGAAGGCGAATCAGCGGGCGAGCCATGGGGCGGCTGGTAGGGTCCGGGGAAACCCGCGCTTGGGCCGCTTTTTGCGGCCGAACGCGGTCGGTGTCAGCACGTTCTAGCATCGTCGAGGTGACCTCGGCAGGCAAACAGGCGCCCAGCATTGGGCTTGGCGCGACAAACGCCAGGGGGGCGCGGGTGTTCCCCGCGCCCGCGGCGTGCCCGGGAGCGGGTCGGATTCGGCTCGGCGCCGCGATCTTTCCAGCCGAAAAGCACGTCGCAGAATGCAACGCGCGCTTGCGAGCGCGGACCCTGGACGCGCCGTAGATCTCTGCGCCAGACTTGTCTCGACGGCGAAGCGCTTCATCCCAAGATCGGCGTCTCATGACCCGGAACCAAGCCCCCACCCTCGAGAGCGAACGCGACTCCGCTCGCGGGTGCGTCTTGGTGGTCGACGACAACCAGGCCCTGCGCCGAGCGGTGGCCAAGATGCTCCGCCGCGCAGGCCACGAGGTGATGGAGGCCGAGAGTGGAACCGAAGCCGCCGAGCTGATCGCCTGCCACGCGTTCGACGTCGTGGTCAGCGACATCGCGATGCCCGACATGGACGGCATCGAGCTGCTCGAGCTCACGCACCGGCGCGAGCCCGACCTGCCGGTGTTGCTCATGACCGGCATGCCCAAGCTCGAGACCGCGGTGAAGGCCGTGGAGTACGGCGCCTTCGAGTACCTGGTGAAGCCGGTCGAGCCGGCGAAGCTCGAAGAGAGCGTGGCGCGCGCCATTCGCCAGCACCAGAGCTCGAGCGCGCGGCGCCAGGCGCTCGAGTCGGCAGAGCGCTTGCGTGACGCGCACCCGCCGTCGTCCCCCTCGCAGCGCGGCGACTGCCCCTGGACGGGTGAGCTTTTGGCCGGGCGATATCGCGTCGGGCGGTTGATCGGCGCCGGCGGCATGGGCTCGGTCTACGAGGCAGTGCGCGAAGACTTGGGCCACATGCGGGTGGCCATCAAGGTGCTTCACGCAGGGGTCGCGGCCCACCTCGAGCTGGTTCAGCGCTTCCGCCGCGAG
The DNA here is from genome assembly GCA_016191785.1 of Myxococcales bacterium. Classification (GTDB taxonomy): domain Bacteria; phylum Myxococcota_A; class Polyangia; order Polyangiales; family Polyangiaceae; genus JADJKB01. Next base: position 3,281 of record JACPVJ010000093.1, on the reverse strand, counting down.
GCCGAGCTGGTGGCCGCCATCGAGCACCCGAACATCGTCAAGATCCTGGACTTCGACGCCGCGGCGTCGGGCCCCACTTTCCTGGTCATGGAGCTGCTGCACGGCCTCACGCTGGGTCAGGCCATCAAGCGCGAGGGCCGGCTGCCCGCCGAGCGCGTGGCGTTCATTGCTTCGCAGGTGCTGGGGGCACTGGGCGCGGCCCACGCGGCCCACGTGATCCACCGTGATCTGAAGCCCGACAACGTGTTTCTGATGGCGATGTCGGGGCTCGGCGACATCGTCAAGCTCCTGGACTTTGGCGCCGCCAAGCTGCTGGCCGCGAGCGAAGAGCGGAAGCTCACCCAGACCGGCGTGGTCCTCGGCACCCCGGCGTACATGGCCCCGGAGTACGCGCGGGGCGGCAGCGTCGACGAGCGCGGTGACATCTACGGCGTCGGTTGCGTGATGTACGAAGCATTGACGGGTCAGGAGCCGTTCGTTGCCGAGAACTACAACGCGCTCTTGTTCTTGATCCAAGACCAGACCGCGCACCCGCTGGCGGCGCTGCGGCCCGAGCTGCCCCCCGGTCTGATCGAGGTGGTCGACCGCGCCATGGCCAAGGATCCGGCCGAGCGATTCCAATCGGCGCAAGCCATGGCCGACGCGCTCGCGCCGTGGGTGGTTCCCGAGTCGTCGCCTGGACGCACGGTCGCCGCGCCCGACGAGGATCTTGGCACGGCACCCACCTTGCTCACGCCCAGCGGTCCACCGGCGCGGTGAAGCGCGCGCTCGTCGTCGCCGTGCTGCTTGGCGAAGCGGTCGGGGGCGCGATACGCTTCTCGCATGGCGCCGGTTCGAGCTCAGCGCGAGCACGTCTTCAGCTTCGAGGAATACGTGCAGATTGCCAGCCGGAGCCCAAATCGCGTCGAGCTCTGGGAGGGCGTCATACTGGACATGTCCGGCGGCTCGCCCAGGCACTCGGCCATCTGCAGCAACATCGTGCGCATCCTGGGCAACCAGCTCCGGGGAAACCCGTGTCGCGTGTTCGAGGCCAACTTGAAGGTGAGGTCGCTGCGAGCCAACCGGACGACCTACGCAGACGCCACCGTCGTGTGCGGCCCCCTCGAGCTCGACCCGGCAGACCCGACCCGGCAGACGGTTCTGAACCCTGCCTTGCTGTTCGAGGTACTGAGCCCCAGCACCGAGGCCGACGACCGCGGTCCCAAGCTGGACTGCTACCAGAGCATCGCCAGCGTGCACACCGTCGTCCTGGTCGCCCAGGGCGATCCCGAGGTCACCGTGCACGAGCGGGGCGCCGACGGCGCTTGGTCGCAGACGCGTCATCAGCGCGGCTCGGTGACTCTGTCGGCGATCGGTTGCACGCTTCCGTTGGCGGAGGTGTATGAAGATCTCCCGGACGAGTAGCGCGCAGCCACCGAGCGGCTTGCTCTCGTCTCGAAGTGTCGACTGGAGCGCGGCATCACGATCTCGAGCCGGGCGAAGTCCTCCGTCCCTGGCAGCCACCCGGCGTTGGCCATGAGCCAGCTTGTGCCCGGCAGCCACGCGCGAAGGGGGGAGGCCCTGCTCGTGCTGTCGGCGCTGGCGTTCAGCGTGATGAGCGTGCAGGTCAAGCTCGCCGGTCGCGAGCTGCCGGTGGCCATGCTGGTGCTGGCGCGCGGCGTGGTCACGCTGGCGATGAGCGTGACCTGGCTCTCGGTCCGACGCATTCACCCGTGGGGCACCGACAAGGCTGGCCTGGTGCAACGCGCCCTCTTCGGCACCGGAGCGCTGGCCTGCTACTTCTACGCCGTCAACGCCTTGCCGCTGGCTGAGGCCACGGTGCTCCACTACCTGAACCCGGTGTTCGTGGCGATCATCGCCGCGATCTTCCTGCGCGAGCAGATCGGGGCGCGGCTCGTGATCGCGATCGCCGTGGCGCTCGTCGGCACCGTCGTCGTGGCGCGCCCGGGCTTCGTGTTCGGCGGCGCGTCGCCCCTGGGGGCCGTCGGCGTGGCGGTTGCCATGGGCAGCGCGCTCCTCAGCGCGTGCGCCTACGCCACGGTGCGGCGCCTGGCGCGCACCGAGCACTCGGACGTGATCGTGTTCTACTTCGCGATGTTCGCCGCGCCCATCGCGCTGCCCTTCGCCCTCGCGAGCTGGGTGTGGCCGAGCCCCACCGGCTGGCTCTTGATGCTCGGGCTCGGCGTCGCGACCCAGCTCGGTCAGACCTTCATGACTCGCGGCCTGGCACTGGTGCCCGCGGCGCGTGGCCCGACCATCGGCTACGTGCAGATCGTGTTCGCCGCCAGCTGGGGGGTGCTCTTGTTCCACGAGGCCCTGAGCGTGTGGACCCTGGTGGGGGCAGGGCTCGTGGTGCTCGCGGTGGTGCTGCTGCTGTCGAGCCCCGAGAAGCCGAGCTCGGCGCACTAGTCTTGCGCCCGTCCGGGTGCGTGGCCATTCTACGCGCCATGCCGAGCGAGCCGCCCGAGGACCAGCCGACCCCCGACGAAGAACCGACGCCTTCTGCCTCGAAGGACCTGACCGACGGCCTGCATCTGATGCTCAGCGCCGCGAAGAAGGCCTTGAAGAACGTCGATCCGAACCGGATCGAAGAGGTCGGCCGCCGCGCCATCAAGAACCTCGAGAACGTGGACCCAAAGAAGGTCGGCGATCTGGGGCGCAAGGCCGCGAAGAACCTCGACCCCCGCAAGATCGAAGAGGTGGCGGAAGAGGCCGGCCGCGAGCTGCTCAGCGTGATGGAGCGCGTGGCCGAGCGCGTCGAGCGCATCGCCGGTGGCGCCATCGCTGGCGCCAAAGAGGGCGCCCGCGCCGAGACCAAGAGCGCGCCGCCGCCGCCGGTCACCACCGAGTCGGAAGAGAAGAAGGCCGACCCCGGCGACAAGCCCAAGGTGCGCGTCGGGGACTGAGCGCGCGATCTGCCCCGCGCATCGACGTGGCCGGTGTCGTTGAGGGCTCCGCACTGGCGCGCATCGACGTGGCCGGTGTCGCTGAGGGCTCCGCACTGGCGCGCATCGACGTGGCCGGTGTCGCTGTGGGCGACAATGGCCACAGGGGAACGCGCATCGACGTGGTCGGTGTCGCTGCGGGCGACAATGGCCACAGGGGAACGCGCATCGACGTGGCCGGTGTCGCTGAGGGCGACAATGGCCACAGGGGAACGCGCATCGACGTGGCCGGTGTCGCTGAGGGCGACAACGGCCACAGGGGAACGCGCATCGGCGTGGTCGGTGTCGCTGTGGGCGACAATGGCCACGGGGGAACGCGCATCGACGTGGCCGGTG
>JACPVJ010000068.1 GCA_016191785.1 Myxococcales bacterium | reverse complement strand
GAGTTCCTCACGCAACGCCGCATTCTCGCGTCGCAGCTCTTCGATGATCCGCTCGTAGGCGGCGCGCTCCATTTCCGGCACGCGTGTGCAGGTGCACTGGCCGCGCGAGCAGGGGCAAGTTTCCCGCTAAACACGTACGGCTCCCCGAAGGGTCCGGGACCGTGGCGCGGTGCCGCGCGCCGCCGGTCCCCCTTCGTCGGCGAGAGATCACGAGTCGTTGCCGGGACGCCCTGCGGGCTGCCCCACCGCTCGCTGCGCCAGTGCGCTGTTACGCGTTCTTCAATGGATGGCTGCTTCTGAGCCCACCACCTGGCGTTCATCGCTGCTGCGGCGGAAGACCGTTCGCCACGCGTCACGCACGCTACGGCCGGCACGCCGTCGTCGTGCGCTCCCCCATGGCGGAGCCCGGTCCCTCCCAGCCCTCTTGGTTGTAGACCCATGGGGCATCCGACGAAGAAAAGGCGAGTGCGACGACGATAGGTGTAGAGACGTTTTCGTGTGCTGCCATCACACCCCGCCGGCACATCGGAGCCGGCGCCGGGATTCGAACCCGGTCTTCGACCGTGGTAAGGTGTAGTCCGCTACGAGCATTCGTCGCACTCGTGAATGTGCAATTTCGTGAGTCGCCGGGGATTCGAACCCCGCTCCGCTGAATGAAAATCAGCGATCCTGACCTCTGGACGAGCGACCCGGTCGTGTCCACCGATCGCCGGCCGTGAGGGCCATCCGATCAGCCGCCGTCCTGTCATTGGACGGCTCCCCTTCGTGAACGGCGTCGAGAGTGAAGAGACGTTCGCGCCGGCGGGACTCCAACCCGCAAACGCCGGTGTTCACCGGCGCGTCCTGGTCATGGACCATTCTCGTTGTTTCGCGCGATGGGTTGCGAGAGGTAGTCCCTTCGGGCATACGCCGTTTTCAGCGGAAGACGGGCGAGTCGAACGCCATGCTTTGGGCACGCACTCCTTAGCGGGGAGGCTCCGCGCCGTCGCGGATTCGTCTTCCTTGCGAGAGCCTGTTGCGGAAGTCAGCTCGCTCGCTGCGCTCGCGAGCAATTCGCCCTCACCCCGCCCCCTCTCCCAGAGGTAGAGGGGCCAGAAGAGCAGGAATTCTCGAGCCCTCTCCCACCGGGAGAGGGTTGGGTGAGGGCAAATTACCGGGGCCGCCGAAGGCGGACCCGGGCGAAATCGGATATTTCTGCAACAGCCGATGGCGAGCGACGGTCGGCGGCCGGCTCCGATGTCTCGGACGGCCGCCGATCGTGGCTCAATCGGTCCCCTTCATGTTCGCGACCGGGTACAGCCGGTGCGCGACCTTCGCGATGTTCTCGTGCTCGAGGACCGCGAGCACCTCGTCGAGATCCTTGTAGACGTGCCCGCACTCGTCGAGCGGCGTCTTGCGGGTGTTCCCGACGATCCCCTCGATCTCGACCCCGGCGAACGACCGCTTCACGGTGCGCATCTCGGTGTCGATCTCGTCCTGCTTGTGCTCGAGGCGGCGCTTCGCCTCGCCGCGTCCGAGCACGCGACCGGATCCGTGGTTCACGCTGCATGCGGTGCGGTGCGCCCCCTCCATCGGGAAGAGGATCGCCGCGCCGTCGTACATCGAGCCGGGGATGAGGCACGGGTGTCCCGTGCTCTCCCAACCCGATCCGCGGAGGTCCGGGTGCTCGGCCGGGAACGCGCGCGTCGCGCCCTTGCGGTGCACGAAGCCGCGCTGGTGCGTTCCGTCCGGGAGGACCAGCGTCTCCTCCTGCACGAGGTTGTGCGAGATCTCGTAGTAGACCTCGCCCTCGCACTGGAAGACCGTGCGCAGCGCCTCCTGGATGCCGTCGACGATGACGTGGCGGTTGGCCACCGCGAAGTTCGCCGCCGCGTTGTGGAAGCCCCAGTAGAGCTTGCCGAGCGGCTCGTCGACGCGCAGCCACGAGTCCTCGCGGCGGTTCAACCCGAGGCCGCGCAGGTGCGCGCCCTCGTAGAAGAAGTGGTTCGCGACCTGCCAGCCGTAGCCGCGCGACCCGCAGTGGACCATCACCCACACCGAGCCGTCGTCGCGATCCACCTGCATCTCGATGAAGTGGTTCCCACCACCGACCGATCCCATCTGCGGCACGACCTTCGTCCATGCGCGCTCGATGGCGTCGACCTCGAGGTCCTCGGGGACCGGGATGTACTGCCGCTCGCACTTGCTCGCGGAGACGCCGATCGCCTTCGCACCCCACCGCAGGATGTCGCGCGCCTTCTGGTGGTCGAAGCGCCGGGCCAGCTTCGGACGACTGCTCCCGACGCCCGTCGCCACCCGCTTCTCGACCTCGCGGATCCACTGGCCACGCTCGTACTTGCCCTTCACGCGGCCCGCGGTCAGGCCGGGGACGCGCACGTAGAGGACGCCGCACGAGATGTCGTAGCCGGAGCCGGCCTGGATGATCACGTCCTCGGTCACGATCACCGAGCCGACCGGCACGCCGTAGCCGACGTGCGTATCGGGCATCAGGTACGCACCGATGACGCCGGGGTACGACGCGCCGTTGGCGATCTGCGACCAGAGCGCCTCGTCCGTCGCCGCGTAGAGCGCGTCGCTCAGGTACGCGTGCGCGTCGACCCGCATGTTCGCCGTCTTGGGGAGGACCCAGTGGTGGTCGCCGACCTTCCGGGCCGCGTACTTGAAGGACATGATTCGACTCCTCTCCGGAGGTGGCATTCGCGACCGCCGCCCATCGGCGCCGCGACCGAGCGGAGAGAGAGGGACTCGAACCCCAGCGAGCGTGCTCGCCGATCCGCCTTCCAAGCGGGCCCGACGCCATCGTCGGTTCACTCTCCGAGTGGGGGCCGGGTGACGTCGGGCCCCGTTCGACGGCGACGAGCGCGGCTCGTCACGGGTCAGCGTTCACGCCACCGCTGCGGCGTCGTCCTTGAAGAAGGACCGCACCCACTCCGCCCACACGGGCGGGACGTCGCGCGGGTCGAACCGCGGGGGCGCGACCGGCAGCGTCTTGGGGGCGTACGGCTTCTGCCGGAGCTTCATGCCTGCCTGCTCGGGCGTGCGGTTCGCCTTTCGCGAGTTGCACGGGTAGCAGGACGACACGATGTTCTCCCACGTGGTCCGTCCACCGAGGTGGCGCGGCACGACGTGGTCGTAGTTGAGCTCCGCCAGCGCCTTCGGCGAGCCGCAGTACTGGCAACGGAAGCCGTCACGGGTGAACACGTTCACCCGCGAGAACTTCACCGAGCGCTTCATCGCGCTCGGCGTCCTCTTCAGCCGCACGACCGCCGGCATCTGCATCGTGATCGACGGCGACCGCAGCTCCTCCGCGTAGGAGTCCACGATCTCGACCTTGCCCGCGAAGTACATGATCACTGCACGCTCCCAGGAGACGACCTTGTGCGGCACGTACGAGGGAGTCAGAACGAGCACGCGCATGGTTCACCTCCTTTCGTGAGCGTTGCGTGCATATCGAAACGTCGAATCTGTCCCGGAATACCCGCCGCCGATCACCGCGAGTCGCGCCATCACCAGCGGCGACAACGTCACCGCCGCGCGCCGCCCGCCGGGGGGATCGGGGGGCCGCAAGGCCCACCCGACGCGAGCCGTGAGGTCGCTGCGCCGGAGGCGCAGCACCGAACAGGCGAGCTGCTGGTGGGGGGTGTCGCGCGCCGTGCGCGCGCGTTCGACCGGGGTGAGCAACAGAGGCGCTCCCCCTGACCATGACAGAGGCGCTCCCCCTGACCATGCCCGCCGGGGGGATCGGGGGGCCGCAAGGCCCACCCGACGCGAGCCGTGAGGTCGCTGCGCCGGAGGCGCAGCACCGAACAGG
>JACPVJ010000067.1 GCA_016191785.1 Myxococcales bacterium | reverse complement strand
GCGTGGTCGGTGTCGCCGTGAGCGACAAAGGCCACAGGGCAAACCGCATCGACGTGGTCGGTGTCGCTGTGAGCGACAACGGCCACAGGGCAACACGCATCGGCGTGGGTGTCGCTGTAGGCTCCGCTCCGGCGCGCATCGGCGTGGTCGGTGTCGCTGTAGGCTCCGCTCCGGCGCGCATCGGCGTGGTCGGTGTCGCTGTGAGCGACATTGGCCACAGGGGAACGCGCACCGAGCACCAGGCCGCCGCGCGGTGCGCCGCCCTTCCCCCCCGCGGCCGCCCGAGCGGAGCGAGGCCGGACGCTTGGGGGGGAACGACCGCCCGGAGGCCGCGCAGCGGCGACCGAAGGGAATCCTCTGGAGGACGAGGCCGGGCGAGGCGGGGGCAACGCGTAACTTCTCACCCGCGCGCCCGCGCCAGGTTATACGAGCGCCATGCGCCGTCGCCCGCTCGGGAAAACGGGCCTCTCGGTGACCGAGCTGTCGCTCGGCACCTGGGGTCTGTCGGGCGACGGCTACGGCCCGGTCGTCGAGAGCGAGCAGGACAAGGTCATCGACCGCGCGCGGGCGCTGGGCGTGAACCTGTTCGAGACCGCCGACGCGTACGCGGGCGGCGCCATGGAGCGACGCCTGGGCGAACGGCTGAAGGGCATCGAGGACGTGCGCATCGTCACCAAGATCGGTACCGATCACGAGGGCGCGGTGCCGCGCAAGCGCTTCGATGCCAAGTACCTGGAAGGCGCCGTCGACGCCTGCCGCGAGCGACTGGGGCGCGACGTGCTGGACGTGGTCTTGCTCCACAATCCGTCGAAGGTCGCGATCGATGGCGGCGAGGCGTGCGACGCCATGGCCAAGCTGACCGAGGGCGGCAAGCTGCGCGCCTGGGGTGTCAGCGCGGGAAGCGTGGAGGTGGCCCGCGCGGCCATCGAGAAGGGCGCGCTGGTGATCTCGCTCGCGTTGAACGTGTTCACCGCCGGCGACCTCGCGGCGCTCAGCAGCGACATCGACCAGAAAGAGGTCGGCCTCTTGGCGCATTCGGTGCTCTCTTACGGCCTGCTCTGCGGCCACTGGTCGAGCGACAAGGTGTTCGCCGACAACGACCATCGCGCCGAGCGGTGGACCTCCGACGAGCTGCGCCGGCGCCTTCGACAGCTCGACGCGCTGCGCCCCGCGGTGGGCGGCGAGGTGCTCTCGATGCGGGCGGCCGCGCTGCGCTGGGTGCTCCACCATCGCCCGGTGAGCTCGGCGGTGCTCGGTCCGCGCAGCTGCCTGCAGCTCGACCAGCTGGTGCGCGAGGCGGGCAAGGGGCCGCCGTACCTCGAGGACTGGGCGCTGGTCGCACTCCGCAATCGGCTGCACGAGGTGGGGGTCGACGCGTGAAGACCGTGCTCGACGTCCTCTCCGAGATCGCCGCCGAGGCGGCGACGCTGATCAACGCGGTGTACGCCGAGCCCTTCGAGGTCGAGTACAAGTCGCCCCGCGACCCGGTGACGCTGGCCGATCGCCAGGCCAACGCGCTGATCTGCCAGCGGCTGGGGGAGGCGTTCCCGGGGGTACCGGTGGTGGCCGAAGAGAGCGACCCGGCGACCTTCGCCGGCTATCGCACGGCCGAGCGCGCGTTCTTCGTGGACCCGCTGGACGGGACCCGCGAGTTCGTGAAGCGGAACGGGGAGTTCGTGGTGATGATCGGCCTGCTCGAGGCGGGTCGCCCGGCGGCGGGCGTGATCTTCGCGCCGGCCACCGGCGTGAGCTGGGTGGGCCAGGTCGGCCTGGGCGCGGCGGTCGTCACGAACGGAGCGCGCGCGCCGCTCGCCGTCAGCGGCACGCCGACCCTGGCTGAAGCGCGAGTGCTCTCGACCCGCTCGCACCGGAGCCCCGACCTCGAGCGGGCGCTGGCGGCGCTGGGCGTGCGACAGCTGGACGCGCTGGGCAGCGCCGGCCTGAAGTGCGCCGCCGTGGCCGCGGGCACCGCCGACGCGTACGTGGCTCCCGCGCGGGCCGGCAGCCGATGGGACCTGTGTGCCGGCGAGGCGATCGTTCACGCCGCGGGCGGCCGGTTCACCGATGCCTGGGGCGAGCCCATCGACTATCGGACCGAGAGCCTGGTGAACGAGCGCGGCATCGTGGCCAGCAACGGCCGGTTGCACGACGAGATCTTGGCTCGCCTGGCCGCGGCCCGGAGCGCGCCGTGAAGACCGAAGCCGACGTGGTGATCGTGGGCGGCGGCATCATGGGTCTGGCCATCGCCTACGATCTGGCCAAGCACCACGGGCAGCGCAACGTGGTGGTGCTCGATCAGTCGTACTTGTGCAGCGGCGCCAGCGGTCGCAACGGCGGCGGCGTGCGCGCGCAGTGGTCGAGCGAAGACAACGTGCGACTGATGCGCGAGTCGGTGCAGATCTGCCGGGACTTCGCCCGCGAGCACCGGATCAACACCTGGTTCCGGCAGGGCGGGTATCTGTTCTTGGCGCGCAGCGACGAGAAGGCCAAGGGCCTGGAAGAGAGCGCGAAGCTCCAGAACGAGTGCGGCCTGCCCACTCGCATGCTCACCCCGAGCGCCGCGCGACAGGTGGTGCCCGAGCTCTCGACGGAGGGCGTGGTGGCGGCCTGCTACAACCCCGACGACGCGGTGGTGTTCCCTTGGCCGTTCGTCTGGGGCTACGCCGAGGGTGCGCGCGCCCACGGCGTCGAGGTCGAGACCTTCACCACCGTCACCGCCATCGAGACCACCGGCGGGCGAGTCAGCGCCGTGGTCACCGACAAGGGAACGATTCGCACCAACATCGTTGTGAACGCCGCCGGCGCGCTCAGCCCCGAGGTGGCACGCCTGGTCGGTGTCGAGTTGCCGAACCATCCTCACCGTCACGAGATCTGCTCCAGCGAGCCGCTCAAGCCGTGGCTCGAGCCGCTGGTCGCCGATCTGAGCAACGGGCTGTACTTCTCACAGTCGACCCGCGGAGAGATCGTGGGCGGGGTGAGCAACCACAAGGTCCCGAGCGGCGCGGACCAGCGGTCGTCGTATCGTTTTCTGTCGCTCTACTCGCGGGCGCTCTTGCAGGCCTGCCCGATCTTGGGGTCCGTGAAGATCCTGAGGCAGTGGGCCGGGCTCTACGACATCACCCCGGACTCGAACCCGATCGTGGGCAAGGTCGACGGGCTCAACGGGTTCTTCTTGTCGTGTGGCTTCATGGGCCACGGCTTCATGATGGCGCCGGTGATCGGCAAGATGATGGCCAAGGTGATCGCCGGCGGTCCGGTGCCCGAGGTGTTCGAGCGGTGGAACCTCCGTCGCTTCGCCCAGGGCTCGCTGCTCAGCGAAGGCATGATCATCGGCTGACCCGCGTTTCGTGCTGCGCCGCGTCATTCGTAGCCCCTTCGTTGACAGCGGCTTTGCGGCCGACGTACCGTCCCGCGGGGTTTTGGAACCGCCGGATTCGTGGGGCTTTCGCGCCCTTCCGGCTCCCCTCCCGGACCCCGACCAGAGACCTGACCTTCGGAGGCAACACGAGATGTTCCGTTCCTCGCGCGCGCGTGCGTCGCTCATCCGCTCCCTGCTCCTCGGCACCGCCACCACCGCCTTCGCGGTCACCGCGTCCAGCGTCCTTCTGGTCGGCTGCAAGGACGAAAGTCAGCCCGACTACTGGGTCGAGAAGCTGAACGAGGACTCGTGGCGCGCCCGGTCGGTCACCCGCCTGGGCCAGTTCTACGAGGACGCCAGCAGCAAGGCCAAGGGCGACAACGCCGCCCCGGAGGTCCAGGCGTTGCTCAACAAGATCGTCGAGCCGCTGACCAAGACCTACGTCGAGAAGTACGACAAGATGGACGGCAAGACGCGGGTCGCGCTGATCAAGCTGCTCGCCTCGATGCGCGACAAGCGCACCGAGCCGGCGCTGAAGAAGGCGTTCGAAGAGTTCACCAAGAAGCCGGCCACGAGCAAGGACGACGCCGACATCAAGTGGGCGGTCCGTGCCTCGGCCGATCTGAAGCTCGACTCGCTGGCCGACCCGCTGGTGCAGGCGTTCTTGAAGCTGCGGGCCAGCACCATGCTGGGCGGCATCACCTACAAGGACTTCAACGACGCGATGGTCCAGCTCAAGTCCAAGAGCTGGACGGGCCCGCTGATTTCCGCGCTCGAGGCGCCGATCGAGCGGCCGAGCGGCGACAAGGACAAGGACAAGATCGATCCTTACAAGGATCAGCTGTTCTGGCAGACCACGGCGGCCCAGGTGCTGGGTGAGCTCGCGGCGCCCGAGGCCGTCGAGCCGATGGTCAAGATCATGCTCGACCCGGCCAAGGCCGACTGCCAGGCCACGGCGGTGCTCGCCATGGTCAAGATCGGCAAGCCCGCCGCCGACGCCGCGATCAAGCTCTTGAAGGGCGAAGACGAGAAGATGATCGCCTTCCACTATCGCCGCCTGAAGGAGCTGAAGCAGATCAAGGAAGACGACGAGAAGAAGATGAAGGAGAAGCCCTCGGATGCGCCGCACGTGCAGACGGCGGCCATCATGGTGGGCACCATCGGTCGCGCCGAGGGCGTGGCGCCGATGCTCGAGGCGCTGAAGAAGGCCGAGAAAGACGTGACGCGTGCGCTGATCGCCCGCGAGCTGGTCAAGCTGCCGAAGACGCCGGACTCGCTGGCGGGGTTCAAGGAAGCCTTCGAGAAGATCTCGATCGAAGCCAACGTCCCCCCGGGGATGAACGCGCTCCAGATGCTGGCCGAGGCGGCGGGGCAGTTCTACAACTCGGAGCTGGTCGACTGGTTGCTCGAGCGCGCCGACAAGACCAAGGGCAGCGGCGACGACCTGAAGGCGCTGCAGGGCGCCATCGTGGTGACGGCCATCAAGCTCGCGAAGGTGGACCAGCTCGAGAAGGTGAAGGCAGCCGTGGACAAGTACGGCACCAAGCTCGAGAAGGACCTGTACGCGCAGGCCGAGAAGCTGGTGAAGCAGTGCACCGGCCAGGCCGAGTGCTACATGGGCGAGATGGAGAAGAGCTCGAACCAGGAGCAGGCCACGCAGTTCGTCGCCATCAAGAGCGGCTACATGGCGGCCATCTTGGGCGGCGAGGCGCAGCGCGACGAGCTGGTGAAGCGCATCGAGTCGTTCGAGAACGCGGCGGTGCGGTTCGTGGCAGCCCAGACCATCGACCACCTGTCGCCCAAGGGCTCGAAGGAAGCAGCCGCCAAGCTGCGCAAGGTCGTCGACAAGAACGCCGAGAGCGGCGACAAAGACAAGATGGCGGGCGACGCGCCGGTCAAGCAGGTCATGTACCGCATCGAGGCTCGCGCCAACTGATCCGCTCGGCTGGCCCTCTGGGGCCGGGAAGATCCTGAATGGCCAGTGTCCGGCTCGAGGTGTTGAACGGCGGCTCCAAGGGCCGCGTCCTCGAGCCGGAGGGCGACGTGGTTCGGATCGGTCGGGCCGCGTCGAACGAGCTCGAGCTGACCGAGGCGCACGTCTCGGCCGAGCACGCGCGGCTGGTGGTCGGCGCCGAGCGCGTGACGCTGGAAGACCTCCGCAGCACCAACGGCACCGCCATCGTCCGGGGCAGCCAGCGCATCTTGCTCGGCGACTCGACCTCGCTGCGCACGGTGCTGGAAACGGGCGACGTGGTCGAGCTGGGCGGCAGCGCCGACGAGAGCACGCAGGTGCGTGTGCAGCTGGGTGCCGAGCGCGAGCCCGCCCACGTGGTGACCATTCGACCGATCGCCGAGCTGCCCGGCGTCACGGGCTCGGCCGAGCGCAACACCGGCGTGCTGGCCAGCCTCTTCCGGGTCGAGAAGGCCATCGGCGGCGCGCCGGATCTGGACGCAGTGCTGATCGCCGTGGCCGACGCGGCCCTCGAGCTGGTGCCGACCGCGACCCACGCGACCCTGGTGCTGCGCGACGACATCGCCGCCGAGACGGACCGCGACGAAGCGGGCTACGTGCCGGTGCTGACCCGGGTGCGGGGCGCTGCGGGCCGGGGAGAGGCGCCGGCGGGCCCGGTGGCGGTGACGCGCAGCGTGTTCCGCAAGGTGGTGCGCGAGCGCGCTGCGGTGCTCGCCGCCGACGCGCCCAGCGAGTCCTTCAGCTCCGAGTCGCTGCTGGGCGCCAGCATCCGCAGCACGATCGGCGTGCCGCTGTGGAAGGGCGACGAGATCCTGGGCGTGCTGCAGGTCGACAACCGGGCGACCCCGGGCATGTTCGACTCGGCCGATCTCGAGGCGCTGGGGGTGCTCGCGGCCAGCTCGTCGCTGGCCATCGCCAACGCGCGCCTGGTGCGCCGGCTGCTCGCCGCCGAAGAGCAGCTGCAGAAAGAGAACACCTTTCTGAAAGGGCGCGAGCGCGCCAAGCAGAGCGGCGCCACCGAGATCATCGGGCAGAGCCGCGCGATGCGCGACCTGCTCACTCAGCTCGACAAGGTGGTCGACACCCGGGTCACGGTGCTGATCGAGGGCGAGACCGGCACTGGCAAAGAGCTGATCGCCTCGGCGGTGCACTATCGCTCACGCCGCCGGGGCAAGCTGTTCGTGGCGCAGAACTGCGCCGCCATGCCCGAGAACCTGCTCGAGAGCGAGCTGTTCGGGCACAAGCGTGGGTCGTTCACCGGCGCCACGGAAGAGAAGCGCGGCCTGTTCGACGTGGCCGACGGGGGCACGCTCTTCTTGGACGAGGTCACCGAGATGCCGCTCTCGCTGCAGGCCAAGCTGCTGCGTGTGCTGCAAGAGGGCGAGATCCGACCGGTGGGCGCCACCCACACCAAGGTCGTGGACGTGCGCATCGTCGCCGCCTGCAACCGCAACCTCGAGAAAGAGGTCGAGGCCGGTCGCTTCCGCCAGGACCTCTACTATCGCCTGAAGGTCTTCCCGATCCGCGTGCCGCCGCTGCGCGAGCGCCGTGACGACGTGCCGCTCCTCTCCGGGCACTTCTTGCAGAAGTACACCCGCGAGGTCGGCCGCCCGGTGGCGGGCTTTGCCCAGGGCGCGATGGAGCTCTTGATGAGCTACGAGTGGCCGGGCAACGTGCGGGAGCTCGAGAACGAGGTGCAGCGCCTGGTGATCCAGGTCGACGCGGGGGCGTTCATCACGCCCGACCTGCTCAGCCCGCGCGTGCGCCAGATGGAGGCCACCATCGCCCAGGCCGGCGCCGTGAAGGGCACGCTCAAAGAGATGGTCGAGCAGGTCGAGAAGTACTTCATCCTCGAGACCCTGCGCGAGCACGGCAACAACAAGACCAGCGCGGCGAAGACCCTGGGCATCACCCGCGAGGGGTTGCACAAGAAGTTGAAGCAGCTCGGCATCGGCTGATGGTCCGGCGGCGAGACTTCTTGCTCGGCCTGACGCTCGCAGCCTGTGTGCCGGTGCGCGCCGTCGACGTGCCGCCGAACGTGCCGCGCAAGGGCGCGAAGAAGCCCGAGCTGGTGGTGCAAGAGATCGGGGACTTCGAGTGCTCGTTCTGCGCGGCGGTACAGCCCGCGGTCGAGCGCGTGATGGCGGCCTACGGCGAGCGCGTGGCGCTGCTCTGGCGCGACTACCCCTTGGACCGACACCCCCACGCGCTGGGGGCCGCCGAGGCGGCGCGCGAGGTCCGGGCCCAGCTGGGCGATGAGGCATTCTGGAAGTACCACGCCGTCTTGTTCCGAAATCAGCGCGCCCTCGCGCCCGCAGACCTCTTGCGATACGCCGCGGCCCTGGGCGTCGACCCGAAGCGCATGGCGAGCGCCCTCGAGCTCGGCATCCACCGCGACGGCGTCCTTTCGGACAAACGCGAGATCGACGCGCTCGCGCTGCCCAGCTTCGGCACGCCCGCCTTCATCATCGGCGCCGACGTGTTCGTCGGGAATTACGGCTACGACGAGCTCGCGGAGCTGGTCGAAGCCGCGCTCTGACGAGCGGAGTGGTAAGCTCGCGGGGCATGCCGCGCCTCGGAGTGGTCGCCCTCGGCCTCACGCTCTCGGCGTGCCTGAGCCTGGATCCGGTCGACCCCGGGGACCAGCCCGACGCGCTCGCGGGCGGGGTCGGCGGCGTCGGCGGCTCGAGCTTCGACGCCGCGCCGGGTGGGGCCGGCGGTGCGCCGAGCGACGCTTCGGTGCCGGACGCGCCCGGGGACGCACCGGTCTCCGACGGCAACCCCTGCACCCCCGAGTCGCCGAAGCTGCTCGACGACTTCGGCTTGCCCAACGGCGTGATCGGCTCGGCCTGGGTCGGCGATCGCAACTCGTTCGCCATCGTGGACGGACGCCTCAGGCACACCAAGAGTAACCAAGACGATCGCATCTTGTATCAGAAGACCTTCTGCTCGGCGCAGTCTGCGAGCGTACGCCTGATGAAGATCGACGGGTGGGTGGGGCTGATGGGGCTGGTGTTCGCCAAGGGCACGAGCCAAGACTGCGAGCTGGTACAGGTCGGCTACTCGGCCGTCGTGGGGGCGCTGCAGGTGCAGCGCTGCAGCAACAACAAGTGGACCGAGCTGGCCTCTCAGCCGTTCGCCGTGCTCGGGGGCGACACGCTCGCCGCGCGGATCGACAGCGGCGGCAAGCTGACCGCGTCGGTGAACGGCACCGACGTGCTGTCGGTCGCGCTGGGCAGTTGGCCGGGCGGGCGCCCGGGCATCGCGATCTATTTCGGCGGCACCGCCCTCGAGCTGGACGACTTCAAGGGGGGGTAGCGCTCGGCGAGATAGCCGGCGCGTCGGCGACGGCCGAGCGCCGCGGCCACCACCACGAACGCCGCCGCCCACCCGCTGCCCGGGCGTTGGTCGTCGCCTGCAGCGCGGCAGCCGCACCCACCGTCGTCGCCCGACCCCGCGCTTGCGCCGCCGCTGGATGATCCGCCGCTGGATGATCCGCCGCTGGATGATCCGCCGCTGGATGATCCGCCGCTGCCGCCCGAGGCGCTGCCCGCGGCTCCCGCGGCGCCGCCGCTGCTCGACCCCGCGCTGCCGCCATTGCCGCCAGTGCCGCCACTGCCGCCACTGCCGCCACTGCCGCCACTGCCACCACTGCCACCACTGCCGCCGCTGCCGCCGCTGCCGCCGCTGCCGCCGCTGCCGCCGCTGC
>JACPVJ010000095.1 GCA_016191785.1 Myxococcales bacterium | reverse complement strand
GGCGGCGCGGCTTCGGGTGGCGGCGGCGCGGCTTCGGGTGGCGGCGGCGCGGCCTCGGGGGGCGGCGGCGCGAGCGGCGACGCGTTCGAGAGCTACCGCGTGAAGTGCGTCGAGCAGATCAACACCTACCGCGCCACGCTGGGTTTGCCGCCCTATCAGCGCTGGACGAGCGCCGAGGCCTGTACCGACGGCGAAGCCAAGAGCGACAGCGAGACGGGGAAGGCCCACGGCGCGTTTCCGTCGTGCAGCGAGTCGGCCCAGAACGAGTGCCCGGGCTACCCGTCGCTGGACGCGACCGTCACCACTTGCCTGGCGCAGATGTGGGCGGAAGGCCCCGGCGCGGACTTCCAGCAGCACGGTCACTACATCAACATGTCCAGCAAGAGCTACGGCAAGGTCTCGTGCGGCTTCTACAAGACGGCGGGCGGCTCGGTCTGGGCCATCCAGAACTTCCAGTAGTAGCCGTCGAGCCGGCGCGGGCCACGCGTCAGAGCGCGCAGCCCAGGGCCACGTCCGGCTCCTTGCGGTGCGGATAGGTGAAGGTCGCGAGGTAGTCGAAGGCGCCCCCCTTGATTTCGAACTCGATGGTGCCGTCGAGGGTTCCCGACGAGCTCGAAGCCTTGAACTGCATCGCCCAGTTCTTGATGGAGATCGTCTGCCCCGTGGCGCTGGCGCTGCCCGCCACCTTCACCAGCTGCATGTCCATCGGGCCCGATTCCAGGTAACTCGACAGCAGCGTCGCGGGGCTCTCGAGCTCGTACACGATGGTGCTGGTCTCACGCTCGTCGCTCATCAAGATCTTGGTTTCGACCAGGACGCTGGCGCCCAGGTTCTTCGAGATGGTGGCCAGGTCGGTCTGGATCGTGCCGTCGGCTCCGGCCTCGAGCCCCAGAAGCTCGAACCCCTTCGCCGTGCCCTGAAACGCAATCGAGAGGCTGGTCTTGGCTTCTCCGTTGGTGTTGATGCTCGCTTTGGCCTCGAGCTCGGCGCTGGTGAAATAATTGGCCACGTTGAACAGGTCGAAGTCGATCACCTCGCCGGCTTTTCCGAAGCTGGTGTCCTTGGCGAGCTTCAGCGTGATCTCCATCTGCGTTCCGGCTGCGTAGCGGCCCTGGCCGACGTAGACGAAGCCGCTGGGCTCGGTCGAGCGCCCGCTGGCCGCGTTGATCAACACCTCGACCAGCGTGAGGGTGAACGCTGCCGACAGGCCGCCGCAGATCACCATCTCGTGACAGCTGTCCTTGAAGTCTCGGGCGATCTGGAGCTCGGCTTCGACGTCGCCCTTCACGCAGGCCTCGATGCCGGGATGCGCCGGGTCGTCGAGCGCGCTCACGGGCGGCGCGGTGTTCTCGGGATCCTGGGGACCCTGAGGCAGGTTGCAGGCGGCAATGAGCATCAGAGCCGAGCAGGCGAGGTGACCGAGATGTCGTCGAAGCATGGCGTCCTCCGGTGGAAGAAAGGGGCTGTCGATCGGTGCTACGTGGGCTCGTACAGGCGGCTTCCTTCGCCTCGAGCCATCCTGAAATTCCCAGTGTTTGCCATGGGTTCGCCGCGTGAACGGCGGGCTTCGGGTGTAGTGGGTTTGCCACACCGGGGCTTTCCGTTGCGACGAGTCCTGTGACAAACCATCGGCGTGTCTTCTTCGAGTCGGCCGCCGCCCGCGAGCGAGTGGGCTTCGAGCCCGACCGCTATCCTGCTGGGTGCCTACGTCATCGCACATGCGGCCATGGTGCTGTCCGCCGGGCGCGCCGAGATCGCCGCGGCGTCGAGCGAGACGCTGATGCGCTTCGGTGCAAACTACGCTCCGCTCGTGCGCGAGGGCCAGCTCCACCGGCTGGTCGCGTCGATGTTCCTGCACATCGGGCTCCTCCACCTGTGCCTCAACTCGGCAGCGCTGGTCTCCATCGGCCCGACCCTCGAGCGCGACTACGGCCGCGTCACGTTCGTCGCCATCTATCTCGCGTCGGGGCTGGCCGGATCGGTCGCGTCGGTGCTCTGGCATCTCGCGAGTCCCGTCGTCTCTGCCGGGGCGTCCGGCGCGCTCTGCGGGGCGATCGCGGCGGGTGCCGTGTACGCCCGGCACGCCCGGCGGCCAGCCGAGCTTCGCATGTTGCTCTCGTGGGCCGCCGCGACGCTGGCGTTCGGTGTGGTGGTCGGCGCGGACAACGCCGCTCACCTCGGCGGGCTGGCCGCGGGCGCGCTGCTCGGGCTGGCCGCGCGGAACCGGAGGCCGCGAGCCGCCCCCCCGCTGGCGCCGGCGGCCCTGGTGCTCGGAGTCGTGGTGCTGGCGTTCACCGGCTCGGTGCTGACTCGAAAGGCCTCGGACACCGCAGCGTCGGCCGTCAATCGCGGAGTCGACTTCGCGCAGGGGGGAGACATGGAGAGCGCCGTGGCGGCGTACCGGCGCGCCCTCGCCCTCGAGCCGAAGGACGCCATCGCGCACTACGACCTGGGGCTGGCCCTCGAGCGACTGGGGCAGTTCGATGCGGCCATCTTCCATTTCACGCGTGCCTACGAGCTGGAACCCGACGACCGGCACCGTCGCGGGCTGGTCGGTGTCCACGTCAACCACGGGGTTGCCCTCGCGGAACGCGGGGACGGGGTTGCCGCCATCGCCGCCTATCGCCGCGCCCTCGCCCTCGACGACACGAACGTGAGCGCGCACCGCAATCTGGGCCTCGCGCTCGACGACTCGGGCGACCGAGCCGGGGGCATCGCCGAGCTGCGGCGGACCGTCGAGCTCGCGCCGAACGCCGAGACCAAGGCCGCCCTGGCTTCGCTCTTGGTGAAAGACGCCATTGCCCTGGCGCGCGACGAGAAACACGCCGAGGCCATCGTCCGCTACCGCGAGGCGATCTCGTTCGATTCCACCGAGTGGCGCACGCACTACAACCTGGCGATCGCTCTGCTCGAGGTCGGCGAGCCGGGCCAAGCCGTCTCGGCGCTCGAGCAGGCCCAAGAGCTCGCCGATTCGGAGGCCGTCCGGAAGCTGCTCTCTCAGGCGATCGAAGCGCGGCGCGACGCACGGGCCGACGCCGGGGATCTGACCGGTGCGCTGGACGACCTCGAACGTGCGACGCTGCTCCGGCTTCAGCCCGTGACCGACGCCGGCGAGTGACTCAGGGAAGCGCCTTGGGCTCGCCCGTGAAGTCCTCGCCCACCGACAGCTTGGCGTCCTCGCCGCGTTCGAGCACCGTCCAGCGCAGCCGCTCGGCCGTCGGCTTGTCCACCGGCCCCAGCGCCAGCACGAAGCGCCGATCACCCGAGGACCGGCTCTCGAAGAGCTTGGCTGGAACGTCGGCCACGACGAATCGCCGTCGGTGGTCGACCAGGGCTTGGGCCGAAGCGTCGCGCCGGAGCTCGACGAAGTGCGCGTCGTCCAGGAACGCCGACACCACGCCCAGCTCGTCACCCTTGCCGTTCTTCGGGCGGAGCGAGAGCCCCTTGCAGAGCAGCGTCGGATTGATCTGCACGGGGCTCCGCCACTCGCCCACCAGCAGGTTGCTCGCGGCCTTGGGTCGGACTTCGAGCACGAACCCGGCCACGAAGTCCTGGGCGCTCGCGACCAGCGGCAGAACCGTCCACTGCTCGGCCTCGTCGGTGCTCGCATGCGCCGCCACGCACGCGCGCTCCGAGCTGCCCACTCGTACGCACAGCTCGAGGCCGCCAGGCCCCGCGGCAGCCACCGCCTTCGCCCCCGCTTCGGTCGGCGCGAACGAGCTCAGGCGAAGTCGGTAGCGGCTGACGCCGAGCTCTTCGTTCGAGCACGCGATGCAGGTTCGCCCCGAGCTGCAGGTCGAGAGCTCGCTCTTGGCGGCGCCGCAGCGTGCGCCGGCGCAGCAGCTCTTGCCACAGGCCACCACTGCCGGAAGGGTCAGCACCTCGGGGGGCGGAGCGGCGTCGGTGCGCACCGGGGCCGGCTCGCTCGTGGGCAGCTGGCCGCCGGGCTCCGGGCGGTCTCTGCGCCCCCAGAGCAGCGCGGCGGCCGCCGCGGCGCCGATCCCGGCCGCCAGCGCGTGGGTGAGCCACGGGTTTCGCCGACGGCGCTCGGCGGCCAGCGAGACCACCTCCGGCGCCTGCGCCCGAGGCGCTTGCTCCTGCTCCGGAGCCCGGAGCGCCTTCAGGCTGTCGGGAAGCTCGCCTTCGAACTCCACGCCTTCGTCCTCGGCGCGGCGCACCTCCGCCTCCGAGGTCGGGATCACTTCGCCCTTCTGGGCGAACGCCTGAGGCAGCAGCTCCTCGACGAGCGTCTCGTCGTCTTTCTTGCGGGTCATGGCGTGTTCTCCTGCCCCAGGCGCTCGGTCACGAAGTCCGTCAGTTTCTTGATGGCGCGGCTGCGGATGGCCCGAATGTTCTCGTTCGTGGTGTTCCACCGGGCGGCGAGCTCGGCCGAGACCGCGTTCGGGAGTCGCTGCGCGTCGCCCGCCCGGTGATAGAGGGCGGTGACTCGCAGCACGTCCTGTTCCCGCTCGGTCAACGCATCGAGCCCTTCGGTGACCAAGTCGAGCGCGCGGGACGGTTGCGGCGCTTCGTCGATCGCCTCGCAGGACAAGCGCTCGAGGTACGGTGACGCCGACACCTCCCGGAACCGCTCGAGGTGATCGGCCAAGAGGTGCTGCGCGACGCGGCCGAGCCACGCTCGGGTGCGGCGACGCAGATGCTCGGGGTCGTCGATGTCGGCGGCCTGAAAGGTGTGGGCGCGCTCGAACGCACGATGGAAGGTCTCTTGGACCAGATCTTCGGCGCTGATGCCCGCGAGCGAAAGGAGCTTCGACTGTTGTTTCTGGAGCGCGCCGTACAGGTAGCGGACGTGACGAGCGTAGAAGACCGCCTGCGCGTGGCTCTTCACTGCCGGGTCGACCGAGCTCGAACAGACGGCCCCGAGGAGCTCGGCGTCGCTCGCTTCCGGCAGGTCGGTCATGGGCGTGGACAGGACTATCACCGCCTTACGGCGAACCGTGACAGTCGCCGAAAGCGGCGGAAATCATGCTCGTCCCGTCCGCGCGGCCGATCGCCGCCGGCGCCCGGGGCGCTGTCACGGATCTCGGTATCCGCTCCGAGATGCAGAAGTCGAAGTGGTTCGTTCTCGTGCTGGTGGTCGTGCTCGCCACCGCTTGCGGTGCGCGCACTCCGGAGTTGCGCATCGTGTCCAGTGACACGCCTCACGTGCTGATCGCCCCGGGAGAGCGTCTCGCCAAGGTCACGGCACCCAAGCTGCCGTTGCCCCCCCAGGTTCAGCCCAAGGCGCCGAGCGAGACGCAGACGTGCGCGTTCGACGACGCCGAGAAGAACCCGCCCGGGTTCTACCCCTCGGACGCCTGGCCCAAGGGCGAGGTCGTGCTCACCTTCGACGACGGGCCACACCCGGGCAAGACGCCGAAGGTGCTCGAGCTCTTGAAGAAGCACGGCCTGCCGGCGACCTTCTTCTTGGTGGGGCGCGCCATCACCCGCGACACCTACCACCTGGTGCAGCGCATGGTCGCCGAGGGGCACACCCTCGCGTCGCACAGCTACAACCACGACGTCGGTATGGCCGTGCGCAACCACGGCGAGCGCAGCGTCGAGTACATCCGTGGTCAGCACGAGGTGACGCAGATCCTGATCGATCTGGCGCTGGTGGCGAGGTCGAAGGACGACTTCGACGCGCTCTTCGTCCGCGTGTTCGAGCAGAAGGCGGGGAAGTACCTGTCCGGCGGCTCACTCAGGACCGACTGGCCGAGCTTCGCCGCGCGGCACGCCGAGGTGGTGGTCGAGCGGGGCTTCTCCGACGGTCGCCGTCCGTACACGGTCGTCCACTCCCGTCCGCCCGCGGGCACCCCCTACGTGGGGCTCTCGACCCCCGCGCAGAAGAAGCTGTACGACGCGGCGCTGGGTCGGCTCGGGCTCCTGAACGTGATGTGGCACGGCGAGTCCGGCGACACCAACGCCACGCGCAAGTACGACTATGCGTACCTGACCTCGAACCTCGCGCAGTTCTCGAAGAAGGGCGGAGTGATTCTGATTCACGACTACGTGCGAACGGACGCCCTCTCGGCGGCCCTGGCGAGCATGGCCGGCGATCCCAGCGTGCGCGTGGTTCCAATCGAGGTCGCCGTGAAGCGAAAGTACGGCTGCGGTTCGGCCCAGATCGGCGCAGCCCTCGGCGGGCGCCCGGGCGCGCGAGCCACCGCGGCCCGCTGATGGCGTGATACCGTCGCCCCGATGCGGATCTCCGGTTTGCTGGTCGGGCTCGTGCTCTCGGCGGCTGCGTGTGACGACGCGGGTCGCTGCAAGGCCGCGCCCGAGTGCGTCAAGCAGGGCAAGTGCACGCCGAACGAGCGCGGCGCGTGCGCCGCCGCCTCGGACCAGGACTGCAAGGGCTCCGAGGCGTGCAAGTCGAGCGGGCAGTGCAGCGCCAAGGCCGGCAGCTGCGTGGTGGCGACCGACGCGGACTGCAAGGGCAGCGACGACTGCAAGAGCCGGAAGCTGTGCAGCGCGAAGCAGGGCAACTGCGTGAACCTCGAGACCCTGGTCGATCCCGAGTGTGGGAAGACCTGCGGTGCCGACGGGCTGTGCGTGTCACGTGACGGGCGCTGCGTCGCGCTCTCGGCGTTGCACTGCGCCGGCGGCAGCAGCGACAAGCCCGAGAAGGAGAGCCCTTGTCTGCGGCTCGGACAGTGCACCGCCAAGGGCGGCGTCTGTCAGGCGGACTCGGACAAGGACTGCACCGAGTCGGCCCTCTGCAAGAAGGACGCGCAGTGCGCCGCGAAGGACGGTCGCTGTGTGGCCACTGCGGAGGCGTGCAAGAGCTCGAAGGCCTGCGAGAACGACGGCAAGTGCGCGGAGAAGGCCGGGGCGTGCGTGGCGGCCACGAGCGCCGACTGTCAGAAGTCGGCGCGCTGCAAGCTCGAGGGGGCGTGCTCGATGAAAGAAGGCGCCTGCGTGGCAGCCTCGAGCGCCGACTGCGCGCGCTCGTCGGTGTGCGCCCAGGTCAAGCGCTGCCTGTTCAAAGACGGGGCGTGCGTCTCGGCGGGGAGCGGGAAAGCCCCGGCGTCGAGCGACCCGCCGGACAAGACCAGGAAGACGACCATCGACGGGATCTGGTGAACGTGCCCTGCGGCCCTCACGGGCGGCGCGGCCTGGCCTGCTCGCTCCAGAAGGGGAACGCCTCGTCCAGGTAGATCTCTCGCGCGCCGTGCCCGGTGCGGTGCTCGGCGATGCGCACCGGCCACTGCGCGGCCTTCAGCTGCTTGCCCAGCTCGCGGGCGCTCTCGCCGACCGTGTCGTACAGGCCGTACCCGATGTAGACCGGGCGCGGCTCGAGCTGTCCGAGCGCCGGGTCGAGAACCGTCGTCCCGCCGGACATCGCGCCGTAGCCATCGACGTCGATGCCGCCGCGCTGAGCGAGTGTCGCGACGAAGTAGGCGCCGGACGACGAACCCGCGAGGTACACCCGCTCGAAGCGCACGCCGGTCGCCTCTTCGAGCTCTCGCCGCGCGCCGACGATCTGCTCGACCAGCTCGGCGGCGTGTCGACGATAGCCGTCGGGCGACGTTGGCCAGCCCCACCATTTCGAGATCTCTTTGGGTGCCAGCCCCGGTCTGCCCCGCGGCAGAAGGGCCGCGGCGTTGGCGCGACGCGACGCGTTCGCGACCACAGCCTGGTAGTTGGTCTTCTGGACGCTGGTCTTGTCCGGAGGCACGACGCCGTGCAGGTAGATGAGCAGGGTGGTGGTCGGCGACTCGGGCAGGAAGTAGCAGGTGTCGACCCGGAGCCCCCGGACTGCATCGGTGCACCAGTCGGTCGCGACCTCGGTCGGCTTGCGTGGGGGCCAGGCGGGGGGCGCGCTCTCGGCGGCGGGTGGACGCGGCGTCGGCGCGGCAGTCACCCGCGCCGGTAGGCGCGGCGCGGCCACCGGCTTCGGCGCGGGTCGCGGCGCGGGCGGCGGGGCGCAGGCCGAGGCCAGACCCAGGAACCACGCCGCGGGAAAACGAGCCATGACAGCCCGGATTTTAGCCAACGCCGCCGCAGGGGACCAAGCGATCGTCCCCGGTGGGCCGGTTTCGGGTTAGGAAGCCCCCATGAAGACCGTGGTTGGCGGCGAAGTCGTCGCGGCGATGTTGGCGAAGGAAGGTGTCGAGAAAGTCTTCGGCATCGTGGACGGGACCTATCTCGGGCTCTACGCGAGCTTCGAGAAGTACGGCATCGAGTTGGTCTCTCCGCGCCACGAGACCTGCGCCGCGCACATGGCCGGAGCGTATGCCCGCCTCAGCGGCAAGCTCGGGGTCTGCATGGCCAGCAACGGGCCGGGCGTCGCGAACATCTTGCCCGGGGTCGCGGTCGAGAACGGCGAGGGCAACCGCGTGTTGCTCATCACCAGCTGCCGCCGACAGGGGATCGCCTACCCGGATCGCGGCGGGACCTTCCAGTACTTCGACCAGGTCGGCGTCACCCGTCCCATGACCAAGTGGAGCGGCGCGGTGCCGACCTTCGATCGCATCCCCGAGATGATGCGACGTGCGTTCCGCATCTCGTATCGGGGCCGTCCCGGCGTGGTGCACGTGGACATCCCCGAGAACGTCTTCAACGGCACCTTCACCACCGACGATGCGCTCGCCGCCGAGCCTCAGTCGTATCGCCGCGTCACTCCGCTCGCTCCGGCTCGCGCGGAAGTCGAGAAGATCGCGGAGCTGATGCTGACCGCCCAGCGGCCGCTCATCCACGCCGGCAGCGGGGTGGTCCACGCGCGGGCGTTCGAGGAGCTCTTGCGCGTGGCCGAGCTCTTGCACGCACCGGTGAGCACCAGCTGGGGTGCGCGCGGCGCCATCCCCGAGAACCACGCGCTGGCGCTCCCGACCAATGCGCTCGAAGCGGTCCAGGCCGCTCGGGCCAGCTCGGACTGGGTGCTGGTGCTCGGTTCGCGCCTCGGCGAGACCGACTTCTGGGGCAAGGCGCCGTACTGGGGGAAGCGCGACGAGCAACGCTTCATCCAGGTGGACAACGACGAGGAAGTCCTTGGACTGAACCGGCCCGTCGAGCTGTCCGTGCTGGCCGATTGCCGGCAGCTCTTGGCAGAGCTGGCGGAGGTGCTGGCGAAGCGTACGCTGGCGACCGGCGAGGCGAAGCAGCGCGACGCGCGCGCGGCCGAGCTCGGCCAGCTGCGCGTCAAAGCAGCAACCGAGCTCTCGGCCGCTCTCGAGAACCGATCCGCGCCCATGCCGCCCGCGCACGTGCCCCACACGCTCAGGAAGTTGCTCGCCGACGACGCCATCGTCGTGGTCGACGGCGGAAATACCGCGGTCTGGGCACAGTTCTTCCACGAGGTGCGGGTGCCCAACACCTTCCTGGGCACCTTCAAGCTCGGCATGCTGGGCGCCGGCGTGGCCCAGGCCCTGGGCGCACAGCTGGCCCAACCGAAGCGTCGCGTGGTGTGCGTGATCGGCGACGGCGCCATGGGCTTCCATGCGCAAGAGCTCGAGACGGCGGTGCGGCAGAAGCTCCCGGTGACCTTCGTCGTGCTCTGCGATCGCCAGTGGGGCATGGTCAAGCTGACTCAGCAGGTGGGCCTCGGCGGGATGCGCGAGGTCCTGGGCAGCGAGGCCCAGGGCACGATCAACACCGACTTTGCCGAGATCCGCTTCGACGATCTGGCGCGCAGCATGGGTGCCCACGGCGAGCGCGTGGCGTCGCCCGACGAGCTCCCGGCGGTGCTGAAGCGCGCCCTCGAGTGCGGCGGCCCAGCAGTGGTGCACGTCGATGTCGATCCGATGCTCCACCTGTGGGCGCCGGGCCTGCAGCTGTTCAAGGACATGCACCAGGAGCCCGCCGGCGGATGAGCGAGCGCCGCTCGGTCCTGGTCACGGGCGCGGCGGGGTACATCGGGGGACTCGTCGTCCGAGAGCTGGCCGAGCGCCGCGCCGAGCTCTCGGCGCTGGTCGCGCTCGACGTGCGAGAGCCGCCGCCGAGCGCTCGGGTCGACGGGGTGACCTACGTGAACCTCAGCGTGTGCGACGCCGTGCTCGAGCGGGTCGTCGCCGAGCACGCGGTGGACACCGTGGTCCACCTGGCCTCGATCTTGAAACCGCCTGCGGGCAAGGGCGACGACTTTGCCTATCAGGTCGACGTCGAAGGCACGCGCAACGTGCTCGCGGCTTGCGTGAAGCACGGCGTGAAGAAGCTGGTGGTCACCACCAGCGGCGCAGCCTACGGCTATCACGCCGACAGTCCGGCCTGGCTCGCCGAAACCGATCCGATCCGCGGCAACGAAGAGATCGCCTACAGCCGGCACAAGCGCCTGATCGAGAACGACCTGGAGTCGTACCGCCAGCAGCACCCCGAGCTCGCCCAGCTGGTGTTTCGCCCGGGCACGGTGATCGGCGCCGGCGTCTCGACCCCGGTGACCGAGCTCTTCGAGAAACGGGCGATGATCGGCGTGCTCGGCTCGGACTCGCCATTCGTCTTCATCTGGGACCAAGACGTCGTGCGCTGCATCGTGCGCGGCGTGTTCGGCCCCGAGACGGGGATCTACAACTTGGCCGGAGACGGCGCGCTCAGCCCCCAAGAGATCGCGGCGCGGCTGGGCAAGCGCTACGTCCCGCTGCCCGCGAGCCTGATCGCCGGGGCGCTGGCGCTCTTGCACCGGCTGGGCAAGTCCCCGTACGGGCCCGAGCAGGTCAGGTTCCTTCGCTATCGGCCGGTGCTCTCGAACCGCGCCCTAAAAGAGCAGTTCGGCTACACCCCAGAGAAGACGTCGCGTGAGGCATTCGAGCTCTACGCGCGCAGCCTCGAGTGACTACTTCCCTTCGCGGTAGCTCGAGACGGCGAGCGACGCGCTGACCTCGAACGGCGGCAGCAGGTCCTCCTCGATCTGTTTGAAGCTGTGCAGGGGCGGGCATTTGGTGTCGTCGCGCTTGACCTTCTTCTCCGAGATCATCTTGCCCGTCTTCGCCTCGCGCAGCGTGACGGTGTACTCCCACGAGTGCAAGACGAGTGTGCCGCCGATCTTGGTGGGGTCGAGCGGCTCCATCACGCAACGCTTGTTCTTCTTCTTCTTCGTGACCTCGATGCAGGCCACGAGCGCCGCGTCTTCGAACGAGACGGCCAGGCCGTCTTTGTTGGCGACGATGTCTTGGTACGCCAGGTGCTCGAGCTTGCCGGCGGGGTCGCGCTTGACGAACAGCGCGGCGCTGGCTCGGTCGCGGGGCCCCGGCTCGATGCTGGCCACGCCGTTGCCGGCGCACACGCCCTCGAGCTGGGACAGGCTGGGTCGAAAGCGCACCTTCGGCGGTGGCGGCGGGGGCGGCGTGCTCGCCGTCGCGGTGCTCTCCCTGCCCTTGTTCCCGCTCTTGCACGCCAAGAGCGCCCCGGCGACGATCACCAGTGCCAGCCCGAGCCTCATTCCGCGACACCTATCACAGCGGCGGCATGCGCTGGGCGCCGATGCTGATCACGGCGTCGCCCTTGGCGAGCTTCCGGTCATCGGTGATGTTCAGCTCTTTGGCCCCGCCGATGCGCGCCCCGATGGCGATGTGCCCGTGCTTCTTGCAGTGCTCGGCGACCTTCGTGAAGCCGATGCCCTCGCTCCGTTCGATGGTCGAAATGTAGATCTGCTGGCCGCGCAGGTTGGTCGTGAGCTCGTCCACGACCTCTTGCACGCCCGGGTTCAGCAGCTCGTTCGAAAGGAAGTGGGCGTCGAACCGCGAGGTGCACACGATGGCGTCGCACCCGGCTTTCTTCAGCAGCTCTTGCGCGGAGTAGTCCACGCACTCGACCACCGAGTGCACCTTGTGCTTTCGGGCCTCGATGGCCAGCGTGATGGCCACGTTCTGATCGTCGGAGTGGGGGTTCCCGGGCTGCTTCGCCAGCACGACCACGTACTCGGCGTGGTCGATGTCGGCGCGGGTCAGGGTCTCGTCGCGCGTCGGGTTGCCGCGCACGAACCGCACCCCGCGCGAGGCGAGCTCTGGTGGGACTTCGGTCAAGTCCTCGTCGATGAGCACCACGTCGCGACCGCCAAAAGTCGGGTCGGCGGTGAGCTCGTCCAGCACCCGCTCCACCTTGCTCAGGCTGGGAAAGTTGATGATCACCAGTTGTGCGTCGAGCGAGTGCGATGCCATGCCGTGAAGCTCCTTGTTCTTGGCCTGGACCAGGGCGCTGGCCACCAGCGAGAGGACGTAGCCGAGCAGGCTGACCCCGAACGCCATGAGCGGCAACGCCACTACCAGCCGGCCCCCCGGGGTCTTGGGGAAGAAGTCGCCGTAGCCAACGGTGCTCATGGTGACGAGCGAGTACCAGGCTCCGTCGAGCCAAGTCAGGCTCGGGTTCTCGGGCAGCTCGAAATACAGAAACCCGGTCGTGCCGTAGGCCAGGATGCCGAGCATCAGAACCGCGATCCGCAGCGCTGCGGGCGGGTGCTTGAGCATCCGCTGCTTGGCCAAACGCGCGACCGGCTTCATTTCGCGGCTCGGCTCCACTCGCGCGACATCTGCCGCGCCCGGGTCGCGATCTCCGCGTCGGCCCACAGGCCTCGCTCCGCCGCCTGCGCGTCGTCTTGCGCATCCAGGTAGAGCTGCATGCTGGGCATCGGGTAAACGGTGTAGGCCAGCGCCAGGCCCTGCTTGATGAGTGAGAGCCCGACGTCTTGGTCGCCGACGAACAGCGTAGCCAGCGTTCGCCCGTGTCGGTCCTTGCCCTGAGAGTGAACCAGCACGCGCACGGGCTCTTCCTTGACCAGCTTCTCGAGGGCGGCGACGGCGTCGCGGCCGAATCGGGCCGCGGGGTCCCGCTCGGGCGTCCGCGCCAGCGCCTTGATGCCCAAGATGCGGATGCCGACCTTGGCCCCGCCCTCGTTCTCGGCGACCAGCGAGTCGCCGTCGACGACCTGGATCACCTTGACCAGATCGCCGGTCTCGAGCGTGGCCTCGGCCGCTTTGGCCAGCGCGCGCTGCGCCTCTGCGCCCTGCGCGAAGAACACCGAGGCGCCGAGCAGCACGACGACGAGGCCCCAGAAGATGCGAGTGCCCCAGTCCACGACCTGAATCTAGTGGAACCGCGCGCCGGGTCGCGAGCGTTATTTCGAGGGCGTCATCCCGCGATTTTCCGCCGGTCCGGCGCCCCGAGCAAGCGCCGGGTTGCCGATCACGAGCACGCCCCCTTATGATTTCGAAGCGAGAGGTGAATATTGTCCCGCGGACTTCAGCGCCTGACCGAGCCCCTGATCAAGCAAGCCGGAGCGCTCCGTCCGGCGAGCTGGGACGAGGCCCTCGACTTCGCGGCCGCCGGGCTCCGGGCCTCCGTCGAGCGCCACGGACCGCAGAGCTTCGGCATGTTCAGCTGCTCGAAGGCCACCAACGAGGTCAACTTCATCGCGCAGAAGCTGGCTCGCGTGGTGATCGGCAGCAACAACATCGACAGCTGCAATCGAACGTGACACGCCCCTAGCGTCGTCGGTCTGGCGACGGTCTTCGGAGCAGGCGGGGGCACCGGCTCGTACCGCGAGGTCGAGCAGGCCGACGTGATCGTGCTCTGGGGCTCGAACGCCCGCGAGACGCACCCCATCTTCTTTCACCACGTGCTGACGGCCCTTCGCCGGGGCGCCAAGCTGTTCGTGGTCGACCCCCGCCGGACGGCTTCGGCGCGCTGGGCCGACGGCCACCTGCCGCTCCGGGTGGGAACGGACATCACGCTGGCCAACGCCGTGGGGCGGGTTATCGTCGAAGAGGGCCTGGTGAACCAGACCTTCGTGCGCCGCGCGACCACCGGGTTCGACGCGCTCGCTGCGCACCTCTCGACCTTCACGCTCGAACGCGCCGAGTGCGAGACCGGCGTACCCGCCCGGCTGATCGTCGAGCTGGCGCGGGACTATGCCCGCGCCGATCGCGCCCAGCTGTGCTGGACGCTGGGCATCACCGAGCACCACAACGCGGTCGACAACGTGTTTGCGCTGATCAACCTGGCGCTGCTCACCGGGCACGTGGGGCGTCCGGGCTCGGGGCTGAACCCGCTGCGGGGGCAGAACAACGTGCAAGGCGGCGGGGACATGGGCGCGCTGCCGCACAAGCTCGCCGGCTTCCAGGACGTCGAGGACGACGCGGTCCGTGGCAAGTTCGAGCGGGCGTGGGGGTGCGGCATCCCTCCGAAGAAGGGCTGGCATCTGACCGAGATGTTCGAGGCCATGGAGAGGAAGGCGCTCCGGAGCCTGTACGTCTTGGGCGAGAACCCGGCGCAGTCCGAGGCGGACTCCCAGCGTGCCACGCGGCTGCTCTCGGACCTCGAGTTCGTCGTCGCGCAAGACATCTTCCTGACCAAGACGGCCCAACTGGCCGACGTGGTGCTGCCTGCCACCGCGGCCTGGTGCGAGTCCGAGGGCACGGTGACGAGCAGCGAGCGCCGCGTCCAGCGCGTTCGTCGAGCCGTGGCGCCGCCGCCCGGCGCCCGGGACGACATCGAGATCATTTGCGAGCTCGCGCGGCGGCTCGGCCGTGACCTCGGAAGCCCGACCGCCGAGCAAATCTGGGACGAAGTGCGCGCCCTCAGCCCGATGCACGCGGGCATGAGCTATCGAAGGCTCGAAGAGCGGGGCGGCATCCAGTGGCCGTGCCCGGACGAGACCCACCCGGGCGAGAGCTTCTTGCACGGTCGGCTGTGGGAAGAGCCGGTGCGCGGTCCGCGGGCGCCGTTCTCCGTGGTCGAGCCGGCCCCGCCCGTCGACGTGCTCGACGACGAGTTCCCGCTGCGCCTCACCACCGGGCGCCGGCTCGATTCGTACAACACGGGCGTCCAGAGCGGCGCCATGGCGTCCCCGCGGCGCGCGGGCGAGACCGTCGACCTGCACCCCGACGACGCCCGTCGTCTCGGCGTCGCCGCCGGCGAGTCCGTGCGCGTGCGCTCTCGCCGCGGGTCGGTGGTCGCTCCCGTGCGGATCGACGGCGACCTGCAGCCCGGGCTGGTGTTCATGACGTTCCACTTTCCGGACCAGGTCGACACCAACGTGCTGACCATCGACGCCACCGACCCGAAGAGCGGAACCGCCGAGTTCAAGGCCGCGGCCGTGTGTATCGAACGGGTCTGACTCGGAGTATCGTCCAGCCGTGGATCTGCGCGCCCTCGAAGCCCCGCCCACCGACGTCGAGCGCGCCGCGATCGACGCCGTCCTCGGACCCGCGCCCGAGGCGCCCTCCGGGTCGTGGCTCTCGGCGAAGGCGCGGCGCCACCTGCTCTTGCCCGCGCTGCACGCGGCGCAGGGGCGCGTCGGCTTCGTCAGCCCGGGGGCGCTGGGCTACATCTGCACGCGCCTCGAGGTGCCGCCCGCCGAGGGTTTCGGCGTCGCCAGCTTTTACGCCCTGTTCGCGCTGGCCGCGCGCCCGCCGGCGGCGCTGCACGTGTGCGACGACCTCGCGTGCAAGGTCGCGGGCGCCGATAGCTTGATCGACGATCTCACTTGCCGTGCGAGCCCGAGTGACGAGCACGCCTGGCATCGCAGCCCGTGCCTCGGGCTCTGCGAGCAGGCGCCGGCGGCGCTCTACACCCGCGCCGGGGCGCCGGCGGTCGAGCGCGCCGTGGGCGGACTCACGCTCGAGCGAGCCCTGGCCCTGCTCCGCACCGGCGAGTCGGTCACGGCCCCGGAGCCGGCGCTCCCGCAGCTGGGCGAGCCGGGCCTTCGGCTGCTCGCGCGGGCGGGTCGGGTCGACCCGACGAGCCTCGACGACCATCGCGCGCACGGCGGGTATCGCGCGTTGCGCCGTGCGCTCGAGATCGGCCCCGGCGGCGTTCTCAGGGAGCTCGTCGAGTCGGGCTTGGTGGGGCGCGGCGGCGCGCTCTTCCCCACCGGGCGGAAGTGGGAGGCGGTCGCAAAGGCGCCCGCGCGCCCGCGCTACGTGGTGTGCAACGCCGATGAGTCCGAGCCGGGCACCTTCAAAGATCGTGTGCTGATGGAGCAAGATCCGTTCGCGCTGGTCGAGGCGATGACCATCGCCGGCCTGACCGTGGGCGCCGAACGTGGCTTCATCTATCTGCGCGCGGAGTACCCGCTGGCCGCCGAGCGGCTGACGCACGCCATTGCGCAAGCGCGAGCGCGCGGGCTCTTGGGGCCCACCGTGATGGGCCGCGAGGTCGCGTTCGAGATCGAGATCCGTCGCGGCGCCGGCGCGTACGTCTGTGGCGAAGAGACGGCGCTGCTCGCCTCGATCGAAGGCTACCGCGGCGAGCCCCGCAGCAAACCGCCGTTCCCGGTCGAGGTCGGGCTGTTCGGCAAGCCCACCGTGATCAACAACGTCGAGACGCTGTGCAACGTTCCGTTCATCGTCGAGCACGGCGCGGCCGCCTATCGCAGCGTGGGCACCGCCGGGTCGCCGGGCACACGCCTGTTCTGCGTTTCGGGCCGGGTCGAACGCCCGGGCGTGTACGAGCTGCCGCTCGGGACCCCGCTCGGCGAGCTCATCGCGCGTGCCGGTGGCGTGAAGGGTGGGGGCGCGCCGGCGGCGGTGTTGCTCGGCGGCGCGGCGGGCTCTTTCGTGGGCAGAGGCTCGCTCGATCTGCGGCTCAGCTTCGAGGACACCCGGCACGCGGGGGTCACCTTGGGCTCGGGCGTGGTGCTGGTGCTGGACGACAGCGTCCCGCTCGAGCCGCTTCTGGCGCGCATCGCCGCGTTCTTCCGCGATGAGTCGTGTGGGCAGTGCGTGCCGTGTCGCGTGGGAACCGTACGACAAGAAGAGCTGGTGACGCGACTCGGCAAGCGAGAGCCGCTGGGCGGCTTGGCGGGCGAGCTCGCGCTCTTGCGCGAGCTGGGTCAGGTCATGCGCGACGCCTCGATCTGCGGGTTGGGGCAGACGGCATCGAGCGCCGTCGAATCGGCGATCGAGCGGCTGGGTGCCTTCCGCGAGGGGGAGTCGTGACCGTGCACTTGCCGCTGGCGCCCACCCGCGCGGTCGAGGTCAGCATCGATGGCCGACCCGTGAGCGTGCCCGAAGGCGCAACGTTGCTCGACGCTTGCCGGAAGCTCGGCATCGACGTGCCGACCCTCTGCCACGCCCCGAACCTCACGCCGATGAACGTGTGCCGGGTGTGCGTGGTCGAGGTCGAGGGCGCGCGCACCCTGGTGCCTTCGTGCTCGCGCAAGGTCGAAGCCGGCATGGTGGTGAAGACCGACAGCGAGCGCGTGCGCCTGGCGCGACGCCTGGTGATGGAGCTTCTTGCGTCGAGCGTCGACCTGTCGACTGCCCCCGAAGCGAGGGCATTCGTCGAGAGATACGGCGCGCGGCCCGAGCGCTTCGGGCCTGCGACTCCGGCGGCAGCGGCGGGCGAGCGTGAAGGGCGTCGGGCGGGGCAGCACCGCGAGCCCCCGTCGGGCGGTGCCGAGACCGTGGCTCAGCCCGTGAAGATCGACAACGAGCTGTTCGTGCGCGACTACGCCAAGTGCCTGCTCTGCTACAAGTGCGTCGAGGCTTGCGGCGCCGATGCGCAGAACACCTTCGCCATCGCCGTGGCCGGGCGGGGCTTCGATGCGCGCATCGCCACCGAGTTCGACGTGCCCTTGCCCGAGTCTGCCTGCGTGTTCTGCGGGAACTGCATCGGCGTCTGTCCCACCGGCGCGCTCATGTTCCACAGCGAGCACGTGCTTCGCGCGGCGGGTCAGTGGGACGAGACCGAGCAGACGAAGACCGACACGGTCTGCTCTTACTGCGGGGTCGGGTGCGTGATCACGCTGCACACCCAGCGGGGGCAGATCGTGAAGGCCACCTCCCCGCACGACAGCGAAGTGACCAACGGGCACTTGTGCATCAAGGGGCGCTTCGGCTGGGGCTACGTGCGCCCTTGACGCCGAAAAAACGCTGCCAAGTCCCCCGGTCGGCGCGTGGTTCTTGCCGCGCCCGGCCCTCGCGGCCATTATCTCGTGGGGTCGATTCGTGAGCACCGCGGTTTCCCAATCCGAGATCACCGCCGGGACCGTCCTGGCAGGCAAGTACCGGGTCGAGCGCATGATCGGCCAGGGCGGCATGGGCGTGGTGGTCGAGGCTCGCCACACCACGCTCGACGACCGCGTGGCGCTCAAGTTCCTGTTGCCCGAGTACGCGGCTCACCCCGAGGCGTCGCAGCGCTTCCTGCGTGAAGCGCGGGCGGCCGTGCGCATCAAGAGCGCGCACGTGGCCCGCGTCTCGGACGTCGGGACGCTCGACAGCGGTGCGCCCTACATGGTGATGGAGTTCCTCGAGGGCTCCGACGCCTCCCACGGTCTGTCCCAAGGGCACGTGCTGCCGCTCCACGAGGCCGTCGACTACATCGTGCAAGCGTGCGACGCGCTGGCCGAGGCGCATTCGCTGGGGATCGTGCATCGCGACATCAAGCCCGCGAACTTGTTCGTCACCCGCCATCAAGACGGCAGCCCGTTCGTGAAGCTGCTCGACTTCGGGATCTCGAAGGTCGCGAACGAGGTCGGTGGCGCGGACGGCCTCACCCGCACCACCGCGACCATGGGCTCGGCGCTCTACATGTCGCCGGAGCAAATCCGGCAGTCCAAGTCGGTGGATCACCGGACGGACATCTACGCGCTCGGCGTGTCGCTGTACGAGATGCTCACCGGTCGACAGCCCTTCATCGCCGAGAACTTCGCCGCTTTGTGCGTCGAAATCGCCACCGGGACCCCCACGCCGCTGCGCGAGCTTCGCCCCGACGTCCCGCCCGAGTTCGCCGCCACTCTCGAGCGCGCCTACGCCCGCGATCTGAACACGCGCTTCCAGAGCGTCGGCGAGCTGGTGGTGGCGCTGTCGCCCTGGGCGCCGCCGCGCACCCAGCCGATCATCGAGCGCATCGCGCGCGCCGCCGGCCTGGTCCCGCGTTTCAGCTCGAGCCCGCCGCCCGCCGATCCGGGCCGCGGCAGCTACGCGCACATCGCCCTGTCGGACAGCGCGGCGCACCGTCTGGGCGGGGCCCCGGCAGCCACGAACCTGAGCGGGAGCACGACCGTCCCACCGACGACCAGGTCGCCGCTCCCCGCCCTCCTGGGGGTGGGCGCGGTCATCGCCGTGCTCGGCCTGGGCGGCGCCGGAGCCTTCGCGTTCATGAAGTCGAGGAGCGCGCCGGCACCCGAGGCGAGCGCCGCGAGCGCCGGGCAAGCTCCGAGCGGGGAAACGACGGTTCCCCCGCCATCGGCCGAGTTGCCGAAGGTCGAGCCCACGGTCGCCGCGTCGGTCGACGCGCCGCCTGCGCAAAGCGCCGCTCCTGCCGCCGTGGCGGCCAAGAGCGTCCCCAAGCCGAGCACCAAGTCGGAGCCGAAGAAGCCCGAGCCCGCGAAGCCCGAGCCCGCAAAGCCCGAGCCCCCGCCTGCCAACCCCGTGAAGAAGCCCAATGCCGAAGACGTTCGTTGAAGCCGCTCGCCCCGTTCTCGCCGCCGTCGCCTTGTCGTTCGCGGTCGTCGCCGGAGCCGGCGTCGCTCACGCTGGCGACAAGGCGCTCGCCGAGACGCTGTTCCAAGAGGGGCGCAAGCTGTTCGACGCCGGCAAGCTCGACGCTGCGTGCGCGAAGTTCGACGCCAGCCAGCGCCAGGACCCTTCTCCGGGGACGCTGATCAACCTCGGCAAGTGCAACGAGGCGCGCGGCAAGACCGCGACCGCCTGGGCCAACTACAAAGAAGCAGAGTCGCTGGCGCGCAACATGTCGCGCACCGAGCAAGAATCGGCCGCGGCGGCTCGAGCCACCGCCATCGAGCCGCTGCTCTCGCGGCTCGAGATCAAGGCTCCGGCTCAGGCGATCGAAGGGCTGGCGGTCAAGCGCAACGGAGTCGCCATCAGCACCGACGCATTGGGCACGGCGTCTCCCGTCGACCCGGGCGAGCACGAGATCGAAGCCAGCGCGCCCGGCTACAAGACGTGGACGAGCAAGGTCACCGTCGGCAAACAGAAGGACAGCGCGTCGGTCCAAATCCCCGACCTCGAGAAGGGCGCAGAAGCCGCGCCCGCGGTCGCGCCCCCTCCACCGGCGACCGGGGGCGAGCCCCCGCCGAGCAAGGGTGCTGCCGGCGCGAGCGCGACGGCCGACGCCGGTTCCGGTGGAAGCTCGACCAAGACGTTCGGTTACGTGCTGACCGGGGTCGGAGCGGTGGCGCTGATCGCCGGCGGTTACTTCGGCTACGCGGCGAGCAAGCAAGCCAGCGACGCCAAGAACGACGACACGCTCTGCCCCGACAAGCAGTGCACGCCGGCAGGGCGTGACGAGATCGACGCGGCCGAGGGCAAGGCGCTGATTTCCACCATCGGAGTGGGGGTGGGCGTCGCCGCGCTGGGGACCGGCATCGTGCTCTTGGTCACCGCCCCCTCGAACAAAGAGGTCGCCACGTCGAAACGCCGCGCGCTGAGCGCGGTGAGGGTCGCCCCCTTCGTCGATCAGAAGAACGCCGGCCTGTTCGTCTCGGGTGGCTTCTAGTTGGTGCCACGGATGAAGGCCAAGCTCCTCGTCTCGGCGTTCACGCTCGCGGGGTGCTCGAGCCTTCTCGGCCTCGGTGAGTTCGAAGACGCGCCGGCTGGGGCGACGGGCGGTCAGGCCGGCGCTGCGGGCGCCGGCGGCGGCGCGGGCGACAGCGGTTCCGACGCCGCCGTCGCCTTCGAGTGCAGCGAGCTGCTCGACAAGGACATGATCTCGGAGAGTGACCTGTCCGGTAAGAAGCTCGAGCTCAAGTCGGTGCGGGTGATTCGATCACGTCACACGCCCGGGATGGTCTTCGCGGTCGCCAGCTACGTGGCCGGAAGCGGGAACTTCGGCGTGGTTGTCCGCACCCATCGCGAGGGCGGGGCGTCACCGGGGACGATGCAGACCGCGGTCTTCGCCGGTCACTTCTCCATCGCCGACGGCTACGCCGACAAGGACAACCTCCACCTGTGGGGTTTCCACCAGGACAAGGTCGCCAAGCTCAGCTTCAAGGTCAACGAGATGGGCGTCGACCCGTCGTTCATCCCAGCGCCGGTCGACAAGCCCACACCGTCCGAGTGCCAAGGTGCACTCGGGTATCCGCGCCAGATCGCCTTCGAAGAAGGTTGGACTACCGACGACTACGTCGTCACTTGCCAGAACACCGCCGGCACGAATCGCTCCGTCTACCTGGGCGGAAACGGGTCGCTCGACCAGGTGACCAGCGGCCCGATCAAGGACACGGACTCTCCCGAGTATCGCGTGCGCGGGCTTCGCCACGACGGCGACTTCTTGATCGCGCTCGAAGACGGCCAATTCGCCCACGGCACCCCCGGCAGCTGGAAGCTCGAGAAGGTCGAGCTCGCCGGCAGTGGCGAGCTCGCGTCGATGCTCGGCATCTTCCCCCACCCGAACGGGGGCACGCTGATCGTGCCGGCCCGCGTCA
This sequence comes from Myxococcales bacterium, assembly GCA_016191785.1. Classification (GTDB taxonomy): domain Bacteria; phylum Myxococcota_A; class Polyangia; order Polyangiales; family Polyangiaceae; genus JADJKB01. The sequence continues at coordinate 9,631 of JACPVJ010000095.1, read as the reverse complement.
ATCTCCAGAGCTGGGCCGCCAGCATCTACTCCGGCGTCTTCAAGAAGACCGAGTACGCCCAGCTCGGCGACGAGAAGCGGTACATCGAGACACTCCAGATCTCGGGCATCGAGAACTTCCCCAAGCTCGAGCACATGGCGGTTGGGCCGGCCTCGTTGGTCGGCGCTGGGGTCACGGTCGACGACAAGCACGTCCGCTTCCTGAAGGCCGACCGGTCGGGCAACCCCATCGCGTTCCAGCAACTCACCACGCCGAAGAACATCACCGACACGTCGGCGGCAGACGCGGTTCCCATCGGCCCGAACGGCGCGTTCGAGGCCGTCGTCTGGAGCGAAGCGAGCCCTCCTCTGATTCGTCTCTCGAAGCTGGTCTGTCAGCCGAAGCAGTGAGTCGAACCCGCGCACGACAGGGTGGCCGATCTCGCGTACACTCGGGATCGTGAAGCGCTGGCTGGTGCTCGCCATCGGGCTCTGGGCGTTGGCCTGTGCCGCCCAGGACAGCGCTCCCACCGACTCTGCCCAGACGGGCGGCACCGGCGGCGGCGGGACCGGCGGGCAGGCCGTGGGTGGCTCTGGAGCCTGGCCGAGTGGCGGCGCCGCGGGCGCTGGCGGTGCGACCAGCGGCGGCACCAGCAGCGGTGGCACGACCAGCGGTGGCGGGGCGGGCGGCAGTGCCGGAGCGCCATTGCCTTGCGATTCGCGCTTCAGCTTCTCGCAGAACCCGGTGACCGCGGGCTCACCCTTCACGGTCACGTTCAAGGACACGCCGGGTTACGTCTACATCGGGATGGACGTGACCGGTCCCGGCTCCCCCGGCGTCAGCGACATGACGATCAGCGGCACCGGGCCCTACAGCTGGAGTTGGAAGGTGTCGGGGCACGGCGCCGGCACGCTGAAGCTCACGTTCACCAAGGACAACGGCACCCCCGTGGCAAGCTGCCAGGTCGACTCGAAGCCGGGCTCGGGCGGCGGCGGCAGCGGGGGAGGCGGCACCGGGGGCACTGGCGGAGCTGGGGGCGGCGGCGGCACTGGCGGCACCGGGGGCACCGGCGGCGGCAACCCGGTCGGAACGTGCTCCGATCAGCCTGCGCGCAATCGCTTCGCGATGAACATCGATCCCGCCAACCCGAAGGGCAACCCGACCGCGAGCGATCTTCGGACCCTCGGGGCGCGCTGGGCCCGCATCGAGTGGAAGGTGGGCGTCAGCGCGGCCACGCAGAAGAGTCAGATCGCCGCGCTGCGCAGCGGCGGCATCCGCGTGCTCATGATCTTCGACTATGCCAGCGTGTCGATCCCGTCGCCCGGCTCTTCGGGCAGCGGCAGCTCGTGGACCAGCTACCGAGCACAGTACGTCCAAGAGCTCGGCAACCTGGTCGCGTCGCTCGGCACGGGCATCGACGCATGGGAGATCTGGAACGAGCCGGATCTCGCTCCCTCTGCGGGCTACGACCCTTACGTGCCTCCGGCTACCTACGGCGCGCTGCTCAAGGATGCGTACTCCAAGCTGAAGGCCAGCACCTCGGCGCCGGTGATCGTGGGTGGGCTCGCGTCGGGCAACCCGGGCTACCTGACCGAAGCCAAGACCGCTGCGGGCGGCCTGTATGCAGACGGCGTCGGCATTCACCCCTATGGCCAGCGCGCCCCTGACAACTGGCCGAATTCGAGCTGGGGCTTCGGGAACATGAGCGCGCTCTTCAGCGGGTACCTGGCGTTCGGCAAGCCGGTCTGGGTCACCGAGATCGGCACCGTCGACACGGGGAACCAGGCTCAGTACCTGAAGAACGTCTACGCCTTGGCGGCGACCTACGGCGCTCAGGTGCCGGTGGTGTTCTGGTTCTGCTGGAGTGACGGCATGGTCCCCCCGTTCGGCGTGCTCGACAGCTCCGGCGGGCAGAAACCTGCCTACTCCGCGTTCAAATCCGTGGCGCCGGCCTGGAACGCGAGCTGCGAGCACTAGTCCGGGGTTTGTCCGACACGGGAAGAGCCGGCAGGGCTCGCGCGTACTTGGGGCTGGCAATGAGCGCTCCTGCTTCCAGCCCGGACAGCTTCCGACCCCTGCGCACGGCGCAGGGCACCATCGTCGGCATGCCTCCGGTCGTGCGACACGCGCTCGACCCGCTGTGCTCGACCACCCTGCGCAGCGTGTACCGACCCGCGGCTGCCGACGAGGCCCCCTGCTCGGACGCGTTTCATCCCGAGCGCTGGAGCAATCCCCCGGCCGCGGGCCTCGTGCCAATCGTGCCCTGCGCCGAGCCCGACGAGGAAGACGGCGTGCAGCTTCGCCCGAAGCTCGAGCTCACGCCCGCGCCCGTCGAGCCCGCGGCCGAGGTCGAGGTCGAGCCCCCCACGCAGCGGTGGGAGCCCACGGTGGTGGCGGTGGCGCTGCTGAACGAGCCGGTGGAGCTTCCGGTCGTGTCTCATCGTTGGCTCTGGCCCGTTCTGACCGCCGGAGTGGCGCTGGTCTTGGTGCTCGGGGCGACGCTCCTTCTGTTCCGCTGACCCGCGCTTGACGATCCCCTCGGCGGGCTCGAAGTACCGCGCCGGGTTGGAGGCAGCAGCGATGGGCAAGAGCAGGACGAAGTTCGGACGGAATTCGAAGCGGGTGGCGGTGTTGGTCGCGACTCGCAAGGGCGCGTTCATCCTTCACGGCGACGCGAAGCGCAGCCGCTGGCGCATCGACGGTCCGCACTTCCTCGGTCACATCATCCACCACCTGGTCCTCGACCCCCGGGATGGGCGCACGCTGCTCGCGGCGGCCAAGACCGGGCACCTGGGGCCCACCGTCTTTCGCTCGAAGAACCTCGGGCGGAGCTGGAGCGAAGCCAAGAAGCCGCCTGCCTTCGCCAAGGCGAAGAAGGGCGAGACCGGGCGGAGTGTCGACCACACCTTCTGGCTCACGCCGTGCCACGCCAGCGAGCCCGGAGCCTGGTATGCCGGCACGTCGCCGCAGGGGTTGTTCCGTTCCGACGATGGCGGCGACACCTGGCGGCCGTTTCCCAGCGTGAACGACGACGCGCAGTTTCGGCAGTGGATGGGCAGTGTGCAAGACGGCACGCCCGACGGCCCCAAGCTGCACTCGATCATCGTCGACCCGCGCGATCCGAAGCACCTGTACTTCGGCATGTCGGGCGGCGGGGTTCACGAGTCGACCGACGGCGGCAAGAGCTGGCGCCCGCTGGTTCGCGGCATGCAGGTCGTCGAAGGCTTCGACCCAGCGAACATCGCGTTCCACGATCCGCACTGCTTGCGGATGTGCCCGACCAATCCCGATCGGCTCTACCAGCAGAACCACTGCGGCATCTACCGCATCGACCGGCCCGACGACACGTGGTCTCGCATCGGCAAGCGCATGCCGAAAGGCGTCGGCGACGTGGGCTTCACCATGGTGGTGCACCCCCGCGACGCGGACACCGCCTGGGTACTGCCGATGGACGGCCAGACCGTGTGGCCCCGCACCAGCCCCGGCGGGCGCCCCGCCGTGTACGTCACCCGCGACGCCGGCAAGAGCTGGAAGCGGCTCGACGCGGGCATGCCGCGCAGCCAGGCCTGGTGGACCGTGAAGCGCCAAGCAATGAGCGCCGACCGCGGGGATCCGGTGGGCCTCTACTTCGGGACGACCAGCGGCGAGCTGTGGATGAGCCGCGACGAAGGCCGGCGGTGGGAGCCCATCGCGCGGCACCTGCCCGAGATCTACGCGGTGGAGGCGGCGGAGCTCCGGTGAAGGTGCTGATCCCGAGCCCGCTCTTGTCCTACACCTCGGTGAAAGAGGTGCACGCCACGGGCCGGGATCTCTCGGCCCTCCTCGTCGATCTCGACCGCCAGTTCCCAGGCATCCGCTTCCGGGTCGTCGACGAGCAAGATCGCCTGCGGCCTCACATGCGCTTCTTCGTGAACGGCGAGCAGGTGTTCGACCTCGCCACCGCGCTCACTCCGCGTGACGAGGTCACGCTGGTGCAGGCGCTGAGCGGCGGGTAGAGCTCCCCAGCGAGCTCAGCGAAGCTCCGCGGCGACGATGCGGCCGATTTCCGCCTGCGCAGCGTTCAGCTCCGCCAGCGACCGGGTGGAGTCGCTCAGGTAGGCCGCGATCAGGATCGGCGGGCGCCCGGGTGGCCAAGCGATGGCGACGTCGTTCACTGCGCCGCGGTTGCAGGTCCCGGTCTTGTCGCCCGCGGTCCAGTTCGGCGGCAGCCCCGCGCGCAGTCGATCCCGACCGGTGGGGGAAGCTCGCATCCAGGCGAGCAAGCGCTCGCGGCTCGCGAGCGCGAGCTTTCCAGTCCTGAGCGTCGCGTGAAGCGCACCCACCATCGCGCGGGGCGACGTGGTGTCCCGCGGATCTCCCGCGCGGTTCTCGTTGAGCATCGGCTCGGTCCGATCGAGCCGGGTCACGCCGTCGCCCAGTCGCCGGAAGAACGCCGTCAGCCCCGCCGGGCCGCCCACGAGTGGAAGCAGGAGGTTGGCCGCGGTGTTGTCGCTCACGGTCAGTGTCGCGCCGGCGAGCTCGTCGATGCTCATCGAGCCGCGTGCGACGTGGGTGCGGGTCACCGGCGCGTACTCGAGCAGGTCCCGCTCGCCGTAGCGCACGGGTTGGCCGAGGGCGAGCTCAGCGCGGTCCACCCGCTCGAGGACAGCCGCTGCCAGGCCCCACTTGAAGGTCGAGCACATCGCGAAGCGTTCGTCGGAGCGACGCGCGAGCGTGCGCCCGGTCCCGGTGTCGAGCGCAAACACACCGACACGTCCCCCCGCGGAAGCCTCGATGCCTGAGAAGGGATCCGGTGCCGCGGGAGGCCGCGTCGTGGCGGCGCAGCCAACGAGCAGCGCTGCTGCCGAAAAAATTGCCCGAATGCCCATCTTGGTTTCGCATTATGCTCCGGCCTTCGGAGCCATGGAGCGGTTCTTCTGGATCTGCCTGGCCGGAGCCGCGGGCGTCGGCACTCGCTACCTGGTCGGGCTCTGGGCGGGCGAGCGGCTGGGGACGGCGTTTCCGTACGCCACCCTGATCGTCAACGTGGCCGGCTGCTTCTTGATCGCGCTCGTCATGCAGACCGCCCTCAACGTCGCCACCTTCTCCCCGACCCTGCGCCTGGCCCTGACCACCGGCTTTCTCGGCGGCCTCACCACGTACTCGAGCTTCGCCTACGAGACCACCAAACTGGTCCAAGACGGCGCGCGCGGCGCGGCGCTGGCGAACGTGGCGATCACGACCGTCGCCTGCTTCGTGGCGGTCGCGCTGGGCCTCTTCTTGGCAAACACGATGACCAAAGCTTGAAGGAGGAAGACGATGCGAGCTCTCGACGGCGAGCAGACCCTGGTCCGGATCTTCATCGGCGAGGGCGACAAGTGGCACCACCAGCCGCTCGCCCGGGCGTTGCTCGAGCGGCTGCGGGCCGAGGGCTTCGCCGGCGCCACGGTGATCCACGGCGTCGCCGGCTTCGGCGCCCGCAGCGTGATCCACACCTCGAGCCTGCTCGACCTCTCGGGCGATCTGCCGGTGATCGTCGAGCTGATCGACGATGCGGAGCACATCGACAAGCTCTTGCCGCTTCTCGACGAAATGATGGCCGGCGGCATGGTGACGCTCGAGAAGGTGCGAGTGCTCCGGTATTCCCCCGCTCCCGCTCATGCGTAGCCTCGCGCTCCTGGTCGGGTCGGCGCTGGCCTGGGCCTGCGCGGCACGCAGCCCAACTCCGGCGCCGCGCACCGTCGTCGTCGGCGAGCCGGTGGGCTCGCGCGAGCTGGCCCTCGCGCCGCCCGGGCAGGCTTGCACGCCGTCGCTCCGCGAGCCGAAGGCGATTCGCCCGACCCGGGAGCCTACGCTGAGCCCCGACGACCCACTCGCCGGGCAGTTCGGCCTGGCCGACGCGATCCGCGACCTTGCCGGGCACTGGCCGCTCCGGGCGACCCTCGAGACCTCCGAGGGCACCCTCGAGTGCACGCTCTGGGACCAGGTGGCGCCGCGCACGGTGGCGAGCTTCGTGGGGCTCGCCCGGGGCCTGCGCCCCTGGCGGGACGCGGCGACTGGCGCCTGGCGCGCGCGCCTGGCGTACGACGGCTCCAGCTTCCACCGCGTCATTCCGGGCTTCATGATCCAAGGTGGCGACCCGCTCGGGAACGGCACCGGCGACCCCGGCTTCCTCTTGCCCGACGAGATCGACGAGTCGGTGCGCGCCGATCGCCGCGGCCTCTTGTTCATGGCCAACCGTGGGCCGGACACCAACGGCATGCAGTTCTTCATCCTCGACGGCGCGGCGCCCCACCTCGACGCTCGCTACACGGCGTTCGGTGAGTGCGGCCCTGACGAGCTGATCGCGGCCATCGCCCGGGTGCCCACGTCGGCCGGCGACCGCCCGGTCACCCCGGTGCGCATCGAGCGCGTGCGGATCTCGTTCCAAGAGCCGTGTCGGCGGTGAGGTCTCGGCCCGGGGGTGGGAGTGACCCCCTCGGCCTCTGGCTAGGCCTTCGCGTCTGTGAGAAGCTACGCTTCCTGATGGTCGCGGACGAGTCGGCGACGCGCGGGGCACGGCCGGCACCAAGGGTGCTCCGCTCGCGCGACCGGGCCTTCGCGGCGCTCCTGTCCGCAGCCGCTTGGGCGCTCTTCTCTCCGGCGTGCAGCTCGTCGACCGCCAACGACGCCACCGGGGGCGCGAGCGGCGCGGCCGGCGCTGGCGCCGTGTCCTGTGCCGACGCTGGGACGGATTGCGGCGCTTGCTGCAGAGCCGGCGTGGGCCCAGTGACGATGCAGTTCTTCGACGTCATGGTTCAGAAGTGCGCCTGCGACAGCGACCCACCGATCCGGGAGTGGGTGGGCTGAGCCAAGGGAGCGCGCACGACACTCCGTGGGCTGGCTGCACGCCGATTCCCAAGCGCCGTCACTGCATCCGCCTCAGATGCTCCGAGAGCTTGTCCAGCGTGGTGTAGCCGATCTCGACGGCGCCGAAGCCGATCCCCGCGTCGCGCTGCTCCTTGGTGGGGTGAAGCTGCCTCATCGTCACGACAGTGCCGGCGACCGTGCCGAACGCCCTCTTGTCTCTCTGCTCGTCGAACGTGACGGTCACGCGAAATCGATGCTCGTCGTCGTCCTTGTCGGAGCCGTGGTCGAAGACGAGCAGCTCGGGCGCCCTGATCTCCAGAAACACCACACGGTTGTCGAAGACCTTTCCGTCCGGCGCGATCATGTCGAAGCGCCAGCGCCCGCCGATTCGCAGGTCGCACTCGTGCGTCCTCGTGGTGAAGCCCTTCGGACCGAACCACTTCGTGAGGTGCTCCTCCTTCGTCCACGCCGCGAAGACGAGCTCGCGCGGCGCTTCGAACACACGCGACAGCACGATCTCGCGATCGAGCGACCAGGGGACCTCATGACTTCTTGCGACCATTTTTGTTCCTTTCCCCGCGGGGTTTCGCCTGTGCCTTCTTCGAGTAGTCGTCGAGCTGCTCGAAGCGCCCGCTCCACGCTTCACGCGTGTGCTGGGTCCATCGCGCGATCTCGTCGAGCGCCGCCGCACGGAGCCGACACGGCCGGCGCTGTGCATCCCGACCGCGGGAGATCAACCCGGCGCGCTCGAGCACCTTCAGATGCCGCGAGATGGCTGGAAGGCTGATCTCGAACGGAGCGGCAAGCTCGAGCACCGTCGCCTCCCCGGTTGCCAGGCGGGCGACGATGGCCCGCCGGGTGGGATCGGCGAGCGCCCCAAAGATGGTGTCGAGGTTGGCGGCGGACATGCGGCGTGCTGAGAGGTTAACTCTAACGTTAATTAACAAGGGCGTCAAGTATGCCGAGATGAGGCAGCGTCAGCGCCAAGGGCAACGGCGCCGATCGCTCGCGACGAGCGGCGAGTGGTGGTCGCGGAAACCGTGGCACCGGCTCGCTCGTCGACGACCGCGGCGAGGGGGCGCGGCGGAAGGAAGCTGGCTCAGGGCACGTGACTGATCACGGTGAGTCCGAGCAGCCCCAAAACGCGAAACCCCCAGCCAAGGGGCCAGGGGTCATCGCGTCGTAGACCGGTTGGTTGCGCGGGTCTGCAACTCGACTTTCCTGTCCAGCAAGTTCACGGGGTTGCGGAGGTGTGGGTGCCGTTCGAGGAGTCGATCGTCGTCGGCTCGTAGTCGGTCACTCTTCCTCGAGCGCCGCTTCGAGCCATCCCGGCGTCGCTCCTTGTCGAACGAGACGCCCCCCGCGCGCGACCGCGACGAGGCGAGGCGGCGCCCAGCGAGTCGTCGAGTCATAGACCCGAACCCGCTCGAACACGGCGACCGCTTTGCGCAAGTTCGCGACGCTCGCATGATGGATCGCGCGGATCTCGCGCTCGGAGGCACCATGTCCGCCCGCCTGCGCACGCTGGAGAACACGCGCGACGTTCTCGGCGATCGAGTCGGTGGCGACGAACCTCATCTGGGTGGCGAAGCCGGCCTCGTGGGCCAGCTCCGCTTGTCCGATCGCGGCAGTCGTTCGCAGCGTCGTCTCGACCGCGAAGGATCTCCCGTGCTCGATGTGATCGAGCACGAAGCGCTCGCACTCCTTCGCAACGGCGCGTCGGATTTCACGCGGGATGGCGCGGTAGCTGCCGAGGATCTGCGCGCAGCGGTCGTCGATGTTGAATGCGTCGGCGCCGAACGCCGTCACCGGAAAGTACCTCGTCTTCCCGCTGCCGGGAGGACCGGCGATCACAATCATGCGCGGACGCGCCATTGGGGATCAGCCGGTCTCGAGCGTCGTGTTCGACTCCGGGAGCATGTCGGGTGGCAGGTCGCGCGAGACGAGGTCACCTTTGGCGTCGATGATACCGAGCCGCTCGAGGCGCGCGCGCTCGGCGGCGATCCGGGCAGCGGCAAGCGCCATCACGCGGCGCTCCCACTCCTCTTCGTCCTCGGCGCGGTCGAGGTCGAGGTCGTCGAACGGGGCGCTCGGGATCGGCGAAGGCTCGTTCAACTGCGCACTCATGTTGGAAGGATGCCTCATTCGCCGAGAAACGGCCACTCCCGCGACGGCAAGCTCGCCAAGCAGCCCCAGCGATTTGGCCGGCCGTTGCGACTTGGTTGACCGCGGCCGAACTCGTTCGAGAGGAACGAGCCGCGGTTCGTCGAGCTCGTCGAGCTCGGCGCGGAGCGCGTCCGCGCGCTGACGTCGTATGTCCGAGGCTGGTTCCCGGCTCAGGTATCCTCGGCCGAGGCCCTCACGGGGACGAACCTCGTCTTGTCGCTGCGTTGCGGACCGGCGACGACGATCGTGCGCGGGCGCCGTCGCTGAGCAGATCGTGTAGTCTCGCTGCCAAAGTGATCGTCAAGACCGCATTCCTCGGTAGCACGATGCAGCTTCACGTCGAATTGCGCGACGTCTCTCCAGCGATCTGGAGAAGGTTGGTCGTGTCCGCGGAAGTCACGCTCGACGTGCTGCACGACATCTTGCAGGCCGCTTTCGGTTGGACGAACTCGCACCTGCACGACTTCCAGGTTGGCGACGTACGGTTCGGGACGGCGGACGCAGAGGAGGAGCTCTTGGTTGTCGATGAAGCAGCGGCGCCCATCGGGGCCGTCGCCCGCGAGGGAACGGTGTTTCTCTACCGCTACGACTACGGCGACGACTGGGAGCATACCATCACCGTGGAGAGCGTCTCCGAGCCCGGCCCAGATCCCGCGGT
>JACPVJ010000094.1 GCA_016191785.1 Myxococcales bacterium | reverse complement strand
CGGCATGGGCGAGGGCGAAGCACCCCCGATCGTGCGCCGAGCAACTGCCTGAGCCGACCTCCTGCACGCCTCGCGCGGCCGGCGCCCCGGGTGGACCCATTTTCACGAGCAGACCCGGGTCAATTCTGCCGAGCGGCGAAGCATCTCGGCCTCGACGTCGTCGGGGTCGACGCCGACCGTCCGCGCGAGGCCGGCGATTAGCGCCGCGCCGTCCTCGTCAGTAACGGCCCACGCGATCAGCGCGTCCCGGATCGACTCCGTGCGGCTCCGAACCACCACGTGCGTCGATGGCGTCGAGAGCCCGTAGCACGCCTCGAGCCGCGTGCAGCCATCGACGCCTGGCCCGCACCGGATGACGAATTCCACGGATACCAGCGTCGGCGTCTCGACCCAGGTACGTATCTCCTCGAGCTCGCGCGAAGCCTCTACCTCTGCGCGCAGGTCCACTTGGGGCTTGTGCTTCTTGCGCATGGCTGTTCCCCCGGCTACTCGAGCAAAGCCCGGTAGTCGCCGAGGTTCCGCACCGCGTCCTCGTTGTCCCACTGCGGCGAGGGGGTCGTCGCCTCTCCGTCCGGCGCGTCCGACGCGGCCGGTGCGCACGCCTGCGCGACGAGGCGCAGCACCGAGGCCGGGTCCTTGTCCGTGGGAACGCGCGCCGGCTTGTCTCGCGCGGGCTCCGCGTCGGGGCCGCGGACGAACACGCGGGGCTGCCGGCGGCGCTCGCGCGCGGCGCCTTCGGCGTCCGTCTCCCGTTTGTCTTCCTGCTTCTTCCGCACCCAGCCGAGGTTCCGAAGGATTGCGCCGACACGGCGGTAGGCGGTCCGGTCCATCCTGCTCACCTCGACGCCGAGCGCCTCGTTGAGTATCTCCGCGACGGTGACCGACCCCCCCTCCGCGACGAACGCCGCGACTCGTCCCGTCCACGGGTCCTCGGCCTGGCGCTCGTCCTGCTCCACTCCGCAAAGCGCAATCTCCGCGTCCGTCTCCGGCCACCACCGTTCGCCAGCACGGTGGAGCTCCACCGCCTCGGCCCAGATCTGATCGCGGTCGCGCTTGAGCGCCCCTAGGTCGATGAAGTCCCCGCACTTCACTGGCCAGAACCTGCGACCGCCCGTCTCGTCCTGCAGGTAGTCCTGGTGGTTGGTCGAGCCGATGAAGACGCACTGCCGCGGGAAGTCGATGGTCGAGCGGCCGTACGAAGGCCGGTAGTTGTCAATGCGCTGGCTGACGAACCGCTTGATGGTGGAGCTCTCGGCCTTACGCATGGCGTCCAGCTCCGAGAGCTCGACGATCCACTTTCCGCGGAGCTGCTTCGCCGACTCGACTCCGCCCACTTCGCGCAGGTCTTCCAGGAAGTAGTCCTCACCGGCCAGGGCCTGGACGGCCGACGATTTCCTCAAGCCCTGCGGCCCTTCGAGGATGAGCATCGTGTCGACCTTGCAGCCGGGGTGCATCACGCGCGCGACGGCGGAGATCAGGAACCACCGGCCGACGGTGCGCGCGTACTCGTTGTCCGTGGCGCCGAGGTACTTCGAGAGCCAGGTCTGCACCCGCTCCGTCCCGTCCCACGCGAACGAGCCGAGCTCCGCCCTTATCGGATGGAAGCTCCAGCGGTGCGCGACGAGCGACACGACCGCGCGCAGGTTCAGGTGCGTGGTGAAGACTCCCCAGCGGCGCTGGAACCAGTTGCACGCCGCCACGTCGTCGTCGTCCTGCCACTCGTCACCGACGGCCCTGTGCAAGAACCCCTCGGGAGGAGGCGCGAGGAACACTACGCCGTTGCGCAGCTCGTTGAAGCCGAGCATGCCGGACCACGCGGAGTCGTTCATCATGATGAGCTCCAGATTCGCGGTTGCGGCCCGGATGCGCCCGCGGTCGTCACGGAGCAGGCCGTCCTCCCAGTCCGCGCCCGTCGAGGCCGGCGGCGGCAGGGGCGGCTGCTTCTCGTCGCCGTGCGCGCCGGCGAGCGATGCGAACCCGAACTCCGCCGCCAGAAGGTCGACCGCCTGCTTCGGGCTCACCGACATGGCCTCAACGACGAGGTCGATGGTGGTGCGGGTCCCCGGCTTCCCGGGCACCCCGGTCGTGGAGCACCGGTCGTGGTGGCACTTCACCACGTTCGAGTCGGGCACTCTGCCGTAGCCCTGCGTCGACCGGCACGCCGGACACTCCATCTCGGCGCCGGCACCGAGACCGAGCCACTCCGACACGCGCTCGATGTCGACCTCTTTCGCCAGGTCCCAAGGCGACTTCGTCGATGTCGTCGTCGCCGACGACGGCTTGTCCGAGGCTTTCACCACTGCGGCAGCCAGTGACCCGCCGCTTGGCGCACGCGCCTCGAACTCCGCGCACGCCGCCTCGAGATTTGCGAGGGTCAGACGCCGGACCTGTTCGTGACAGATGAACGCGGTCCGCCGGTGCGGCCGCGCTTGTTCGGGTGGCACCCCGTCGCCGCCGAAGTTGGAGCCCTTCCGCTTCATGCTGCCAAACGCTGGGCAGATACGGCGGGCGTCCGTGACGCTCTGGTCCACCTTGAGGGCATCGTTGTCGAAGATGGCGGCAGTCGCCGCCAGGAATCGCTTGATGACCTGCTCGACCCGCGCATTGTTCGGCAGGTCGTCGAGTGCGACGTGAACCTGCACCCCGTTCCCCGACGAGCCGAGCCCGAGAGCGCGGTCGTCACCAAGGACCGCGAAGGCCAGGTCCACGAACTCGGAAGCGCGCTCGAACGCGCCGGCGCGCTCCGCGTCGGTGGCCGACACGTCGCGCGGGCGGACCGGGTCGAAGTCGACGTAGAATGCGCGCCTCGTCGCGATGTCCTCGGCCTTGACCCCCTCTCCGGGCTTGAGCGGGATCCAGCGGTCTGACGGGTGTCGTGCGGGGACGTGGGACGCCAGCGCGTTCTGCTGGACGAAACAGCCCTTGGGCAGCAGCGAGTCGTCCGACTGCTTCGTCAGCTGCGCCGCGCCCGCCTCGACCTGGGTCAACGCAAGGCCGGTGCGTGACCGGAACCTCGGATTGTCCGGCACGCCGATCACCTCGAGCGCTATCCACTCGCCGGGCTGCGTGCCGCGAAACCTCAGGTATCGGCGAAGGTGCTCCTCGGGAGGGTCGGCGATCTCAGCTTCGAGCGCCACCATCGACAGGCGGTGGTCCGGGTGTACGGTTGTCATCATCGGCTCCATTTTCTGAAGACCCCGTCGGCGCCCGCGTGGTGGTGTGCGCCGGCGGGGTCGGTGGACTACGGAGGCATGCGCGCACCGAGCTCGCGCTCGAGGCAGCGCGCCGCGAACTCGCCGGGCGAGAGCTTCACGGCTCGGGCGAGGCGCTCAAGGCGCTCGAGGTCGGGCGGCCGCAGGCGCACGACCACGGCGGCGGGGTGGCTCCGCCCGCTGAGCACCTCATATATAGAGGAGGGGGCGACCCCGAACTCGCGGGCGAGGGCTCGAGGGGCGTCGCCCGCCCGGTGTCGCGCACGAATGAGCTCGGCCGTTGCAAAGTCCAGCTTCGAGCGGAACGGATGGTGCGGGCTTGCTGTCATCGGGGGGTCTCCTCACGAACCCGGCGCACAAGAAGGCCGGGCAGGCGACGGGCCGAACAGACAACAGTACCGAGCGAGCACGCCGCGCGTGCTCGGAGCCGAAAACCCGCTGCTCCCGGGTTCTCGCAGAACAACCGGTCCCGTCGGTCCCGGGGTCCCAAGCGCGGCGAACAAGCGCCTGCCGGCGCTGGCCGGGACCGCGTCCCGTTGGCGTCGCGGTCCCGGGGACCGCGCGGGAACCGGCCGCAAGCAGTGCCGCGAAGCCGGCCGCGGCTCTCGGGACCCCCGGGACCCCCGGGACCGCGAGACCCCGCGCGGCGGTGCGGTTGTCGTGGCGCTTCCCTGCGCCTCCCGTCGCTCCGCTCGCTGCCGCCGCGGCCTCTGGCGGTGCGACGACCGAGAGCGCAACGGCAGTACCGCCGAGCGCAAGGACGAACAGCGGCCGGGCGCGCCCGACCTCACCTTACGTGATGATCAGCTCCTCGACCCTGCCGCGGCCCAACCCCTTCGCCGCGACTGCCCTCGGTGCGATGACCCGTCGGACCTCGAACCCCCCAGCGTAGAGGTCGACGGTCGCGGGGGTCGCCGAGTTGGAGATCACGAGATGAACCCCGCGAGGCTTGAGCTCGAGCGCTACGTCCGGCATCCACTCGTGGACGCGCGTGTCTATCCTGTCAGAGCTTGATGCCCTCGTTCTCGGCCCACCGCGCGAGGTCCCGTTCAAGCTCCAGCGCGGCCTCGATAGCCTCCCGCGCCTTCGGCTTGTTGGTTGTCTGCAGCAGTGCCCAGGCTTTCGTCTTTTGTGCGGCAATCTTTTCGAGGGACACGAGGGCAGTGGCGCCTCTCTTGTCGTGTTCCTGGACCACCAGCTTCACCATCCTCGCCTTGCTCTCCCCAATGCGCGTGAGGGACTCGACGATCAAGTTTCGGGCGCTGCTGTACTCGGCGCCGTCAATCCGGTCGAGCGAGCGTTCTTCGAGCGAGATTGCCTCATCAACGTCCGTCTGCGCAACAATGCGCAGGAGCAACGCAGCTGGAGCCGATTCGTTTCCAGCGCCGTCTCGTACCTTCACCCAGACAGCGACGTTCTGCGCATCTTCGAGCTGCAGCGGCGTTTCCGCACTGAACGCCTGCCAAACCGCGCCCGCGAAGTCGGAGCGGGTCGCGATCATCATCTCCGGCGTTCCAGTGCTGGCTACGTCAGCGCACACAGGTTGATGACCCTGGTACTGCGATGGCTCGTCGCCGGCCTGGACACGCAACATGACTCGGCGCGTCCGAGTCCAGTTACGACCGTCGGTGAGCTGGACGCCTACGCTCGGTGGGCTCGGGTCGAACCGCGGGGTCACGCAGGTCGCCCCGGACCAGGGACTCGCGTGACCGGCCACCAACACACGCGAGCGGTAGCAAGCCGGCTGATCGTTCGCCGCCGCAATCGTGAAGTTCATGGTCTCCGTCAGCGGCTTGCTCGCCACTACGCCGAACGGATCCGTGCGCGTCGGCGCACTGGCAACCATCAGCGTCGCCCCGTCGATAGCCCGCGGCGCGTGCGCCGTGATGAGGACCGTGCTGTTGCACGGCGTGATGACCGGCCGGACGTCGATTCGGGTATCATCGGCGCCGTCGTGGGGATCCAGCCCGAGCGCGGCTTCCGAGCCGTCGCTCTCGCCACCGCCGTCGGTGTCGGATTGGAGCGGATCTGTGTGCGCGAGGAACTCCTCCCGATTGGACAGCCCGTCGTCGTCCGGATCCGCGTCGCTGTCTGCCGCGGCGGGGTCGGTGCCTTTCTGGATCTCCCACCAGTCGGGAATGCCGTCGCCGTCCGTGTCCGGCGCCGCGTGCAACTCCACCGCTTGCCACTGCTCGCGCGTGAAGGGCTGCCCGTTGGAAGAAAGCCCGGAAGCGGTGATCCGAATGCGGTAGACGCCCGGCTCGGTTCCGCCGAAGTAACGCACGGCGTGGAGCCCGTCCTCGGCCCCTCCGTCGCCGTGGTCACCGTCGTCAGGGAGCTGAACCGAGGTCATCACCCCGCTGGGACTCTCCACTTCCGCCTTGATGGAGACGCCACGCAGCGGAAGCCTCTCCAGAGCCGCCGCGCGGATAACGATGTCGAGTCCGACCCAGCTGCCGTTCTCGGTCGCGTTGGCGGTCGCCACGACGCTGCGTTCATGCGTTGGGCTGACCCGCGCGAAGAGGTTGACTGGCGCTCCGCGAACAGCTGCTTCCACGAAGGTGGATGCCTGCCCGCCCGGCAGGGGTACGAACTCCGGCGGAGGCGTGCCGAACTGTTCCCACTTCCACGTCCATTGCCCTGCCGCCGGCTGGGCGATCTTGAAGACCAGGCCTGGCTGAACCTGCACTGCGGCGAACTTCTGGCCGTTGGGTGCTACCAGTCGGAGCCGGAAGCCGAGCTCGACGGGGTCGCCAAGCGTCGAGAGCAAGGACACGAGTAGCTCCCGTGCACCGGGCTCGACCTGAATCGGCGGCAGGTCATCCGGGGCAGGAGTCAGCGGTCGAGTAGTGAGCACGCGATCATGGCCGCTAGCGCGGTTCATCGCCGTCCGGAATGCGTCGGCGAACTCGAGCCGGTGCAGCGTCTCGAGGCTTGGCGGTGGCGTTGGAGGGTCGTCGTAGCTGTACGCGAAGACCCCGCCGCCAACGTCCGCGAGGTTCTTGAGCTCGACCGTGTCGGCGTCCTTGCCTATTGCGATGGCGGATACAATCGGCACCCGTTGCCCCGCGCCCTGTCGCTGCCAGTACGCTAAGTTTCCGCTGTACCAAGGCAGGTTGTCGCTCGGATCTGGGTCGGTGTCGCCGGGAGGAAGCGCCTCACCGTCCGTGTTCGTGTCGGGAGTGAACCCATCGAGGTAATACCGGCGCGGCTCCCACCCGGCGTTGTTGAGCCCGTCGGAGAGCACGATCATGTGCAGGTGGACGTCGGCGGGTGGGGCGTTCCCATAGCTCACAGCGAGGTTGGATTGTCCCTCCAGGACGCCATCGCCGATCGAGGTCCAGCCCAACGCCGTGATTTGGTCGACAGCAAAGTTGAACGCTGCGTGATTGAGGGGCGTCATCTTCAGGAAGGGAATTGTCGTTCCGCCAATGATGGTCTGCGCGTCGTTGTTGAACGTCACGAGACCCACTTCGTCGGTCTCGATCATGGCCTCGCCCAGAAGCTTGGCGGCATCTTGCATCGCCTTGAGCTTGCCGAAGTCGTTCATGCTCCCGCTGCGGTCGAGCACGAACTGCGTCACGAGCCGACCCGCAGCGGTCATCGCTAGCGCGTCGCTCTCAGTGTCCGACACGATGCCGGTCCCCAACACGTCGACCGAGACGACGAGGTCGAGCGCGCCAGGGAGGGTCGCAGGGTAGAAACTTGCCGGTACCTGCCCCAGCGCCCAGTAAAGTCCCGAGCCCATCTTCGTGACTTCGAAATCGGTGCCATTGACCAGGTCGCATGTGGGCGCTTTCGGGCCCGCGCATTTCGGGGCCCGGATCTTGAAATTGCCCGGCGCGAGCCCACCCATGGGCTCGTTGTTCTCGTCGCGCACCAGGAACTGCGCGATGAACGGCCGCGGCTCGAGCGCGTTGCCGATCTGCGCCGGGCGCACCTTGAGCGGATCCAGGATCTCGAGCCGGGGATCGACGTCGCCGATGAGCCACTTGAAGGATGCACTGGTGCGCCCTGCGCTCGCGACCACGAGCACCTCGTCGTAGCCACTCGCGGGGACCGGGACGTCGAACGTGCCCGTCGCGTCGAGCTCGCACATGCCTGTTTTGGCGGGCTTCGCCCCGTCGGGATCCAGGTTGCACCCCGGCACCAGTTTCGGCACGCCGTCGGTCTTCACCAAGAAGATGCGGAACCTCGGCTTCGTCGATTTGGTCGCGACGAGGCGCACGCGCGCCAGCCCCAGCCCGGCACCGGGATGCACCGAGAGAAGCGCGGTGCCGAACGGCTGGAGCGTCACTTCGTTGTTGCTCGCGAACCCCTGGCCAGGCAGCAGCGAAACGCGCGCGGGCGAGCAGCCGAAGCCCGTGCATGCCGAGTAGTTGTCGAGATCACGCTTGGTGCGACGCAGATAGTCGAGGCCCGTCCCGACGAGATCAGGCGGCACCGGCAGCTTCCCACCAAAGGCCCCTTTGAACGTCGCCAACGACGACGCCGGCGTCGGCGCCCCGGGGACAAGCGCGCTGGCCGCGCCCGCGTTCGCGTCGCCAACCCACTGAAAGTACCAGCGCTTGTCACTGGTCGAGTAGTCCTTCAACAAGGCTGCGGTGTGCATGTCGAGGATCGCCGCGTCGAGACCTCGGTGGAGCTCCTTCGTGAGCACCGTGTCGATCACGTCGAGCGCGGAGTCGTTCGGCGCGTCCTTGATCCCGTGAAAGACCCTTCCGAGAAGGTCCGAGCCTTCGTCTGAACGGCGACTGCCGAGCGGGGCATTCGGATTGGTCGCCTCAATCGCCGACTTGCTTCCGCTCGGGTGAGCATCGTCGCCAAGCGGCATCGAGTATTGCTCGATCAGGTAGCGCCAGAAGACGCTGCCCACGTAGTTCCACGTGACCGGGTCGCTGTTCGGCGTCAGCAACCAGTTATTGGTGTTTTCGACGCTGCCTTTGATGCTCCCGAGCTTGCGCGAGGAGACGCACTGATTGGTGTTGACACCGGGGTAGTTGAACAAGCACATGAACGCATCCACGCCGACAGGTGCCGTTTCTGCCATCGAGGGGTCGCCCTGGTGGGTCGTTCCGTACGCGCGCTGCCATGCCGCCTGCAGGTTGTGGAAGAACTCGTGCCCCATGACAGCCAGGTAGTCGCCCGCCTGCAGTGACAAGTCCGCGTTGACACTGGAAAGCGCCCCGGGCTGGAGAAAGAACTGGCCGAGTCCTCCGTGTGCGCCGATGTCCTGCGCAAACGTCCAAACCAAAGTCGGGCAATACTGGCCGGCGCAGGCCTTGGTAGTCCCATTGGCCCAGACGGGCGGAGTGACCTTCGGGGTTGGGAGGAACTGGAAGAGCCAGTTTTCCTGCCAGTCGGAAATAGCCGGCATCCGATCGGCCACGAACTTGGAGCCCGCAGCGTCGATACAGGCCTGCGTCTCGTTTGCGCCGCTCTTGTTGCCTTCTGTGCAAACGTCACCGAAGAGTCCGCCGAACGGATCAGCGATGGTGGCTGGCACTCCGAGCACGCGAAACTTCGCCGCTTGGTCCAACGGTTGCACGAGCGGGCACCATCCGCCGAACGACAGCGCGCTCAAGACGTTCTCGTTGTTCACCTTCAGAAAGAGGAAGGACCCCGCGTTGCTGGCAGCCTCATAGTCGATGGGGATTCCAGCGAAGTACTCGTGCGCGCCCGGGTCGCCGAAGGACTTGACCCAAGTCGCGTTGGACGGCTTGCCTGTCGGCTTGGTCGAGTCGTCGAAGACGAGCCAATCGAGGTTCGGTACCGCCTTCGACGCCGGGCAGTCGACGCTGCCCGAGGTGCTGACGCGACAGACTTCGAGTCGCGTCGTCGCCTGCAGTGCGCCTGCCTTGTCACCGTTGTCGACGGCGCTCCGTGTAGCCCACCCGAATTGGATATCCAGGGTGCGGAGTGTCGCCGTTTCGCCGAGCACCCCCGTGCTGCTCGACGCGGTTGCGATGGGGATGCATCTCGACACTTGGGCCCGGAGCGGGTCCGCGCCGAAGGCGGCGGGCGCGGCCAGAAGGACCGCGATCGAGATGACCGCAGTGCGCCATGCACTCGTGATGCTCATGGTCCCGCGTCCTTTCCGGGGTGGTGCTCGTCGTACAGAGATCGGTACTGGCAATCGGAGGTGGCGTTGACGACGCGATACGCTTCCAGTATTTCGGGGTGAGTGTCGGGATCGATGTAGGCGTCGCTCTCGTCCAGGAACCCGAACAGGATCTCGTCTTGCCAGCGAACTAGCTGGAGATTGCGGGCGTCCATCGCGACGGGCCAGTCCGGGCAACTGTCAGTCTTCCAGCATGATTCAAACGAGTGCGTGATCACGGGCCGCTGCGCCACGAGCGCGTCACCCTCGATCTCGAACGCGTCAATGTGCGCGTAGATCTTCCCCATCATCAACCAGCCCTTGGACGTCCTGCTCAGCACACGCTGGCGCATGCCACCTTCGGGCTCGGGGACAACGATCGCCGGCCCCGCCGGCGTCCAGTCGCTCAGGCGCTGTAGGTAGCTCTCGTTGCTGAGCCCCATCCCCTGCCAGCTCACGACCGCATCCTTCCCATCGACCGCGACGGCGGGCCAACCGGCGAACTTGGATGACTCCGGAGGTACTCCCTGCGCCGCTACCTCCTTCGTCAGGTAGGGTTCGTTCGGGAACGCCGGCGTGCCATCGCGCAAATGACCGCTGAGGCTCGGCCCGCTGCTCCCGGGAGACGCGAAGAGCGTCGTCCCGGTCGCCTCGCCCGTCGCCACGGAGAAAGCATCTTGAACCACGGCAGAGTTCGCGACGACGTCGGGTCCCGACAGGATCGTGCCGTCGGGCGAGAGCCGCACGAGGCGAATGCCCCAATCATTGAGCCCGGGATTACCCAGGGCGAAGTGCAGCGCGAAAGCCTCGCCATCCCATGCAATCTCCCACAAGAACAGTTGAGATGTCGGCCAGGGTGGTGTCCAGAGCTTCTGCTCGCTGGGCTGTCCCAAACGAGTCAACAGCACACGCTGGACTAGCTCGCTCTGGAGCGACTCGCTGTACCAATACCCGATGGCCACAACGCCATCCGGGCTTGCAGCCGCATCCAAGATTTCCCCGCTGAGCGTCCAATCAACCCCCTCCGGATACACGTCGTAAATCGCGTGTTCGAAGGGTTCCCCATTGACCCCAGGAAAAGACGTGAGGACGGCATGGGCCGTGCGCTTTTGCGGATCGGACGGATCCAACGAGTACGCGCTCCAGACGACGTGAACGCCGCTAGCGTCGCGCCAAAACGGGTGAACGCCCAGGTTCGTACTCCGGAGCGATAGCGGTTCCCACTTGTAGGTTGAAGGTAGCGTGGAGACGCTGACCCGGTACTCGCCGCAAGCGCCCGAGCTCCCGCCTGAGCCGGCGTCGGTCGCGTCGACTCCACCGCTGCCCGAAGCCGCGTCGCAGACGCATGGTTTGGCCGTGGCGGGGTTCGAATCCGAGCGCTCGCCGCAGCCGCCCGCGCAGAGGGCGACCGCGATGGCACCAACGAACCGATGCCTGCATGCTAGCCCCCGAGCATCGGTCATTGAGTGATGATCCGCGGCCTCGCCCGCCACGTCAACCTGTTGACCGACCGCAGCTGACGGCCAGAACGCCTGCTGCTGCAGCCGATGTCCCCGCTAGTGACATCGCACAATCACCTTCATGCTTGGATCCGGGAGGACCGAGCGCGTCACCGAATCTCCGCGTGGTACGGCCCGCGTATCGCCCCCGCGCAACCCAGAGGAATTGCGGAGTTGTAGCCGGAGCACGGACCCCGGTCTGGGGGGGCAGTTCGGCTGAAACGATACTCGCGGCGTGACGGGACGCGCGACTTCAGTGCGGCAGCGACTGCTCGGCCGCGTCGGGCGCAGGGGGCGGCACGGTGACGTGGCCGAGCTCGGCGTCGAGCTCTTTGGGCACCAGT
>JACPVJ010000080.1 GCA_016191785.1 Myxococcales bacterium | reverse complement strand
GGCCGGCGGCGCGCTCGGCGGCACGGCGGGCGTGGCCGGCAGCGGCGGAGGCGCCGGCAGCGGCGGTGCAGGGGGCAGCGGCGGCGGCTCCGGGGGCGTCGGGCCGGGCACCGCGCTCAAGGTCACCGAGTGCAAGGCGCTGACCGCCGGCCCATCGCTCTGCAGCGTGGCGGCCGGGCAGAAGGGCCTGCGGCTGGTCGGCACGGTGCTCGCTCCCCAAGAGGTGTTCCACGGTGGCGAGGTCCTGATCGACGAGGCCGGCACCATCACCTGCGTGGGCTGCGACTGCTCGACCGCACCCGGCGCGGCGGCCGCGCACACCGTGACCTGCGCAAAGGGCGTGATCTCGCCGGGTCTGATCAACTCGCACGATCACATCACGTACGCAAACAACGCGCCGCACGACGGCGGCACGCTGCGCTACGATCACCGGCACGAGTGGCGCATCGGCGCAGGTCCGAGCAAACCCGCCATCAAGTACGCCAGCGGCGCGGCCAAGAACGTGGTGCTCGCCGCCGAGCTGCGCTTCGTGATGAGCGGCGCCACCTCGGCGGTCAGCGCCGGCGGCACGCCCTATTTGCTCCGGAACCTCGACACCGCCAGCAAGGAAGGGCTCCCGGCCCCGACGGTCAACAGCGACACCTTCCCGCTCGACGACGCCAGCGGCAAGACCCAGACCTCGGGCTGCAACTACGGCAGCAAGCCGACCACCGCGGCCGAGATCGCCTCGCTCGACGCCTATCAGCCCCACATCGCCGAGGGCGTGAACCAGGCCGCCAAGAACGAGCTCACCTGCACCGGGGCAGGCACCACCGACGTGATCGAGCCGCAGACGGCGATCGTGCACGCCGTGGCGGCGACCCCGGTCGAAGCCAAGACCATCCACGACGAGCGCGCCTGGGTGGTGTGGTCGCCGCGCTCCAACGTGGCGCTCTACGGCAACACCGCGCCGGTGACGCTGCTGGACAGCATGGGCGTCGGGCTGGTGCTGGGCACCGACTGGCTGCTCAGCGGTTCGATGAACCTCTCGCGCGAGCTTCGCTGCGCGGACGACCTGAACCAGAAGCAGTACGGCAAACACTTCTCGGACTTCGAGCTGTGGCGCATGGTGACCACCAACGCCGCCTTCGCCGCCGGCATGGAGCGCGGGATCGGCATGATCAAGAAGGGCTTCGTCGCCGATGTCTCGATCTTCGACGGGAGCACCCACAAGGATCACCGCGCGGTGATCGCTGCCGAGCCGAAGGACGTGGCGCTGGTGCTGCGCGGCGGCGCGCCGCTCTACGGCGACGACGCGCTGGTGAACAGCCCGGCCATCGGGGGCTCGAGCTGCGAGACCCTCGACGTGTGCGGCGCGGCGAAGCGCGCGTGCGTGTCGAAGGACACCGCCGGCAGCGCCACCCTGGCCGCGGTGAAGACCGCCGGCGAGGCCTTCGCGCCGCTCTTCACCTGCGGAGCACCGGTGAAGGAGCCGACCTGCATTCCGTCGCGGCCGACCGAGTACGGCGGGCAGAGCACCGCCACCGACAAGGACGGGGACGGCGTGGCCGACGCCACCGACTTGTGCCCCAACGGGTTCGATCCGGCCCGCCCCTTGGACGGCGGGAAGCAGGCCAACGCCGACGGCGACGCCAAAGGCGACGCCTGCGATCCCTGTCCCACCGACGCGACCGACAAATGCGCCGCCGCGGACCCCGACGATCTGGACGGTGACGGTTGGGCCAATGGCGTCGACAACTGCCCCGATCTCGCCAACGGCGGGCAAGCGGACGGGGACGGAGACGGAAAAGGCGACGCCTGCGACACCTGCCCCACTGCCAACCCCGGCTTCGGCGCGTGCCCGATCGGCATCGAGGCGGTCCGCAATCCGGCCCACCCGCAGCACCCGAAGACCGGCTCGCCGGTGAAGCTCACCGGGCTCTACGTGACCGGCGTGCGACCGAACACCGGCAACATGCGGGGCTTCTACGTGCAGGACGCGTCACTCAAGCCCTTCACCGGGATCTTCGTGTTCACGGCCACCGCCGCCCCGAACGTGGTCGTGGGCAACAAGATCGACCTGAGCGCGACCTACGACGAGTTCTTCAACCTGAGTGAGCTCACCGACCCGGTGATCACCGTCACGGACAGCGGCACCACGCTCCCGTTCGGTCCGATCGCGGTCGCGAACCCGGCAGAGCTCGCGACCGGCGGCGCCAAGGCCGAGGGCTTCGAGTCGATGCTGGTGAGCATCGCCAGCGTCCAGGTGACCAACGCCAATCCCGACGCACCGAGCGACTTCGACGAGTTCGTGGTCACCGGCAACCTGCGCATCGACGACGAGCTCGAGCCGACCATCGACAACACCTTCACGGTGGGCGCCTCGTTCTCGAAGATCACCGGCATCATGACCTTCGGGTTCTCGAACACCAAGCTCGCCCCGCGGAGCGTGGCCGATCTCGCCCCCTGACCGGCCATGAAGATCGCGTGCATCGGCGGCGGGCCGGCGGGGCTGTATTTCGGGATCTTGATGAAGCGGGTCGACCCCGCGCACCAGGTGACGGTCTGGGAGCGGAATCGACCCAATGACACGTTCGGCTTCGGGGTCGTGTTCTCGGACGCCACCCTGGGCAACCTGGCCGCGGCCGATCCCGAGAGCCACGCGGCCATCACCGCCAGCTTCGCCCACTGGAACGACATCGACATCCACTTCGGGGGGCGCGTGCTGCGCTCGACGGGGCACGGCTTCGCTGGGATGAGCCGGCAGAAGCTCCTGGACATCTTGCAGGCGCGAGCCCGGGAGCTCGGAGTGGTGATCCACTTCGAGCGCGAGGCCCCCGGGCTCGCCGAGCTCGAGCAGGGCCACGACCTGGTGGTGGCGGCTGACGGGGTGAACAGCGCCGTGCGCAGCGAGCTCGGCGCGCACCTCGCTCCCGACCTCGACTTCCGCCCCAATCGCTTCGTGTGGCTCGGCACCACGTTCCCGTTCGAGGCATTCACGTTCTACTTCCGCGAGAACGAGCACGGCCTGTTTCGCGTGCACGCCTATCGCTACGAAGAGTGCGCTTCGACCTTCATCTTGGAGTGCACGGAAGCGACGTGGAAGAAGGCGGGGCTCGACCGCGCGAGCGAAGACGACACCTTGGCGTACGCCGAGCGCTTGTTCGCTGCCGAGCTTCGAGGGCACCGCCTGCAGAAGAACCGCAGCATCTGGCGCGCGTTTCCGACGGTGAAGAACCGCGCGTGGCACCACCAGAGGGTCGTACTGATGGGTGACGCCGCCCACACCGCCCACTACTCCATCGGCTCGGGGACCAAGCTCGCCATGGAAGACTGCATCGCCCTCCGCGACGCCGTGGTTTCCCAACCGAGCCTCGAGGGCGCCCTCGGGGCTTACGAGGCCAACCGGCGGCCCGAGGTCGAAGCCATCCAGCGCTCCGCCCAGGTGAGCCTGGAGTGGTTCGAGAACACCGAACGCTACCTGAAGCTCGATCCCGTCCGGTTCGCGTTCAGCCTGCTGACGCGTAGCCTGCGGGTCACCCACGACAATCTCGCGCGCCGGGACCCGAGCTTCGTCCAGGCTGTCGATGCGCTGGTCGCAAAGGACGCGAGCGCGCAGTCCGGGCGCGCGGTGCCCTCGGGAGCTCCGCCCATGTTCACGCCGTATCGCCTGCGCGACCTGGTGCTGGACAACCGCATCGTGGTCTCGCCCATGTGCCAGTACTCGGCGACGGACGGAACGATCGACGACTGGCACCTGGTCCACCTGGGAAGCCGGGCGGTGGGCGGCGCGGGCCTGGTGCTCACCGAGATGACGGACGTGAGCGCCGACGGACGCATCACCCCCGGCTGCGCGGGGCTCTACCGCCCAGAGCACGCGGCCGCGTTCCGGCGCGTGGTCGAGTTCGTGCACCGCCACACCACCGCCAAGATCGGGGTCCAGCTCGCCCACGCGGGTCGCAAGGGAGCGACTCGGCGGCCGTGGGAGGGCGCCGACCAGCCGCTCGAAACCGGTGGGTGGCCGCTGCTTGCAGCGTCTCCCCTCCCCTACCTGCCGTCGAGCCCGCTCCCCCGCGCCATGACTCGCGCCGACATGGACGCGGTCACGGCGGACTTCGTGCGGGCAGCGGGGCTGGCGAACGACGCGGGGTTCGACCTGCTCGAGCTCCACGCCGCCCATGGCTACTTGCTCGCGAGCTTCATCTCGCCGCTCACCAACCGTCGTGACGACGAGTACGGGGGCCCGATCGAGCAGCGCATGCGCTACCCGCTCGAGGTCTTCGACGCCGTGCGCCGGGCATGGCCCGAGCACAAGCCGATCAGCGTGCGCCTCTCGGCCTGTGACTGGGCGCCCGGCGGCATCGACCTCGGCGACGTCGTCACCGCCGCGGCGCTCTTGAAGGCCCACGGCGCGGACATCATCGACGTCTCGGCGGGCCAAACCGTGCGCGATGCCCAGCCGAGCTACGGCCGTTTGTTCCAGACACCCTTCAGCGAGCGGGTTCGCCTCGAAGCGGCCGTCCCCACCATGACCGTCGGGAACATCTCGTCGTGGTCGGACGCAAACAGCATCATCGCTGCGGGCCGGGCCGACCTCTGCGTGCTGGCGCGCGCCCACCTCTTCGACCCTTACTGGACGCGCCACGCCGCCAGCGATCAGGGCTACGAGCTCGAATGGCCCGACCCCTACAAGAGCGTGACGAAGTACGTTCCACGCTTCCGCTAGCCGCGGTGCCGCAGCGCCAACGCGCGCTTCCGAGCCGTCAGCTGCCCGAGCGCTCGCTCGGCGGGCGCCGCTTGCCGCGGGGGTACGGCTGTTCGACGACCAGGTTCCACGGCTCGCCATTGCGCCAGAACCGCCCCCAGATCTCGGGCGCTTGGGACGCCCGCGAGCCGATCACCACGCCGATCACGTCGCCCGGCGAGAGCGCCGGGCGGCCTGCCGCGTGGGTGAGCACGTCGCCGTCGACCAGCCCGATGCCCAGGGCGCTCACGCCGGTGAGCGCGAGCCCAGCGGGGCGATCGCCACGGGCGGGCACCGGGACGCCGCCGGGCCGCGCGCCACCGTTCGCCAAGCGCAGCACCGCATCGGCGCGCACCCGGATGCCCTTCGTCGGAGCGGGCGCGACCCGGGCGACCGGGCCCGGACGCGCAGCGACGCGAGCCAGCGCGACGCCATCGGGCGCGTCGGGCAGGGCCTCGGCTTCGACGAACAGCGGCGGGGGCTTCGCCGTGGGCGGCCGGAGCCAGCGGCTGCTGACCGTGGCCAGGCCGCGCCCCGCCTCTCGCCCGAGCAGATCGGCGAGCGCATTGCCGCCCAGCGCCAGCGCGGGCAGCGGGAG
This sequence comes from Myxococcales bacterium, assembly GCA_016191785.1. Classification (GTDB taxonomy): domain Bacteria; phylum Myxococcota_A; class Polyangia; order Polyangiales; family Polyangiaceae; genus JADJKB01. Next base: position 36,753 of record JACPVJ010000080.1, on the reverse strand, counting down.
AATCAGTGCGAGAGCCAGCGCCCGGGAACGCACCACGACCCGAAGACTATCACAGGACGCTCAGTTCCGAATTCGCCAGTTCCCGACGTAGGTGCGGCCGATCTCGTCACAGGTGGGGTCGGTGACGATCAGCTCGGGTCGTGCGTTCTGGCAGACCACGATGGTGTTCTGGCGGAAGGTGCGCCCGAAATAGATGGCCTCTTCACGCTCGATGCCGTGCGCCAGCCAGGCCGGCTCGCGCCAGACGCCCTCTGGCTCTTCGTCGTAGCCGACGCAGTGCTCGACGCGATAGCAGCCGAGAATCAGCAAGTCGCGCATCACGTGGTGACGAACCTCGTTCACCCGCCGCGGCAAGAGCATGCTGCGCGGGTTGTAGGCGGTCAGGATCGCGAAGTCCCGTCGGAGCAGCTCGGGCAAGGCGCCCACGTCCTGGACGATCTCGCCATCGAGCGACACGCGCACGAGCCCCGACTCGGACGGCAGCTCGTAGACGGTCGCGAAGTAGGAGCGAAGTAGGTTCTGGTCCACCGAGGGGCGGTTCTAACGCAAAACCATCACGCTTGGAACCGATACCCCACGCCCCGCACGGTGAGCAGGTGAGCCGGCTCGGCCGGGTCGTCCTCGAGCTTGGCCCGGAGCTGAAGCATGAAGTTGTCGATGGTCCGCGGCGTCCCGTGGTGGCCGGGGCCCCAGACGCGCTTCAAGATCTGCTCCCGCGAGAGGACTCGGCCGGCCTCTTCGAGCAGGCAGAGCAAGAGGTCGAACTCGGTCGCCGTGAGCGGAACGGGTTCGCCGGCGCGCAGCACTTCGCGCGCTTCGATGTTGATGGCGAGCTTCCCGGCCTGCACGATCCGATTGCCCGGGCGGGCGATGGCGTCGCGACGAAGCTGCGCCTTCACCCGCGCGAGGAGCTCGGCCAAGCTGAAGGGCTTGGTGATGTAGTCCTCGGCGCCGAGCTCGAGCCCCATCACTTTGTCGAGCTCCGCTCCGCGGGCCGAGAGCAACACGATCGGCGTCTTGCAGCCCTCGCCCCGGAGCTGTCGCAAGATCTCGAGGCCGTTCATCTTGGGCAGCATGATGTCCAAGATCACCAGCGCCACGTCGGGCGCGCGTGCGGCACCGAGCCCACTCTCGCCGTCGGTGGCGACGATCACGTCGTAGCCCTCGGCCTCGAGGTTCATGCGGAGGCCGAGCGTGATGCTCTCGTCGTCCTCGACGATCAGGATGCGCTTCCTGAGCTCAGGCATCGGCATGCTCGCCCTTTCGAGATATCACGACCGAGAACGCGCTGCCCTGGCCGGGCGCGCTCTCGACCTCGACGCGGCCCCGATGAGCGCGGACCACGTGCTTCACGATGGCCAGACCCAGCCCCGAGCCCTCGCGCTCGCGGGAGAGCCGGTCGTCCACCCGGTAGAACTTCTCGAAGATGCGCGAGTGCTCGCGCTGCTCGAGCCCCTGCCCGTTGTCCTTGACGACGAAGCGCACCTCTTTGGGCCCGGCCTGCACCGAGAAGCGGATCTCCGGGGGGTCGCCGCCGTACTTGATGGCGTTGGTCAAGAGGTTCAAGAGCGCGTCGCACAGCGCGGCGCGGTCGGCTTCGATGAACAAGTCGTCCTCTGGGAGTTCGACCTCGAACACCGCGCGCCGTCGCTCCAGCACGGGAGCAAACGCGGCGGTGGTCTTCTGCACGACGTCCTGAACGGTGGTGCGTTCGAGGGTGAACTCTTTGCGCCCGCTCTCCATTCGGCCCCAGTCCAGCAGGCGGTCGATCAGCTCCTGAAGGCGCATGCTCTCGCGAGCCAACCCCTCGATGCACTTGTCCTCGGCCGCCACGTCACCGCGGCGCAGCGCCAAGGTCTCCGCGAAGAGCCGGATCGACGTGAGCGGAGTTCTGAGCTCGTGGGAGACCTTGGACACGAAGTCGCTCTGCAACCGCGAGAGGTTGGCCTCGCGCCGCACGAACACCCAGACCAGAATCACACCGGTCACCGACGCCCCGCTGAAGCTGACGACGAGGATGCCCATCAGCAGGTTGGCCTGCATCTCTCCGAGAAAGAGCATCACCGCTCCCACGGTGAGCAAGAGCGCCGTCGGCACGACGATCAGCGCGACGAGCAAGATGACGATCCTGCGGTAGCCGAGCTCGCGCGATGCCATCAGTCTGCTCCCAGATCCCCCCCGTGGGCGGCGAAGAGCAGCGCCGTGCTCCAGGCCTGGGCCGGGCAGGCTCGCCAGCGGTGGGGCTCTTCGCCGTCGGCCAGCTGCGGCGCGTGCCCCAGGACCGACCCACCGTGCATTGCCCCTTCGACCAGCTCGATCAGCTCCGCACGCACGTCCTCGTCGCCCGGGTTCTGTGCCCGGACCGCCCGCACCCAGAAGCCCAAGAGGTAGGGCCACGCCGAGCCCTGGTGCAGCGCGCGTTCGCGCTCGCTGGCGTCGCCTTCGTAGTGGCCGACGAAGTTGCGATCCTCCACCGAGAGGGTTCTCATGCCACGAAACGTGAGCAGCTCGGACCGGGCCCGAGCGATGACGGCGTCGGTTTGCCACGGTTCGAACAGCTCGGGGGCCACTGCGAGCGCGACCAGCGCATTGGGACGAATCGTCGAATCCGCCCACGACTCGGCGCTGGCGCGCTCGGAGCTGGTGCAATCGAAGGGGTAGTCGGTCTCGTTGCACCAGAAGCGCGCGCCGAAGGCGGCGCTCACGAGAGCGCGACTCGCCTCGGCCGCCCTCTCGACCGCGTGGTGCCCGTAGAAGCGCGCCCAGGCGCCCACCAGCTTGCACGCCGAATGCCAGAGCGCCTGATGTTCGACGGCCAGCCCGTTCCGAGGCGTCACCGGCTCGCCCGCCGCGCGAGCGTCCATCCAGGTGCCCGGCTCCGGGGGCTCGGTCTGCAAAAACCCGTCGGGGTTGGCCCACGCGAGCTTCTTCAGTCGCCGGCCCCGCAGCCGCAGGTAGGCGCGCACCAGGGCGGGATAGAGCTCGCCCTTCACGAAGGGGTCGTCGAGCCCGCACGCCTCCGAGACGGCGCGCGCGGCTTCGAACAGCCAGAGGGTGGCGTCGGGCGACGGCACGCGTCGTTGGCTGCCGACCGGGATCTCTTTGGGCAAGAGGCCCGCGCGGAGCCACCGCGTGGCTTCGGCCAGCGAGCGCTTGGCCTGTGCGACCCGACCGCGCGACAGGTGGATGCCCGGGAGCGCGATCAGCCAGTCCCGGAACGCGACGCCCAGCCACGGGTAGCCGGCAACCACGGCGGGACGCGCGCAGGCGTCGCTCGCGAAGCTGTCCGCCGCCACCGCCAGCGTGCGCCGAAAGCCGGACGCTTCGGAGCCGAGATCCTGGGAAAGGAGGTGCTGGCGCGCCTCTTCCATGATCTCTTCCGGCGTGCCTTCGGGCAGCGCGCCCACGGCAGCCACCAGGTGGACCTCTGCCCCTGGCTCGACGCCGAGCTCGAACGTGCCGGGCGTCCACATGTCTTCCTGGAAGTCGGGATAGCGACGCAGGTCCTCGGTGTACTCGAAGCGACGCCACCAGTCCGGAGACCCCATGAACACCCCGCGATGCGAGAAGATGATCGGGGGGATCGCCAAGACCGGCTGCACCTCGACCTCGTTGGGGCGGAGCGTGACCTTCTGCTTCATCCCCCCGTGCTCGCGCGCCAGCTGCTCGATGCGACGCATGGGCATGAGCGGCATGAGTGAGATGCGCGCTGGCGAGCTTCCTTGCCAGCGATAGCGCAGCACCACGGCGTTCTTGCCACGAGCCAGCGCCAGCGTGCGCTCGATCACCCCCTTGCCCAGTCGGTACGTCCAGCGCGGCAACGGATCTTGAGCGAAGCTCTTCAGGTTGCGATAGCCCAGGGTCGGCGCGACACCTGGGAACTGGTGAGTCGCCAGCTTGAACGGCCGACCCGCCACGGTGACCGTCGTCTCGGCGTGGCTCAAGATCACCCAGCGGTCGAGGGGTGGCTCGAGAGCCGCGACGAGCAGGCCGTGGTGGCGGCGGGTGTGCATCAACGCGAGCGTGCTCATGGCGTACGCACCCGCCCCGTTGGTGTGCAGGAACTCGCGCTCGGCGCGCTCGAGCTCGCCGTCGATCGCGACGGACGGCCACGGACCAGGCTCGGGCGCAAAAGTCACGTCGGCTCCTCGAGCGCGGCTCGGGCGGCGGCTTCCATGGCCGCGAGGGGCGGCTCGACATCGAGCCAAATGCGGAGCGCGGCGGCGGCCTGGCCGACCAGCATGCCCAGCCCGCCACGAGCCGCGAGCCCCCTCCGCCGGGCTGCCTCCAAGAACGGCGTCACGGCCGGGGTGTAGACCACGTCGTAGGCCAGCGCGGAAGCGGGAACCCGCTCCCACGGCACCAGGTCCGCCACCGCCTGCCCCGGTGGCCCGTGCCGCATCCCGGCGCTGGTGGCCTGGATCACCACGTCGGCCACCGCGAGCTCGTCGATTAGCGCAGAATTCGCGTGGGGGGTCGCGGGCCAGGCGAAGACCCGGGCGCCCATCTCGGCCAGGGCTCGCGCGCCCGGCGCCGTCGAGTCCTGGTCCTCGAACCTTCGACCGAACACGCTGACCCGTCGCAGGCCGCGCCGCGCGCAAGCGCTCGCGGCGGCCCGCGCGGCGCCGCCCGCGCCCAGGATCACTGCGTTCGTGGCACCGGGGGCGAACTGGGCGAGCTCGAGCGACAGCGCGGTGACGTCGGTGTTGTGGGCAAAGACTCGACCATCGCGGCACGCGAGCACGTTGCAGGCCTCGGTTTCGCGCGCGAGCTCGTCGGTGACGTCGGCGTGGACGAGCGCGCGCGCCTTGTGGGGGACCGTGACGTTCGCACCAGCGATGTCGCCCCGACGAAGCCGAGAGATACTCGCCGCGAGGGCGTCGTCGTCGGGACAGTCGACCGCGTCGTAGTGGTGTGACAGTCCCAAGGCGCGGTAGGCCGCGGCGTGGATCACCGGCGACAGCGAGTGCGACACCGGGTGTCCCAAGAGCACGAAGCGGCTCACGTCGCGCCTTCGCCCGAGTCAGTGTCGGTGACGCGCGCATGAATGCGACCCGCCGAGACGCGGATCGAAAGGGCGTCGCCGGCCTTCACCTCGGCGGCCGCCCGGACGGCGCGACCGTCCGGAAGCGTCGCGATGGCGTAGCCCCGCGCCAGCACCGCCAGAGGCGAGAGCGCGGAGAGGCGCGCGACCAGCTCCCCCGAGCGCGCGCGACAGCGGGCGAGGTCGGCCCCTGCTGCCGCCCCGAGTCGCGCCTCGAGTGGAGCGAGTCGTGCCCTGGCCTGCGCCAGCACCGCGCGGGGATGCCGTGCTGCGAGCCTGCGCTCGGCGTCCACCATCAGCGTGCGACGGCGGGCCAGGCTCCGGGTCGTGGCTCGCTCGAGCCGCGCCCGAAGCTCGTCGAGGCCCTGCTGACGCTCGGCGATCAAGAAGCGCGGGTCACTGAGCGCGGCCCGTAGCCGCTCGACCCGCGACCGCTCCTCGAGCAGGCGACCCTGCATCGTACGCAGCAAGTGGCGCAGCTGACGGTCGAGCAGGTCCCGTCGCGCTCCCGCGTCGGGGATCACCAGCTCGGCGGCTTGCGACGGTGTGGCCGCACGCACGTCGGCGGCTAGATCGCAGAGCGTGAGATCGACCTCGTGTCCCACCGCGCTGACCACCGGGACGCGGACCGCCGCGACGCGGCGGACCACTCGCTCGTCGTTGAACGCCATCAAATCTTCGTTCGAGCCGCCGCCACGGCCGACGATCATCGCGTCGAGCCCGGGATAGCGCTCGAGCAGGTCGATGGCGCGCACGATGCTGTCGGGCGCCGCCTCGCCCTGGACCAGTGCGGGAGACAGGACCAACCGGACGCCGCCCCGGCGGAACGCCACCGTGCGGATGTCGTGGAACGCAGCGCCGATGGCGCTCGTGACCACACCCACCACCCTGGGCTCGGAGGGCAGCGGGCGCTTCTTCTCCGGCGCGAACAGGCCCTCGGCCAAGAGCCGGGCCTTGAGCTGCTCGAGGGCCTCGAGCAGCGCACCGCGACCGGCTGGGCGCAGGCTCTCGCCGACCAGCTGCAGCCGCCCACGTGGCGCCCACAGGGTGGCCCGCCCGAAGAGCTGGACCCGGGCGCCGTCCGACAGGTGGCGCCGCGCTCGCTGGGCGTTCATGCGGTACATCACGCACTCGACGATGGCGTCCTCGCGCTCGTCCTTCAGGCTGAAATAGGCATGCCCGCTCGGCGCGAGCTTGAGCGAGGCGATTTCGCCCTCGACCCACTCGCGACCCGTCACGGTCTCGACCGCGCGCTTGAGACGGCGGTCGAGCTCGGCGACGCTGATGACCTCTTCCGGGCTGCCCACGGGTCGCGGTTATAGCGCGCTTCCGTAGCCCTGGTATCCTGGCAGCCGCCCCATGAAAAGCTGGCTCTTTGCCGCATCGTGCGTGGTCCTGCCCGCGCTCTGGGGGGTCGCCATGTACTTCGCCTTCGGCGCCGTCGAGCGTCGCAGAAAGCGCCTCTTGCCCAAAGACCCACCCCCTCCCATCGACTACTCGATCTGATGCTGGTCGCCGGACAAGAGGTGAGCGTGATCGGGCTACTCGCGCTGGGCAGCGCCGTGGGGTTCGTGGCGGGGCTCTTCGGGATCGGCGGCGGCTTCATCCTGACGCCGCTCCTGTCCGTGGTGTTCGACATACCGCTCCCGGTGGCCATCGGCAGCGGCCTCTGCCAGATGGTGGGCACCGCCACGGTCGCGTTCTTGAAGCACAGGAAGCTGGGTCAGGGGGAACCCCGCTTCGACTGGCTGATGCTCGCCGGCGCGCTGCTGGGCGTCGCTGCGGGGGCCAAGGTGGTCGCGCTGCTCGAGCTCGGCGGGGACGCCACGCTGGTGCTCTACGTCACGTACATCGTGTTTCTGCTGGGCGTCGCGCTGACACTCTTGCGCCCCCCACGCGGGGGCGCCGACGCGCTGTCCGTGGTCCGGCGCGGGCCGCTCGCGCGGATCGAGCTGCCGCCCTACGTGGACTTCCCGAGGCTGCCCCTCTCGCGCGTGCCGGCGCTGGTGGTCGCCTATCTGGGGCTCGCCCTCGGCTTTCTGAGCGGGCTGCTCGGCGTGGGCGGCGGCGTCGCGCTGATCCCGATCACGCTCTACGGCTTCGGCTTTCCGATCAAGCACGCTGCGGGCACCGGGATCTTGGTTCTCTTCGCCACCAGCGTGAGCGGGACCGTGGCGCACGCGCGCCTCGGCCACGTCCACTTGCCCCTGGCGCTCACGTTGCTCGCCGGCTCGAGCATCAGCGCGCAACTCGGCGCACTGGCGACCCACCGACTCCCGGTGAGCGTCTTGCGACGCGGCCTCGCAGCGCTGATCTTGGTCACCGTCGCCGCACTCGGTTGGGCGCTCGCGCGGCGGCTGTGACCGCGGGCCTCGGCTTGCGTCGAGCCGAGGCCGAGACCCGCGGTTCTCGGCAGTCCTGGGGTGAGGTACGCTCGCGCCTTCATGGTTCGAACCGGTGACGAGCTGGACGGTCGCTATCGCCTGATCGCCGAGATCGGCGCGGGCACCTTCGGCGTCGTGTACCGCGGTCGCGACCTCGAGACCCGCGGCGAAGTCGCGATCAAGGTCATGAAACAGGTCGCCGACCCGAGCCAGGCGAAGCGCTTCGAGCGCGAAGCCGTGGCGCTGGCACGACTCCGGGGGACCGCCGCGATCTTCGTCCACGCCTTCGGCAAGACGCGGGAGGGCGCACCCTACATCGTGATGGAGCTCTTGACCGGACGGGACCTCGAGAGCTTCGTGGCCGAAGCCGAAGCCCAGGGCGGGCGGCTCAAGCCGGCGAAGATGCTCGAGCTCCTACGCCCGGTCGCCAAGACCCTGGCCAAGGCCCACGAGCACGGCATCTTGCACCGCGATCTCAAGCCCTCGAACGTGTTCGTGCTGGATGCGGCGGCCGGCGGCGGCGTGCGACTGCTCGACTTCGGGCTGGCCAAGCTGATCGGCGTCGAGTCCCTGACCAGCACCGGCATGGTCGCCGGCACGCCGAGCTACATCGCCCCGGAAGCCTGGCGCGGCGAGAAGGGTCTCGATCGGCGGGTCGACGTCTACTCGCTGGGCGTTCTGGTGTTCCGCTGCCTCAGCGGCCAGGTGCCATTTCCGACCAGCAGCATGATCGATCTGTGCCGGTGGGCGACGAGCGGCGACCGTCCGAGCTTGTGCGCGCTCCGCGGCGGCTTGCCCGCCAGCCTCGACAGCTGGGTGCAGAAGGCGCTGGCCGTCGATCCGGAAGATCGTTTCCAGTCGATTGACAGCCTGTGGAGCGCCCTCGAGTCGATCTTGGCTTCCGGCGCTGCGCCGCCGTACTGAACCGCCCCCGCAGCGGTCACTGACACTCGCCGCCGCCGACGGCGGCCGCGCAGGCGGACGGCTTCTCGCTGGCCCGAGCGGCGTTCACGACTCGGCAGCGCACCGTGTTGCCGGTCTCGGCGGTGGCGTTCCACGAGTCGGCGGCGGCTCCCGGCCACTTGCCACACGCCGACGCGCACTTGCCGAGGTCGCCGAACGTCGCCTTGAACTCGGCCGCACACGCCCGCTCGACCAGCTGGCAGTAGCCCTCGCAGTTGTCCTTGCCACAGTGCCCGTCCCCCGATGGCCCCGCGTGTGCGCAGTGCTGCGCCGGCGCGGCGATCGCGTTGTACGCGTGGTACTTGCGACAGCCCACGCTGTTCTCGACCTTGTCGGCGTTCTTGCCGCGATCGAGCAGCTTGCACACGGCCAGGCACTGGGCTTGGCTCTCGTACGCGCTGCTGGCGCCGGTGCAGGCCACGCCCACCACCCTGCAGTAGTCGTCGCACGAGGGCTCGGCCGCCGGCGGGTCGGCGCAGGCGGCGCTCTTGAACGCGGCATCGGGGCAGTGCTTCTCGGGATCTCGAGTGGCGAGCGAGGCATGCGCCACCCGACACTCGAGGTTGTCCCCACTGCCAAGCGTAGAGAGGTCGTAGCTGCCGTCGGCGCGCAGCCCACCGCACGCAGCGACGCAGTCGCCGATCCCCGTGAGCTTGTCGGGACACGCTGCGGTGAGCAGCGTGCAGTAGCCCTGGCAGGTCGAACCGCAGATCCCCGCGCCGAAGGGACCAGCGGCCTTGCAGTGCGAAGCGGGTTCACCGCTCGAGCCGGCGAGCACCGCCTGCTCGCTGCGGCACTCGAGCGAGTTGTCGGACTTGGACTCTCCGCTCGGGAGAGCGCCGCACGTGGAGAGGCACGTGGCGCGGTCGGGGTAGGCGGCGATGCCGCCGGTGCAACCCTCCATCACGGCGTCGCAATACGCCCGGCACTCGCTCGTGGCGTCTTCTTCTTCGAATCGGCGATCCTCGATGCCGACGATGCTCTCGCAGCCGAGCGCGAGCCCGACCAGCGCGGATGCCCATCGACGCATCAGAAGTGGCCTCCGAGCCAGACGCCGCCGGCGTTTCGGGCGGCGCGGGGCGCGAGATACACCGCGCGGGTGTCGCGCGACGGAGCCGTCAGGTAGACCACGGCGCCGCCGGCCAGGGCGGCCAGCCCCACGCCGAACAGGACGTTGGAGAGGGCCGCCGCGTCCTTGGCGTCGTTCGTCAGCGCTTCGCCGCGAGGATCGCTGCACACCGCGCCTCGACAGTGCGACTCGGCGTCCGAGTTCTTGGAGAACGCCCTGAGCCCGAAGTAGCTGCCAAAGCCCACACCGATCACCCCCACGCCGCCGATCACCAGACCAATGGCCCGCTGCGTGCCGCCGCTGCCGCCCGCGTCCTCGGTCGGCGCGCGCGGCGCGGGCGACGGCGACGCCAACACGGCGGGAGTGACCGTCGCCGGCGGCGGGTCGGGAGGCGAGGCCGCGCTCTCGGGCTCGAGCTCGGGGATCGCTAGGGTGACCACGTCGCCTTCGGCGCGAACCGTCACCTTCTTGGACCAGGCGCGGGAGCCGCTGGCGCTCGCCTCGATCGTCCACTCGCCGCCGTCGACCGGCACCGAGATCCCCCAGAGCTCCCGAGGCACCAGGTTGCCGCCCCGCCGCACGGCGAACCCCGTGAGCGCGGCGTTGGCCGGCGACACGCCGAGCTCGAGCCGCGAAAGTCGCCCTTCGAGCGCGCGAGCGCGGGACTCGCCGGCGCTAGCCCGCTCGGTCTGCCCCGCGGCCTTGGCCTGAGAAGCCCCCTCGCGAAACGTGGCCCAGGCGCTCGCGACCCGGCCGGCCTTCTCGTAGCAGTCCGCCAGGTAGAGCAAGGTGCCGATACCCGGGTCGAGGCGCTGGCTCTGCTCGAACTTCGCGCAGGCGCTGGCGTACTGCCCCGCGGTCATCAGCTTGCGGGCGTCGTCGAACAGCGCCTCGGCAGCCACCTTGGCGTCTTGAGCGTAGCCGACGCTCGTGATGCAGAGCAGCACGGCGACGAGTCCAGAGCGAGCCGGCGTTCGCATGCGCGGCTCAGCGCCGTCCGCCGAATTCCGACGGCGGCGTCGTGGGGGTCTTCCCGCCCGACCCACGAGGGCGCTCGGCAGCGGTGGGAGCAGGGGCGTGCTTGAGCGGGACCCGAGGTCGAGCCCCCGAGCTCGCGGAGGGGTCGGGGGCGGCGGGCTCGATCGTCGCGGGGAGCGCCGACGGCGCGACCGCGGGCGCGGCGACCGTAACGACGGGCTGCGCCGCAGCGCTCGGGGGCGATGGGTCGGGGGTCGCGGTCGCCGTGGTACGACTGATGCCGTAGGCCACGACGGCGATCGCGACCAATGCACCGACCGAGATCGCGGCAATCGGGCGGGCACGGGACGGCCTCGAGCTGCCGCTCGACCCACCCGTCTTGCCCCACGAGTCCAGCGTCTTGGCCGACTGGGGCGGAGCGCTGGCTTCGGTTGCGTCGTCGACCAGGCGCGGTGGGCCCGCGGTGACCTCCACCGAGACGCTGGTGGGCATCGACGGCCCGGTGTGCTCGGTGGTCGCCACCCTTGCGCCCGGTTCGCCAGCGAGCGGCATGCGAGCCGCGCGCTCGGCGTGAATCTTGGCCTCGGGCGCGAACTCGGCGAGCGCGCTCGCGAGCTCGCCCACGGTCTGCCAGCGCAGGGTCTTGTCCTTGGTCAGAGCCTTGGTGATCGCGTCCGAGAGCGCCGGCGGGACGTCGCTGCGGAAGTCGGAGAGGGGCGGCGGCGCGTCGTTCAAGAGCGCGTTGCAGAGCTCGGGGATGGACGTAGCAACGTACGGCGGGCGCTTCGTCAGGGTTTGGAACAAGATGGCGCCGAGCGCCCAGATGTCGGTGCGACCGTCGACGTTCTTCGCCGAGTGCATCTGCTCGGGCGACATGTACAGCGGCGAGCCGATCAAGGCAGAGGTGGCGGTGAGCGAGAGATCGGCAGCGGACGTGCCCGACACGGACTTCGAGATACCGAAGTCGAGCACCTTGACCAGGCGGCTGCCATCGGCACGACGCGCCAAGAACAGGTTCGCTGGCTTGAGATCGCGATGCACGATGCCCGCGGCGTGGGCTTCAGCGACGGCTTCGCACGCCTGGAGCACGAACCCCACCGCCTCGTCGATCGGGAGCGGGCCGCGCTCGTTCAACTCGTCGGCGAGATCGTGCCCCTCGAGGTACTCCATCACCATGTACGGCACACCGTCGCTGCCCCCGACGTCGAGCACGCGAGCCACGTGCTCGCTGCGGATCTTCACCGCCGCGCGCGCCTCGCGTCGGAAGCGCTCCGCGGCATCGGGTCGCTTCGCGATCTCGGGCAGCAGGAATTTGACCGCCACGCGCTGGTCGAGCTCGAGATGGCGAGCCGACACCACGACCCCCATCCCGCCCTCGCCGAGCAAGCGCTCGACTTCGAACTTGCCGGCGAGCACGTCGCCGGGGCGGACGGGAGCATTCTCCATGAGAACCGGAAGCATAGGTCAACCTGGCCCACCTGGGAACAGGTCACCGCCCTACGGCGGCGCGGGGTGTTCCCAGCCGGGTCACCCAGGGCCAAACCCGAGTCAGATCCGAAGGTCGACCCGCCCGCCGGAGAAGAAGTCGGCGAAGGACGGCTCGACCACGCCTTCCAGGCGATCGGCGATTTCGGTCGCTCGCGACAGATCGAGCACGACGCCGTGGGCCTCGAGGTCCCCGCGCATTCGGTGCATCACCCGCCGGAGGCGCTCGAGCGTCGACAGGTAGGCGCCGCGCCAGATCGCGAGAAACGGCCGGTGGTCCATCGGGTTCATGCTGAGCAACCGACGCGCACGGTTCGAGGGCAGAAAGGTGTAGGTGCTCACCTCGGGGTGGCGGCGCAGCGCCCACTCGCGCGCGTGCTCGAAGCGCGTGTACGACAGGGCGCGGATCCCCTGGTCGATGTTGTAGAGCACGCCTCGGCGATGCGCCGTTCCGACCACCTGCGAGACATAGGGCACGAACGGATCGAGGATGAACACCAGATCGGCGCCGCGATCGATGGCCTCGACGAAGTTGCTGGTCCGGGTCACAGCCCCGTCTTCGTAGTAGCGCTCGTCGATCTCGACCGCCGAAAACGCGGGATTGACGCTGAGGGACCCCTGCACCGCGACGCTGATCGGTACCGCGTCGCGCCCGGCGGCACCGAACACCACGTGGCGCCGCGCGTCCTGGTCCGACGCGCCGATGAACAAGGGGCGGGGCAGGCGGCGAAAATCGTTGCGTGCGGGGGAGCGCTCCAGGATGCTGCGCAACCTCTGCTCGAACTCGTCGGAGCGAAACGGCGGCCCGACGAGGGAGCTGTAGTCGAGCACCAGGTCATTGAAGCTCGGCAGCTTGCGATGCCAAGCCAGCTCGTAACTCGCGTGCCAGAAGATGTCCGTGGCGGCGCCGACCCGCACCACCATGTCCCGCAGGTTCAGGTGAGTCAGGCGAAACAGCTGGAAGTCGAGGGGCGGGATTCGCCCGCCGGGGTGGTGGGCGATGGCGGCCATCAGCTCTTCGACGGTGTAGCCGGCGCTCAAGATGCTGGTGACCACCGCCCCGGCGCTGATCCCGAAGAACATGTCGAACGCGCGGATCCCGGGAGTCAGGCAGTCCTCGATGCACTTGAGCGCGCCGACTTCGAAGTAGATGCCGGTGATGCCCCCGCCCGACGCGGCGAGCGCCACCTTCCCCACCTGCCGGGCGGCGACGACCCCGACCAAAGTGTCGAGCACCCGCCTCGGGAATCGGGCCTCGCCCGAGCGCTCGCGCAGCACGCGCCCGACCCCGCGGGCACCCAAGTCGAAGATCAGCCGGTCGGTGCGGTCGTCGTCGCCCGCGACCAGCGCGACGATACGATGGAAGGCGTAGCGCAGCTCGAGATCCAAAGGACGGTCGAGCCGCGCGAGGAGTGCCAGCACGGCGCTCACCGCCGCCTCGATTTCGGCGGGGGTATCGGCCCGCAGATCGAGCAAGATCAAGTGGACGTATTCGCTGGCCAGCCGCGCCTCCAGGCGTTCGACGTTGGCCTCGACGCAGAGCTCGAGCTCGGTCCCGGCGTACTCGAGGACCGGCGGCTCGGCGCTGAGCACCCGCCCCTCGGAGGCGAGCCGACCGAAGCACGCCGCGGGTGATCGGCTGGCCCCCGAGAAATACAGCACTCGCTTCGTCAACCGCGGCATTGTCACTCGGGTCGCGCCCCGTGGGTAGGTGCAACGTTTTCGCGTGTTTCGTGGTATGCCCGCGCGGCCATGTTCAAGAAAGTGCTGATCGCGAACCGCGGGGAGATCGCCGTCCGCATCGCTCGCACGCTGAAAGAGATGGGCATCGTTCCGGTGGCGGTGTGCTCGGACGTGGATCGCGACGCGCTCCACGTCCGCGTGGCCGAAGAGGTCCACGAGATCGGCCCAGCGGCCGCGGCCGAGAGCTACCTGTGCGTCGACAAGCTGATGACCGCGGCGAAGCGCTCGGGCTGTGAGGCGCTGATCCCGGGGTACGGCTTCTTGAGCGAGAACCCGGCGCTGCCCGAGGCCTGCGAGCAGAACGGGATCGTGTTCATCGGGCCAGCCGCCAGCGCGATGCGCGATCTCGGCTCGAAGACCGCCGCGCGCGAGAAGATGAGCGCGGCGGGCGTCCCGATCGTGCCCGGCGGCCCGGCCGACACCGTGGACGATGCCAAAGCCACCGCTGCCCGCATCGGCTACCCGGTGATGCTCAAGGCCACCGCAGGCGGCGGCGGCAAGGGCATGCGCCTGGTAGCGAGCGAAGCCGAGCTCGGCGGGGCGCTCGAGCGAGCCAAGAGCGAGGCCAAGAAGGCCTTCGGCAACGACACCGTGTACATGGAGAAGGCCATCGTTCGCCCGCGCCACGTCGAGATCCAGGTGCTCGGCGATCGGTACGGCAACGTGGTGCATCTGTTCGAGCGCGACTGCTCGGTGCAGCGCCGCCACCAGAAGGTGGTCGAAGAGACGCCCTGTCCGGTGCTGGACGACGCTACTGCCCGCAAGATGGGGGAGGTGGCCGTGAAGGGCGCGAAAGCGGTGGGGTACCACTCCGCCGGGACGTTCGAGTTCCTGCTGGCCGAAGACGGCTCGTTCTACTTCCTCGAAGTGAACACCCGCCTCCAGGTCGAGCATCCGATCACCGAGCTTTGCACGGGCACTGACCTGGTGCGCGAGATGGTGCGCATCGCCGCGGGGGAGCGCCTGGGCTTCGACCAAGGCGACATCGTCCGCCGCGGCGCCGCCATCGAGTGCCGCGTGTACGCCGAGGATCCGAGCACCGGCTTCATGCCCAGCCCGGGTGTGATCGAAGAGCTGCGCGTCCCGGCAGGGCCGGGGGTCCGCGACGACAGCGGGGCGTTCGCGGGCTGCACCATCAGCTCGAGCTACGACCCGCTGATCTCCAAGCTGTGCGTGTGGGCGCCCACCCGCCAGCAAGCCATCTCGCGCATGCGCCGGGCGCTGGCGGAGTACGTCGTGACCGGCATCCGCACCAACTTGCCGTTCCACGAGCGCCTGTTCGAGCACCCCGAGTTCGCCGCGGGCCGCTACGACACGGGCTTCATCGATCGCCACAAGGACTCGTTGCTCGGCGGCGCTCGCATTCCGGAGGAAGACCGCCAGCTTTACGCCGCGGCGATCGCGCTCACCGCCTTTCGGGACCTCAAGCCGCCCAGCGCGCTCGCCCGCGACGGCGCCTCGGGCCCGGATCAGGGCCTCTCCCCTTGGGTCTCCGCGCAGCGTGCGCGGCTGGGGAGGCGGTGACCGAATGACGCCGCTCCGTGGGATCCGCGTCCTCGACCTGACGCGCCTCCTCCCTGGCCCTTTCGCGACGTTGGTCCTTTCCGACCTGGGCGCACAGGTCGACAAGATCGAGGACCCGGGGCTCGGGGACTACACGCGTCACGCCCCTCCGGTGGTCGGTACGGCTGGCGCGGCCTTCCACGCCCTGAACCGGGGCAAGCGCAGCGCAGTCCTCGACCTCAAGAGCGCGCGCGGGCGGGCGGTGCTCGAGCGCATCTTGCGCCACTACGACGTGCTCTTCGAGCAGTTCCGCCCGGGTGTGCTGGCGCGGCTCGGGCTCGCGCACGAGCGCTTGCTCGAGCTCCACCCGACGCTCGTGGTGTGCGCCCTGACCGGCTACGGGCAGACCGGGCCGCTCAGGGACCGCGCGGGGCACGATCTGAACTACCTGGCGCGAGCGGGCTTGGTCGGGCTGTCGGGGCCCGCCGATCAGAAGCCGGCCGTTCCCCCCTTCCAGCTGGCGGACGTGAGCGGCGGGTTGTGGAGCGTGATCGCGATCCTGTCGGCGCTGCGTGAGCGCGAGCGGACGGGCAAGGGTTCGATCTTGGACATCGCAATGCTCGACTCGGTGATCCCGTTCGCCACCATCGGGCTGTCCAAGCTCTTGGGGGGCGAGCTCCCCGAGCGCGGCGGCGAGCTCTTGAGCGGCGGGATCGCGCCCTACGACACGTACCTCACCGCGGACGGCCAGGTGATGACGCTGGGCTCCCTCGAGCCGAAGTTCTTGATGAAGTTCTGCGCGGTCGCAGGGATCGAGATCGACATGTCGGCGCTGTTGCCGGGGCCGCACCAGGCAGAGGTGAAGGCGCGCTTCGCGCGAGCCATCGCGGCGAAGACCCGTGCGGATTGGGAGGCATTCAACGCGGAGCACGACGTCTGTCTGGAACCGGCGCTGCGCCCCGACGAGCTCCTCGCCGATCCACAGGTGGTCGCCCGCGGGCTGTTCTTCGAAGGCAAGTCCGGCGCGAGCACGGTCCGCTACTACCGCACGCCGGTCACGCCCGCGGACGTCGCCCCCACGCCAGCTCCGAACGCGGGGGAGCACACCCACGCGATCTTCCGCGAGGCGGGCTTCGACGACGAGGAGATCGCCGCCCTGGTCGCCGAAGGCACCCTCAGATCTTCTTGAATTCCTCGACGAATTCCCAGTCGGCGATCAGATGCTTGCGGAGGAGCACGCTGAGCAGCGCCGCGAAGAGCTTCTCCCACTGCACGTGCTCGCCCAGGATCTCGCTGGCGTCGGCGCCGTGCGACACCGCTCGTAACGCCGCCACCAGGTCCCGAGCGGTCAGGTGATCGTCGTGCTCGTCGCCGGGCTGCGTCTCTGCCCGAGCGCCGCGGGCGCGCCGCGCGGGCAGGTTGATGGTCGTGCCATCGAGCAACGTGACCGCGACCATCTTGCCCCGGCCGCGCTTCGGCGGTGGCAAGCTGACGTCGCGCGCCGAAATCTGCGGCCCCGAGTCGGGCGGAAGCGTGTCGAGCCGAGGGGCCGACCTCAGTGCGCTGGGGCGGACCGAGGCGCGGCGCGGCGCAGGCGGCTCAGAGAGGCGAGCCGCGGGGGGCGAGCTGGCCGGCGCTGGTGTGCCCGCAGCGGGCGTCGTCGTGGGCTCGGGCGCGGTCGCGGGGGGCTTCGGGCTGGCAGCGCGGGCCGGGGTCCCGGCAGGGTCGGGCTGCGCTCCACCTTCCCCGCCCCCGTAATAGGCGCCGATCGCACCCCGGATGTCCGACAGCGGGGCGATCATGGCGCGCACCGGCAGCCCGGCATAGCGGCTGACCTCTTCGCGGGCCGCTTCGTCCTCCGGGTTGTCCATGGCCAGGTACAGCGTCTCTCCGCTACCGCGCACGCGCCGCACGAAGATCGGCACCAGCGAGTGACGCTCGGCGAGCTCGCGCGGAACGAGGTTCAGGAGCTGTCGGGAGAAGTCGATGTGGTAGAGTGACACCCAGGGCACGCTCAGCTGCTGGCTCAAGATCTGGGTGACCTGGGTCTCCGTGACCATCCCCGTCGCCACCAGCAGCGTCCCGAGCCTGCGCCCGTCCTTCTTCTGGAGCGCCAAGGCTTCGTCGAGCTGCTCGCGAGTGATGATCTGAGCCTCGACCAGGAGCTCACCGATTCGGACGCGAGGTGCGTTCATCGCGGGCGATTCTAGCAGTGGGCCGACCCGAGCCCGAAATCTCCGCCAGAAATCTCGGGGGAGCCGCCCGGCCGGCGGCCGCAGAATTTGCCACGGTGGGGCTTCTCCCCCGGGCATTCTCAGGCAATACTCCCGGATTGTGCGGGGGATTCGGATCATGCTCGACACCCGTGCCAGAGACCACCAGGCATCCCCGACGGGGCTCGCGCCGGTCCATCCGGGGCCCGCCACGGGGGTACGTTGATGGTCGCGACCGCGGCCACCCGCGCCTGCCCGCAGTGCGGCACCAGCTGCCAGGAAACCCACACCTACTGCCCCACCTGCGGCTTCCCGGTGGGCAGCGTGAGCCACACCAGCGAAGACCGGATGATTGGCCGCACGCTGCCCGGCGGCTACCACATCCTCGACCTGATCAGCGTCGGCGGCATGGGCCGGGTCTATCGCGCCGAGCAGAGCGTGCTCGGGCGCACCGTGGCGGTGAAGGTCATCCACCCGCACCTGCTCTCGGACGAGAACTCGGCGCTGCGCTTCATGACCGAAGCGCGCGCGGCGTCGCAGCTCAACCATCCGAACTCGGTGTCGGTCTACGACTTCGGTCGAACCGAAGACGGCCAGCCCTACCTGGTGATGGAGTTCTTGCGCGGCAAGGACCTGGCAACCGTCGCCTGGGAAGAGGGCCCGCTCGCGTTCACCCGCATCGTGGACGTCATGCGCCAGGCGCTGGCGGCCCTGGGTGAAGCGCACGAGCTCGGGATCGTGCACCGGGATCTGAAGCCAGAGAACATCATCTTGGAGCCGCTCCGACGCGGCGGCGACTTCGTGAAGGTCGTGGACTTCGGCCTGGCGAAGCTCAAGGGCGACGCGCAGGGCCGAAGCATCACCAACCCCGGCATCGTGTGCGGCACGCCGGACTACATGTCGCCCGAGCAAGGTCGCGGCGACGTGCTCGACGGGCGCAGCGATCTCTACGGCTTGGGCGTCGTGCTGTTCCAGCTGCTCACCGGGCGTCTGCCGTTCGACGCGGACAGCCCGACTCAGATCGTGATGATGCACCTCACGATCCCGGTGCCCGACCCGCGCCAGGTCGCGCCAGAGCGCAGCATCCCCGAGGCCCTGGTCGAGGTCGTCCAGAAGTCGATGGCCAAGGACGCGGCGCAGCGTTACCAAGACGCCAGCGAGTTCTCGGACGGGCTCACCGCCGCGCTTCGGA
Organism: Myxococcales bacterium; assembly: GCA_016191785.1. Lineage (GTDB taxonomy): Bacteria > Myxococcota_A > Polyangia > Polyangiales > Polyangiaceae > JADJKB01. The sequence goes on along the minus strand of JACPVJ010000080.1, from coordinate 18,179 downwards.
CCTTCGACGTCGCCGCGCCCGGTCCGGCTTCCGTGGCGCAGGTGCCGGGCGGCGTGCCGACCATCACCGCGGCCAGCGTCGAGTGTCCGGCCTGCAAGACCACGGTGGTCGCCACCAAGTTCTGTGGCGAGTGCGGCGAGCGCCTACCGGCGCGCTCGCGCCCCGAGGCGCTGACCCTGGCGACCCTGCCCCTGCCGCTGATGGGCCGCGACGAAGATCTGGCGTGGCTCGAGGACCGTCGCAAGCAGGTCGTGACCGGCGTGGTGGGCGCCCGCATCGTGGCCGAGGCGGGCGGCGGCAAGACGCGCCTGCTCCGAGAGTTCGCCGCGCGCGCCCAGGCGGACGGCGACCGCGTCGTGCTCGTGGGTCCCGACCCTCACTGGTGCGAAGCAGCCAACTCGACGCTGAGGGACGCGATCCGCGGCCTGACGGGGCTGGACGAAGCCACGATCCGCGCGCTAGCCGAGGACGCCAGCCCCGAAGCCCGCCGCGGCATCGAAGACGTGTTCGACGGCGAGCGTGGGCGCCGCGAGGACAAGCGCTCGGCCGCCGAGCGACGCTTCGCCGCGGCGGAAGCGCTGCGCTGGGCGCTGCTCGGCGCGGCGAAGTCGGCCGAGCGACGAGTGATCCTCGCCGTCGACGAGCTGCACCGCATCGACGGGCCGAGCCGCGCGGCTTTCGCGGATGCCCTGGGTGAGCCCCCGGAGGCTCGCGTGCTGATGCTCTGCACCCATGCCGCGGGCTTCGAGTCGGGCTGGGGCGCAAGCCACGCCGCGCGGGTGCTCGGCGGCCTGCCGCCGCCGGCGCTGTCGCGGGTCCTCTCGTCGGTGCCCGAAGCCCAGCTGGTCGCCGCCGAGGACGAGACCGGTCGCGGCGTCTTGCCGATGTACGCCGAGCAGCTGCTTCGATTCCACCTGGACGGCGGCAACGATCCGCCGCAGCGGCTGGGCGACTTGATCGGCCTGCGGGTCGATACGCTGGACCCGGCCGCGCGCCGCACGTTGCAGGCCCTCTCGGTGCTGGGCGACCGGGTGAAGCTGCCGATGCTCACCGCGCTCTTGCCCAAGAATCACCCCGTCGAGTCGTCACTCGGTCAGCTCGAGACGGCGGGCATGGCCGAACGTGCCGGCGAGCTGTGGTCCACGTCGCACCCGCTCTTGCGCGAGCTGGTGCTCACCGGCATTCCCGCGGCGGTGCGGCGCGAGTTCCACGCCAAGGCGCTGCGCGTGTGCGAGCAGACCGCGGCGCCCATCGAGGCGCAGGCGCTGCATGCCTACGAGGCACAGGACTCGTTCCAGGCGCTGCTCTTGCTCGAGCAGGTGGCCGATCGCGCCACCGGCCGCGGCGATCTGAACACCGAGATCGAGGCCTTGCGGCGCGGGCTGGAGATCGCCCGCCGCGACGTCGCCCGCGGCGAGCTGGACGACCCGCTGCGCGCGGTGTTGATCTTCGCGCGGAAGCTGGGCAGCGCGTTGACGCGCGCCGGAAACTTCGCCGATGCCGAGGGCATCCTGCGCGAAGCCTTGGACATCGCGGGGCCAAGCGGCGCAGATCGCGCCCGCGTGCTCGGCAGCTTGGCACAGGTCGCGCACGGCCGGCATCGCGAGGCCGAAGCGATCGGGTACATCGAGCAGGCCATCGAGACCGCGCGGCAGTCCGGCGCCTACGATCTCGTGAGCAGCTTCAGCGACACGCGCAAGGCGTGGGCCAGCTGACCGTCACCCCGCGGCGCTCCGGCGGATGAACTGGCCGATCTTGCGGTCGGACGTGGTGGTGTGCCGGTAGAGCCAGTCCTTGAGGAAGTGCACGAGCGGCATGCTCAGCTCTGCTTCACCCCTGCGGTAGCGCTCGACCATCGCCTGCGTCTCTTCGAGCAGCGCCTGGTGTTGCCGCTTGTGCGCCTCGAGCTCGGGGTACCCTACCGACGCCATCAGCGCTTCCTCTGCTTCGAAATGGTACACCGTGTAGTCGACCAACTCTTTCAACGCCGCGTCCACGGCGACTCGGCCCCCGCCGGCCACGAGCGCATCGTGAAGGCCGTTCACCAGGTCGAAGAGCCGCTGGTGGTGCCCGTCGACAAGCTCGACGCCGATGGCGTACTGTTGTTGCCAAGTCATCACTGCCATGGGGTCTCCGGCGTCCGACGATAGCTTGGTTGCCGCGGCGTTTCCACGCGCCGCGGCGCTGGAGCACGCCGCAAAGTATGCACAGGGCGTCCTGTTCGTGATCGACCATCTCGCGGGGGAAGTGCGCTTTCTCAACACCCGGGCCAAGGCCATCTTGGGCCGCACGCCCGGCGAGGTCGAGCCGCTCGAACTCGTTCGGTCCTGGGTGCTGCCAGAAGATCTGCCGAGTCTCGACTCGCTGCCGAGTCTGTTCGAGGTCATCGAGATCGGCGAGTCGATCGAGACTCAGCTCCGGGTCCGCCACGCGAACGGAGCGATCACGCGCATGCGGGCCACCCACGTGCTGCTCGCAAAGGGCATCCACGGCGTCGCCACGCAATCGCTGGTGACGCTGGAAGACGTCACCGAGACCCATCAGCTGTTCGAGTCACTCGAGCGCAAGGCCCACGAGCTCGAGTCGCTGCTCGGCGCGTTGCCGGATGCGTTCTTCCGCATCGACGCCCGACGCCGGGTGACTCGTTGCTTTCCGGGCGAGTGGCGACCGGGCGAGTGGGATCCGCTGGCAGCGGTGGGGCGACCCATCGACCAGGTGCTTCCGCCGGAGGTGGCCTCGAGGGTCAGCGGCGCCCTCGACTGCGTCGCAACCGCCCGGGCGCCGAGCTCGATCGAGCAGGTGCACCCCGATCGGCCCGAGTCGAGCTTCGAGGCCCGCATCGTGCCCTTCCTCGGCGACGAAGTGATGCTGCTGGTGCGCGATCTCGGCGGCCGCGCCCGGGCCGAGCGCGAGCTTTTGCAGCAGCGGGCGATGTCCGTCCAGACCGCGAAGCTGGCCGCGCTCGGCGAGATGGCGGCCGGCGTGGCCCACGAGATCAACACCCCGCTGGCGGTGCTCTGCAGCGGCGCCGAGTTCTTGAAGGAAGAGCTCGACCTGCCGGACCCGCTGGACCGTGCAGCCCTGGCGGAAGAGGCAGAGATCATCCACGCCACCAGCCTGAAGATCGCGCAGATCGTCCGCAGCCTGCGCGCGTTCTCCACCGACGAGGCGCGCATGGCCCTTTCGCCGGTGCCGGTGCGCGCCTTCGTCACCGACGCGCTGGCGCTGTGCGAGCAGCGGGTCGAGGGCCGAGGGGTCTCCATTCAGTCGCCGGAAATCCCCGAGGGCCTGGTGGCGCTCACTCGACGCAGCGAGGCCGCTCAGATCATGCTCAACCTGCTGGCCAACGCCTTCGACGCGGTGCTGGCGCTGCCCGAACGCTGGATCCGCCTCGAGGTCGCGACCACTGGCGGGTGGGTCGAGCTGGCCGTGACCGACAGCGGCGCTGGGGTCCCGCCGGACGCCCGGGAGCGCCTCTTCACGCCGTTCTTCACCACCAAGGGCGTGGGCAAGGGCACCGGTCTCGGCCTGGCGGTGTCCCGCCAACTGGCCGAGAACCAGGGCGGCAGCTTGGTGCTAGATCCCACCTCTCCGCACACGCGCTTCGTGCTCCGGCTGAAGGCCCGTTGATCCCCATGGACTCGCACTCGCCGCCCCGACTGGTCGCCCGTTGGGATCTCGACAAGACCTACCTGCGCACGGAGTTCGACACCGTGCGCGACCTGCTTCGCACGGCGATCGAGCGTCCCGACCGCAAGCGCTCGGTGCCGGGCGCGGCGGCGCTCCTTCGCGAGCTCAAGCGCTCGGGCGCGCGCGTCCACATCTTGAGCGGAAGCCCTCGGCAGATGCGCGGTCGACTCGAAGAGAAGCTGGCGATCGATCGCGTTCGGTACGACGAGCTGACCCTCAAACCGAACCTGAGCAACGCGCTGCGACTCCGCTTCCGAGCGATGCGCGACCAGCTGGGATACAAGCTACCGCACCTGCTCGCAGCGCGGGCCCGCGACCAACACGTCGCGTCGAGCCCCGCCGACCTCGCCGAGGTGCTGGTGGGGGACGACGCCGAAGCCGACGCCTTCGTCTATTCGCTGTACGCGGACATCTGCGCCGGCGTGGTGGACGCCGGACTGCTCCGCCGGGTGCTCGACAAGGGTCGGGTGTACGCGGACCAGGCCGAGGTCGCGCTCGAAGCGCAACGCCAGATCGCGCCCGCGTCGGTCGTGCGCCGGATCCTGATCCACCTCGATCGCCAGACGCCGCCCAGCCGCTTCCGCGAGTACGGCCCCCGGGTCGTCCCGTTCTACAACTACCTGCAAGCGGCCATCGTGCTCTCGGCCGACGGCCACGTCTCGCCGGAGGGGGTGCTCCGCGTGGCCTCCGAGCTGGTCCAGCAGCACCGCTTCGACGCGGACGCGCTCTCTCGCAGCTACTTCGAGCTGGTCCGCCGAGGGCACCTGACCGAGAGCCCGGTCCCGGCCCTGGACCGGGCCTTGGCGAGGCTCGAGGGGCGCCTCCCCACGCTGGCCGAGCTCAGGGCGATGGTGGACCAGCTGGGCAGTCGGCCGGTGGAGCCAGGGCTCCCGCCCGAGTCGGTTCCGATCGACTACCTGGCCCTTTCCGAGACGCACCGTGGGGGCAAGAACCGACGGCGGCCCGGCAAGGCCTGAGTCGAGGCCCGATTTCCCGCTTCGGGGGCTGGACTTTCCGGGCAATTCGAGGCACGCAATCGGACCGCGCGAGAGGATCATTCCCTTGGATAGCGACTTGGCGGAGGCCATCTCGGCCTTCAAAGAAGTGCTCGAACGCCGCGGGGTGCGGGCGCGGTTCGGCAAGGCCCCCCCAGAGCTCATCGCCAGCCTCCGGAGCAAGCTACGCTTGCCCCGCCGATATCGGGATTTCTTGGCGGAGGCCAACCCGCTGGACGTCGAGACCCGCACCCCCACCGAACGGGTGCGGCTGCTGCCCGCCGAGGACCTCGAGAAGGAGCAGGTGGGCTTTTCGCTCACCGAGGCGCGCGAGGTCATCGCGAGCCCGGCCGCGCGCGGGTGGCGGCCCAGTTGGGTCATCGTCGGGCACAGCGCGCTCCTGGGCGATCCCTATTTCCTCGACACGTCGAGCCCCGATCCCGAAGGGGACTGCCCGGTCTACACGGCAATGAGCGGCACCGACAACTGGAAGCCGCGGCTGTGCGCCTCGAGCTTCGCGCTGTTCGTCCGCATCCTGGCCGTCGGCATGGAGGTCGCGCAAGGCTTCGCGGAAGACGACGTCGATCCGGACGACGAGCAGACGTTCCGCGATTCCTTCGGCCCCAAGCTCCGACAATACGACCCGGCGGCGCTCAAGGCCGGTCACTGGACGTGACGCTCTTGCGCTGTGCCGTGGCCGACGAGCTCGAGCCGGTGCTACGGCGGCTCGAGCGAAGGGGAGAGTCCGATCTCGAGCGGGTCGAGCCCGCGGTGCGCGAAGTGCTGGCCGCCGTCCGCGCCGAGGGCGACGCCGCGGTGCTCCGATACGTCGAGAAGTTCGAGCAGCGTCGGCCCACCGAGCTCGTGATCCGGGACTACGGCGGCGCAGCTGCGCTAGCCTCGCTCGCCCCGGCGTTGGCTCTGGCGCTCTCCGAGTCCGCGAGGCGGATCGAGCGCTTCCACCAGCACCAGGCCGAAGGGAGCGCGAGCTTCGCCTACGAAGAAGACGGGATCCGACTGGGAACCCGCGTGCGCCCCGTCGATCGCGTGGGGGTCTACGCACCCGGGGGCAAGGCGCGGTACCCGTCGAGCGTGCTGATGTGCGCCGTGATCGCCCGGGTGGCGGGGGTCAAAGAGATCATCGTCGCGACCCCGGATGCAGCCCCCGAAGTGCGCGCGGCCTGTCACCTGGCCGGGGTCAGCGCGATCCTCGACGCCGGCGGCGCCCAGGCCATCGCCGCGCTGGCCTACGGCACTGCGTCCGTTCCCCGGGTCGACAAGATCGTCGGGCCCGGCAACATCTACGTCGCCGCCGCGAAGCGGCTTGTGTTCGGGGAGGTCGACATCGACAGCATCGCCGGCCCGAGCGAAATCCTGGTGGTTGCCGACGACGGCGCCGACGCCGAGGTCGTCGCCGCCGATCTGCTCTCGCAGGCCGAGCACGACGAGGCGGCCTACCCGCTGCTCGTGACCACCAGCGCGGACCTGGTGGTCGCCGTGCGGGCAGCCCTGGCTCGACAGCTCGCAGCGTTGCCCCGGCGCCGCATCGCCGAGGCCTCTGTCATGGACAATGGCTGGGCGATGGTGGTTCGCGACCGGCACGGACTGGTCGCCGTCGCCAACCGGCTCGCCGTCGAGCACGTCGCGCTCCACGTGGGCGCCGCCCGCGAGCTCGCGGACCAGATCACCCATGCGGGCGCGCTGTTCATCGGCGGCATGACCCCCGAGGCGGCAGGCGACTACGTGGCGGGCCCGTCCCACGTCCTCCCCACGGGTGGCGCCGCCCGCTACGGCTCGCCCCTCGGGGTCTACGACTTCGTCGCCCGCACCTCGCTGATCGAGTATTCCGCCGCGGCCCTGACCCGCGCCGGCCCGGCGATCGAGACCCTGGCCCGCGCGGAGGGCCTGGACGCCCACGCCCGGGCGGTATCGGTCCGAACTTCCAAGGCTTAGCGCCCCGACGGCTTCGGGCTCGCACTGTCCCGTTGCGAGTTAGACCTCTAACGGCTAGGGTGCGCGCGCTTTCGGCCCGGGTGAGCACCAACCGCCAAGCCCGCGATATCCGCGGGGAAAAATCATGGCTTGGGACTTGCTTATGGGCCGCAGGCTCGCAGTTCGTTGACCGCTCGAGTGCCCTCTGCTCTTCGCACGGGACCCTCCAGCAGTCAGCGATCCCGAACTTCCCCGAGTGAACCTTGAAGGAGAGCAGCATGAATAGGTGGACACGACGGCTGGTGCAGGGGCTGTCACTGCTCGCGCTGGGCAGCGTGGGCTGCGCCGAAGAGCGCGACCCCATCAACCGGGTCCAGCCCGATGCGTTGGCGAAGTCGTTCTTCGTCGCCGACATCCAGGACCAGAACGACAACCCCGTGTTCTATTGGCGCAATTTCGTCGTCGACGGAACCGAAGCGCAGAGCATGGTGGGTATCGGCTCTTGGGGCGGGGTCGACAAGATCCGCTTCGAGATCACCGAGAACATGTTGTTCGCCCGCAAGGCGTACCCACTGTCGGACCACGCGGACGACAAGGGCTACAACACCGCGAACGGCACGCTGGTCGCGGCCTACCCGATCGTCAATCACTTCGACATCAAGCGGGACTACAACCCGCAGACCGGCGAAGAGCTGAACGTCATCAACGAGAACTCGAGCGATCGCCCCTGGTACCAGCGCGAGTACTTCCGTGTGGACTGGTCGACCAACATGGTCGAGTCGCCCATGTGGAGCGACATGTTCAGCGGGAAGCTGTTCGGCGACGTGAAGGTGACCCCGATCGCGTACTACGTGAACGACCGGGCCCACGCCGACGCACCGCATTTCTCGCCGAAAGAGGGCTACTTCGACGTCACGAACAAGTTCTTCGTCGAGCCCGAGCAGATGACGTCGCCCTTCAGCGACCTGTCGGGTCAGATCCCGGCCTGCCTCTTGATCGGCTTCTATACCGGCACCGCCGTCAACAACTGCGACCCGCAAGAAGCGGTGGTCCGCAGCTCGTACTGGCGCGCCGACATGGTGCCCAGCGCCGCCGACTTCGAGCCCTTCGAGAACACCAAGGCGCACCTCGACATCGTGGGCAACCCCGGTGGTCTCGGCGACGCCTTCTCGGTCGGCATCGTGACCCCGCCGCGCGTCGATTGGGATCCGCAGTACGGATACACCGACGAGCACATGAAGCGGTTCATGCACGTCCACAACATCTGGGTCCAGAGCCACCAGCTGCGCGGCAAGTGCTCGACCGACGCCGAGTGCAACGGCGGCGCCTGCTTGCCGGTCCCGGACGAGATGGGCAAGCCGACCGCGGCCAAGTCCTGCACCGTGCCGTGCAACTACAAGGCGCGGGGCGACAGCGACGGCAACGGCACCGATCAGCAGTGCGAGAGCGGGAGCACGGGCTACGCGGGCAATCAGGGCTCGCAGTGCAGCGCTCGCAACTGGTGCACGCTTCCGTACCGCGACCGCAAGGTCAAGACGATGGCGTACTGGATGAACCGCGAGACGCCGGCCGAGCTCACCGACACGCTCGACGGCGCCGGGAACCCGGTCGTCCGGGGCGCAACCGAGGACCTCTCGTACAGCTGGAACCAGCTGATGAAGCACTCGGTGGCGAAGGCCCGCGAGGTCGAGTGCCGCCGCACCGGCGGAAGCCGCGCGGACTGCTTCAACATGTACTTCGAGCAGGGCCAGACCGAGATGGTCAGCTTCGGTGGCTGGGGCCTCCAGCGCATCAAGCCGCTCGAAGACGAGGTGCTCGTCTCGTGCCACAACCCCGTGCGCGCCTACGATCACAAGGTCTGCGGCGATCGCGGCGGCTCGTGCAAGTCGGACAACGACTGCGGCGCCGGCGAGGGCTGCGGCCCGAGCGGTGTGTGTGGCTACAGCGCCCGGGTCGGTGACCTGCGGCACAACTTCACCTACTACTGGCCCTACGCCTCCCGCGCTCCGTGGGGCGGCATCGCCAACTGGAACGCCGACCCCACCACCGGCATGATCATCGGCGCGGCTGCCACGACCATGGGTCGTTCCGCGACCTATGCCGCGGCAATGGTGCGCGACATCATCATGGTGGCCAACGGTGAGCTGAAGTTCGAGGACATCACCAGCGGCACGCCGGCCACGCTCTACGAGCGCCGGCTCCAGAATGGCTATCAGCCGAGCCAAGCGCTGAGCCCCGAGCAGCTGAAGAGCCGCGTCGAGGCCATCGACATGAAGCACGCGGCCACCGCCATCGGCCCCATCGACTCGGTGAAGAGCACGAACTTCCAGGACCGCTACGGCGCGATGATGAAGCTCTTGCCGAAGACGGTCGCGGGCATCGGCCCGGCGTCGCCCTCGGCACTGCAGTACGAAGCCATCGCCGAGAAGGTCCGCGGGACCGAGTTCGAGGCTCAGCTGGTCGACAGCAACTGGCTGGTGGACGCCGCCGGCATGGGACCGAACACCACCGTCAAGGACGTGATGGACTACGTCTCGCCGCTCCGCGGCATGGACGAGGGTCGTATGGGCGGGCTGCGCCAGCTGATCGACCTGAAGATGCAGTCCCGAGGCATCTGCTTCCCGGACATCTTCTCCGGAAACGTCGGCAACCTGGACGTTCAGGGCGTCGCCAAGTACTTCGCCGCGAAGTTCAACAACGACGAGATCAAGAAGCTGCCCGGCTACGAAGGCGCCGACCCGGGGACGCTGAGCAAGAAGCGCGCGGAGCTGATCTACAACCAGCTGTGGAAAGAGACCTTCAAGGGCATCGCCCTGCACGAGGTCGGCCACTCGCTGGGCATGCTCCACCAGTTCTCGTCTTCGTACGACTCGGCGAACTTCCTGCCGCAGTACTGGCAGCTCCGCACTCAGGGCGGCAAGGCGACCAAGAGCTGCGAGGGCAAGGCGCGCACGGGTGACACCTGGGCCGCGGGCAAGGACAGCTGCATGGGTCCGCGCTACCTCGACCCGGAGACCGACGAAGAGATGGGCCAGGCCGGCGAGTCCCGTCCGGGCATCGCCTACTTCGGTCACACCTCGACCATGGAGTACCAGAACGAGCGCTTCTTCGAGACGGTCGGCCTCGGGTCCTACGATCTGCACACCATGGGCCTGCTCTACGGCCGCGTGCTGCAGACGTTCGACGCGGACGCGATGCCGGTCCCGACCCAAGAGACGTTCGCCTGGCGCAGCTGGTCGCAGCTGCCGGACCAGAACTACGTCTACTGGGCGAGCCCGACCTTCCCGGGCCAGAAGTTCATGCAGCCGATGCACTACACCGAGCAGGCTCGCCAGATGAAGGTCTTCGACCCAGGTCTGTGCCGGCCCGCCTCTCCGGAAGAGAAGGCGCATGCCGAGTGGCGCGTCGTCAACGGCCAGGTCTGCACCCTCCCGGCCAAGGACTACGCGGCGGCGTTCGACTTCGAGGACGGCCTCCCGGCCGAGCGCCCGCAGTGGATGAGCCCGGAGTCGGACTCGATCCCGAAGTGGCGTGTCAACCCGACCAACAAGGGCTGGGCCGGCAACGTGCGCTGGCCCTACCGCTGGGGTGTGAGCTCCAACTCGTATCCTCACACCAACCCGAGCGACGCCGGCGCGGACATCTACGAGGTCGTGCAAGAGACGATCAGGAAGTTCAAGTACGGCTACCCGTTCCAGTACTTCCGTCGCCAGAACCGCGACTGGTACTACCGGACGCTGCCGTCCCGCGTGATCAGCGGCTTCTACGAGCGCCTCCGCGCGTTCCACTGGAGCATGGCGAACAGCAACGCCTGGCTCGGGAGCCTCGACGCGCAGTCAGCCACGCTGATCGCCGGGTCGGATGATTGGTGGCGCCCGTACGTCGTCGCCGAGACCGACATGTTCAATCACATCGCGTTGGCGCTGCTCCAGCCGCAGATCGGCGAGTACCGTCAGATGCTCAAAGACGTGTCGGGCACCAAGCCGATGTTCGATCCCGAGGGCTCGGACAAGTTCCCGCCCATGTTCGAGATCGACGCATCGACCGGTCGCTACATCGATCCGGACTTCGACAGCACGAGCAAGGGTGGCGGCTCCTGGTCGTACCAAGACTGGGTCAACCACACCGGGTTCTCGGTGGAGAAGTCGGAAGCCGCTCGCGCCCTCACCGACGGTCGCGCGGTCTTCTCGACCATCTCGCGGAAGAACTACCTCGACGGTCGAAACGTGAACATCAACTTCCGGACCGACATGCCCGCGCAGCTCGACCGCCTCTTGGGCGGCCTGCTCTCGGGTGACTACGAGACGATCGCTCCGTACGTGCTCTCTAGCGACACGGCCGATCCGGACAACGACGGGCTGCCGAACCCCGAGGTTCACCCGTTCGATCTGAGCGGCGCGACCCCCACCCGGCCCGCCGGCGCGCAGCTGGTGTTCCCGAACCTCGGCTACAAGCAGACCCTGGGAACCCTGGTGTTCGCCCACATCTATGCACGCTTGAACGGCGACCTCGGGCTCGCCAACAAGATGCGCATGTGGGTCGACGGGCTGGCCGGCGAAGTCAAGATCCCGGACGCGCAGCAGGCTCGCTTCACCAACCCCGAGAGCGGTTACACCTACATCGGCAGGAAGTTCGGCCCCCAGACCGTCGACGGCAAGACGATCGACAAGGGCATTGCCTCCCGCATGATCGCGCGTGCCAACCTGCTGCTCGCGTTGGTGTACGAGACCAGCGGCACGGACGCCTTCGGTTCGCCGATCGTCGTGGTCGACGGCAACGGCCAGCCGACGATGAAGGCGAACGCCGCCGACTCGGACATCAAGGAGCTGCGTGACTGGGTCGGCACGCTGGACGCCACCGTCCAGATCGGCACCCTGGTCGGCTACGGTCCGTTCTACGGACTGGGCAGCGTGGACTGGGAGTAATCGGGTAGCTCGACCCGCACGACGGGCCCGGTGCGATGAGCGCCGGGCCTTCGTGTTTTGTGGGTGCGAGCTCCCGACCGGGCCCGTGCGGCGAGAGGCGCAGCGTCGTTCACCTGGGCGGCGACGATCGACGAGTGAGGCGTGTCTGGAAAGGGCCAACCGCCAGACGCCAAGAGCGCCAAGTTCCCAGCGGCCTCCCAGCTTCCCGGTTGCACCGCAAGGTCGTCAGCTCCGCGCCTGGCTCCACCACCCTCACTTCCTTGGCGACCTTGGCGGCTTGGCGGTTCGCACCCCGGCATCGGCGCGTGCACAGGTCAGGTTGGGTCTAGGCGCTCGGGAGCGCCCCGGACGAATTGCGCCCGCTCAGGGAATGTCCGCCAGATACCCGCGCTTCATCAGCGACTTCAGGATCTCTGCCGTCTGAAGGTCGGTCACCGCGGTGCGATCGAAGAGGGCCGCGATCGATGAAGAATTGAGCGCGAGCTGGAGCACGTCGAGGTGCGTCGGCTCGAGCTCGTGCAGCGGAGCCTCGAGCGGCGTTCGGAGCTGCAAGCGGTGCTCGAGCGGGGGCAGCTCGTCGAGCAAGCGGTTCAGCTCGTCCTGCTGGCGGAAGCCCTCCATCAGAAGGCTCTGAACGCTCGTGTTCCACGGGTTCTCGGGCTCTTCGGATGCAGGTGGGTCGAGCTCGAAGACGCCGCTCTGCCAGGCCAGCATCCGGTATGCGGCCTTCGGAGCGGAGAGCTGCGGCATCCCCTCGATCGCGGCGAACGAAACCAGGCCCTGGCTCAGATAGATTCGCCCGGTCAGCGTCTCGGTGCGGATTACCAAGACGCCGTTCTTCTTCGAGGTGCCGAACAGCTGCAGCAGGTCTGGCAGTGGGATCTCTTCGATGTTGCCCGTCATCCGCGGGGCCTCGCCCATCACCGTGCGATGCTGGAGGGTGGGCGCAGGGCGCCGCGCGGCTCCGGAACCTTCGGTCCGGGTGGCATCGACTGGAACCGAGACCACCTTCAGGATGCTGGTTCCCACGAGAACGCGGTCGCCTTCCCGCAGGGTGGCCTGCTGGATCTTCTCGCCGTTGACGAACGTTCCGTTCGTCGACCCGAGGTCCTCGATGGTGATCACGCCGCCAGCCATGGTGATCTGCGCGTGCCGGCGCGAAACCATCTCTTCGACCAGCACCATGTCGAGATCGCTGGATCGGCCGATCACGATCTGGCGGCCGTCGTCGAGCGGGTACTCGCCGCCTTGGTACTTCCCGGAGATGAACCGGAGCGCTAGGCGGGTGGGACCGCCGGCAGGAGAATTAGCGAGTCTATCGGCCATCACGGTTGGCAGCCCTCGGTCACGCCGCCCGGATGGGGGGCGCGGCCGCGATGAGCAGTGCGTCCACAAAAAGATAGGGCCTGCGAGAAGATAGGGTCAAGCAAGCCGCCAAGACTCGGGCGCTTTCGCCGTTCCGGCCCGGACCCAGGCCCCCCCGGACGGACCCCCGCGGCCGCCCACCGCGGCGGAGATCAGGCGGGCTCGGCCTCCGGGGCGCCGGGGGCAGCGGAGCTGGTGGCGCCCCCGGGCAGCGGGGTCGAAAGCTCGATGCCCGCCGGAAGCACCACGGAGAAGGTCGACCCGGCGCCGGCCTGCGAGACGACCTCGATGCGACCGCCCCACTCCTCGACCAGCCGCTGGCTGATGGCCAGCCCGAGGCCGGTGCCCTTCTCCTTGGTCGTGAAGAACGGCACGAACAGGCTCTTCAGCACCTGCGGGGTGATCCCGGTGCCGTGGTCGCGGACGGCGATCTCGATGCACTCGCTCTTGCCGGGGCCACCAGGGCGACAGCGCGTGGACACGCTGACCCCGCCGCCTTTGGTCGCCGTCGCGTGGAGGGCGTTCTGCACCAGGTTCATCAACACCTGCCGGAGCTGCTCGGCATCTGCGCGGACCAGCGGCAACCCCTCGCCCAGCTCCACCGTCACGTCGTGATCGGACTGTTGGGCCGACGAGAGCACCTGGAGCGTTCGACGGACGACCGCGTTCACGTCCACTGCGCCGGGGTTGCCCTTCGAGGGTCGCGCATAGTCGAGCACCGAGCCCACGACGCGGTCGAGCCGATCGACCTCTTCGAGGATGATCCCCAAGAACTCCTTGGACTGCGGATCGGTGACCGTGCCCTCTTCCGGCTCGGAGAGCAGCTGGGCCGCGCCCTTGATGGCCCCGAGCGGGTTCTTGACCTCGTGCGCCAAGCCCGCTGCCATCTGGCCCAACGCCGCGAGCCGATCGCGCTCCTGCATCCGCCGGTACTGCTGCGAGTTCTCGATCACGACCGACATCTGAACGCAGAGCGCCTCGAGCAGTGCGACGTCTTCGCTGCTGAAGGCGTCGGACACCCGATCGTCGACCACGAGAAGGACGCCGACCACCGCCTCGCTCTCGCCGCGGACCGCCAGGCAGACGCCGCTCTTGAACGGACCGAGGACTTCGGCCGCGGCGAGCACCCGCTCGTCCGCCTCGAGGGTGAGGGTCTGGCCCCCACGGCGGCGCTCGTTCACGCCATGCCGGATCAGCTCCAGAGGCACCGACGGCTTGGACCCGAGTCGATCGAGGAGCGGCCGCGCGGTCGCCGAGTCGATCCGCGGAGGCGGCGTGGGGCCGAACGACTGGCCGAGCTCGAAATCGGGTCCGGTGGGATCTCGGAGATAGAGCGCGGCGGCCGTCGCTCGCCGGGATGCCTCGATGGCCGAGATCGCCACGTGCATCATCTCTCGCGTCTCGAGCACGTGGGCGAGTTGCTGACGGGCCTTGGCGACCGCACGGTCCAAGTCCACGCGCTCGCTGAAGAACGCGAAGTGTATGTACTGCTCGACCTTGTCGCGCAGCGGATCGAACAGCACCAAGATCACGATCGCCGCGAGGATCGCGTTCAAGTACATGGTGGAAAACCCGCCCACCAGCACGACGAATACGTAGAAGATGCCGGCCAGGGTGAAGGCGAGCGCCGTGGACACCAAGAGCCGACCGAGGATGTCGTAGAGATCGACCAGCCGCTCGCGGATCATCGACTCGGCGAGGATGAACAAGAAGACGATGCTGAGCACTGCACCGACGGGCGGCAGCGGCGCCCCGACGAACCAGAGGAAGTCTGCCAGGGTGAAGACCGCCGCCAGCGCGCCGACGACCACCAAGAAGCGCATGCGTTGCTGGGTGGCGCGCGAGCGACTGCGCTCGCCGCGGACGGCCAGTGACCAGAGCCCGGCCGAGATCAGGCCGAACACGTAGAGCATGACGGCGCCGCGCACGAGCCCGTGCTTGTGCTCGGGGGAGAGCACCAAAACCATCATCGGGACCATCAGCACGCCGGCGACGCGCACCAGGGTCGAGCGCTTGTCGCGACGGGGGACCAGCACCTCGAACAGGTGGACCGCGAACTGCGGCAGCAGCACCGCGAGCACCGCGGTGAAGCGCACCCAGACCTCGGACCGCGCGAAGTGATACGCCCACTGCGCGATGTACCAGAGGCCGATGTCGGCGGCGAAAGCCGCGAAGAAGAGGTGGGCACGCCGACGGCGGCCCCGGAGCAGGATCGACACCGCGATCGCCAGCGCCAGGGCGCCACAGAACAGCGAGGTGCGCGTTCGAAGGTCCACGCGCTCTGGAGCGTACACCCCCGGCGCCTAGGCAGCCCCCCGATCCCTCGGACTCGAGCGCGGGTGCCCGCGCCCGGGCGCCGACGCCGTTCAGTGCTTCGACGTGGTCTTGGTCTGAGTCGCCCCGCTCCCGGAGGTCGCGCTCTCGGGCTCGGCGCCGTCGTCGCTCGGCTGCGAGTCGTCGGCTTCTTCTTCCCAGGGGTAGGGTGTGGGACCGCCGCTCGGGTCCTCGGCCGCCCAGGGGTAGGGTGTGGGACCACTGGGATCGCCCGAGGTCACGACCATTTCGCTCGGCTTGCCCAAGGTACCCGCCGGACCACCCGGCGCGGGGTCGCCCCCGCTGGGCTCGGAGCCGAGCGCAGCGCCATGCGCGCCCACGCCCTCTTCGGCGGGCTCGCCACTGTCGATCGCACACCCGGTCGCGCCGAGAGCGATTGCTGCCACCAAGAACCAGACTTGCCGTTTCATCACGGATCCTCCGCCCCGATCACGAGAAAGCCGTACTGCTTGACCAGCTGACTGAGGCGCGGGCGCTTCATGCCCAGAAGCGCCGCAGCGCGTGTGATGTTCCCGCCCGCGTCATCCAGAGCGCGCTCGATGCAGTCGCGCTCGATGTTCCGCTTCAGGTCGGAGAGGCTGACCGAACCCTGGCGGATCTCGCGGTAGGCGACGTCGGTGACAGGAGCTTCCGAGGCCGCCGGGACCGTCCGAAGTGACGCCGGCGCGTCGCGCCGCGAGACCGGCGCTTCCAGCGAGACCTTGCGCAGTGCGTCGACGTGCTCGACGAAATCCTGAGCGCTGATGACGTCCCCGTCCGACAGCACGGACACCGCGCGAAGCGCGTTTTCGAGCTCGCGCACGTTGCCCGGCCAGCGATGGCGCGCCAAGAGCTCCAAGGCCTCGCGACTCAGGGCCTTCGGCGAGTCGCCGCGCTCGCGCGCCGCACGCTCGAGGATCGCGTCACACAGGCCCGGGAGGTCCGACAAGCGCTCGCGCAGGGCCGGCACCTCCAAAGTGATGCCGCTCAGCCGATAGTAGAGGTCCTCTCGGAACTGACCCGCCTCGACCATCGCCCGCAAGTCGCGGTGAGTGGCACACACGATGCGCACGTCGACGTCGACCGGAGTCGTGCCACCCACGCGCTCGATGCGGCGCTCTTCGAGCACTCGCAAGAGCGCGACCTGGGTGCGTGGCGAGATGTCGCCGATCTCGTCCAGGAACAACGTGCCGCCGTTCGCGCGCTCGAAGCGACCCCGGCGGCGAGAGCTGGCCCCGGTGAAGGCACCCTTCTCGTGGCCGAAGAGCTCGCTGAGCAGCAGCGTCTCGACCAGGGCGGCGCAGTTGACCTTCACGAGCGGCCCCTGGGCGCGGCTGCTCTGGGTGTGAATCAGCTCCGACACCAGCTCTTTGCCGGTGCCGCTCTCGCCGTGGATGAGCACGGTCGCGCCGGCCCGGCCGACCCGGGCCGCCGAGTCGAGCAGCGCTCTCACGCTCGGGTGTCGCCCCACGTAGACCGGCGCTCCGCGCGGCGCCCGGGGCGGCTCGCTGGCAGGCCGCCCGGAAACAGGCTCGCCCTCGGGATCGGAACCGCACTCGAGCGACGCGCGCTCGAGGCGCGCGAGGCGCTGCAACGACGGACGAGCTTGGTAGACCTCGGTCAGCGCCCCGGTCAGGCTCGCCACCACGTCGTCGACCAGGGACCGAGCCGAGCGGAGGTGCGACAGTGCCGAGGCCGAGTCGCCTTCGTCGAGGGCGAGCTCGGCCGCGAGCACGTGGGCGTCCCGCGCGAGCTCTTCGTCTCCGGCCTCGCGCGACGCCGCGACCGCCGCGTCGCTGGCGGCCCGCGCCGGCGCTCCGGTGGCTCGCAGGGTCAGCGCCGCGAGCAGGGCGACCTCCGCGTGGTCGTAGGGGGCCTTTGCCAGCTCGCGCGCCCGGGTGATTTCCGCCTCGGCCACCCGCACGGCGCCGTCTTCGAGCGCGATGCGAGCCGCGAGCCGGTGGCCCTCGCCGAGCTTGTCGCCGTCGCTGGACATCGACGCCCAGCGAAGGGCGGCGCGCACCTCGCGCTCGGCCTCGGGTGTCCGACCGCGGCAGAGGTGCACCCGAGCGGCCGCGATCGCCAGCTCGGCCGCGCGCGACCCGGGCGCGCCGGGCCCCAGCGCGTTGCGCCCGAAGCGCAACACTTGCTCGGCCTGATCGACCAAGCCCAGCCTCAGGCGGAGCTCGACCAGGTTCGAGACGTCGCGGGCGAAGTTCAGGCGATCGCCGAGCCGCCGGTGGGCGCCGATCGTGCGCTCGAGCAGCTCGAGCGCGTGACCATAGTCGTGCCGCTCGATGGCCAGCACCGCCAAGTTGCTGAGGGCGAATCCGACGGCGCGCCGTTCACCGCGTGCCTCGGCGTCGACCAGGACGCGAGTCAGCATCTCGCGAGCCGCGTCCGACGCGCCACTCGACAAGAGCGCGATGGCGCGGTTGACCCGAGCGCGGAGCTCGGCGGTGAAGTCACCCGTGCCGACGGCCTCGCAGGCGTCCGCGGCGAAATGCGCGTCCGCGCCCGACCAGTCGCCGCCCGCCAAGAGCAGCTTGCCGCGCAGGTTCTTCGCCGCCAGGCGGACGCTGGACGCAGACGCCGCTTCGAGCGCCTGCTCGGCCATCGTCGCGGCGCGGTCGAGCTCGCCCTTGGCGTAGTGCACCTCGCCGATCTGAACCCAGACCTCGGCGCGCGCTTGGTCGTCGTCGGTCGAGAGCGAGGCCGCTCGCTCGAGCGCAGCCAGCGCCGTGACCAGATCACCGCGCGCGAGCGACGCGCGACCGAGCACGAAGGCCGCCCGCGATCGCGGCTCGACCGACCCGGCCGCCTGCGCCCAGTCGAGCGCGACGTCGGCGTCGCCGAGCTCGAGCGCGAGCTCGGCCCCTCGGAGCCGGACCGACCCCACCGACGCCGCCGGCAGGGCCGCGAGCGAGGAGGAAAACCGCTGCCAAATCTCGGCGCGGCT